>DASSEX010000089.1:0-36440 GCA_035695045.1 Mycobacteriales bacterium | reverse complement strand
ATGGACTACATGCTCACCGGTGAGCGGTTCGACGCGCGGACGGCGTACGGCATCGGCCTGGTGTCGCGCGTCCTCTCCGACGACGGCTTCGACGAGGCGGTGGACGCGTACGTCGCCAAGCTCGCCGCCGCGCCTCCGGTGGCGGTGCGGCTCGGCAAGGCGGCGTGGACCGCGGCGGCCGAGACAGCGCCGTTGCCCGCGGCGCTCGAAGCGATGCAGGCGCAGCTGTCGCTGCTCACGACGACGAAGGACGTGGCGGAGGGCATCACGGCGTTCTTCGAGAAGCGTCCGCCGAGCTGGACCGGCCGCTGAGCGGCACCGTGCAGGCCGTGCTGGGCCTGCTCGTGATCGCCCTCCTCGTGGCGGTCGTCGTCCTGGTCGTCAAGCTGCGGGCCGGCGGCCGGCAGCCGGGTGACCCGGACGCGCTGTCCGACGAGGTCGCCGGTGGCCTGCTGACCGAGCTGCGCAAGTGGCAGGCGGAGGCGGCGCACTGGAAGGCGACAGCCGAGCGGCTGCAGCGCGAGCTCGACCAACGCGGCTGACAGCGCCGCCGCAGTGGTTGGATGACGACGCTGCTTCGGAGAAGGAGGATGCGTGGCCGAGGAAGTCCGCGCCGAAATGGTCGCGAACGTCTGGAAAGTCGTCGTCAACGCCGGCGACAGCGTTGAGGAGGGCGACACGCTGGTCATCCTCGAGTCCATGAAGATGGAGATCCCCGTCGCCGCCGAGTCCGGCGGGACGATCAAGGAGCTCCGGGTCAACGAAGGCGACGTCGTCCAGGAAGGCGACGTGATCGCGATCATCGAGTGAGCCGTTCGGCGTAAGGATCTTCGCGGACGGGTCAAGACCGGGGTTTCAGACGCCGAGAAAACGGACGTGACGTCGACACTCACCATCGAGCCCTTCCTCCGCGCACTCGTCGAGTGCGGCGGTTCCGACCTCCACTGCAAGGTCGGCTCCCCGCCTCGCGTGCGCATCGACGGCCGTCTCCGCAAGCTCCAGACGCGTGATCTGACCGCCGCCGACACGGAGACCATGGTCCGGGAGGTGCTCCGCGCGGACCTGGTCGAGGAGTTCGAGCGCACCAACGAGGCCGACTTCGCCTACTCCCTGGCAGGCGTCGGCCGGTTCCGCGTCAACGCCTTCCGCTCCCGTGGCTCGGCCGGCCTGGTCTTCCGGCGAGTCTCCGTCGGCGCGATCCCGCTCGACGAGCTCGGCCTGCCGCCCGTGCTCGCCAACCTCGCCCTGGAGCCCCGCGGCCTCGTCCTCGTGACCGGCCCGACGGGTTCCGGCAAGACGACGACGCTCGCCGGCATGATCGACCACATCAACTCCAACCGCGAGGTGCACTGCGTCACGATTGAGGACCCGATCGAGGTCCTGCACTTCGACAAGCTGGCGATGATCAACCAGCGCGAGGTGCGCGTCGACACGGAGGACTTCTCGACGGCGCTGCGCGCCGCGATGCGCCAGGACCCCGACGTCATCCTCGTCGGTGAGATGCGTGACCAGGAGACGGTGAAGGCCGCGCTCGCCGCCGCCGAGACCGGTCACTTCGTCATGTCGACGCTGCACACCACCGACGCGCAGGAGACGATCAACCGCGTCATCGACTTCTTCCCGCCGCACGAGCAGAAGCAGGTCCGTCTCGGCCTGGCCGGTTCGCTGCGCGGCATCATCTGCCAGCGGCTCGTCCCGCGCGCTGACGGCGAAGGCCGTTGCGTCGCGATGGAGATCTGCGTCAACACCGGTCGCATCGCCGACGCGATCTCCGATCCGGAGAAGACGGCGACGATCAACTCGCTGATCTCCGAGGGCGCCTTCTACGGCATGCAGACCTTCGACCAGCACCTCGTCGGTCTGATCCGCGACGGCGTCATCACCCTCGACGCCGCGATGGCAGCCTCGACGAACCCGCACGACCTCACCGTCGAGCTCCGCCGCCTCGGCCTCGTCGCCTAGTCACCCCGCGCCGCGCAGTGCGGCGCCCGCACCCCTCCGGCCTTCGTCGGTCGGTACCAGAGGCCGGGTTCACAACATTGCCGGTCGCTACTCGCCGGTGGCCGTCATCACGCCACCGACGATGAGCATGAAGACGACGAATGCCAGCGCGAGACCAATGATGACTCTGGCGATGACGTCGGACGTCGACGGCGGCGACGGAAGCGGGTTGACCGCTCCCGTCCATGCGACCCCCGACCACCATCGCAGTGACGGCGTCCCGTCAGGGTTCGGGTACCAGCCGGCAGGCGGTGGTCCACCTTGCTCGCCGGTGGCATTGACCTGCTCCGTACCCACCGCTCGAGTACGCCGCGGGGCCCTTGACCCGGGCAAGAGGCGAAGGGCCCGAGGATGCCTCCCGCCTCAGCAGTGGCCGCTCGCGGAGGCAGGATGGCGGGATGGACATCGGGCTCAGCGCATCGGTCCGGCTCGTCGTGGGTGAGCAGGACACGGCGGTCGCGTTGGGAAGTGGCGACGTACCGGTTCTCGGGACGCCGCGGGTCGTGGCGCTCGTCGAGGAGGCGACCGTTGCCGCGGTCCGCGACGCACTCGCGCCGACGCAGACCACCGTCGGCACGCGCGTCGACGTCGAGCATCTGCGCGCGTCCGCGGTGGGCGCCACCGTGGAGGTGCTGGCGACGCTCGAGATCGTCGAGGGTTCCAGGTTGCAGTTCGCCGTCGCCGTGACCCAGGACGGGCGTGAGGTCGCCCGCGGGCGGGTCACCCGACAGGTGGTCGACCGGGAGAGGTTCCTGTCCCGGCTCTGAGCCGGCGGACTAGCGGTACGACGCCAGGAGCAGCTGGTACATCGTGCCGGACGTCTGGTGGTCGCCCGGGCAGCACGACGGTCCGCCCGGCACGCTGACGCCGATCTCGAGGTGAGGTGCTGACGAGTAGCCGACGGACCCGCAGCCGACCTCGGCGATGGGCTGGCCGGCGTGCACGTGCGCCCCGACCGGCACGTAGACCCGCCCGGTGTGGCCGTAGTAGACGTTGCGGCCCGCGAGCGGGCCCGAGGACATCCGGATCACCGGAGCGGTCGGGCCGAAGCCGCTGATGCCTTCCTGGATGATCGTGCCGTCGCCGACGGCGACCAGCACCGCCGCCGAGCCGCAGGCGTAGCCCCTGGCCGCGATATCGACGCCCTGGTCCTGGGTCCACGAGCTCGGGCTCGAGGCGTGCCCCGCGAGGAACGGGAAGACGAAGCCGCCGTGCGACGACAGCCGCAGGGCGCTGGTGCGAGGCATTGCCGGACGGGGGGCTGCGGTCCGCAGCTCGCTCCGCGACACCGACACCGGCCGTGGCGCTGCCTTGTGGCGGACCTTGGGCTTCGGCGCGGGGAACGCGCGCGCCTGGTGCAGCCACGGCTGGTAGAGGTCGGACGCCACCGCGACCCGGGTGCTTGCCGCCGGAGCGGCGTTCGGGCGCGCTGCGGCGGGAGAGGCCTCGGCGGTGACCAGAAGCCCGCCGATGACCGTGGCGGTGGCGAGCACGAGCAGCGGCGGCAGGGCAGGGGCGGGCAACCGTAGACGGCGCAGCACGGTCAGGGCCTCCTCGCGCGCCTGCGGGGTTAGCTGTCGGGTTAGGGCACGTGCCCCGCCGCTTGCGCGACTTCACCCCTAGGCCGCGCGGGGCGCGGCCGACGAGCAGTGGTTCCCCCGCTCCTGCCCGAGCGGTGTCGACGTCAGGCACGCGCCGGTGGGCAGGATTCGGCGTCCGGCGCGCGTTTGGTCTCGGTTTGGTCTCGACCAGAGTAGGGAAGCTCGGCCCCTTCGTCGAGTGGGGGTCAGCCGCGCCCGGCCTCGGCGGCGAGCCGGCTGTGCAGGGCCGACCCGAGGAAGGTCGGCAGGAGCATGGCGGCGGAAGGCGTGAGGTCCAGGCCGGCGACGCGCTCGGGCGGTATGAAGACGATGTCTGCGCCCTCACCGACGATGATGTCGGCCGCCGAGGCGCCCGTCGCCGCCGCGAAGACGTGCCAGGCCACCAGCCCGGGGCCCGCGCCGGAGGGCAAGGTCCCGTCGAACACCGGCTCCAGCTGCCCCTCCACCGCGATCGCCGACTCCTCGAGCACCTCGCGCCGCGCGGCGACCTCCGGCGTCTCGCCCGGCTCCAGGTGGCCGCCGACCAGCGACCACTTGCCCGGGAAGCGGGCGCCGTCGAGTCGCGCAGCTGCAGGAGGACGCGGCCCTCTCGGTCGACCACGAGGATCGCCGCAACCGCGGCCACGACCTCCTCGGCGTCAGACACCGAAGGTCGAGCGCGGATACGCCGCGTCCGGATCGGTGATCACGTTGACCAGGTACGGCGCCTCAGCCGCGAAACCACGTTTCAGAGCAGCTCCGAGGTCCGAAGGGTCGGTCACCACCTCGCCGGCCCCGCCGAGAGCCCGGACGACCTCGTCGTATCTGGTCTGCGGTCCGAGGTCCGCCGCGACGTCGTAGCCGTAGAGCATCTGCATCGGGCCCTTCTCCAGCCCCCAGACGCTGTTGTTGCCGACGACGATGACCACCGGCAGTCGGTGCCGGACGAGAGTGTCCACGTCCATCAGCGAGAACCCGGCGGCGCCGTCGCCGAGCAGCAGGACGACCTGGCTCGCCGGATGCGCGAGGCGGGCGGCGATCGCGTAACCGGCCCCCGTGCCGAGACAACCGAACGGCCCCGGGTCCAGCCAGTGGCCCGGTCGTGCCGGTTCGACGAAGCGGCCGGCGAACGACACGAAGTCGCCACCGTCGCCGATGACGACGGCGTCGTCGTCGAGAGCGCGACGGAGCTCGCCGTAGATCCGGGCCGGGTGGATCGGGTCGGCGTCGCTCGCGAGCAGACCTGCGTCGGCGGCTTCGGCGGCCGCGGCCGTCTCGCGAAGCGAAGCCAGCCACTGGCCGCGTCCGCCGTGGCGGGTTGCTGCTGATGCGATCGCGTCGAACACCGACGACAGGTCTCCCGCCGCGCTCGCGGCGAGTGACACATGTCGCGCGAGCTGGCCGGGGGAGTCGGCGAGGTGGACGACCGCGGCCGGCGTCGCGCCGTCCTTGCCGCCGAAGCGGCCGTAGCCGAGGCGGAAGTCCAATGGCGCGCCGGCAACGACGACGAGGTCCGCACCGCTGAACGCCGCCGATCGGGCGCGGGTCACGAGCAGCTCGTGGCCACGAGGCAGGATGCCGCGGCCCATCCCGGTCGTGATCGTGGGCAGCTGGAGCTGTTCGGCGCATCGGCGTGCGGCGTCTGCCGCGCCGTCGGTCCAGACGTCGGAGCTCAGCACGAGTACCGGGCGCTCGGCCGCATCGATCGCGGCGGCGACCTCCGCGATGTCGCCGTCGTCCGCCGTCAGGACGGGCGCGGGTGCGCCGCCGGACGCGGTCGGCATCTGGGCGTGGGCGAAGACGACGTCGAACGGAATGTCGAGGAAGACCGGACCGCGGTGTGCGCTCGTCGCGAGCCGCAACGCATCGTCGACCTGCTGGGCGACATCCTCGACTGCCGTGATCGTGCCGGCGTGCTTCGTCACCGGCGCGAGCAGTGGCGGATGGTCGAGCTCCTGCAGACTGCCTTGCCCCCACTTCTCGGCCGGCGCACGGCCGCCGAGCACGAGCAGTGGTGAACCGTTGAAGTGGGCGGTGGTCACCGCGGACACACCGTTGGTGACGCCGGGGCCGGCGGTCAGCACGGCAAGTCCAGGCCGTCGGGTCAGCCGCGCCAGTCCCTCGGCTGCGAAAACTGCCGTCGCTTCATGTCGCACGTCGATGAGCGGCATCGGTGGGTCAGCCTTCACCGCGCCGTCGTACAAGGGGAAGACGTGTGCGCCGGAGAGCGTGAACATCGCCTCGACGCCATGCGCGCGAGCGACGGCAACGGCGATCTGTCCTGCGTGTCCCGTCACCGAGTCCGGCATGCGGCGGATGCTACGTCCTGCCGCGGAGAAGCGGAGCCGGGTCAGTCGCGGCGGCGCTTCTGCGGTGCGCCGAACTCCAGAGACAGTGCGGTCGCTGCGACGAACACCAGCTGGATCGGCCGCAGTGCGACATAGCGCTCGTCGCCGAAGGCGTGGAACTTGCGCACGAAGCGATACAGCGACTCGAGCCTGATGAACCGGTCGAGCAGATGCACGGCGCGGTAGGCGAGCTGTTGCAGGATGCTGCGCTGCTGCAGCTCGAACACGTCGGGGAACGCTGCGAACGCCAGGGACAGAGAGCGCGCTCCGCGGGCCGCGCCCCAGCGCACCATCTCGACGATGAGTCGCTCGTCGACGCCGTTCGGCGCTCCCGGACGTCGCCAGGGCACGTCGAGGGAAAGCTCGCGTCCGCCGTCTGCGCTGGCATAGCGGTGGAAGGCGACGATCTGACCCGACGCCGATCGCGCGTAGGCGATGTACATGCCCGGATGTACGCCGGTCAGGGGCTCGTCGAGGATCATCGCGAAGCCGCGCGTCTGGGTGCCCTTGCCCGCAGCCGCCATCACCTTGAGCAGCTCGGCCCGCACGTCGTCGTCGAGGTCTCGCTCGCCGACGACGTCGGTGGTGACCCCCGCGTTGCGAGAGCGCTGCACCGCCTGGCGGAGGTTGCGGAAACGGCGGCCTTCGAGCGAGAACGACGCGACATCGATACGCACGTCGCGGCCGATCGACACGGCCCACAAGCCCTGGCGGCGCCACAGCGGCAATGACCGTGGACCGGCGCCGAGTACGGCGACGCGCCAGCCCTGTGCATCGGCGTGCGCCACGAACGCCTCGACGGCGGCCGGGTAGGACGAAGGCTCGCCGACCGGGTCGCCCGAGGCGATCGCCGTGCCCAGCTTGACGCGGTAGGCGACAGCGGCGCGACGGTCGGGGCTGAAGACGTAGGTCTTGTCGGTGCGCAGCACGAAGGGTGCGAGCGTGTCGCCGGAGGTGCCGTCGACGAGCGCCCAGACGTGCCGGCGGTCACTGGGTTCGGCGGGCGGAGGTGGGCGACGAGGCAGACCCGCGACTGCGCCCGCAGCCGCCACCGCCAGCCATGCCACGAGGACGTGCTCCCCGGTGTCGGCGGCGCGGGCGGCCACGAGCAACGCAACACTCGCGGCGAGGTGACGTCCGAGAAATGCGCGGCCGAGGGCAATCGCGCGAGCGACGAGAAGCATCGCCACACCGAAGGCGGCGAAGCTGTGCGTCGAGCCGTGCACCCCGCGGTAGGTCATCAGCACGGCGATGACGGCCACGAGGACGGCGAGTGGTGTGCGGCGCTCGTCGAGCTCGGTGCTCACGCGCTCCAGAGCAGAGGCCAGGCCGCCGGCGCGCTGGTCAGCGCTCAACGGTCCTCCCTTCCGGCCTCATGCCTCGACTCTAGTGAGCGAACGGTCAGAATTCCGGCTATGCCGACGATGGACGAGCTGCTCACGCGGCATGGCGTCACCGGCGCGGGGGCTGACCATCTGCACCGACTGGTCGCTGACTGGCAGCTGCTCGCCGACCTCTCCTTTGCCGATCTCCTTCTGTTCGTACCCACCGGAAGCGGAACATTCGTCGCAGTTGCCCAGATCCGTCCGACGACGGGGCCGACCGCCTACCAGGACGACGTCGTCGGTCTGGTCGCCGGCGCCGTCGAACGACCGCAGCTGGCCGTCGCGGTGGAGGAGCGGCGCATCTGCCGTGAGGGCGACCCCGTCTGGCTCGGTGGGGTTCCGGTGCGCGAGGAGGCCATTCCCGTGGTCGTCGCCGGCGCAGTCGTCGGGGTGGTCGCCCGCGACACCAACCTGGCCGCCGCGAGAACCCCCAGCCGGCTCGAGATCGCCTACCTCCGCAGTGCCACGGACCTTGCCCAGATGCTCGCCGAGGGCCGCTGGCCGGACCCCTCCGGCGGCTACGACGGCACCGGTCCACGGGTCGGCGACGGCCTGGTTCGGCTCGACGAGGACGGCACCGTCTCCTACGCCAGCCCGAACGCGCTGTCGGCGTACCGGCGCCTCGGCTTCCTCGGTGACCTGCACGGGCTGCGGCTCGCCGACGTCACCGCCGGGCTCGTCACTCCCACACCGTCACCGCGCGACGAGCCGGTCGGCATGATCGCCGGTGGCCGGGTGCCGCGCGTCGGTGAGATCGAGGCCGCCGAGGCGATCGTGCAGCTGCGGTCGATCCCGCTACTGCCGGGCGGTCAGCGGATCGGCGCGCTCGTCCTGGTGCACGACGTCACAGAGGTCCGCCGCCGCGAGCGGCAGCTGATGGGCAAGGACGCGACCATCCGCGAGATCCATCACCGGGTGAAGAACAACCTGCAGACCGTCGCCGCACTGCTCCGCCTGCAGGCCCGCCGCGTCGACGCCCCGGAGGCGCGCCAGGCGCTCGAGGAGTCGGTCCGCCGGGTGTCGTCGATCGCTGTCGTGCACGAGACGCTTTCGGGGACGCTCGAGGAGGCCGTGCAGTTCGACGAGATCGCCGACCGGGTGGCCGCGATGGTGGTCGACCTGCTGGCGCCGGAACGGGTCCGGGTCCGGCGTCGCGGCAGCTTCGGCACGTTGCCTGCGGAGGTCGCGACGCCCTTGGCGATGGTGCTGACCGAGCTGCTGCAGAACGCGGTGGAGCACGGGTACGACGGCCTCGACCGGGCAGGGCTGGTCGAGATCGTGGTCGAGCGATCCGCCGACGAGCTGCGGACGAGCATCGTCGACGACGGTGCCGGACTGCCGGCCGGTTTCGACGCGGGGGAGTCCGACCGGCTCGGCCTGCAGATCGTCAGCACGCTGGTCGTCAGCGAGCTGGGCGGCCGGCTCGAGCTGAGGCCCCGCGACGGCGGCGGGACAGTGGCGACGGTGACCGTCAGCGCACCGGCTGCGTCACCCGACCACCCTGCTGGTTGAGGCCGGGACTGCCCTCGCCGCCACCGCCGGTGGCCAGCCGGTAGAGGAAGAAGACGCCGACGATGACCGCAGCGAGAACCAGCCCGAAGACGATCCAGAACCGCACTGTCGCAGCGCGCGACGAGGACGCTTCCCGGCCGATCAGCGGCGGCCGGACGTAGTCCTCCGTCACCGGCTCACCGTCATGCCATCAGGCGGAGTGGAGCTCCGCACGGACGCCCCGGCGAAGCAGAGCGCGGCGCTCGTCCTCCGACAGGCCGCCCCAGACACCGGCCTCCTGGCCGGTCTCGAGCGACCAGCTCCGGCACTCGTCGATGACCGAGCAGAGCCGACAGACCGCCTTCGCGTCGTCGATCTGCAGCAGCGCGGGGCCGCTGGTGCCGATGGGGAAGAACAGCTCAGGGTCTTCGTCACGGCAGGCGGCGCGGTGTCGCCAGTCCATGCGGTCTTCCCTCCGTCTGGGCGAGCACAGGGCCCGACTTTGTGAACGGTTTCACGAAGTCGGTCGCACCGATCGCCATCTCAAGATCACGCTCGGCTTGTTCCGGACGCTAGTGGCTCGTTCCGGCTACGTCCAGACCGACTTCAGTCCAGACGGTAGAACGCGATTCGGTCCTAATCAAGGATGTATGGCGGGCGACTGCGGGCGCGCCGCTGTTGGGTTCGTCACATCCGCGCCCGGTTCGTCACACGATGACCCGGATCGCAGCCGGAACGCTGCGAAACGTCACGGACTCCCGTTCGCCGAGATAGTCGCCGTCGACCTGCAGGTGCACCGGCCGGTCGGCCACGACGGTGAACTCTTCGAGGTCCTCGAGAACGACCGCCGCCTTGCCTCGGACGCCGACGCCGCTGAGCATGCCGCCCGCCGCCCACAGCGTGCCCAGCGTGCGGAGCTTGCGCATCGCGATCAGGTCGAGGCCGCGGTCGAACGAGGCGTTCGGGGTGAGATAGACCGGGCGGGCGCCGAAGTAGGTCCAGGGCGAGGTGTTGCCGACGATCGCGAGAAAGAGCCCGGAGATCGCCTCCTCGCCGGGACGGTGCAGCGTGAGTGCCGGCCGGCGCCGGTCTGTGGCGTAGAAGCGTCGGACGGCGGCCAGCGCGTACCGCGTCGGCGCCGCCGACTTGCCCTTGGCGCGAGCCTGCTCCACCACCCGGACGGCGTCCGCATCCAGACCCATCCCGGCCGTGAAGGTGAACCAGCGCTCGTCGGCCCGGCCGAGGCCGATCCATCGGCTGCGGCCCTCGCGCAACGCGTCGAGCAGCGAGCCGATCGCCTCGACCGGGTCGTGCGGGATGTCCAGAGCGCGGTGGAAGACGTTGGTGCTCCCGCCGGGTACGACGGCCAGCGCGGGCTGCTCGGCGCTCGAACCGCCGTTGTCGCGGAGCAGGCCGTTGACCACCTCGTTGACGGTGCCGTCGCCGCCCAGGACGACGACCAGGTCGTAGGCCTCGGCGACGGCACGAGCGCCGAGCTCGATGGCGTGGCCGCGGCGCTGCGTCTCGGCGACGTCGAGCTTCAGGTCGCTGCCCAGCGCGCGGGCGAGGACGTCGCGGCCGCGCACCGATGTGGTGGTCGCCTTCGGGTTGACGACCAGCAGCGCGCGCACCGGTGCAGGGTAGCCGTGGACGGCTCGAGTTCGAGGTCGTGACCGATTCGCCCCCCGACATGCGGCTTCGGTGTCCTCGACCGCGAAGATCTGTGCGTGAGGTGGGACAAGGCGGCGTTCGGCATCGTCGCTGCCGAGGGTGCTGCGGGCGTCGTGGCGGGTCTGGTCTTCGTCGTTGCTGCCCTCGTCGGACACCCGCAGGACCAGGCGACCGCCGTGATCCTGGGGATCCTGCTCGTGGTGTTCGGCGCAGGTCTGCTCGCGCTCGCGCGAGCGCTGGCGCGGGGCCGCTCCTGGCCGCGGACGCCGTCGTACCTCGCGCAGTTCTTCGGCCTGGTGGTCGCGTGGTATCAGCGATCGACGCTGCCGGCGGTGTCCGTCGCGCTCCTGGTGGTCTGCGTCGTTGCGGTTGTCGCGTTGACTCAGTCTTCGGCGAGCAGGCCCTCGCGCAGCTGAGCGAGAGTGCGGGCGAGCAGCCGCGACACGTGCATCTGCGAGATGCCGAGCTCGGCGGCGATCTGCGACTGGGTCATGTTGCCGAAGAAGCGCAGCAGCAGGATCTTCTTCTCACGCGGCGGAAGCTTCTCGAGCAGCGGCTTGAGCGACTCGCGGTATTCGACACCCTCGAGCGACTCGTCCGTCGTGCCGAGCGAGTCGGCGACCGCGGGGGAGTCGTCGTCGCCGGTGTCCGGGGCGTCCAGCGAGACCGCGGAGTAGGCGTTGGCCGACTCGAGGCCCTCGAGGACCTCTTCCTCGGACATCTGCAGATGCTGGGCGAGCTCGGCGACGGTCGGTGCGCGTCCGTTCTTCTGGGACAGCTCGCTCGTGGCCTTCGTGAGCGAGAGCTTGAGCTCCTGGAGCCGGCGCGGCACCCGGATCGCCCAACCCTTGTCGCGGAAGTGCCGCTTGATCTCGCCGACGATCGTCGGAGTGGCGTAGGTCGAGAACTCGACACCGCGCTCGAGGTCGAAGCGGTCGACGGACTTGATCAGGCCGATCGTGGCCACCTGGACGAGGTCGTCGAGCGGCTCGCCCCGGTTGCGGAACCGACGGGCGAGGTACTCGACGAGCGGGAGATGCATCTCCACGAGCTCGTCGCGGACCCGCTGGCGCTGTGGGTCGTCCTCATTGAGAACGGTGAGCTGAGCGAACAGCTCCCGAGCGCGCGCGCGATCGTGCGAGGTGCGGGCGGCGCGGTCGGCGTCCTTCGTCAGCTGGGGGTCGACGTCGTTGCCCGCGGGGCTGGTGGGGTCCTCCCCCGGCGACGAGGCCGCGGCGGGTTCGGAGGTGCTCACCGGGATGTCCCGCTCCTGCGCTTGAGCAGCGTGATCGTGACCCGGTTGTCCACGCCGGCGCTGCTGTCGACCTCGCCGGCGAGCGCTGCGAGGACGGTCCACGCGAAGGTGTCGCGGGACGGCTCCTGCCCGTCGAGCGTGAGCACGGAGACGCCCACGCGCATGCTGTCCGACTCGAGGGCGAAGCGGCACTCCAGGTCGGCGCCGGGCAGCGCCTGCGTCAGCAACATCGCGCAGGCCTCGTCGACGGCGATCCGCAGGTCCTCGATCTCGTCGAGGGTGAAGTCCAGCCGGGCGGCGAGCCCGGCAGTGGCCGTGCGGAGCACGGACAGGTAGGCGCCGGCAGCGGGCAACTTGATGGTGACGACGTCGTCAGGGCCCGGCTGTTGTGCCGCGTCCATCGTCGCCCCCGCGTCCTGTGTCAAACCGTCCGCCTCCGCTGTGTTCGAGAACCTGGTCAGCCCCGCAAAACGGTATCCCACCTCACGGCCGGGAGGCCGGGTCCGCTTGTCGGCCGCCTGCTGGGGTAGGGCGGCGGCATGAGTAGGTGTCGTGCGGAGCACGCCGAGTAGGTGTCGTGCGGAGCACGCCGAGCAGGCGCGATGATCGTCGGGTGCTTGTTCACCCGTGGGATGCGCCGCTCGACGACGCGGAGACGTGGAGCTTCGTCCGGTCGCAGGGCTTCGGCCACCTCGTGGCTCCCGGCCGCAACCGCGAACTGCCGGTCGTCGTACCGACCCAGTTCGTCGTCGGCCCGACGGCGGAGCGCGGCGCGCCGCCCGTATTCCTGCACCTGGCCCGGCCCAACCCCGTCTGGACCGCCCTCGAGGAGAACCCGGCCGTCCTGCTCAGCGTGGCGGGTGACTGGGCCTACGTGCCCTCGGCATGGAAGGCGGTCGGCGACGAGGATCCGGCGCTGGGGATTCCGACGACCTACTACGCCGCCGCGCAGCTGAGCGGGCAGGCGACCGTGGTGGACGACGAGGCCGGCAAGCTCGAGATCCTCCGCGCGCAGCTGTCGTCGTACGAGCCGGACGCGCCGCATGCGGACCCGTCCGTCCATGCCCGGCGGCTGTCCGGAATTCGCGGGATCCGGATAGCCGTGCGTGAGGTGATCGGCAAGTTCAAGTACGGCGGCAATGTCGACGACGCGCATCGAGCCGCGGTATCTGAGCATCTGGTCGAACGCGCCGGCCCGGGTGACGGCGCGGCGTACGGGCATCTGGCCCGACGGAGCGGATGGACCTGAGCCGGGACCTTCGACTCTGACCGGCGTCCGGGGGCGCGCACAGCATCAAGGCCATGGAGGCCATGTCGCCACTGGACGCGGCGTTCCTCGTGCTGGAGGACGCCGACCCGCACTCCGGTCTGCACATCGGATCCGTCGGCATCTTCGAGGGTCCGGCCCCGAGCCACGAACTGTTCGTCGAGGCGATGCTGCGCAAGCTGACGCTGCTGCCGAGGTACCGCCAGAAGGTCCGTCCGGTGCCGTTCTCGTTGGGTCCGCCGGTCTGGATCGACGACGAGGCGTTCGACATCAACTACCACGTACGGCGGACCGCGCTCCCGCGCGGCGCGGACGACGCAGTGCTGCGGCGGGTGGTCGGACGGGTGATGTCGCACCGGCTGGATCGGGAGAAGCCGCTGTGGGAGGCGTGGGTCGTCGAAGGGCTTCCCGACGGCAGGTGGGCGCTGTTGTCCAAGGTGCACCACTGCCTCGTCGACGGCATCTCCGGGACGGACGTCCTCGCCGTGATGCTGGATCTGACCCCCGACGCCGAGTGGCCGCCCGCGCAGGAATGGACACCGCGTCCGGCGCCGTCAGGAGCGTTCCTGATGGTGCAGGCGATCGCTCATCGGATGACTGAACCGGTCGCTCTGGCGACGACGATGGGACGACTGCTCCGCTCGCCGCGGACGGCGCTTCGGACGTCGACCGTCCTCGCCCGCGGCCTGGCGGCGCTGGGCACGGCGGTGTTGCCCGTGCACGTGACGTCCTTGTTGGGCGAGTCAGGTGCGCATCGGCGCTACCGGTTCGTCGCCGTGCCGTTCGAGGACGTACAGACCGTGCGTCGCGCCTACGGCGGCACCATCAATGACGTCGCTCTCGCGGCCGTGACCGCCGGATTCCGCGCCCTGCTCGAGTCCCGCGGTGAACATCCGGCGAAGCACAGCGTGCGCACGCTCGTCCCGGTGTCGACACGCGCGCCCGGTGACGAGGGCATCCGCGACAACCGGGTCTCCGCACTCCTCCTCGATCTGCCGGTCTGGCTGACCGACCCGATCGAGCAGCTGCGCGCGGTTCAGGTCGGGATGGCGCGGCTCAAGGCCTCCGGTGAGGCGGAGGCGGGTGCCTGGACGACGCGGCTCGCGCAGCATCTGCCGTTCGATGCGGTCCAGTCCACGCTGCGCACTGCGTTCCGGCTCCCGCAGCGGTCGCTGACCACGGTGACGACGAACGTGCCCGGTCCGTCCTTCCCGCTCTATGCGTTCGGTCGGCGGATGCTGCACGCCTACCCGTACGTCCCGATCGGCGACCGGCTCCGGATCGGCGTGGCGATGTTCTCCTACGAGCGCGAGCTCAGCTTCGGCATCACGTGCGACGCGGCCACGACGCCCGACGCGGACGTGCTGGTGCAGGGAATCGTCCGTGGTACCCGGGCGATGGTCGAGCGGGCGCGCGCAGAGCGGCAACGGGCGACGCCGGTCCCGAAGACCGCGCCGCCCGCTGCCGCTGCACGCTGAGCCAGGAACGAAGCTCAGCCGGTGGACGTTCCGCCGTCGCTGCCGGAGTTGTCGCCCGTGTCGGTGCCCGAGCCGCCGTCCTCGGTGTCCGTGCCGCTGCCACCGTCCATGGTGTCGTTGCCGTCGTCACCGTTGAGCGTGTCGTTGCCGTCGTCGCCGTTCAGGGTGTCGTTGCCGGTCCCGCCGTTCTCGACGTCGTTGCCGGTCCCGCCGTTCTCGACGTCGTCGCCGGAACCGCCGTTCAGCGTGTCGTCCGCGCCGCCGCCGTTGAGCGTGTCGTTGCCGATCCCACCGTTCTCGGTGTCGTCCCCGGCGCCACCGTTCTCGGTGTCGTTGCCGGCGCCCCCGCTGATGGTGTCGTTGCCGTCATTGCCGTCGATGGTGTCCGCGCCGTCTCCACCGTTGAGCGTGTCGTTGCCGGACCCGCCCACGATCAGGTCGTTGCCGGCGTTGCCGAAGATCCTGTCGCTGCCGGCGCCTCCGTGCAGCTGGTCCGCGCCTGCGGAGCCGCAGATGAGGTCGTTGCCACCGCGCGCCCAGACCACGTGACCCGCCGCCTCGACCTTGATGACGTCGGCATGGTCGGTGCCGTACACGTTGTGGGGAGAGCTCGACGTCACGACGATGGTGGCCGTGTGGCCGGCGCAGGTCGCCGACGTCGCGGCGAGCGCCTGCACCGGGTGGTACGCCACCACGGACAGCGGCGCGGAGAGCGTGAGAGCGAGCAGACGGGCGCGGTGGCGCATGGCGACCTCCAGGTTGGGGACGGCGGCTGGACGCCGTACGTTGCCCGGATATGCACGCGGGGGCGCATGCCGTTACAGGTCGGGTGCGACTTAGTCGCGGAACCACCCGTTCAGCGCAGCGATCGTCCGCTCGCCAGCGCGTCGAGGTCTTCACCGGTCAGTCGCCACACCGTCCACTCGTCCATGGGTGCGGCGCCGAGCGCACGGTAGAAGCCGTGCGCGGACTCGTTCCAGTCGAGGACGACCCACTCCATCCGCGCGCAGTCGTTGCCGACGGCGATCCGTGCCAGCTCTGCGAGCAAGGCGCGACCGTGCCCGCCGCCACGCGCCTCAGGGCGTACGAAGAGATCCTCGAGATAGACGCCGTGCCGGCCCCGCCAGGTCGAGAAGTTGAAGAACCACAAGGCGAATCCGACGACGTCGCCGCTGTCGTCCTCGGCGAGCAGGCACCACGCGCGGGGTCGATCACCGAACAGCGCGCTGCGGTAGTCGTCCTCCGTGGCGACGGCCGCGTCCGGCTCGCGCTCGTACGCGGCCAGCTCGCGCACCAGGGACACGATGACGGGCACGTCGTCGACCGTGGCGTCACGGATCAACGGCGTGCCCGTCGTCGTACAGGCGCTGCAGGTTCAGGACTAAGCCTGCTTCGTCTCCCAGAAGATCTTGTCGATCTCGGCGATCTTCTGTAGCAGCTTCTCGGCCTCGGCCGGGTCGACGCTGCCCTTGCCGCCGGCGGCGCCGGCGAGCTTGGTCGCCTCGTTGAACAGCTGGTGCAGGTTGGGGTACTTCTCGAAGTGCGGCGGCTTGAAGTAGTCGGTCCAGAGCACCCAGAGGTGGTGCTTCACGAGCTCGGCTCGCTGCTCCTTGATGAACAACGCACGGGTCCGGAAGACCGGGTCCTCGTTGCCTTGGTACTTCTCGCAGATCGCCTTGACCGACTCCGCCTCGATCCGGGCCTGTGCAGGGTCGTAGACGCCGCACGGCAGGTCGCAGTGAGCCGAGACGGTGATGCTCGGCCGGAACAGACGACGCAACATACGTCCTCCTGATTTCGCGGAACGGTGGGCTACGAAGCGACACTATCGCCGTGCGCTTTCCTTTCCGTCGGGTGCTCGTCGTGGGCCCGTCGATGGCTCCCGCGCTCCGTCATGGCGACCAGCTGCTCGTCGACGTCCGAGCGGCACGCCGTCCCGTGCGGGTGGGCGACGTGGTCGTCGTACGGCTCCCCGAGCGGCCACTGTCTGTGAAGCGCGTGAACCGGATCGAGCGCGACGGGGAACTGTGGCTCGAGGGCGACAACCCCTTCGGCAGCACCGACAGTCGCGACCTCGGCGGCGTCTCGGCCGGTGCGGTGGTCGGCCGGGTCGTGCTCCGCCTCTGGCCCCGCCCCGGCCGGATCGCAGCTCGCTAGAGGACCTTGGAGAGGAACGCTTTGGTCCGCTCGTGCTGCGGGTGGGCGATGACGTCCTTGGGCGGCCCGGACTCGACGATGACGCCGTCGTCCATGAACACCAGCGCGTCGCCGACTTCACGGGCAAAGCCGATCTCGTGCGTCACCACGATCATCGTCATCTGCATCTCGGTCGCCAGGTCGCGCATGACGTCGAGCACCTCGCCGACGAGCTCCGGGTCGAGCGCGCTCGTCGGTTCGTCGAAGAGCATCAGCTTCGGGTCCATCGCGAGCGCGCGAGCGATCGCCACCCGCTGCTGCTGGCCACCGGAGAGCTGGCGCGGATAGGCCTTCTCGCGGCCGGCGAGCCCGACGCGTTCGAGCAGCTGGCGGCCGCGTTCGTTCGCCGCCTTCTTCTCCAGACCTCGGACACACACCGGCGCTTCGGTGACGTTCTCCAGCGCCGTCATGTGCGGGAAGAGGTTGAACCGCTGGAAGACCATGCCGATCTCCGCGCGTTTGCGCGCGACCTCGTTGTCGCGCAGCTCGAAGAGCTTGTCGCCGCGTTGTTCGTAGCCGACGAGCTCCC
Organism: Mycobacteriales bacterium; assembly: GCA_035695045.1. Classification (GTDB taxonomy): domain Bacteria; phylum Actinomycetota; class Actinomycetes; order JAFAQI01; family JAFAQI01; genus DASSKP01. Next base: position 19,239 of record DASSEX010000089.1, on the reverse strand, counting down.
CGTCGACGTAGAGCTTGCCGGCGTCGACCTTCTCGAGGTGGTTGATGCAGCGCAGGAACGTCGACTTGCCGGAGCCCGAGGGGCCGATGATGCACATGACCTCGCCGCGCTGCACCTCGAGGTCGATGCCCTTGAGGACTTCCTGCCGGCCGAAGTTCTTGTGCACGCCGGCAGCGCGCACCATCGGTTCGGTCATCGTCGGTCGCCTCCGCGGGCGAGTCGCCTGCGCACTCGCTGCACCGGAGTCGGCGGCAGGTCGCGGGTCGAGCCGCGGGCGAAGTAGCGCTCCAGGTAGTACTGCCCGATGTAGAGCACGGAGGTCATGAAGAGGTACCAGATGCTCACCGTGATGAGCAGCGGGATCGTCTGGAACGTGCGGCCGTAGATCACCTGTGCGGTCGTCAGCAGCTCCATGTAACCGATCGCGAACACCAGTGACGTGAGCTTCAGCATCGAGATCGTCTCGTTGCCGGTCGGCGGAATGATGACGCGCATCGCCTGCGGGAGGACGATGCGGCGCATCGTCTGGAGCCGGGTCATGCCGAGGGCTTGTGCGGCCTCCGTCTGCCCCTCGTCGACCGACAGGATGCCGGCGCGGGCGATCTCCGCCATGTAGGCGCCTTCGTTGAGCCCCAGGCCGAGGATCGCCGCGCTGAACTGCGTGATGACGGTCTTCGGGTCGGTGTGGAACCACGACGGGCCGAAGGGCACGCCTAGCGACACCGAGTGCAGGACCGTCGGCAGGAAGTACCAGAACAGCAGCTGCACGAGCACCGGCGTGCCGCGGAAGAACCAGATGTAGAGCCATGCCGCGCCGGAGACGATCGGGTTCTGTGACAGCCGCATCACTGCAAGCACGATGCCCAGCGCGACGCCGATCGCCATCGCGATGATGGTGAGGACGATCGTACGTCGTACGCCGGTGAGGATCGCCGAGTCGAACACGTAGTGCCCGACGACGTGCCAGTGCAGCGCCGACGTCGCGATGAGCCAGTGCACGAACATCGCGCCGAGCACGAGTACGACGACAGCCGCGACCCAGCGCCCGGGATGCCGGACGGGAACGACCTGAAGCTCAGCGGGGGCGGCGCTCGGCTCGGTGCGCGCCGTGTCCGCCCCCGAGGTCATCGTCGCCTCCTAGCTGACTGCCCCGTTCAGGCCGAACGATGTCACCGCTCCGGCTTGGACGCCCCACTTCTGCAGAATCTGCTGGTAAGTGCCGCTCTTGCTGAGGTCCGCGAGGGCCATGGAGATGGCGTCTGCGAGACCCGCGTGTGCCGAGTCCTTCGGCACGGCGATGCCGTAGGGAGCTGTGCCGTAGGGCTTGCCGACAAGAACGAACTGACCGTTCGACTGCTTCGCCGCGTACGCCGCCACGGGGGAGTCGGCGAGGACGACGTCAGCGCGGCCGGACTGCAGCGCGAGGTTCGCGCCGTTCTGGTCGGGGAACGCGAGCACGTTCAGCTTGCACTTCTTCTTCTGTGCGTTGAGGTCGTCGAGCTGGGTCGTGCCCTTCTCGACAGCGGCCGTCTTTCCGCACAGGTCGGCGACGCTCGAGGGATTGAGCGACGACCCCTTCTTCGCGAGGAAGGAGGTGCCGGCGGTGAAGTAGTCGACCATGTCGACGACCTTCTCGCGGTCCTTGTTGTCCGTGAAGGACGACATGCCCAGGTCGTAGCGAGAGCCGAGGTTGGGGATGATGCTGTCGAAGCTCACGTTGACGAACTGGAACTTGAGGCCCAGCACGCCGCCGATGGCGTGACCGAGGTCGACGTCCATGCCCTGGATGGTCTTGTTGTCCGAGGCGAAGAACTCGTTGGGGGCATAGGAGGCGTCGGTCGCGACCTTGAGGGTGCCGGCGCTCTTCAGGCCGCTCGGCACCTTGGCGGCGGCAGCCGCGTCGACGGACGATTTCGTCTGGATGGTCTGTTTACCGCCGGACGAGCTGCTGCCGCAGGCGGCGACGAGGGTCAGCGTGCAGATGAGGGCGGCGGCGTACACGCCTGAGCGGGAAGAGCGGTTCACGTCGAAGACCTCCGGCGGTTGTCGTGAGCGACATCTTGCCAGGGGCGGCCCGATCCGCCGCGAAACTGCTGTGTCAAGATTTGGTACATCTTCGGGTGACCCCCGACGCCATCACCGAGGGCCCGACCGGCTCCGCCACCTGCACGATCTTCTGGAGTTCCGTCGTGGCTGTGGAGAGCCTGCCGATGTCCGCCCCTGATTTCGAGGCCCCCGTCTTCGCCCTGCACCGCGGCGGCAAGATCGAGGTCGTCTCCAAGGTGCCGCTCCGCGACCGCGACGACCTGTCGCTCGCCTACACGCCCGGCGTCGCCGAGGTCTGCCTTGCGATCGCCGACCAGCCCGAGCTCGTGCACGACTACACGTGGAAGAGCTCGACGGTCGCCGTCGTGACGGACGGCACAGCGGTGCTCGGTCTCGGCGACATCGGGCCGGCCGCGTCGCTTCCGGTCATGGAGGGCAAGGCCCTGCTGTTCAAGCAGTTCGGCGGCGTCGACGCGGTGCCGATCGCGCTGGACTCGAAGGACGTCGACCACATCGTCGAGACCGTGGTTCGCATCGCTCCGGCCTTCGGCGGGATCAACCTCGAGGACATCAGCGCTCCGCGATGCTTCGAGATCGAGGACCGGCTGAAGGAGCGGCTCGACATCCCGGTCTTCCACGACGACCAGCACGGCACCGCCATCGTGGTGCTGGCTGCGCTCAACAACGCGGCGCGGCTGACCGGGCGCACGCTCGGGGACCTGCGTGTCGTCGTCAGTGGTGCCGGCGCGGCCGGTGTCGCGTGCACGAAGATCCTGCTCGAAGCAGGTATCGGCGATGTGGCGATCGCCGACAGCAAGGGGCTGCTGCACGAGGGGCGCAGCGGCATGACCGCCATCAAGATGGAGATGGCCGGGCTGACCAACAAGGTCGGCCTGGTCGGGTCGATCGAGGAGGCGCTCAACGGCGCCGACGTCTACATCGGCGTCTCGTCCGGCAAGGTCGCCGACGAGGCGGTCGCGACGATGGCGAAGGACGCGATCATCTTCGCGCTCGCCAACCCGAACCCGGAGATCCATCCCGAGGTCGGCCGCAAGTACGCGCGCGTGATGGCTACCGGTCGCAGCGACTTCCCCAACCAGATCAACAACGTGCTGGCCTTCCCGGGCGTCTTCCGTGGCGCGCTCGACGTCCGGGCCACCGGGATCACGGAGGGCATGAAACTGGCGGCGGCGGACGCGATCGCGGCCGTCGTGGGACCGGACCTCAGCGATGACTGTGTGATTCCGAGCGTGTTCGACGAGCGGGTCGGACCGGCTGTCGCCGCGGCTGTCGCCGAGGCGGCGCGCCGCGAGGGTGTGGCCCGCCTCTAAGTTCGAGTCATGCTCGCTGCTTACGCCGCCAGGCTGTCCGCCGACGATCCGCTGTCCGGACTGGAGGTGGGGGAGCAGCCGGATCCCACGGTTCCCGACGGATGGGTGACCGTCACGGTGAAGGCCGCGTCGCTCAACCACCACGACCTGTGGGCCTTGCGCGGGCAGGCCCTCGCCGCAGACCAGCTGCCGATGATCCTCGGCGGCGACGCGGCGGGGATCGACGAAGAAGGCAACGAGGTCGTCGTGCACTCGGTGATCGGTGACCCGGATGCGGGACGGGGCGACGAGACCTACGACCCGCGTCGGTCCCTGTTGTCGGAGCGCCATCCCGGGACGTTCGCGGAGAAGGTCGCTGTGCCGCGCCGCAACCTGGTGCCGAAGCCGGCGGAGCTGTCCTTCGCCGAGGCAGCGTGCCTGCCCACTGCCTGGCTGACGGCGTACAAGATGCTCTTCTCCCGATCCGGCGCGAAGCCTGGCGACACCGTCCTGGTGCAGGGCGCGGGCGGAGGTGTCGCGACAGCGGCGATCGCGTTGGCGCACGCGGCAGGGCTCCAGGTCTGGGCCACCAGCCGAAATGAGGAGAAGCGCAAGCGCGCGCTCGACCTCGGCGCGCATGCCGCCTTCGAGTCGGGCGCTCGACTTCCCGGTCGCGTGGACGCGGTCATCGACAGCGTGGGAGAGGCGACCTGGGACCACTCGATCCGCTCGACGAGGCCCGGCGGCCGGGTCGTCGTCTGCGGCGGCACGAGCGGGCTGACGGTGCAGACGCAGCTCGCCCGGATCTTCTTCACCCAGGTCGACGTCCTCGGCTCGACGATGGGCAACCGGACCGAGCTCGAGCAGATGCTGAGCTTCCTCGTGGCGACAGGTGTGCGGCCGGCGATCGACTCGGAGCTTCCGCTGTCGGAGGCTGCCGAGGGATTCCGGCGAATGGCGGACGGAGACCTGTTCGGCAAGGTCGTCTTCACCCTCTGACTGGTCGTACCCTCTGCTGGCATCCGTCCCGGGGGAGATCGGAGCCGACCATGCGCCTCCGCACGCTTCTGTTCTGCAGCGCTCTCGCGGTCGCCGGCGTCGTGGTCGGGCCGGCCGTGTCCGAGGCGACGACCACGGCCACCATCTCGCCCTCCAACGTGCGCGTCAGCTTCCACAAGGTGGTCGGAGGCCTCCGCAGCCCCGTCTACGTCGCCTCGGCCCGGGACGGTTCACATCGCCTGTTCGTCGTGGAGCAGGGCGGCACCGTCCGGGTCGTCAAGAGCGGCGTCGTGCAGTCGACGGCGTACCTCAACATCACGTCGGAGGTTCTGAGCGGCGGAGAGCAGGGCTTCCTGTCCATCGCGTTCCATCCCGGGTTCACCTCCCATCCGTTCGTCTTCGCGGCCTACACCCGTAGTGACGGCGCGCTGCAGGTGTCCCGTTTCAAGGCGAGCAGCGCTTCCGCGAAGACGCTGGCGCGGTCGACCGAGGTCAAGCTCTTCGCGGTGGCGCACCCCAACCAGACCAACCACAACGGCGGCCAGCTGATGTTCGGCCGCAGCGGCTACCTCTTCATCACGACCGGCGACGGAGGTGGCGCGGGTGACCCGTACGGCAACGCCGAACGGCTCACCTCGTTGTCCGGCAAGGTGCTGCGCATCGACGTCGACCATTCCTGTGGAGGCAGGCACTACTGCATCCCGTCCACCAACCCGTTCCCGCGCGCCAAGAGCTTCAACAAGCGACTGGTGTTCGACTGGGGGCTGCGTAACCCGTGGCGGGCTTCCATCGACCGTTCGGACGGCTCGTTGTGGATCGGTGACGTCGGCCAGGACAGGTGGGAAGAGGTCGACCACGTCGGCGCTCACGGTGGCATCGACTTCGGCTGGTCGTGTCGCGAGGGCCTCGCCACCTACAACAGCTCGCGCTGTCCGGGGCGGACGATGCGCAACCCGGTCTCGGTCTACGACCACTCCAACAACCGGGAAGCCGTCATCGGCGGCTTCGCGTACCACGGGCCCAGCTACCCGTTCGCCCACGGGCTCTATGTCTTCGCCGACTACGCAAGCGGCGAGACGTGGGCGCTCGGTCGGACTTCGGCAGGGGGCTATCCGCGTGCACTCGTCGCTACCTTCCGCGGCAACCTTGCCGGTTTCGGCGAAGCCGACGGCGGCGAGATGTACGCCGTTGACCTCGGCGGCTCGCTCTGGCACGTGCTCTTCATCCGGCGCTGACCGCGTTCACTCGGGCCACAGACGGGGCACAACGAGGTGACCCAGTCCTGCGGAGGTCGCGGTGCGTATCGGTTCGCTCTTGCTCGTCATCTGGCTCGCCATCGGCGCGATCGCCGCGTGGCAGCGTGACTACTTCAAGCACAACAACGCCAGCTGCGCGAAGGCCGGCACCGTCGTGCTGACCGTGCTTGCCGGCCCGTTGAACTACGTCGGCGTCAACCCCAAGGTGCACGACTGCAAGGTGCCGCAGCCAAGCAAGTAGTGCGGCGCCGGTCAGTTGGACAGTGCTCAGTCCTCGTCATCGAGGCGCGCGAGCCAGGTCGCCAGCCGATCGACCGCGGTCTCGAACTCCGGGTTCAGGTCGACGAAGGTCTGCAGCCTGTCGGCGAGCCAGCTCAGCGTCACGGTCTCCTCGCCGCGACGCGACTGGAGCTCCTCGATGCCGCGGTCGGTGAAGTACACGTCCTCCTCCGGAACAGGAACCTGCGAACCGATCAGCCGAAGACAGTGTCGAACAACGATGACTGCTCGGCCTCGTGCATCATGTGCGACCCCGCAGCGGGGGAGGCAGATGCCGGACGAGAGACGCGACGCAGGGTTCGGCCGTCTTGCAGGTGCTCCGGCAGGTTCAGCGCGACGAAGGGCCACGCGCCCTGGTTGGCGGGCTCCTCCTGCAACCACACGATGTCCTTGGCCGACGGGTACGTCGCCAGGACCTCGGTCAGCTCGTCGACGGGGAGCGGGTAGAGCTGCTCGAGCCGCACGATCGCGGCGTCGCCGACATCGCGCGCGTCGCGCTGCTTGGCGAGGTCGTAGCAGACCTTGCCGGTGCACAGGATGACCTTGGTCACGCCGGCGGCGTCGACGTTGGCGTCGCCGATGACCGGCTGCCAGGTGCCGCTGGTGAAGTCGTCCGGCTTCGAGGTCGCCGCGCGCAGGCGCAGCATCGACTTCGGCGTGAACACGACCAGCGGCTTGCACCGGCCGGACAGTGCCTGCGAGCGGAGCAGATGGAAGTAGTTGGCCGGCGTGGAAGGGAGGGCCACCCGCCAGTTGTCCTCGGCGGACAAGGCGAGGTAACGCTCGATCCGAGCCGATGAGTGGTCCGGCCCCTGGCCTTCGTAGCCATGCGGCAGCAGCAGGACGACGGACGACCGCTGACCCCACTTTGCCTCGCCGGCGGAGATGAACTCGTCGACGATCGACTGCGCGCCGTTGGCGAAGTCGCCGAACTGCGCCTCCCAGAGGACCAACGCCTCCGGGCGCGCGACCGAGTAGCCGTACTCGAAGCCCATTGCGGCGTACTCGGACAGCAGCGAGTCGTAGACGTAGAACGGCGCCTGTTCCTCGGACAGGTGCGTCAACGGCGTGTACTCCTCGGCGGTGCGGCGGTCGACGAGCACTGCATGCCGCTGGCCGAACGTGCCGCGACGTGAGTCCTGGCCGGCGAGCCGGATCGGAGTTCCTTCGATGAGCAGCGAGCCGAACGCGAGGGTCTCGCCCATCGCCCAGTCGATGCCGCCGTCGCTCACCATCTGTGCGCGCTTCTGCAGCTGCGGGAGCAGCCGCGGATGCACGGTGAACCCGTCCGGAAGGTTGATCTGCGACTCGCCGATCCGCTTCAGCACCTCCGCGGTGATCGCGGACTCCACGGCCTGTGGCTCGGGCCGGGGTTCGCGCTCTGCCTCGGGCGCGGCTGTCGAGACGTCGCGGGTCTCCGCAAAGACCCGCTCCAGCTGCTCCTGGTAGTCGCGCAGGGCGGCTTCGGCTTCGTCGACGGTGATGTCGCCGCGACCGATCAGGGACTCGGTGTAGATCTTGCGGACGCTGCGCTTCGCGTCGATGAGGTCGTACATCACCGGCTGTGTGAACGACGGCTCGTCGACCTCGCTGTGCCCGCGGCGGCGGTAGCAGAGCATGTCGATGACGACGTCCTTCTTGAACGTCTGCCGGAACTCGTAGGCCAGCCGGGCGACGCGTACGACGGCCTCGGGGTCGTCGCCGTTCACGTGGAAGATCGGCGCCTGGATCATCCGCGCGACGTCCGTCGAGTAGACGGACGACCGGGCGGAGGTCGGCGACGTCGTGAAGCCGACCTGGTTGTTGATGACGACGTGCACGCTGCCGCCGGTGCGGTAGCCGCGCAGCTGCGACAGGTTGAGCGTCTCCGCGACGACACCCTGACCGGCGAAGGCCGCATCGCCGTGGATGAGGACCGGCAGGACGGTGAAGCCGGTCGCGCCACGGTTGATGACGTCCTGCTTGGCTCGCGCGATGCCTTCGAGCACCGGGTCGACGGCCTCCAGGTGCGAGGGGTTCGAGGTCAGCGACACGGCGATGCGCTCGCCGTCGATCGCGGTGTACTCGCCCTCCGCGCCGAGGTGGTACTTCACATCACCGGAGCCGTGAGCGGTGCGCGGGTCGAGGTTGCCCTCGAACTCCCGGAACACCTGCGTGTAGGACTTGCCGACGATGTTGGTGAGCACGTTGAGCCGGCCGCGGTGCGCCATGCCGATGACGACCTCGTCCATGTCGTCGTGCGCAGCCTCGGAGACCACGGCGTCGAGCAGAGGGATGACCGACTCGCCACCTTCGAGCGAGAAGCGCTTCTGGCCGACGTACTTCGTCTGCAGGAAGGTCTCGAACGCCTCGGCCTGGTTGAGCTTGCCGAGGATGCGCAGCTGCTCCTCGCGCGGGGGCGACTCGTGGTGGCGCTCGACGCGGTCCTGGATCCAGCGGCGCTGTTCTGGGTCCTGGATGTGCATGTACTCGATGCCGACGGTTCGGCAGTAGGAGTCGCGGAGGACGCCCAGCACCTCGCGCAGCTTCATCAGCTGCTTGCCGCCGAAGCCGCCGGTGGGGAACTCGCGGTCGAGGTCCCACAAGGTGAGCCCGTGACTGACGACGTCGAGGTCGGGGTGGCGACGCAGCTCGAACTCGAGCGGGTTGGTGTCCGCCATCAGGTGTCCGCGCACGCGGTAGGCGTGGATCAGCTCGAGGACGCGGGCCGGCTTGCCGACTTCCTCGTCGTGGCTGACCGCGATGTCGGTGACCCATCTGACCGGCTCGTAGGGGATCCGGAGCGAGCGGAAGATCTCGTCGTAGAAGCCGTCGTCGCCGAGCAGCAGCGCGTGCATCCGGCGCAGGAAGTCACCGGACTCGGCGCCCTGGATGATCCGGTGGTCGTAGGTGGACGTGAGCGTCATCACCTTGCTCACCGCAAGCCGCGCCAGCGTGTCCTCGGCCGCGCCCTGGTACTCGGCGGGGTACTCCATCGCGCCGACGCCGATGATCGCGCCCTGCCCGGCCATCAGTCGCGGCACCGAGTGCACCGTGCCGATCGTGCCGGGGTTGGTCAGGCTGATCGTCGTCCCGGCGAAGTCGTCGGCCGTGAGCTTGCCGGTGCGCGCTTTGCGGATCAGGTCCTCGTACGCCGCCCAGAACCGGGAGAAGTCGAGGGTGTCGGCGTTCTTGATGTTCGGCACGACGAGGGACCGCGAGCCGTCGTCCTTGGCGAGGTCGATCGCCAGGCCGAGGTTGACGTGGTCCGGCGACGTGACGGCCGGCTTGCCATCGGCGGGTGAGAACGCGCGGTTCATCACCGGGAACTCGGCGAGGGCGCGGACCAGTGCGAAGCCGATGATGTGCGTGAAGGAGACCTTGCCCCCGCGGCCGCGGCGCAAGTGGTTGTTGATGACCACCCGGTTGTCGATCAGCAGCTTGGCCGGGATCGCCCTGACGCTCGTCGCCGTCGGAACGGTCAGGCTCGCTTCCATGTTGGTCACAACGCGCGCAGCAGCGCCCCTCAGGGGCGTGCGGGAGGGCGACTCGCTCTGCGGCTGGGGCGCACTCTCTCGCTCGCTGCGCTCGCTCGCCCCGTTGGCCCCAACGCCGCTGCCGCGAGTCGCCGACCCGCCCGCGGCGGGGGCCTTCGCCTCAGCAGGCTTCGTGCCCCCCTTTTCAGCGTCTTTGTCCTGGGACGGCGCGGGGGTCGGGGCGTGAGCCGTGGCCGAGTCGCCGGACGACGTCCGGGTGGTGGACTCGGCGGAACGGGGTGATGTCGAGCCGTTGGTGGAGGTGGGGGTGGTGGCGGTGGCGGAGCCGGCTTGGGCGTCGGCCGGCTGGTAGTCCGCGAAGAAGTCCCACCAGGCCTTGTCGACGGACTCGGGGTCCTTCAAGTACTGCTGGTACATCTCGTAGACGAGCCACTCGTTGGCTCCGAAGCCGGCGAACGCATCGCGCTGCGCGCCGCCGCTCGAACCTGACCCGGACCGTCCTGTTCCCGACTCCACCGTCACGATCGCTCAGGCTACGCCCAGGGGACGGAGGGGGTCAGAGGCCGCGACGCGCCCTGAACGGATCGCGAGTGGGCGGCGACATCAGTTCGGCGCGCGGGCAGACGTCGAGCGTCAGACCGCCGTAGCCGAGCGCCTCGTCACACACCGACTCGACGGTCCAGCCCAGATCCCGGCCCGCTTCGGTGATGGTGACGCGGTAGATCGTGATGTGGTTGCGAACCGGCGTCTCGTAGGCCACGGCGATCGAACCGATCAGGACGGCCGAGCCGGTGGTCCCGCCGATGCCGTCCCAGGGGCCGCTGTAGCGCTGCCAGAGGGTGGTGCTCACGTTCCAGACGCCACCGCGCGAGACGTCGCGCGAGGTGAGCTGGGCCATGATGGCCGTCGCGCTGGACTCGGGCACGACGGCAGCCGGCCGGATGACCTTGGTCAGCTCATCGGCACGTGAAAAGGCTCCGCCCGGGTCGGTCGCCATGGTCAGTGCATCGGCTTCTTCACGCTCAGCCTGAACCCTTCGGGCCGGTGATCGGGCGACCGCGGTGTCGGAACGGTCGGCCGTCCGGATCGAAGACTAACCGGTAAAGCGGGGTTGCCCACAACCTGGCACGCCGTCCCACCGGGTCCGGCTCGTGCGGCCTTGCCTGGCCGGGGGGACGCGGACCGCGCGAACCGCCTGCGTGCCAGCGCTCCAGATCCTCGGCGGTCCGGCGCCAGAGCTCGAACCCGTCCACGGGGTCGAGCAGCCGGGCGTCGTCCGCCCCCACACCGAGGTGCTCCGCCCACAGCTGCAACCGAAGGTCGCGCGGCAGGCGACGGGCGCCGAGACCATCGCCGGCGACGTCCTGCGGCGACCGGTCGTCCCGCGTGCCGTCGACGACCGCGCACGTGATCTCCGAGTCGTGCGTCCACGAGCGCCGGTTGAAGTTGTCCGAGCCGCAGGTCATCCAGAGGTCGTCGACGACACACAGCTTGGCGTGCACGTAGATCGGCGTGCCGGCGGCGTTCTCGATGTCGTAGACGCCGACCCGGTCGCCGCCCGCCTCGGCGAGCACCGCCATGGCGCGCAGCTGACCCAACCGGTTCGGCGGACCCGAGAACCGGCTGTCGGCATCCGGATAGCGGGGGACGACGACGATGGCGCGCAGCGCGGGTTCGCGGCACAGCGCCTCAGCAAGCGCACCGGCGATTAGCTCCGACCACAGGTACTGGTCCTCGACATAGATGAACGAGCGCGCACGCTCGAACGCGCGGGCGTAGGCGAGCGCGATCGTCCGCTCACCGCCGGGTGCAAAGGGGTAGTGCGGTCGCTTGGTGCCGTAGGTCCGGAGGATCTGCACCGTGTGCGGCCCGGCGGGTGGCGGCGGGTCCAGCGGGTCGGACGGCGGCTGCGGTCGCCGGGGCATGTGCGCCGCCCGCTGCAGCGCCATCCGGTACGGCGTCCTGCGGTCCAGCGGTGTCGGGTCGTTCCACCGCTCGAGGAACGTCTCGAGCACGTCGCAGACGGCGGGCCCGTGGATCTCCACCATCGCGTCGTGCCACGGAGCGCGGTCGCCGTACCTCTCGTCCATGGGCTGCTGCTGCGGGTCGCCGAGATGCCGCTCGTCGTCTCGCCGTCCGTGGCAGAGGTCGATGCCGCCGACGAAGGCGACGTCGGACTCCGGCCGCCCGGGATGACGCACGACGACCAGCTTCTGGTGGTGGGAGCCGCCGCGCCGGACCCGCTGGTCGAGGAGCGCTTCGCCGCCCGCCTCGTTCAGGTCGCGGCCGAGCCGCTGGTTCTCCTGAGCGCTGAAGGTGACCTTGTCGCTGTGCGATCGCCAGAGGAGCCCGCGCACCTCGACGCCGCGCCTCGCGGCGTTGCACAGGAGCTCTTCGACTCTCGGGCCGCCGTCGACGAGCAGCTGGTCGGCATCTCCCCGCCAGTCGGTGAAGTAGATGCGGTCACCCCGTTGCGTGGCGCCGACGACCTCGCAGAGACGACGGAAGTACGTTGCGCCGTGGACCAGTGGGCGGACCAGGTTGCCCGACGTTCGGGGCCGCATGTCCGCGGGGAGCAGCCAGTCGAGTGCGGCGTCTTCGCCGGTCGGCCGGCTCACCGGTCGCGCAGACGGCGGACGAACTTGAGTGCGGACCACGTCTCGTCGACGGCGATGACCTTCACATCCACGAGACCCGAGGCGAGTCCGGCGTCGCGCACGACGTTCTCGTCGAGATCGCTGTCGACTCCGCTCGCACGCTTCGGCCAGGCGACCCAGAGCGCGCCGGACGTCGTCAGCCGCTCGCTCAGCGGCCCGAACCGCCGCTCGAGGCGCGCACGGTCCGGGCAGAAGGCGACGATCACGTCGTACGGAGATCCCGCGGCGCGGGTGTGGACGACAGCGTCGGGCGGGACGTGGTCCAGCTCGAACCCGGGCGGCGCCGCCGACAGGAGCACCCGCGAGCCCGGCTTCACACCGATCTTTCGGTGCAGTGGTGTGCCGCTGTAGCCGGCGGTCGTCACGGCCCCATGATTGCTCAGCCCCACGGGTTCGCCAACGACGGCATCCCCTCCGGACACGGCGAGGCCCCGGTCACCAGGACCGGGGCCCGCCTCTGTGCAGAACCAGCGCGACGTCAGGGGGCGGGGTAGCCCCAGGTCGCGGTGATGTCGCCACCGGTCGACGTGTTCGACGTCGGGCACGCCTGTCCGGCGTTCGCGAAGACGTAGACGTAGCCGCCCTCGAACCCGGCCGGGATCGTGAACTGCTGCGAGCCGCATCCGTCGTGGTAGACCGCGTTGCCGGACGCGTCGGTCTCGCTCGTGTAGCCGTCCGCCTTCTGGAACGACACCTGGTACGGCAGCTCGGTCGTGCCGTCGGAGTCCTTCACGTCGACGGTCACGCTGACCGCGTTGGCGGGGTCCTTGAGGCACTCGCCGCCGACGCCGAACGCGGCCGGGCTCGTGACGGCGGCGAAGGTGCTGTCGACCTCGGAGACGCCGGTGACGACGAGCGGCGCGTCGGCGCACTGCGAGACGACACCCGTCGGGCCGACGTAGGAGTCGGCGACAGCCGGCATGACGGCGAGGGCGACGACGCCCGCCGCAAGCCCCCCGATGATGAAACGCTTGTTGCCCACAGACAGTCCTCTCGTGCGAGTGCCGCGGACACCGATCGGTGTCCCGGCGAGATGGCCACCCCCGGTCGGGGCAGCGGCATCGTGGCGAGCGCCGAGAAGTGCGGCAACGGAGGTTGCGCTGTATGTCCGGTTTCGGCCGGATCGGCCGGAGGGCGTCAGGTGGGCCTGGAGACCCGCTCGACGATCTCCGCCGCGACGGCACGGAGCTTCTTCTGTGAACTCTGCGACTGCCGGACGAGCATCTTGAACGCGACCTCGGCGTCGCACCCGTCGGTGGCCATGATGATGCCCTTGGCCTGTTCGATGACGGCGCGCGACTGCAAGGCCTCCGAGAGCTGTTCTGCGAGCGTGCGGTGGCCGAAGTAGGCAGTGCTCACCTGGCAGGCGAGCCCGGCGTGCGCAGCGAGGATGTCTGCGACGGAGGCCGCTTCGGTGTCGAACGCGTCCGGCGTCTTCGAGTAGACGTTGAGCGCTCCGATGACCTTGCCCTCGGCGCTGAGCGGCATCGACATCATGCTGCGCGCCCCCTGACGCACCGCGCGAGGCACGTACGACGGCCATCGTGGCTCAGCCGCCAGATCGCGGATACGGAACGCGTTGCCGGTGCGGAAGGCGTCAAGGCACGGGCCTTCGTGCTCGGCGTACTGCAACTCGTCCAGAGTCCGGGCCCACTCGGAGTCACCGAGCGCGCCGGGCCGCCCCTGCGGGAACGTGGTGATCGACGCACCCTCGGCGCGAGGGACAGAACGCGCAGCGATGCGGCAGATCTCGACGAGCGCCGCTTCGAGGTTCGACTGCGTCAGAGCCACACCGGCCAGAGCGGTCAGGGCTTCGAGGCCCTCTTCCGACAGAGTCACGTCGACGGTTAGTTCCCCGTCGTCCTCGTCGCATGTGTCGCGGCGCGACCTCGATGAGGCGGCAGCGCGCTGGATCTGGCCGACGCCGATCTGGCCGAGCGTCTGCAAGCAACCATGCCGAGCGAGCTCTCTCGCGTGGAGCGTCGAGCGTTCGCTGCGGAACGCGACGCACTCGCGACCGAGTGTGACGAGCCTGCCGATGGAGGACCGCATAGAGGCTGGTCCGAGCGTTTCTGACGACTTTCTTGTCAGAAACGAGGCCCGCCACGGCTGACGTCCCGCCTCGGCGGAGCGAATCTCGCTGGACCTGAACGGGCCTTGTGCGGTCGGCACTCGCGCAGTATAAACAAAGTATATTGTTTCTATGGGCCCGAAGGAGATGGGCGCCATGCGCCAGCACAGTACGGACCGGGAAGCCACGCGACGTGAGCTCACCGAGCTGCAGACCAGATACGGGGTTGAACGGGCGCGAGTCGACCAGGCGTACCGACGGATTCGTGAGATAGAGGTCGGCTGCCACGCGCCGGCGGCAGCCAGGACGGCGTCGTCGGAGCTGAACGCCGCCGTCCGCGGAGCGACGGACACCGCTGCGGAGGTGCTCCAGCTACTCGTCGGCCAGCCGTCCGGCCCGCACCGTCGGCTGCGCCGGCGGCCAAAGGTGACGCGCTCGGTCCCGGCCGATGTCGCGACCTGGTCGGCTGAGCTCGCCCGGTTGAGCCAGGTCGCCGTGTGGCTGCGTCGCGCCAGCCTCGACGACCTCGGCGTTCACGTGCCGACCACGGTTCGCGTAGCCGACTACGCCGCGAACCGGCCGCACATCCCCGGCCTCGACTTCGGAAACCAACCACCCGACGACGGTCGCCGGCAGCGGATCGGCATCGATCTGCAGGCCGGCGTCGACGCGCCGGCTGTCCCGGTCGTGACACATCCCGTGAACGAGCAGGCAGCGGCCGCGTCGAGGGCGGCGTGACGCCATGACCCCCGCCCTCGCCCCCACGGCCCCGATCAGCGACGAGCACAGCGTCCTGCTGTGGCAGACCTGCGCTTACGCCGAGGACCTCGGTGACGCGGCCCGTTTCCGCCGGCGGCTGACACCGGCGTACGACGCGATGCTCGAGTTCCTGCACTACCGGCTGCTGCCCTACCTGAACAACGAGGAGCGGCAGCTGCCCGCAGCCCGGCTCCGCGACGACCACCTGTTGCAGGTGCTCATTGCCGACCACGAGCGGCTACGCGCGGACGTCGACAACATCGAGGGAAGTCGCACCAGGCGGCTGATCGCGATGGCCACCGGGGCGCTCGTCGAGCGGCTTGAGCGGCACGTCCGACGCGAGGAGAGCTGGCTCACCGACCCCGTCGGCGACACGACTCAGGCGGACCTGCAGGACTGGTCCCTGCCGTTGCTGTTCAGTGACGTGGTCGACCTGGACGCCTTGCCCGCGGAACACCGAGACGCCCTCGTTCGGCAGCGACTCGCCTGGATGCGTCCAGGTGACGACGTGCGCCTCGAGGCGAGCACCGACCTGCACCCACTGTGGCGGCGCCAGTGCGCAAGTGATCACAACGCTCAGGTGTGGGTCTACGAAGAAGACGGTCCGACGCGGTGGCGAGCCCGCGTCACTCGCCGCGACATCGAGGACTGCTGACGATGCTCGCTCAGACTCTGCGGGACCCGTCCAACGGCGACCGTGCTGCCGGAGATCGCCCCGGCCCGCTGAGGCGGCCGTTCGGTGCCCCCGGCAGGATTCGAACCTGCGCTCCCGCCTCCGGAGTCCCCCTGAGGGGCAACTCTGGGGGCAACTGCCAGGGCAACTGCGAGCAGGAAGGTCAACCGTAAGGAGCGGTTGACCTGCGGTTTTGCCGCTTCCGCTGTGACTGAGCGATCACTGCTCGGTCGCGGCCGGTGAGCGGGGCAATCGCTCCGTCTGTTGGAAAACGGTTGGAAGAGACGGAGCGGATCATGGCATCACTGGCATGGCGTCGGGGCGGCTGGGAGCTGCGCTACCGGGACCCGGCCGGGCGGCAGCGGGTCGAGCGGTTCCCGGGCGAGCAGACGCGTAAGCCTCCGCGGGAGGCGACCGAGCGACTCGCGGCGGTGGAGCGGCAGCTGCGCTGGCGGGAGTACGTCGGCCCGGAGCAGCGCGCGGTGACGTTCGCCGAGTACTACGAGCGGTGGGCAGCGGCCCGGCAGATCTCCCGGTCGAAGCAGTACACCGACGACGGCCGGGCGAAGCGGCATGTGCTGCCGTACTGGGGTGCTTGGCGGATCGGGGATATCCGCCCGTCGGACATCGACGACTGGATCGCGATCTTGTCGAAGAAGATGGGGCCCTGGTCGGTCCGGCAGTGCTATTCGATCTTGCGCGGGCCGCTGCGTCGGGCGGTGAAGGACCGGGTGATCGTCGACCCGTGTATTGACATCGTGCTGCCGAAGAAGCCGGAGATCCGCAAGACCTTCGACGACGTCCTCACCGCAGCCGAGGTCGACCGGCTCGTCGCTGCGCTGGCGGATGTGGGGGAGAAGTACTCCTCGCTACGGACCAACGGCCGCTACTCGGCGCTCGTCTTCATGGGCGCGTGGTTGGGGCCGCGGTGGAACGAGGCGATCGGCGTGCGGATCTGCGATCTGGACATGCTCCGCCGTGAGGTCACGTTCGGGCGGCTGGTGGTGAACCAGACAGGGTCGGAGACGTTCACCGAGCGCGGGTCGAAGACTGACGACTGGCGGACCCTGCCGGCGCCGCAGCCGGTGATCGACGCCCTCGCCGAGCACATCGCCCGCTACGTGCCCGACCCGACTGATCGGGAGGCGTTCCTGTTCACCACCAACCGCGGCACCCACCCGCTGCGGTCCAACTTCACCCGCGAGATGCGCCACGCGCTGCCGCGAGCCGGGTTGACCGGCCGGCGCGTGACCTGGTTGACCCTGCGGCACACCGCGGCATCGCTGATGTTCGACGCCGGGCTGACCCTGTTCGAGGTGCAGCAGCGTCTCGGGCACAAAGACCCGACCCTGACCGCCCGGGTCTACACGCACCTAATGCGCGAACGCTTCGACGAGGGACGGGACCGGCTCGAGGCCTACATGGCGGCCAAGCGGCAGCCGGGAGCGGAAACCGGTGGTTGAGGCAGGCGGACCTGTCGGAGCGCCGCCTTACGCTCGGCTGCCGTGACACCTGACCGGCGCAAGAAGGCACCGACGCGCCGCTCTCGCCTGCCGGCGCCGCTTCGAACGGGACCGTCACCGGACGACTCACACGACGTCGTCTACTTCCGACGCCACAAGTCCGACGACCCGTCTCAGGCTTGCCCGGGCCGAGAGTTTCTCGATGCGTGCCCCACCGGCGTCCGGGCGAAGTTCCGCGCCGTGCTCGTCGCCGTCGCGACCGCGCCGCCGAAGCGGTTCGCCGGCGGCGGCTACTGGGAGGCGATGAAGGGCGCCATGACCGGCTGGTACGAGGTCCGCGTCGACGGCCCGGGCCGCCATCACTACCGGCTGTTCTGCCTGCTCGACTACGACGCCATAGGTCGCGACAAGCCTTTGCTCGTCGTGGTCACCGGGTTGGGCAAACCCTTTCGCACGACGTTCTCAGCCGCTGACTACGCCGGTGTGAACGCCCTTGGTGAGGAGTACCGCAGCCGCAACCCTCGCTCGATCGTCTGATCAGACCGGCATCGGTTGGCGCCGCCGAGTTGTCCGCAGCTTCGACAGGTGCCGGGCGAGCTGCTTGGTGTCAGCCGCGTGACCTTCGAGCAGAGGCTCGGTCACGCTCTTGCGTTCCGGCGCCGGCAGGGGCTCCAACGTGACTCGCATGCCCAGCGCCGCAGCTACCTCCGCCAACGTCCCGAGCGTGGGGTTGACCCCGGTCGCCGAGAACAACCGGCGGATGACTGCCGGCTCGGCACTGATGGCACGAGCGAGGTCGGCCTTGGACAGGCCAGCCGCCTCGCGCGCCTCGTCCAGCTCGTTCACGACCGAGTCGATAGTGGCGATCCGCACGGACTCGACCACGTAGTCGCGAAGGAACTCCGGATCCTGCAAGTCACGCGCAAGGTCATCCCAGAAGGCCCCCATGCCGGCCTCGGGCTTTCGGGCAGCTGTGGTCGCCATGCGAAGGAGCGTAGCAAATATGTTACGCATCTGCAAGGGCGTGGGATTGAGCGAGCTCTTCGAGGTGCAACAGCGGCTCGGGCACAAGGATCCGGCGATGACCGCTCGGGTGTACACGCATCTGATGCGCGAGCGCTACGACGAGGGCCGGGCGAGGTTCGAGGCGTACATGGCGGCTCAGCGTCAGCCGCAGGCAGACGGCGCTGGCTGAGGTGAATCGAGCTGCCGACGCGTCGCCCGTACGTGTCTCCTATCAAGCGCCACCGGCTCGTGCGCCGATGGCACATACACCAGCTGACCGAACTTGCGTCGGCGGCGTCGGGGGCTGGCCGTCACCCGGGAAGGGTGTTACGGTCAGCCTGGTTCCAGTTTGCATTTCTCGTCCGTTTTCGAGCGCCCGCGGGATGTCGACAGCGGGCGCTTTCGTTTGCCGCGACTGATGTGTGTTGGCGAGCGTTTGCTCCGCGTGGCCACGGTTCGCATGGTGCGGACCGGCGTTCCCGGAGGGAAGTTCGCATGGTGCAAGGCACGGTCAAGTGGTTCAACGCCGAGAAGGGTTTCGGTTTCATCGAGCAGGACGGCGGCGGCGCCGACGTGTTCGTCCATCACTCCTCGATCGCCGCCGAGGGCTACCGCAGCCTCAATGAGAGTCAACGGGTCGAGTTCGATGTGACCCAAGGTCAGAAGGGCCCGCAGGCCGCCAACGTCCGTCCGGTCTGATCATGAGAGTGTCGGCGCCGCAGACCAACGTCCTGGCGCCGGCACGACGTACGGCAGCGGTACCGGCTCGCCCCCAGCTGCGCGCTGTCATCCGACATCTGGCGCTGAATCTGCTCTTCTCCGCGCTCGTGCCGGCGGCGTTGTTCTACGCCTGTCTGCTCACCGCCAACCTGTGGACGGCGTTGATTGCCGCGCTGCTGTGGTGCTACGCGACCGTGGGCTATCGGCTGGCCACGGGGCAGCCGATGTCGATGTTGCTGTGGCTGACCGCTGCGGGGTTGACCGGAAAGACGGTCGTGGCGTTCGCGACGGGCAGCACCCTCGTCTACTTTCTGCAGCCGGCGGCAGGTGATGCCTTGGTCGCGGCCGCGTTCCTGGTGTCCCTCGCGACGGCGCGGCCGGCAGTAGCTCGGCTCGCTGCGGAGTTCTACCCGATGACTCACGATGTGGCCGCGCTACCGCGGGTGCGCAAGCTGTTCGCGCGCCTGACACTGTTGTGGGCGGGCATCTGCGCAGCGAAGGCCGCGGTCACGGTGTGGCTGCTGT
>DASSEX010000088.1:0-36105 GCA_035695045.1 Mycobacteriales bacterium | reverse complement strand
CTGCCCGCAGGGCGGCGGCGACACGGAGTTCGCCCTCGACAAGAAGGGCGACATCTTCTTCTCCGACCTGCAGAACCTCACCAACCTGTCCAACAGCGTCAGCACCGACCACGGCGCGACGTTCAACACGCAGTGCGCCTCTGTGCCGAACTCCCCGGTCGACCGCATGTGGTACGCCGTCCACGGCAACCTCGGTGACCCGGACTTCGCGATCTACGAGGAGTACGACGGCGTTCTCGCCGGCGCCGACGTGCAGGGTGACTACCCCTCCAACCAGCTCGTCGAGGTCGTGAGCCACGACGGGGTGAACTTCCAGCCCGTCGTCAACGGCCGGCTTGCCCAGGGTCACCTCGACCCGGACTGCTACGGCGGCGGCTCGCTCAACTGCGTGACCGACGACGAGGGCATCCCTGGCAACCAGGTGCTCGCGAAGAACGGCGACCTGCTGATCGCGCACACGAGCTCCGACGGCAACAAGGTCATCGTCAGCCGCGGTCACCTCACCGACATGGGTGGAGGCGTCATGTCGGCGACGTGGAAGCACTACGTCGTCAACGCCTCTCTGTGCGCCGACAAGAACAGCAGCTCGCCCGGCATGTGCGGTGCGGCAAACTTCGCCACCATCGCCGAGGACTCGGCCGGTCACTTCTACGTCGCCTTCTCCTCCCAGCAGATCACCGGCGGCCGGGCGTCGAGCGCCTACAAGACCTACGTCGTCGCTTCGCGCGACGGCATCCACTGGGGCAAGCCGCAGCTCGCGAGCAAGCCCGGCGGCTCAGACGCCTTCTCGTGGGTGACCGCCGGTTCGTCCGGCCGGGTCGCGGTCGCGTGGTACCACGCGAACGAGACCAACGAGAAGGGCGGCTACATGCTCGACGACCTGGCGCACGCCGAGATCAGCGTGCAGGTCGGCGAGAGCCTCAACGCACTGTCCGCACACCCGAAGTGGACCGTGACGACGGTCTCCGAGCACCCGATCAAGTACGGCCCGATCTGCACCGCGGGCACGACCTGCACGGTGTCGATGGGTGACCGCAGCCTCGGTGACTACCTCGAGGTCAACCACGACGCCAAGGGCGCGCTCGTCCTCGCCTTCGTCGATGACACCTCCAACACCTACACCGTCGGCCCGACCGGCGCGGTGGCCGAGAACGGCCCCGTCGTCATCGTGAAGCAGATCGGGGGCCCCAGCCTCGTCGCGGGCACCATCACCGGGCCGGGCAAGGGCGCGGGGGCGCCGTACAACGCGGTGACGGACGCCACCGGCGACGACTACTACAACGCCAACGCGCAGAGCACGCCGGCCGGCGCCAACCTCGACCTCACCGGCGCGAAGATCTCGCAGGACTCGCACGGACTGGTCATCACCATGCACGCCAAGTCGCTGTCGAGCCTGCAGGTCTCGCCCACCGCCGGTGGATTGACGGGGGAGTGGATCACCCGGTTCACGACCTACAACCCGCACACCCCGGGCAACGGCCACATCTACTACGCAGGCATGGAGTCGGTCGCGGGCCAGACCCCGCGGTTCTTCGCCGGCGACACGACCGCTCCGCCCGTCGCGCAGGAGCAGGTCAGCATGCTGTTCGACTCCGACACGGCGGTGCCGGGAAGCGTGCAGGGCAACACGATCACGATCCACGTGCCGTGGTCGGCCGTCCCCGCGGTGAAGAAGGGGGCGACGCTCTACAGCGCGATGGGCTTCACCGCGACGACCGCCGGTTCGCTCGGCGGCAACCCGGCCGGGGTGTTCAACCTCACGGACGCCACCGTGCCGTTCGACTACATCGTCAAGAAGTAGCCCGTTCTGCTTGCATGAAGGTGTGACACAACCCGCGGCGGCCGAGCGACGACCGCCGCGGGTTGTCGCCGTAGTAGGGCCGACGGCCACGGGCAAGTCCGCGCTCGGCATCGCACTGGCAAAGGCGTTGCGCGGTGAGGTCGTCAACGCCGACTCCATGCAGCTCTACCGCGGGATGGACATCGGCACGGCGAAGCTGACGCAAGCGGAGATGCACGGCGTCCCTCACCATCTGCTCGACATCTGGCCGGTGACCCGCACCGCGAGCGTCGCCGACTACCAGCGGCTCGCGCGCGATCGCATCGCCGAGCTGCAGGCTCGCGGCATCACGCCGATCATCGTCGGCGGAAGCGGCCTCTACATCCGCGCGGTCCTCGACCAGATGGAGTTTCCCGGCACCGATCCGGCTCTGCGCGCGCAGCTCGAGCACGAGCTCGCGGCCGCGGGTCCGGCGCCCCTGCACGCCAGGCTCGCCGCCGCCGACCCCGCAGCTGCGCAGGCGATCCTGCCGACGAACGGCCGGCGGATCGTGCGCGCGCTGGAGGTCATCAGCCTGACCGGGCGTCCGTTCACGGCCGCGCTGCCGTCGTACGAATCCGTGTACGACGCCGTGCAGATCGGCCTCGACCTTCCCAACGACGTCCTCGACCGGCGCGTCGCGGAGCGGGTCGAGCGGATGTTCGCGGCCGGACTCGTCGACGAGGTACGCCGCCTCGAGGCAGCCGGCCTTCGTGAGGGAGTCACCGCGTCGCGCGCCCTCGGCTACCAGCAGGTGCTGGCGTTGCTCGACGGAACGTGCGGCGAGGAGCAGGCCTGCACGGAAACCGCTGCCGCGACCCGCAGGTTCGTCCGCAGGCAACGCTCGTGGTTCCGGCGCGACCCGCGGGTGCACTGGCTGACGCCCGGCGAGGGCCTCCTCGCGGACGCGCTGGAGACTGTCAGCGCCCGGCCCTAGAGTCGGCCGCGACGTCAGGAGGCGCGCGTGACGACGGCTGTCGATGGCCGGATGGACCAGCTCGAGGAGCTCCGCCCCGAGCTGACGGGCTACTGCTACCGGATGCTCGGCTCGACCTTCGATGCCGACGACGCCGTGCAGGACACGATCGTGCGTGCGTGGCAGGCGATGCCGGAGTTCGAGGGCCGGTCGTCACTGCGGTCGTGGGTCTACCGCATCGCCACCAACGTCTGCCTCGACTCCTTGCGTGGTCGCAAGCGTCGCGCGTTGCCGACGGACATGTTCGAGCCGGTGTCCTCGGCCGCGCCGTTGCCGGACACGGTGCCGCACGAGATCTTCGTCGAGCCGGTGCCGGACGCCGCCATCAACAGTGATCCCGCCGACGTCGCCGTCCGTCAGGAGAGCGTCCGCCTCGCCTTCGTCGCCGCCCTGCAGCACCTCCCGCCCAAGCAGCGCGCCGTCCTGATCCTGCGTGAGGTGCTCAACTGGCAGGCGGCAGAGGTCGCCGACCTCCTGCAGACGTCGGTCGCCTCCGTCAACAGCGCGTTGCAGCGGGCCCGGGCGACGCTGACGGTCACCGACGTCGAGCGGTCGAGGTCGGGTTCGCTCGACCCCTCGGAGCGCGAGCTGCTCGCCAGGTACGTCGCCGCTTTCGAGAGCTACGACATCGACCGGCTCGTCGGCCTGTTGCACGAGGACGGCAGCATCTCGATGCCGCCGTACCCGATGTGGATGTTCGGCGCGGACAACCTCAAAGGCTTCTACCTCGGCGTCGGCGCGGCCTGCCGCGGTTCGAAGATGATCCCGGTGGCGGCCAACGGCATGCCGGCCTTCGCGCAGTACAAGCCGAGCGAGACGGGCAGCGCTTTCGTCCCGTGGGCGATCCAGGTGCTCGAGGTCCGCGACGGCCGGATCACGCACATCCATCACTTCCTCGACCCGCGGCTGTTCGAGCGGTTCGGCCTGCCCGCATCGCTCGACTAGCGCCATTACCGCATGTGTGGGGGCGTGAGGTGCTCCGGCAGCTCCGCATCGACGCCAAGGTGCTCCTTGATGTGACGGATGTGGGCGAGGGCCTCGTCGTGCAGCTTTGACACGTGACCGCTGGTCAGCGTGGTTGTCAGCAGCGAGAAGGTCGCCGCGAAGAGTGGGATGACCGTCAGCATCACCAGCACGGCCACGAAGCGGCCGGTGTGGGTGTGCGGCGTGATGTCGCCGTAGCCGACCGTGGTGGCTGTCGTCACCGACCAGTAGAGCCCGGTGGCCACCGACAGGTGCTCGACCGCGGCGAACCAGAGGGCACCGACGAAGTCGAAACCTGCGGCCGCGACGATCGTGTAGATCGACGCCTTGCGGTTCATCGGCCCAGCGTCTCACCGCAACGCGCGAATCCACGCCTGCGACACAGCGGCGGGAGACCGTTGGCGCCGCTATCTTGCGCGCATGCGGTTCGTCAACGACTTCCTGACCTTCCTCGGCGTGACCAACGGGTCGGGGCGCTGGTACCTGTGGTGGTCGGGCTTCTTCGCCAACGTCACGATCTTCGCCGCGGTGATCGTCTTCTACCGCAAGCACAACTGCCACGTGCACAAGTGCCCGCGCATCGGCAGTCATCGCGCGGTGGACGCGAACGGCGTGGAGCACGTGGTCTGCCGCCGCCACCATCCGGACCTCGGCGCCGGTCACCGCCTGCATGCGGACGAGCTCGTGGCCGCTGATGCAGCGCAACAGGCAACGCAGCCTGCTTCCCCCTGACCGCCGGCACCTAGGCTTCCCCGGATGTCTGAGTCGCAGCGACCACCGGCCGGCGGCGAAGCCAGCTCCGACGACGGTTTCGCGCGGTTGCGCGACGACGTGCGCCTGCTCGGCGCGCTGCTCGGACGCGTCGTGGCCGACAGCGGCGGCGCGGACCTGTACGACGACGTCGAACGGCTTCGCCAGGCGGTGCGGGATGCCCGCCGCGGCGGTGACGCCGACGCTCCGCAGGCGATCGTCGACGGACTCACGCTCGACCGCGCGGAAGGCGTCGCGCGCGCCTTCGCGACGTTGTTCCACCTGGTCAACCTCGCCGAGGAGCGGCATCGCGTGCGCGTGCTGCGCTCGCGCGACCGCGCCGACCTGACCCCGGCGGAGGACTCGCTCGCCGGCGCGTTCGCCCGCATCGCGTCGGAGACGATCGAGGACCGGCTTCGCGACGTCGAGATCCATCCGGTGCTCACGGCGCATCCGACGGAGGCGCGCCGTCGCGCCGTCGTCACCGCGTTGCATCGCATCGCCGCGGAGATGGAGCGTCGCGACGACCGGCGGCTCGGCTCGAGTGAGCACGAGGACGCCGAGCGCAGACTGCTGGAAGAGATCGAGGTGCTCTGGCGTACCGCGCTGCTGCGCTCGCGCCGGCTCGAGCCGCTCGACGAGGTTCGCACGACGATGGCGGTCTTCGACGAGACGCTGTTCCGGCTGGCGCCGAGCCTCTACCGGGCGACCGATGCCGCGATCGGTGACGACCCCTCGCCGGACCGGGTCTTCCGGGTGCCGGCGTACTTCCGGCTCGGTAGCTGGGTCGGCGGTGACCGGGACGGCAACCCGCACGTCACGGCCGAGGTGACGAGAGCGACCGTCGACATCCACGCCGAGCACGTGCTGCGAGCGCTCGAGAACGCAGCGACGCGGATCGCGCGGTCGCTGACCATGGCGGACGAGCTGGCGAGACCCAGCGCTGAGCTCGCGCGTGCTCTCGCCGCAGCCCGAGTCGCACATCCGCAGGTCATGACCGACATCGAGCGACCGGCACACCAGCAGTCGCATCGCCGGCTCGTCGCACTCGCGGCGCGTCGCGTCGCAGCGACGAGGACCCGCAACGCGGACCTCGCCTACGCAGCCGCGAGCGAGCTGCTGTCCGATCTGCAGCTCGTGCAGTCGTCGTTGCGCGCGAACGGGTCGCACCGTGCGGCGAACGGCGAGCTCCAGGGCCTGATCTGGCAGGTCGAGACCTTCGGCTTCCATCTGGCCGAGCTCGAGATCCGCCAGCACAGCGCAGCGCACGCAAGCGCGCTCCGGCACCTGCTCGGCCGCGACGACGACGTCACCTACGCCGCCGCCGACCTGGACCGGCTGGCCACCGAAGGCTGGGAGCCCGTGGGTGAGATCACCGACGACATGGCCGGCGAGGTGCTCGCGACGCTGCGCGTGATGGGCCTGCTCCAGCAGCGATGGGGCCCGCGCGCGTGCTCGCGCTATGTCGTGTCGTTCTGCTCGTCGGCCGCAGACCTCGCGGCGGTGCCCGCGCTTGCGCGGGCAGCCGTCGGTGACCAGCCGCTTGCTCTTCGCGTCGTGCCGTTGTTCGAAACCGGCGAGGACCTGCGCCGCTGCACTGAGGTCCTCGACGAGTGGTTGTCGCTGCCCGGCGCGAAGCAGCGCATCGACGACGACGACCGCCGGTTGGAGGTCATGCTCGGCTACTCCGACTCGGCCAAAGACGTCGGGCCGTTGTCGGCGACCCTGCTCCTGTACGACGCCCAGACGGCGCTGGCGGACTGGGCTGATCGCAACGACATTCGGTTGACGCTGTTCCACGGGCGGGGCGGTTCGTTGGGGCGTGGCGGTGGACCGGTCAACCGGGCGATCCTCGCGCAACCGCCGGGAAGTGTCCGGTCGCGGTTCAAGCTGACCGAGCAGGGCGAGGTCATCTTCGCCCGCTACGGCAACCCCCGCATCGCGGTGCGCCACCTCGAGCAGGTGACGTCGGCGGTGCTCCTCGCCGAGACCGAGGCCGTCGCGGAGCGCAACGCGACGGCGGCGAAGCGCTTTGCCGGCCTGGCGGCGACGATGGAGGAGGCCGGGCGGACGGCCTACCGCTCGCTGGTCGAGAGCGAAGGGTTCGCGGAGTTCTTCGCGCGGGTGAGCCCGCTGGAGGAGCTGTCCGACCTCGGCCTCGGCTCCCGGCCGGCGAGACGGTCCGGTGTCGGCGGCCCACGGTCGCTCGCCGACCTCCGCGCCATTCCCTGGGTCTTCGCCTGGTCGCAGACCCGGTGCAACCTGACCGGGTGGTTCGGGCTCGGCACCGGGCTCGCGGCTGTCGACGACCTCGAGCAGCTGCGGACGGCGTACCGGGACTGGCCGCTGTTCACCGCCCTCATCGACAACGCCGAGATGTCGCTCGCGAAGACCGACCGTGCCGTCGCCGAGCGCTATCTCGCCTTGGGTGACCGGCCCGACCTGAGCCGGCAGATCCTCGACGAGCTCGAGCTGTCGCGTCGCGGCGTGCTCGCCGTGCTCGGTCACGAGCGGCTCCTCGAGGGCCGGCACGTGCTGGGGGCTGCGGTCGACCTGCGCAACCCCTACGTCGACGCTCTCTCCCATCTGCAGCTGCGGGCACTCACGGCGCTGCGCACCGACGACGGTCTCGACGACGAAGCGGTCGAACGGCTCCGACGTCTGCTGCTGCTGACCGTCAACGGCGTGGCGGCGGGACTGCAGAACACCGGCTGACGTCGGAGGTGCGAAACCTAGTCCGTTCGTGCCATTCCTCTGACGGACATAGCCCCGCAGACTGCCCGCAGGAAGCACTTCGTCCCGCGGAGGCCACATGCCCAGCCTGGACCTCGAGCTCGTGCCTGCGCTGACGCGCGCCCTCGACAGCGACGCGCTTGTGCTGCACTTCCAGCCCGAGGTCGACCTGGCGAGCGGAGCGGTGGTCGGCATGGAAGCCCTGCTGCGCTGGCAGCATCCTCAGCGCGGGCTGCTGTGGCCGGGCGACTTCCTCGCGGTCGCGGACGGCGCGGGCCTGATGCCGTCGCTCGGGTGGTGGGTGCTGGAGAAGTGCGTCGCGGAGCTGGAGAGCTGGCGGCCGCTGCCACCCACCGTGGACGGCGTACGCCGCCAGATGTGGGTCAACGTCGCGGGCTCGCAGCTGCTCGAGCCCACCTTCGTCGAGCGGGTCGCCCGCCTCGTGGGGGAGGCGGCGCTGCCGCCGGGGATGCTCGGGCTCGAAGTGACGGAAGAGGCGCTGTCGACCGGGAGCCGGGCGGCGACTGAGCTGATGCTGTCGCTGCGCGACGTAGGAGTCGCGTTGGCCATCGACGACTTCGGGACGTGGTACTCGTCCCTCGGGAC
Organism: Mycobacteriales bacterium; assembly: GCA_035695045.1. Taxonomy (GTDB): domain Bacteria; phylum Actinomycetota; class Actinomycetes; order JAFAQI01; family JAFAQI01; genus DASSKP01. The sequence goes on along the minus strand of DASSEX010000088.1, from coordinate 28,237 downwards.
TCTCGGCGAGCTGCCGATCGAGGCGGTGAAGCTCGACCAGTCGTTCGTCCGCGGCGTCGGCTCGGATCTCGAGAACGACAGCATCGTGTCGTCGGTGATCGAGCTCGCGCACGCACACGGCGTGCGCGTCGTCGCCGAGGGTGTCGAGTCCTGGTCCGAGGGCGCGCGGTTGTGCGAGCTCGGCTGCGACCGCGCGCTGGGCTATCTGTTCAGCGGCCCGCAGCGCGCGGAGCAGGCCCGGCTCATGCTCGCCCACGGCACCGGGTGGCAAGGCGCCGGCAAGGTTCCGACTCCCCGCGCGCGGCAACCGTTGCACCCGCTGACCTGACTTACCCTTGGCCCTGTGCGGTTCGTCAAGGGCCACGGCACGTGTAACGACTTCGTGCTGCTTCCGCCGGGTGAAGGACCCGACGAGCTGAGCCCTGCTCTTGTTCGCGCGCTGTGCGACCGTCGTGCCGGCATCGGCGCCGATGGCGTCCTTCGCGTCGTGCGCTCGCTCGATGCGGGCGACGTCCGGTGGTTCATGGACTACCGCAACGCGGACGGCTCGATGGCGGAGATGTGCGGCAACGGCATTCGCGTCTTCGGCCGGTATCTCGTCGACGCCGGCTATGAAGCGCCGGGGCGCATCCGCATCGACACTCGTGCGGGGATCAAGGACGTCGACGTTCCCGCGACCGGTGACGTCACGGTCGACATGGGTCGCGCGGAGCGGCTGCCCGACGCGAAGGTGGTCATCGCCGGCGTCGCTCACGAGGCGCGCGGCTGGTCGATGGGCAACCCGCACCTCGTTGTCCTCGACGTCGACGACGTGGACGCGATCGACCTGGCGGATGAACCTTCCGTCGACCCCGCGGAGTCCTACCCCGACGGCGTCAACGTCGAGGTCGTCCGTCGCCTCGGCGACGCCCACATCCTCATGCGCGTCTACGAGCGGGGCGTGGGCGAGACCATGTCCTGCGGCACCGGTGCGTGCGCTGCTGCGGTCGCTGCGATGGACGCCGCCGGAAGCAGGGCGTCGTACGACGTCGATGTCCCCGGCGGACGGCTGCGGGTCGAGTGGCGGCCGGGCGACGAGGTGCTGCTCACCGGTCCGGCAACGCTGGTCGCCGAAGGCTCCCTCCAACTTTGAAGCCCGAACCGGGCAGGCCGCGCTGACCTTGTCCGATTCCGCCTGCAAAGTTCGCCTTGGTGAAACCCAGGTGTCGCCCGGGCGCCCGAGTGGGACCATTGCGGAAGATCCGTTTCGTCCGCGGCGTTGAGGATGTTGATGACTTCACCAGCCGATGCTCTCCACCCGGACGACGACCTGCGCTCTGCCCAACACCTTGGGGCCGACATCGACCTCAGCCTCGGCATCGACGACGACCTCACCAGTGAGGAACGCGTCGAGCTCGAGCTGGAGCAGCGCCGCGGCCTGCGCCGCGTGCCGGGCATCACGACCGAGCTCGAGGACGTCACCGAGGTCGAGTACCGCCAGCTGCGGCTCGAGCGCGTCGTGCTCGTCGGTGTCTGGACGAGCGAGACCCTCGTCGAGGCCGAGACCTCGCTGCAGGAGCTGAAAGCGCTCGCGGAGACCGCGGGATCGCAGGTGCTCGAAGGTGTCGTGCAGCGGCGCGACCGGCCGGACCCCGCGACCTACATCGGTTCCGGTAAGGCGCGCGAGCTCCGCGACATCGTCGTCGCGACGGGCGCCGACACGGTGATCTGTGACGGCGAGCTGACACCCGGACAGCTGCGCCAGCTCGAGGACATCGTCAAGGTGAAGGTCATCGACCGGACCGCTCTGATCCTCGACATCTTCGCCCAGCATGCCCGCAGCAAGGAGGGCAAGGCGCAGGTCGAGCTGGCGCAGATGCAGTACATGCTTCCTCGGCTCCGTGGCTGGGGCGAGTCGCTCTCCCGGCAGGCGGGTGGACGGGTTGCCGGCGGTGGCGGCATCGGCACGCGTGGTCCCGGTGAGACGAAGATCGAGACCGACCGGCGTCGCATCCGCAACCGGATGGCGAAGCTTCGCCGCGAGATCGCCGGCATGTCGACGGCGCGCGACACGAAGCGGCAGGAACGCAAGCGGCACGCGGTGCCGAGCGTGGTGATCGCCGGCTACACCAACGCCGGCAAGTCGTCCTTGCTGAACCGGCTCACCGACGCCGGTGTTCTCGTCGAGAACGCCTTGTTCGCGACGCTGGATCCCACCGTGCGGCGCGGGGTCACCCCCGACGGTCGACCCTTCACCTACGCCGACACCGTCGGCTTCGTCCGCCATCTGCCGCACCAGCTCGTCGAGGCGTTCCGGTCGACGTTGGAAGAGGTCGCCGACGCCGATCTCGTGCTGCACGTCGTCGACGGGTCACATCCCGACCCGGGCGCGCAGCTCGCCGCCGTGCGAGAGGTCTTCGCCGAGATCGGCGCGACCGGCGTGCGAGAGCTCGTCGTCGTCAACAAGGTTGATGTCGCGGACCCGGTCGTCGTCGAACGGCTGCGCCGCGACGAACCGCACATCGCTCTCGTCTCCGCGCGCACCGGCGAAGGCCTCGACGACCTGCGGCACCGTGTCGCGGACCTGCTGCCGCGTCCCGATGTCGACGTCTCGCTGCTCATCCCGTACGACCGAGGCGACCTCGTCGCGCGCATCCATCGCCACGGCGAGGTACTCGCGGTGACCCATACGGAGGAGGGCACGCGCATCGACGCGCGCCTGAGTGAGGCGCTCGCGGCAGAGCTCGAGAGCTTCGCCCTGCTGCGATCGGCGTAGTCCCACCTAGCCATTCCCTTCGGAGCGGTTCGCTGGTCGAATTGACCGCAGTCGGCACGAGACGTCGTACGACGTCCCGAAGGGGGTAACCGTGAGCGAGCCGGAAGAGTCGTCCCCCTCGTCCCGGTTGCGCCTATCTCTTCGCCCCGTCTCGATCGCCGTCCTGATCGGACTCGCCGCGCTGTCCGTCGCCGGCCTGGTCGCGACGAGGGGCGTCGTCGCCGACCAGGAGACGAAGCTGCTGAAGCAGCGGACCGAAGAGGCCGGCGTTGCGTTGAGCGGCGCGCTGAACGGTGTGCAGACGCAGCTGTCGTCACTCGGTGCGGTCTACGCGGCGAGCGGCAGGAGCGCCACCGGTTTCCGGAACACCGCAGGTCTGCTGACGAAGGCGCCCGGTGGCTTCTCGTCGATCGCCATCGTGAAGCCCGGCTCGCCACCGACCGTCGTGACCCAGGTCGGCAAGCCGCTGCCCGCCGTCCCGGCAGAGGCGGCCAAGGCGATCTCGACCGCGATGACCAAGGCGGGCCTGGCGGGGACGATCGTCGCCACGCCGTTGTTCGACGGCAGCGCGGGCGTTCGGCGCCTGGGCTGGGCCTACGCCGGTCCCACGCTGAGCGGCGAGGTCGTCTACGCCGAGAGCGAGGTCCGGCCGAAGACCCAGTCGCCCGCGACGTCGTCCCAGCCGTTCGCGGAGCTGGTCGCCGCTGTCTACGCCGTCCCGCGGATCGAGCCGGACCAGCTGATCACGGCGACCGGCCCGGCACCCCTCAAGGGCAAGATCGCGACGACGAAGACACCGGTCGGCCAGGGCCCGCCGTGGCTGCTCGTCGCCAAGGCACGGCATCCACTCGTCGGCTCGGTCGCGACGGCGACTCCCTGGGCGATCCTCGGCGCCGGACTCCTCACCGCCCTGCTCGCGTGCGCCATCGTCGAGACGATGGCCCGACGCCGGGAGTACGCGATGGTGCTCGTCCGGCAGCGCACCCTCGAGCTCGAGCGATCGATGGGCGAGCTGGCCGACGCGCACGCCCAGCTGGTGCGACAGGAGCGACTCGCCGCGATCGGTCAGCTCGCGTCGACGATCGGCCACGAGCTGCGCAACCCGCTGGGTGTGCTGAGCAACGCCGTCTACCTGTTGCGCGGTGACCTGGGAGAGGCGCCGAGCGATGCCGCGAAGCGGCACCTCGCGACTGCCGAGCGCGAGGTGTCGGCGGCCACCGTCATCGTGTCCGACCTGCTGGAGTTCGCCCGGCAGCGCGACCCGGTGCTCGGCGACGTCGACCTCGAGGCACTCGTCAACGAGGTGCTCTCGGTGCTGCCGCCGCCGACGGGCGTCGAGGTGGCCGCGGACGTCAGCCCGTCGGCGACCGCTCGGGCCGACCGCGACCAGCTGCGCCAGCTGCTGCTCAACCTGCTGAGCAACGCCTACCAGTCGATGCCGGAGGGCGGTCGCGTGACCGTCGGGGCCATGACCGGGGGTGGTGTCGCCCGACTCTGGGTGACCGACACGGGAGAAGGCATCCCGAAGGACGTGAAGGAGCGGCTGTTCGAACCGTTCTTCACGACGAAGGCCCGCGGCGTCGGCCTCGGTCTGGCGGTCTGCAGTCGTGTCGTCGAGGCGCATCACGGCGAGATCTCCGTCGACAGCACGCCGGGGGAGGGCAGCACGTTCCGCGTGACCCTTCCCGTCGTCGCTGCGCCTCGCCGGCCCGCGGACGACCAGGTGCGAACCGAGGTCACGACGTGAACGGCCGCGAGGTGCTGATCGTCGACGACGAGCCCGGCATGCTCGAGACGCTCGCCGACATTCTCGATGCTGCCGGTTACACGGTCACCGCAGTCGGCGACGGCGAGAAGGCGCTGGCCGAGATCCGCACCGGTCGCTACGACGTCGTCGTCATGGACGTGCGGATGCCCGGTCGGGACGGCGTGTCGGTGCTCGTCGAGTCGGGCGCTCCTCCGCCGCCGGTCATCCTCATGACGGCGTACGCGCTGGAGGAGCGGCTCCGTGAGGCACGCGAGAAGAAGGTGCACGCGGTGGTGATGAAGCCCTTCGCGCCGCCTTACCTTCTCGACCTCGTCGCGTCGGCGGTGGCTGCATGACGTTGTCAGAAACCGCAGGCTGGCAGGTCCTCGTCGTCGACGACGACCCGGGCATGCGCGAGACGCTGAGCGACATCCTCGCCCGCGAGGAGATTCCGTGCGTCACCGCCGCCAACGGCCGCGCTGCCGAGCTCACGATGCAGAGCGGCGGCATCGCTCTGGCGATCGTCGACCAGCGGCTGCCCGACGTCATGGGTGTCGAGCTCGTCGACCGGTTGAAGTCGTACGACGCCGACTTACCCGTGCTGTTGCTGAGCGGTTACGCCTCCGCCGAAGCAGCGCTGGCCGCGGTGGGCAAGGTCGAGGACTTCCTCGTCAAGCCGGTGCGTCCCGAGCAGGTCGTCTCGGCCGTGCGCAACGGTCTCGACCGCCGCTGGCTGCGGGTGCGCAATGCGGAGCTCGTCGGTCAGCTGCAGCAGGCGAACGCGGTGCTCGCGGACAACGTCCGTCGCCGGCAGAACGAGCTCGCGACGCTCATCGCGATGGCGGCCGCCGTCTCCTCGTCATCGCGGCTGCCACTGGTGCTCGACGCCGCTGTCGACGTACTCGCTCGGATGTCGGGCACCACCGTCGCCGCCGTCTATCTGCTGGGCGACGACGACAAGCTGTCGTTGTCCGCGGTGCGCGCGACCGCCTGGCGGCCGCCGCAGCGTCTCTCGAAGTTCACCGAGCGGGTCATGCGCGCGGACGTCGACGGGCACGAGTGTGCCCTCGCGGCGCTCAACTCCGACGGCGTGACGGTCGGCGCCGTGCTGCTGGAACGCAACGAGCAGGAGGCGGACGCGTTCCTGGTCGCGCTGGCTGCGCAGCTTGCCGTCGGTGTCGAGAACGCGCGCCGTTCCGAGCGCGAGCGGGCGACGGTGGACCGGATGGCCGAGCTCAACCGGATGAAGTCGAGCTTCCTCGCCAACATCTCGCACGAGCTGCGCACGCCGCTGACGGCGGTCATCGGCTTCGCGCGCACCCTGCAGGGCCGCGGCACGAGCCTGTCCGACGAGGAACGTGGGCGGCTGCTCGACCGCATCGAGACCCAGGCGCGTCGACTCGCGCGCCTCGTCGAGGACCTGCTGGACGAGGCCAACCTCGACCGCCGTGCGCTCCGTGTCTCCAACGGTCCCGTCCGGGTGCCGGAGGTCGTCGACCGCGTGGTCAGCTCGATTGTCGAGCCGGTCCACCGGCTGACGGTCATGCTGCCGGACGCGCCGCCCGTCGTCATCGCCGACAGCGACCGGCTGGAGCAGGTGCTCGGCAACCTCGTCGACAACGCGCGGAAGTACTCACCCGTCGGCTCCGAGATCGTCATCGGAGGTGCGGTCACCGAGCGCGGCTTCGAGCTCTCGGTCGCCGACCAGGGGCGCGGCATCGAGCCGGAGTTCCTGCCGCATCTGTTCGAGCCGTTCACGCAGGCCGACATCGGCGACACCCGTCGCGACCACGGGGTCGGCCTCGGGCTCTCGATCTGTCAGGGGCTGGTCGAGGCCATGGGCGGCACGATCGAGGTCATCAGCGACGTCACTTCGGGGACGACGTTCACGGTGGTGCTGCCGCGGATCGTGCCCGGCCCGAAGGGGCCCGTCGACACCAGGCAGGCAGTGGCCCGCGGCGCCGTCTGAGCGCCGCGGTATGTCCTGTCGGGCTCAGACCCGGCGCAGGACGGCGGTCACCCGCCCGAGGACGGTCGCCTCGTCACCCGGGATCGGTGCGTAGCTCGTGTTGTGCGGCAGCAGCCAGACGTGGCCGTCCTTGCGGCTGAAGGTCTTCACGGTGGCCTCGCCGTCGAGCATCGCCGCGACGATGTCGCCGTTGTCGGCAGTCGGCTGCTGCCGCACGACGACCCAGTCGCCGTCGGCGATCGCGGCGTCGATCATCGAGTCGCCCTTGACCTGGAGCAGGAAGAGCTGCCCCTCGCCCACCAGCTGGCGGGGGAGCGGGAAGACGTCTTCGACGACCTGCTCGGCGAGGATCGGGCCGCCGGCGGCGATCCGCCCCACGACCGGCACGTAGGCCGGCGCCGGCCGGGCGTCACCCTCGCCGGTTGCGTCGTCGCCGGGCAGCGTGACCTCCACCGCGCGCGGCCGGTTGGCGTCTCGGCGCAGGTAGCCCTTGCGCTGGAGCGTGGCCAGCTGGTGGGCGACGCTGCTGGTGCTGGTCAGGCCCACGGCCTCGCCGATCTCGCGCATCGACGGCGGGTAGCCCCGGCGCTCGACGGAGTCTCGGATCACCTCGAGCACGAGTCGCTGGCGCGACGTCAGGCCGCTGGCGTCGGCCGGACCGTCCGGAATCTCCCGCACGGTGGCCGGGTCGGCCGCGGCGCGTGGCGGTTCGGGCTGCTGCTTGGCCACGAGTGCTCCTCTCGGGGGCGTCGCCGAGGACCGTAGCGGCCGGGCCCGAGAAATTCAAACATCTGTTCGAACGTGTCGAGTTTTTGTCGCCGACGCGTGGTACAACCTTTCGTACAGGCGTTCGATCGAACGCACGTTCGGGTCGGCACTTCGGACGGGTCGTAAACAGAGTTCAGACGGAGGCGGTCATGGCAGGCACAGGAGCAGGCGCAGCGGCAGCGGTTCGGACCGGGCACGTGCGGCTCACGCGTCGGGGACGCCTCGCGGTGGTGCTCAGCATGCTGACCTTCCTCGTCGTGGGGTTCTCCGCCACCGGGCACGTCGCCAGCCAGGCCGCGGCCCCGACCGGCGTCGAGCACGCCCGCACCGTCACCGTGCAGCCGGGCGAGACCCTCTGGGCGGTCGCGGTCCGGATCGCGCCGCACGCCGATCCTCGCCTCGTCGTCGCGCGGATCGCGCAGATCAACCACCTGGCGGGCGCCGAGGTCTTCGCCGGCCAGCAGCTGGTCGTCCCGGTCGTCAGCTAGGCGTCTCGGCCCCCAGTGGAGGCGGCGGCGACACGCCGTAGGCGCGCGCTCGCGGCGGGTGATCTTCGGCGCGAACATGCCCTGACCTGCGCGAACTCCAGCAAGCGCGGCGACACGCCGGGACACGTCGGAAATCCTCCCCGAATTGCTTGCGCAGCCCTCGTCTTGGCCCTACGTTCAGCCCCCACATCTTGTGTTACACGGTTGTAGTTTGATCCACAGGTTGTGCCACACCGTGTCCACAGGGTGTGCAGACAGAGCGAGAGAAGCAGCGCGGGGCGAAGGAGGTCGGCGAGCATGCACTGCCCGTTCTGCCGTCACCCCGACTCCCGGGTGGTCGACTCCCGGGTCGCCGACGACGGCGCCGCGATCCGCCGCCGGCGGTCGTGTCCCGAGTGCGGCCGGCGGTTCACAACCCTCGAGTCGGCGAGCCTGAGCGTCGTGAAGCGCTCCGGCGCGACCGAGCCGTTCAGCCGGACGAAGGTTGCCGACGGCGTGCGCAAGGCCTGCTCCGGCCGTCCGGTGAGCGAGGACGCCCTCGCGCTGCTGGCCCAGCAGGTCGAGGAGGAGATCCGGTCCAGCGGCTGCGCCGAGGTGCCGGCGCACGAGATCGGCCTGGCCATCCTGGCTCCGCTGCGTGACCTCGACGAGGTCGCCTACATGCGCTTCGCCTCGGTCTACCGCTCGTTCGCCTCCCTCGCCGACTTCGAGGCCGAGATCGCCGAGCTGCGCACCGCGCGCCCGGCTTACGCGCACAACAGCGAGGTGTCGCACGTCGACCGCTTCGCCGGCGCCCACGACCCGGCGCCGCCCCCGGTGAAAGTGCCCGTGACCGCGGCTCACTGAGCCGCCCGAGAGCCCGGGGGCGGCGCCGCACCAGATCGTCGACCGCCCATTGCAGCAGTAGTCGAACCCGCAGAAAACCTCCCCGCCGTGGACGATTCGCGGCCCGCCGAGCGTTGTAGATGTCAGAGAGGACCCCCATGACCGAAACGGTGAGCGGCGCCCCCGTGAGCCCCACCCAGCGCGGCAGCAAGCGGCAGCCGGGCTCGCGCCAGCAGAGCCTGCGGATCGAGCGCGTCTACACGACGCCCGGCCTGCACCCGTACGACGCCGTGACCTGGGAGCGCCGCGACGTCGTCATGACCAACTGGCGCGACGGGTCGATCAACTTCGAGCAGCGGGGCGTCGAGTTCCCGGACTTCTGGTCGGTCAACGCGACCAACATCGTCACGACGAAGTACTTCCGCGGTGCGGTCGGGTCCCCGACGCGGGAGCACAGCCTTCGTCAGCTGATCGACCGGGTCGTGAAGAAGTACCGCGCAGCCGGTGAGGAGCACGGCTACTTCGCGTCGTCCGAGGACGCCGAGATCTTCGAGCTCGAGCTGACGCACATGCTGTTGCACCAGGTGTTCAGCTTCAACTCGCCGGTGTGGTTCAACGTCGGCACCGACGCGCCGCAGCAGGTGTCGGCGTGTTTCATCCTCGCCGTCGACGACACGATGGACTCGATCCTCAACTGGTACCGCGAGGAAGGTCTGATCTTCAAGGGCGGCTCAGGCGCCGGCCTCAACCTCTCGCGCATCCGCTCGTCGAAGGAGCTGCTCTCCAGCGGCGGCACAGCCTCCGGTCCGGTCTCGTTCATGCGCGGAGCCGACGCGAGCGCCGGCACGATCAAGTCCGGTGGCGCGACTCGGCGCGCCGCCAAGATGGTCATCCTCGACGTCGACCACCCCGACATCGAGGAGTTCATCGAGACGAAGGCCAACGAGGAGAACAAGATCCGCGCGCTGCGTGACGCGGGCTTCGACATGGACCTCGGTGGCAAGGACATCGTCTCCGTCCAATACCAGAACGCCAACAACTCGGTGCGCGTCAACGACGACTTCATGCGCGCGGTCGAGGAGGGCAAGGACTTCGGCCTGCGCGGCCGCAAGACCGGCGAGGTCATCGAGACCGTCGACGCGAAGTCGCTGTTCCGCAAGATGGCGGAGGCGGCGTGGAGCTGCGCCGACCCCGGCATCCAGTACGACGGCACGATCAACGACTGGCACACCTGCCCGGAGACCGGCCGGATCACCGCCTCCAACCCGTGCAGTGAATACATGCACCTCGACAACTCGTCGTGCAACCTCGCGTCGCTCAACCTGCTGAAGTTCCTCAAGGACGACGACACCTTCGACGCGCCGCTGTTCGCGAAGGCGGTCGAGTTCATCATCACGGCGATGGACATCTCGATCTGCTTCGCCGACTTCCCGACCGAGGCGATCGGTGAGACGACGCGGGCCTACCGCCAGCTCGGCATCGGCTACGCCAACCTCGGCGCGCTGCTGATGGCGACCGGCCACGCCTACGACAGCGACGGCGGCCGTTCGCTCGCCGCCGCGATCACCTCGCTCATGACCGGGACGGCGTACAAGCGTTCGGCGGAGCTCGCCGGTGTCGTCGGCACCTACGACGGCTACGCGCGCAACGCCGACGCGCACAAGCGCGTCATGCGCAAGCATCAGGCGGCCAACGACGCGGTGCGCCCCGTCGACGCCGACGCTGCGCGGGTGCTGCACTACGCGACGAAGGCCTGGGCCGACAACCTGGCCATCGGTGAGAAGAACGGCTGGCGCAACAGCCAGGCGTCGGTCATCGCCCCGACCGGCACGATCGGCCTGATGATGGACTGCGACACGACGGGCCTCGAGCCGGACCTCGCGCTGGTGAAGTTCAAGAAGCTCGTCGGCGGCGGCTCGATGCAGATCGTCAACAACACGGTGCCGCGGGCGCTGAAGAAGCTCGGTTACCAGGACGAGCAGATCGAGGCGATCGTCGAGCACATCGGCGAACACGGCAACGTCATCGATGCGCCCGGGCTGCGGCCGGAGCATTACGAGGTGTTCGACTGCGCGATGGGCGTGCGCTCCATCTCCGCGATGGGTCACGTGCGGATGATGGCGGCGATCCAGCCGTTCGTCTCCGGTGCGCTGTCGAAGACGGTCAACCTCCCCGAAACTGCCACGGTCGAGGACATCGAGGACGTCTACTTCCAGGGCTGGAAGCTGGGTCTCAAGGCGCTCGCGGTCTACCGCGACAACTGCAAGGTCGGCCAGCCCTTGTCGGACGGCAAGGCGAAGAAGGCGTCGGTCGAGGCGGAGACTGGCGACGTGGCGCACGAGCACCGGCCGGTCCGCAAGCGGCTGCCGAAGAAGCGGCCGTCGCAGACCGTGTCGTTCTCGGTCGCGGGCGCCGAGGGCTACATGACCGCCGGCTCCTACCCGGACGACGGCCTCGGCGAGGTGTTCCTCAAGCTCGGCAAGCAGGGCTCGACGCTTGCCGGCGTGATGGACGCGTTCTCGATCGCGATCTCGATCGCTCTGCAGTACGGCGTGCCCCTCGAGACCTACGTGCAGAAGTTCACCAACATGCGGTTCGAGCCGGCCGGCATGACCGACGACCCGGACATCCGCATGGCGCAGTCGGTGATGGACTACATCTTCCGTCGCCTCGCGCTCGACTACCTGCCGTACGAGAGGCGGGCGGAGCTCGGCATCTTCACCGCCGAGGAGCGCGCGGCCACCGTCGCGACGTCGTACGGCGCCGCTCCTGCCGCCGCCCCGGCGGAGGAGGAGATCGACCCGGAGACGTTGCGGGACTCGGTGCCGATCGAGCACGCGCCGACGGACGACGCCGACAAGGGTGCGCAGATCGAGGCACGTTCGTCGACGGAGCTGATCGAGGCGCAGCAGGGGACCGCGGCCGACGCGCCGCTGTGCATGACCTGCGGCGTCAAGATGCGCCCGGCTGGGTCGTGCTACGTGTGCGAGAGCTGCGGCAGCACCTCCGGCTGCAGCTAGCAAGGACGAGTTGACGGCACGGGGCGGTCGCCGTAGCGGCCGCCCCGTGCTGCATCTCGCAGCACGCGCGAGCGGAGATCCGGGGGAGGTGCGACGCGGCGCAGCGCCGCGCGCAGCTCAAGGAGGGCTGCCTCGACCGCGGCCGGCGACGAGACGGTGCTCATAGCCGCTGCCTGCGCAGAAGGAGCGCGGCGCCGGCGCGCCAGCGCTGGTCGGCACAGCTCGTGTAGTGCGTCCAGGTGGCGCCTTGAAGGATGGCCATGCAGTCGGCCGCCCGTTCGGCGCCGACGAGTCCGCTGCCGCCGAAGTAGCGATCCATGGCAGCGACGGCGGCCGAGACGTTGCCGTTGTAGTCGAGCACGCTGAGCTCGTGGCTCCACTCGTGGACGGCGACGTCGTAGACGTGGGCAGCCGGCACGGTCGGTTCGATGTAGAGCGTGTCGTGGTACCAGTCAGCGGTTCCCCAGTGGCCGTACCGGCTGCTGACGATCCAGCGGGCCGCGCCTGCGTGGTAGCTGGGGATGCGCGCGATCGCCAGGTCGAGCTGCGTCCACCCGGTGGGACCTGACGAGATGCGAACGACCGGACGCGGCGTCGACCGTCGCGGTGCCACCCGATGTCTGGTCGCGGGTGCAGAAGCCACGGCATGCGGTCGCGGAACCGTACGGACCCGACTGCGATGCGCGTGGTGCCGGGCGCGGACGTGCACCGGACGGGGCCGAACGTGCTGCACCGGCGCCGGCACCGGCGCCGGCTGCACGGCTTGCGTCGGTGCCGCGCCGGCGGCGACCGACCACGATGATGCGGCTTCCGCCGGGCGCACCGCGGCGGTGACGAGAGCAGCACCGACAACGGCCAGATGCAGAGTCATGCGAGCTGACGGGATCATTGCCGGGTCCTCTCTGGTGCCGGGTCAGGGGCACCAGAAGCACGAGTCGGCAATGGGACTGTTGGGGCTTAAGGGGCGAGTCCGGAATGACCGAATACCGGTAGATTTGTGACCCGTTTGGCCTAGCGTTCACCCATCCGGCGCGCCCGTCGTGGTGACTGCCGCACGGCGCGGGAAGCCGAGCAGGAAGACTGTGCGCCGTGGTGAGCCTGCTCCTGTCCGTCACGTTTGCCTGCGGCGTCGTGATCGCGGTTGCGCACGTCATCAACAGGAACTTCATCGCGCCCGTGTACGACGTCCTGGCCAACCTGACCGCGTTCAGCTGCGCGGTCGCGGCGTCCTTGCTGCTCGACCACTGGGTGCCCGCCATGTTCTCCGCGGTCGCGATCGTGTGCTGGCTGCTCCTCGCCCGGCGGACTCTCCTCGCCCGGCGAGACGTCACCCACCAACGCGCAGAGCATGTGGCGGCGTCGCGCCGCCCGTGGTGGCTGCTCGCCGACCGTCAGGCCGGCCGGCGGACGTCGCCGGTGACCGATGACGGCCTTCACGAGCAGTGACGGATATCGGTCAGACCGACTCGACCGTGTCGACGTCGTCCTGGCTGCGACGCTGGGCGATCACATGGGCACCGCCGTCGGCAGCCGGCGACGTCTGCGGCTGAAGGTCTACGACGTCACCGATCGAGATGGTCCCTCCACTGACGACCGTGCTCCACGCGCCGAACAAGGCGCCGTGATGGCGGGCCAGTGTGCGGAAGATGTCGCGATCCTCGCCGAGCCCGGGCTGCGGGCGGGTCACCATCGTGCACCGCACGCAACCCTCCTGCGGCCGAAGCCGGACATCGCCGACGCAGAGGTCGGAGGTTCCGTACCACCCGTCTTCCGCCCACCCCTCGCCGTCGGCCTCCAGGACGAGATTCGGCCGAAACCGGCGTGGGTGCCATTCGCCCGCCGAGTGGAGCGCAGCGCCCGCGCGGAGGCTTGCCGTGGTGAGCACGAGAAGCGGCAGCGCGTCGACGAACCGGCCGGACGGCATCGTCCACTCGATCGCGTCGCTCGTGTCGTCGGTGGGATCAGCGAAGAACTCCGCACGAGCGCCTGGTTGGCCAACAGAGCGGACGAGCTGCACCGGCCTGCCCAGCCATCGTGACAACGCGGCATCGGTCTCGGTTCCAGGCCCTGCACAGATCTCGCCGGTGGGCAGCGTGATCACCGGCGTGCCGTCGGATGCCAGGGAAGCGCTCGCGAAGAGCAGCTCTGGTGCGCGCCGGGCGGTCAGCACCCTGCCGGTTGTCTCGTCGAGGATGCCCCAGCGTCGGTCGCCCGCCAGGCCGTCGGACTCGACGACCGCGCTCGTGAGCTGCTCGCCCTGTAGGGACTTCACCGGGTGGCGCGTGATGGCGCTCAGCCGCACAGTTCGGCCACCCCCTCACCCGCCTGACCGGACGATTGTGACGCGCGACGGCTGCACTGTCAGCGGCTCGAAAGTGTCGGTCGGACGTCGTACGGTCGGGGCGTGGGGTTCGCGGCATTCGACACGGCGCTGGGTAGATGCGCGGTGGAGTGGAGCGAGCGTGGGTTGACGAGGGTCTGGCTCCCTGAGGCTCCTGCGCATGCGACGAGTGACGAGCCGCCCCCGGCCGTCGCCGACGCGATCGACCGGTTGTGCCTGTTGCTCGGCGGCGAGGACGTCGACCTCACCGCCATCGAGCTCGACCTCGACGGCGTTCCGGAGTTCGACCAGCAGGTCTACGCCGTCGCGCGGGCGCTTCCGCGCGGGGTGACCACGACCTACGGCGAGCTGGCCCGGGCCGTGGGTGCTCCCGGCGCCGCGCAGGCGGTCGGGCAGGTCATGGGGCACAACCGGTTCCCCCTGGTCGTCCCCTGTCATCGAGTGGTCGCGGCCGGAGGGGGCAACGGAGGGTTCTCCGCGCCCGGCGGAGTGGACACCAAGCTGCGCCTTCTCGCGCTCGAGAGCGTGACGCTCTTCTAGCGAGCGGATGGTGCCGCGCTGCGTCTGTCTAGAACGGCGGCAACAGGACCGGAGGCCGCGAGCTGGCTGTTCCCTCGGGCGCGGGCGGCTCGGGAACGTGCATTCCGAAGTCGTACGGCGTCACGATGCGTGACTGACCCAACACGCTGGTCCAGGTGACGACACCGTTGTCATCGACGGTGACCGACAGTTGCCGGCGGGTGTGGCCGTTGTGACAGGTCCGGTCGTTGGGGATCAGGTTGCCGATCTGGGTCGGCCCCTCCGGATAGGGGACGACGTGGTCGGTGTCTGTGCGGGCCGCGAGGACCTGGCTGCCGGGGCCGGTGCTGAAGACGTTGTGCGCCCGCACGTGCGCGAGCTGGGCGGCCGACGGACGGTACGCCTTTGTCGCGCGGTGGACGAGCCGCCCCGTCTGCTCGTCCACCACGAGCAGCCGCAGCCGGGCGCCTTCGTCGTGCACCATCCGCGCGACGACGTCACGCGGGACGATGCCGAGGCCCGGCACTTCGGCAGGGACCTCGCGCCGACCGAGCGCGGTCTCCAGGCCGACAACGACGCCGATCTCGAGGGGCATTCCACCTGCGCGTGGGGCTGTGCCTTCGAGGCTCAGCGCGCCGCTGAGGTAGCTGCCGCACATGCGAGCGACACCTTCGCAGCGCAGCACGCCGATGCGGCGCGGGTCGCCCGCTGCCTTGCGGGCCGCGGCGTAGGAGTCGGCTGCGGTCTTGACGATGACCGTTTGCTCGACCGGGCCGTTGACGAAAGTCGTGCCAACACCGTCCTCGCCCGCCTCGAAGCTCACGTCGGCTTCGTCACGGGCGGCGATCGCGCGGTCCTCCGCACCCTTCGGGTCGAGCCGAGTGAGCACCTCGCGCGCGCGTCGGCGCAGTTCCTTCGCAGTCTTGCCGAGCGCGCCCTCGGCGGCGAGAACCTTCTGCTCGACCTCGGCCGCGAGCTCCGGGTCGTGCACGGTGCCGGTGGCCTCGACAATGGCGTCCGCCTGGTTCTGGTTGATCGCACCCTGCCGGAACAGACGGTGGGTGGCCGGCAGCATCCGGCGGAGTCGCTTCGCGTGGTGGATGCGTCTCTGCGCGGCCCCGACCGGCTCACGCAAGGCGAAGGCGATCTCCTTGTCGGCGCCGAAGCCACCTGGTCGCGACGAGAGCTGCGCTACTCCGTCGGACAGCCGCGCCGCCGCCCAGGCCTCCACCCTCGCGCACGCTCGCAAGTACGCCGGCAGGTCCCACTCCGACAACGCGCCCGGGTCGACGCAGTCGAGGACCGCGGCGAGCCATGGGCCGGCGGGGACCTCCTCAACGGCTTCCAGCTGCACGCCGCGACCGGTCATGACACCCGGCAACGTGCAATCCGCGACCAGCTCGTCAGGGCATTCGATGGTGAGGTACATGCTGCGGACGCTAGCCGTCACCTACGACAGTTTCCCTTGCGTAGCAACGAATCCACAGCCTGGTCCGTGAATGCGGACGGGAGGGTTGCGACGCAGCGGGAGCTCTGGGGGAAGATGCCTCCGTGCCCATCGCGATCACTGAAGACCAGCGCGCCCTTGCCGACTCCATCTCGCAGCTGCTCCGGCGGCGCGACGCCCGCGCCGACAACCGCGCGCTGCTGGAGGCGGACACCGAGATGCCACCGGCTGCGTGGTCCGACCTCGTCGGCATGGGCGTCCTCGGCCTGCACCTGCCCGAGGAGTACGGCGGCTCCGGAGGCGACCTGACCGATCTCGTCGTCGCCGTCGAGGAGTTGGGCCGCGCGGTGACGCCCGGCATGGCCGTGCCGACGGTGATCGCGAGTGCGGTCATCGCTGCGGAGGCGGACGACGCGACGAAGAAGGGGCTGCTGCCAGCCCTCGCCGACGGCAGCCGCACCGGCGCCATCTCCCTCGACGCGGACCTCGACGTCAGTGATGGCAAGGCGAGCGGTGCGGTCCCCGTCGCCCTTGGCGGCGGCACCGCCGACGTCCTTCTCGCCGCCGTGGGTGACGACCTTGCCGTGATCGACCTCACGGGCGACGGCGTCGAACGCCAGACCCCACCCAACCTCGACCCCGCTCGCCGCAGCGCGCGGATCACTCTCACCAACGCGACCGCGACCGTTCTTCCGGGTGCGCGAGCCACACTTCGCGATCTCGCCCGCGTCATCCTCAGCGCGGAGGCGGTCGGGGTCGCGCGAGGCGCGACCGAGATGGCCGCGGAGTACGCCAAGGTCCGCGAGCAGTTCGGCCGGGTCATCGCGACCTTCCAGGCGGTGAAGCATCACTGCGCCAACATGGCCGTCGCCACGGAGATGGCGACCGCGGTCACCTGGGACGCCGCGAGGGCGGCGGCTGCCGGCGGCGACCAGCGCGCGCTGACGGCGGCGACAGCGGCGACACTCGCCGGCCAGGCCGCGTACACCTGCTCCGTGCTCAACCAGCAGGTGCACGGCGGCATCGGCATGACCTGGGAGCACGACGCGCACCTCTACCTCCGCCGCGCCACCGTCCTGCGCTCGCTGCTCGACAGCAACCAGGCAGCGGCTGACGCGACCGGGCTCGCCCGCAAGGGCGTCGTACGCGAACGGAGCATCGACCTGCCGCCGGAGGCGGAGCAGATGCGCGCGGAGGTGCGCGAGTTCGTCAACCGCGTGAAGGACCTCGACGAAGCAGGCCGCCGCGACGCGATGATCGAGACCGGCTACGTCCAGCCGCACTGGCCGAAGCCGTGGGGACGTGACGCGGGTGCGGTCGAGCAGCTCGTGATCGAGCAGGAGTTCGCTGCCGCCGGCATCAAGCGTCCGTCCTACGGGATCACCGGCTGGAACCTGCTCACCGTCATCCAGCACGCCACGCCGGAGCAGGTCCAGCGGCTCGTGCCGCCGGCGCTCAGGCAGGAGCTCATCTGGTGCCAGCTGTTCAGCGAGCCCGGCGCAGGCTCGGATGCCGCAGGCATCAAGACCCGGGGCACCCGCACCGAGGGCGGCTGGCTTGTCAACGGCCAGAAGGTCTGGACCAGCGGTGCACATGAGGCCGGCAAGGGTTTCGCAACGGTGCGGACCGATCCCGACGTGCCGAAGCATCAGGGCATCACGATGATGATCATCGACATGCATGCGAAGGGCGTCGAGGTGCGACCGTTGCGTCAGACCTCAGGGGCGAGCGACTTCAACGAGGTCTTCTTCAACGACGTGTTCGTCCCGGACGAAGACGTCATCGGACCGGTCAACGGCGGCTGGACGGTCGCGCGCGCGACGCTCGGTAACGAGAGCGTCAGCATCGGTGGCGGTGACGGTGGCATGTCCATGCCGTCCGAGGTCCTGATCAAGGCGTACGACGACCACCCGGAGCGACTCGCCGGGGGAGAGCAGCGCATCGGTCGCTACGTCGCGAACAAAGCGGCGATGGCGGCGATGAACCTTCGCAGCGCGTCGCGTGCGGTCGCGGGTGGCGGACCCGGGCCGGAGGGCAACGTGACGAAGCTCGTGCTCTCCGAGCTGGCTCACGACGCGGCCGAGATCCTGGCCGACCTGACAGGACCGGAGACGGCGTACCTCGAAGGCGCCGGCGCGCTCACCGGCCCGATGGTGCTGATGAGCCGTGCACTGTCGATCGCAGGTGGGACCTCCGAGATCAAGCGCAACCAGATCGCCGAGCGCATCCTCGGACTCCCCAGGGACCCGCTCATCAACAACTGACGAGCATCGCTCGGCGACCTCCGAGCTACTGGCCGGTGCGGCCCTTGAGCACCGCGCGGACACTCAGCTGGTGCACGTGGCTGGAACACGCCTTCGTGACGTGTGCGAAGCCGAGGTAGACGGCGGCGGTCGACCCCGGCGGGTAGACCCGCAGACCGCTGACCGGCTTGGCGGCACACGACGACGCCGGGTAGTTGAGGTAGTTGACGAACTGCACCAGGGAAGCAGCGTGACCGCCCGGCGCGAGCGTGACGGTCTGCACCTTGATCGCCGTGTCACGGCTGGCTGCGGCGCCGACCTGGGCGCCTGTCCTCGGTGCGACGTAAGAGACCCCCGGATAACCCCGCAGCGTGCAGGCTGTGGTGCCGGTGTTGGTGAACACGATCGGCCGGTAAGTGCTGCCCGCCGCGTGGCCCGCAGCGCCGAGCCGAAGCGAGAGCCGGTCGACAGTGCAGCGAGTGGGCGTCGTCGTCGCCACGACCGCCACCAGGCGCGCGGGTTGCGCGGCGGGACGCGAAACGGCGCGGCTTGTCGTGGTGTGCGTGGCGGCCTGGCTGCCGCAGCCGGCGGCGACCAGCGCCAGCAGGGAAACGGTGAGGGCTCTGGTCTTCATGGGCGGCCTCCTGATGCGGTCGGAGCGGGGATTCGGGTTCGAACCCAGGCTCCGGTGACATGACGTTCGGCGGACCGGCTCGGTTGTCATCTGTGGACGACTGAGACGATCTCCCCAAACTCCAAGGAGGCCTTCGTGCTCGACCTTCGCAACACGTCCTCACTCGTGACCGGTGGCGCCTCCGGCCTCGGTGAAGCAGCCGCGCGGCTGCTCGCCGAACGCGGCGCGAAGGTCGTCGTCGCCGATCTGAACGACGAGCGCGGCAAGCAGGTGGCGACGGACATCGGCGGTGAGTACGTCCACGCGGACGTGACCAACACCGACGACCTGATCGCAGCCGTCAGCGCCGCGGAGGGGCTTGGTCCGTTGCGCACTGCCGTCACAGCAGCCGGCATCGGCTGGGCCAGCCGCACGATCGGCAAGGACGGCGAGTTCACGTCGGCGCACGACCTCGACGCCTTCCAGCGAGTGCTCACCATCAACCTGGTCGGCACGTTCAACACGATTCGCATCGCCGCGACGGCGATGGGTCGCACCGAGCCGACCGACGAGTCGGGTGAGCGCGGAGCGATCGTCACGCTCGCCTCGCTGGCGGCGTTCGACGGGCAGATCGGCCAGGCGGCGTACAGCGCCAGCAAGGGCGGCGTCGTCGGCATGACGCTGCCGATCGCGCGCGACCTCGCCGTCGTGGGTGTCCGGCTCAACTGCGTCGCACCCGGCCTCTTCGACACGCCCATCTACGGCGAGGGACCGGCATCTGAGGCGTTCAAGGACACGTTGAAGCGCGACGTGCTGTTCCCGAAGCGGCTCGGACGGTCGGAGGAGCTCGCGACGATGATCGTCGAGCTGCTCACCAACTCGTACATGAACGCCGAGGTCCTTCGCGTGGACGGCGGCGCCCGCCTGCAGCCGAAGTGAACGACGGTTGACGTGCGGCTCTCGTCAGGCGGATGACAGCAGCCGGCTCACTCGCCTGAGCATCTCCGGGCTCGGGTAGGCGTCACCCTCGATCTTCTCGAGCAGCAGCGACACAAAGGCGTTGCGTGTCTTGCCGGGCAGCTGGTCGAGGATCTCCAGCGCCGCAGGACTGGGGTAGTTGTCCTTCTGCACCTGTTGCAGCAGCATGCGCGCGAAACGGTCGCGCAACTGGTCTGCTTCCATGCCGTGCTCCTCGTCGTGTGTGGCGTTCGGCGCGCTCGACATACCCACGACGATGCGGCGATTTCGGTGTAGCCAGAACAAATTTTGCTTTCGTTTAGCCACGAACCCGGACATTCCGACAAGGGTTAAGTCTTTACTGTCGGTAACGGAAGTAGGTCGCGGTCGGCGACCGGGGCAGTCAACGCGGCAGCGGGGGACCGGACCACCAACCGGGGTCTGGCACCACAGCCCAGGAGCCGACGCTCATGCCCGTCTCCCAGCGGACGCACAGCAACGGTCGCGAGGACGGCTCGCGCACACGGCGGTCGACAGGCGCCGGCGCAGCCGATGTCACTCGTGAAGCACTGCGCCAGCTCGCCGAGCTCACCGGCCGTGTCGCGGACACCGTGTCCGCGGTGGAACACACCGACGACGGATGGCGCGTGGAGGTCGAGCTCGTCGAGCTCGAGCGTGTGCCGTCGACGACCAACATCCTCGCGACGTACGAGGTCGAGATGGATGACTCGTGCTCTCTCGTCGGCTACCGACGCCTGCGTCGGTACTACCGCAACGCGGCGGAGGAGGGGTAGACGTGACCTACCCCGCCCAGCAACCGGTCCGGACACTCTCGCCGAGAGCGAGTCGCTCAGGAGAGTCGCTCGCAGACATCCTCGAGCGAGTGCTCGACAAGGGCGTCGTCATCGCCGGCGACGTCGTCGTCAACGTTCTCGACATCGAGCTGCTGACTCTCAAGGTGCGGCTCATCATCGCGTCGGCGGACACCGCTCAGGCGATGGGCATCGACTGGTGGACGTCCGACCCGTTCCTCTCGCGGAACGCCGCCGAGCTGCAGCGCGAGAACGACGACCTGCGCGAACGCATCGAGCGGCTGGAGCGAGCGCTGCCGGCAGCGCGTTCCGATGGGGAGCAGCAGTGAGCGCGGCGGAGGTGCCGGACGCCTCCGGACTCGTCCGACCCGAAGATGTGGAGTCGCTTCTGGCAGACGTGCGCACTCTCGGGCTGCAGCTGGCACGGGCGCGCCTCGTGGAGTCGTACGCCGCTGCGCTCGTGCGGGCCGTCACGACCGGCGCGGCCCCCGACGGCCCGGAGCAAGCCCCCAACGGCGTCTCCTTCGACGGCGCCGCCGTGGCGTCGGCACCGGAGCCGTCGAGCGCCACCGGCTGCTACGTCTACGCCGTTGTCGCGGGGGACGGCACCGGCGCCGCCGGTGTGGGCGAAGGGATCGAGCCCGGCGGCCCCGTGCGCGTCGTCACGGTGGGCGGCATCAGCGCGGTCGTGAGCGACGTCGACCTCGACGCGATGCGGGAGGGCGGCTCCTGCGACGAGATCGCCGAGGACGGCTGGCTCGCGAACGCAGTCCGCGCGCACGAGCGCGTCGTGCTCGCGGCGTTTCGCAGCGCGCCCACCGTTCCGATGCGTTTCGGCATCGTGCACCCGGACCAGGCGTCGGTGGAGCGGCTTCTCGACGTGCATGCCGAGGAGTTCGACGACGAGCTGCGTCGGGTGACCGCCGCCGCCGAATGGAGCGTGCGGGTCTACGTCGATCCCGACATCGCGGCGACGAGTGACGTCGAGGGCGCCGGCGACGGGCGTGACGCGCACGAGGCGATGGACGGCGTCGCCGCCTCCTCGGGGACGACGTACTTGTTGCGGGAGCGCGAGCGGCGCCGACGCGAGGAGCGGTTGCGCAGCCAGGTGCAACGCAGTGTCGACGAGCTGACCTCGACGCTCTCCGACGTCGCGCGCGGCGTCGTGGTCACGCCGCAGATCGTCACAGACGACGGTCGGGCCGGGGTGTTCAGCGCCGCCTACCTCGTGGACAGGTGCGACGAGCATCGGCTCGTTGCCGTGGTCGACGCGTTCAACGAGAGCGGGCCGATGACCGGCGTCACGGTGGACGTGGCAGGACCCTGGCCGCCGTACCACTTCACCACGTTGCGGCTCGAGGCCGACGATGAGTGACCTCAGAACGTCGAACAACGGTCTCGTCGACCTGATCGACCGCCTTCTCGACGCCGGTGCTGTCGTCGCCGGTCAGGTGACGGTCACGCTGGCCGACATCGATCTGATCGACCTCGACCTTCGGCTCCTGCTGACGAGCGTCGAGGCATCGCGGCGTCGAGCCGGGCTGGGACCGCGCACGCCCTCGCACCGGCAGGTCCGTCCGCTTCCTCCGATGCCGGCACCGCCGGCGTTGCCCGAACGTGTCGAGGCAGGCAAGCGCGGCGAGGACGGCCTGGCCCGGCTGGTGCTCGTCCTGGTGGATCTGCTTCGACAGCTACTTGCATCGCAGGCGCTGGAACGACTCGAAGGCGGGTCGCTCGACGACGTCGAGGTCGAGCAGCTCGGTCGTGCGCTGCTCCTCCTGGAGCAGCGATGTGAAGCGTTGCGCAACTTCCTGGTCACCGACGACACGTGGCGGCCATTTCCCCAGACAGACAGGAGCGTCATGTCATGACCGTGCAGTCCTACGTCGGGCGTGCACCGCGCCCCAGCAGTCTGGCCGACGTCCTCGAGCTGGTGCTCGACAAGGGCCTGGTCATCGATGCCTACGTGCGGGTGTCACTCGTCGGTATCGAGCTGCTGACGGTTGACGCACGGATCGTGGTCGCCAGCGTCGACACCTACTTGCGGTTCGCGGAAGCCACGAACCGTCTCGACCTGCAGGCGGCATCCAACTCCGAGGGTCTGCCGCAGATGATCGGGGAGCTGACCGAGGGCGGAGCGTCGAAGAAGACGAAGGGGGCGCTCTCCGGTGCGGGTGAGCAGCTGAGCAGCTGGCTCGGCGGCGGCGATGACGACGAGGACGAGGGCGACAGCAACGGCGACGGGCAGCGGCCGCGGCGCCGCCAACCCGCCCGGGCCGGCGCCCGCTCGCGATCGAGCAACGGGTCGGGCAACGGGTCGGGCAACGGGTCGAGGAACGGGTCGTCGCGCAGCAGTCGCGAGAGCCGCCCGCGCCGTCGTAGCTCTCGCGATGAGGACGACAGCTGATGCTCTGCGTCTACGGCATCGTCCCGGCGAGCCACCCAGGCGTGGACGCGACGGGGGTCCACGGTGCACCCACCAGGTCGGTGGCCTGCGGCGGCCTCGCCGCCATCGTGAGCGAGGTCGAGGGCGAGCTCCTGGCCCGGCGGCGCGACGTGGACGCACATCTCAGCGTGCTGGAGCAGGCCCTGGCACGTGGCGACGTCCTTCCGTTCCGGTTCGGAACTGTCGTCGACGACGAGCAGGCGATGTTCGGTGTGATCGAAGGCTCAGCGGTGCGCTACCGCGAACTACTGGACCAGCTCGGCGGGCGGGTGCAGATGACCGTCAAGGCGTTGCGCGACGACGACGCGGCTGTGGCCACGGTCGTGACGTCGAACGACCGGCTCCGTCGCGCTGCGGGTCGATGGCGCGGGTCCTCCGACTGGTCGGACCGCCTGGCGCTCGGCGAACAGGTGTCGACAGCAGTCGACGACCTCAGCAGCCGCGACGCGCAGCTGGTTCTGGACCGGGTCGCGCCGCTGGCGGAGCAGATCGTCGTCGAGGACGTGCGGCCGCCCGCCATCGCGTTCGTGGCACTGCTGATGCATCCGGATCGGCTGGCCGAGCTGGACGAGGCGGTCGCCGCTCTGCACGACGAGCTGGGCAGCCGGATCACGTTCGACTATGCCGGCCCGATGCCGGCGTACTCGTTCGTCAGGTGAAAGGACAGAGGTGGGCTTGATCCGTGGGTTGGTATTGCTGCCGCTGGCACCCGTCGCGGGGGTGGTCTGGATTGCGGACCGGCTGGCCGACGAGGCCGAGCGTCAGCTCCATGACGACGGTGCCTTGCGGCTGCAGCTGGCCGACCTGGCGGCGGCGTACGACCGCGGCGAGATCAGCGCCGACGAGTACGACCGAATCGAAGAAGAGCTGCTGAGACAGATGCAGCCGACCGTGCAACGACTCGATAGCGAGGATGGGCGATGAACAACGCAGCGAAGCTCGGAGCAGGTGTGGCCGGTGGCTACCTTCTGGGCCGGACGAAGAAGCTGAAGCTGGCCATCGGGCTCGGCGCCTGGATGATGGGCAAGCGGCTGAACCTCTCGCCGTCACAGCTGGCGATGCAGGGTCTCGGCCAGCTGCGTGAGTCGCCGGAGTTCGGTGAGCTCAGCGAGCGGTTGCGTAGCGAGGTCGGCGGCGCGGGCAAGCGCGCTCTCGCCGCAGCCGCGACGTCGCGGATGAACTCGCTCGCCGACCGGGTCGCGGACCGCAATGACCGGCTGGTCAACGGCGAGCCGGACGGCGAGTACGACGACGAGCAGTCGGACGAGTACGACGACGAAGACGACTACGAGGACGACGACGAGGGCCAGTCCGACGAGCTCGACGACGAGGACGAGGGCCAGTCGGACGAGGACGAGGACGAGGGCGAACCCGTCGACGAGTACGACGACGAGGACGAGGGCGAGCCGGTCGACGAGTACGACGACGAAGAGGACGAGGACGAGGGCGAACCCGTCGACGAGTACGACGACGAAGAGGAGGAGGACGAGGGACCTGTGGAGGAGGACGCCGGCGAGATGTCGGACGTCGACGCCTACCCCGAGGATCCGTCCGAGCGGCCACGCCGGCGCTCGAAGCGCACTGACAGTGGCGGTAGTTCACGACCGCGCAAGTCGACGGCATCGTCGCGTAGCCGCCGATCCGCCTCGACCCGCCGACGCTAGGAGATCGAAGCCATGGCACAGAGCACCAAGACCAAGAAGAAGTCCTCGGCGAGCAGTAGCAACGGATCCGGACCGTCGGGTGGCGGCGTTCTCGACACCGTGCGCGGCGTCCTCGAGCAGAACCCGGCCGCCGGTCGGCTGATGTCGGAGCTTCAGGACTACGCGCGCAACCGCGGGCAGGGACTCGTCGAGTCACTCGGGGACCGGATCGGCGACACCGCCGGCCGGCTGGAGGACTACGCCTCGAATGGCGCCGTAAAGAAGGGCGCCAAGTCGCTCAGCGAGGGTGACTCGCCGTTGAAGGCGGGCGCAAAGGCAGTCGGCGCCGGAATCAAGGACAAGGTCTCCGGCATGCTCGGCGGCGGCAGTGGTGGAAGCGATGGCGTCAAGGCCACCTCCATCGCCGAGAGCATCGAGGTCGGCGTCCCTGCATCGGTGGCCTACAACCAGTGGACCCAGTTCGAGGAGTTCGGGCGGTTCACCAAGGGCGTGCAGAAGGTCGACCAGGAGGACGAGACGACGACCAACTGGACGGCGAAGATCGCGTTCTCGACCAGGTCGTGGAAGGCAACCATCACCGAGCAGGTTCCGGACGAGCGCATCGCCTGGACGGCGGAAGGTGACAAGGGCAGCGTCGACGGCGTGGTGACCTTCCACGAGCTCGCGCCGAACCTCACGAAGGTGCTGCTGGAGCTCGAGTACCACCCGAAGGGTCTCTTCGAGCGCACCGGGAACCTGTGGCGGGCCCAAGGCCGTCGGGCTCGGCTGGACCTGAAGAACTTTCGTCGTTTCGTGATGATGCGCGGCGAGGAGACCGGCGCATGGCGCGGCGAGATCGAGGACTCCGAGGTCGTCCAGCGCAGTGACCGGAAGCAGGGTCGCCGGCAGCAAGGCGGCCAGCGTCAGGGCGGTCGTGGTGATGGCGGTCGGCGTGACGGCGGTCGGGGCCCCGGCGATGGAGACCGGGGCAGGCGGCGCTCGAGCCGCAGCCGGGACGACGACAGTCGCCAGGACCGCGGCGGGCGCGCGCGCAGTCGTCGCGACGACGACCGCCGCCGCGCGTCACGCGACCGCGACGGTGAAGGTGACCGAGAGTCGGCCCGCAGGCGTCCTCGTCGCGAGCGCTCGGCACCGAGAGAGCAGCGCCAGGCGTCGTCGAGGCGCAGGGAGAGCAACGGTTCAGGCGGTGAGTCGGAGTCGTCGGCCTCGACTGGGTCGGCGGACGGTTCCGCCAGGAAGCAGAGCTCGCGCGCGAAGAAGTCGTCCCCCAGGCGGCGCACCAGCCGAAAGCGGGCGGCGAGCAAGACCACCGCGAAGAGGAGCTCGCCGGCGAAGAAGAGCACGCCGGCGAGAAAGACCGCGTCCTCGAGGAAGAAGACCACGTCCGCGAAGAAGACCGCTGCTTCCAAGAGGAGCTCGCCGGCCAAGAAGAGTTCTTCGGCGACCAAGAGCTCGCCGGCGAAGAAGACTTCTTCGGCAAAGAAGAGCTCGCCGGCGAAGAAGACAGCGGCCGCGAAGAAGACGTCGCCTGCGAAGAAGAGCTCGACCGCGAGAAGGAGCGCGAGCAAGCGCACGACCGCCAAGAAGTCCGGGCCGCCGAGGAAGCGCTCTGCGGCGAAGAAGTCGACCGGCCGCAAGTCGACGGCGCGGAAGTCCTCGTCCCGGAAGCGGACGACTGCGCGGAAGAGCAGTTCGTCCTCCTCGTGACCCCGAGGACGGCGGAGCACGGAAGGAGATCTGACCATGTGCCGCGACGCTGAACATCGCCGGCTACAGGCGGAGGCGGACCGTTATCGCCAGGCCGCGCAGGACGCGCTGGAGCAGCTGGACTGGTGCATCGGCTATCTCCACGGCTGCCACAAAGGGTCCATCGCCGCCGCACTCGGGCGCAACCGGTCATACATCCGCAAACACCTGATGGGAAAGGACGAGCAACCGACGCCGAGCGGCGCCGGGAGCTGAGCGAAGTCGCAGGGAAGGTTCAGTGTCTGTTCATCCCGGTCGGGCACAACGGTGGTGACACCTCACCGACGGAGATGACACAGAGATGACGCTTCCGATCGCACAGCCGGTGCGCCTCGACGCGGCGAGCATGGCGTGGAACGCCGTCGCCAGCTTCTCGAGCTACGAAGACGCGCAGGCGGCGGTGGACCGGCTTTCCGACGACGGCTTTCCCGTCGAGCACCTCGACATCGTCGGGTCCGACCTGCGCCTGGTCGAGCGGGTCACCGGCCGCCTCACGAAGGGTCGCGCCGCGAGTGCAGGCATGGCCAGCGGCGCGTGGTTCGGTCTCATGATCGGCCTCGTCATCGGGCTGTTCACGACGCACGTCAACTGGTTGGGCGTCGTACTCGGTGGCGTCGTGATCGGCGCGATCTGGGGAGCGGCGTTCGGCTACGCCGGACACGCCGCAACCCGGGGCCGCCGCGACTTCAGCTCCACCAAGGCGCTGGTGGCCATGAAGTACGACGTCATCGCGCGCAACGGTCAGGCGGACGCGGCCAAGGAAGGTCTGCGGACGGCAGGTCTGCTGCCCGAGAGCTGAGCCGGGCTCAGCGTTCCGGCTGCCAGCGGACGAGCTCGGGGTACTTCGGTGCCCGACCGTCGCCCATCGAGCGGCCCCTGATCTTGCGGACCGCCCACGGCGCGAGGTGGCTGCGCGACCAGGCGATCTCCGACGCTCGCGCGGCGAGCCACGAACGGTGTGGCGGAGGACCGGCCGGCAGCGACCAGTGCCTCGGCACCTGATGACCGAGCGTGTCGAGGACGACGCGAGCGATGTGCCGGTGCCCGAGTGTCGACAGGTGCAGGCGGTCCTCTGACCACAGCCGCGGGTCCCAGAGCTCGCGCATCGACCACAGGTCGATCAGCATCGCCCCGTGCGCTGCAGCCGACGCTCTGATCCCGGCGTTGTAGGCGATGGTCCGCGAGGTGAGGAGGCGGCCGGTCGGCAGCTGTGCCCGGGCGTCGAACCCGGCGAAGACGACGACATCCGCGCCGGTCGCACGCAGCGTGCGCACGGCTTCGTCGAGCCGAGCGACCACGTGGTCGACGTCGACCCGCAGGCCGAGCAGGTCGTTGGCGCCGCCGGCGATGCTCGCCAGGTCCGGTTGCAGCGCCACCGCCACCGGAAGCTGCCGCTCCACGATCGCGTCGATCCGCAGGCTGCGGACTGCCAGGTTCGCGTAGGAGAAGTCGTCTGCGCCCGTCGCGAGCACGTCGGCGACGAGGTCCGCCCAGCCGCGTGGCCGACCGTCCGGGTGCAGGTCCGACAGACCCTCGGTGAAGCTGTCGCCGAGGGCCACGAAGCGACGGACCCGAACCATGCGCCCCATTCTGCCGTCGCCTAGGTTTGTGCCCATGGGATCTACGGTTGAGTTCCGCAGCAACGGCGACACCGCGTCCGGCTACCTGGCCATCCCGGAGTCGGGCAGCGGCCCCGGCCTGCTGGTCGTCCAGGAGTGGTGGGGCCTGGTGCCTCAGATCAAGGAGACGTGCGACCGGCTCGCCGGCGACGGCTTCGTGGCGCTCGCTCCCGATCTCTACCACGGTGAGATCGCGGAGCACACCGAGATGGACAAGGCCAACGAGCTCATGCAGTCGCTGCCCCCGGACCGCGCGGC
>DASSEX010000087.1:0-9577 GCA_035695045.1 Mycobacteriales bacterium | reverse complement strand
CCGGTGCCCTTGAACTCCTCGAAGATGACCTCGTCCATCCGCGAACCGGTCTCGACCAGTGCCGTGGCGAGGATCGTCAGCGAGCCGCCGTTCTCGATGTTGCGCGCGGCGCCGAAGAAACGCTTCGGCGGGTAGAGCGCCGTCGAGTCCACGCCGCCGGAGAGGATCCGCCCGCTCGCCGGTGCGGCAAGGTTGTAGGCGCGGCCGAGCCGGGTGATGGAGTCGAGGAGCACGACGACGTCGTGGCCGAGCTCGACCAGCCGCTTGGCCCGCTCGATCGACAGCTCGGCGACCATCGTGTGGTCGTCGGCGGGCCGGTCGAAGGTCGAGGCGATGACCTCGCCCTTCACCGACCGCTGCATGTCGGTGACCTCCTCCGGCCGCTCGTCGACGAGCACGACCATGAGGTGGACCTCGGGGTTGTTGGTGGTGATCGCGTTGGCGATCGCCTGCAGCACCATCGTCTTGCCGGCCTTCGGAGGCGACACGATCAGACCGCGCTGCCCCTTGCCGAGCGGCGCGACCAGGTCGATGACGCGGGTCGTGAGGATGGTGGGCTCGGTCTCCAGCCGCAGCCTGTCCTGCGGGTAGAGCGGCACCAGCTTGGTGAAGTCCGGGCGGCCCTTCGCCTGCTCGGGGTCGACGCCGTTGATGGTGTCGAGGCGCACGAGGGCGTTGAACTTCTCCCTGCGCTCGCCTTCACGCGGCTGGCGCACCGCGCCGGTGACGGCGTCACCCTTGCGCAGCCCGTAGCGGCGGACCTGCGCGAGGGAGACGTAGACGTCGTTGCTGCTCGGCAGGTAGCCGGCGGTGCGGACGAACGCGTAGTTCTCCAGGATGTCGACGATGCCGCCGACCGGAACGAGCACGTCGTCGTCGCTGATGACCGGCTCGGAGTCACCTGGGCCGAACCGGTCACGGTTGCGGCTGCGGTTGCGCTCCCGGAACCGGCCGCGCCGGCCGCCACGGCCACCGAGCTCGTCGTCGCCGCCCTGCTGGTAGCCGGCGCCTTGCTGGCGCTGCGCGCCCTGTGTCTGCCCGCCGCCCTGGTTCTGGCCGCCGCCCTGGTTCTGGCCGCCGCCCTGGCGCTGCCGGTCGCCCTGCTGCCGGTCGCCCTGCTGGCGGTCACCCTGCTGGCGGTCACCCTGCTGGCGTTCACCCTGCTGGCGCTCGCGGGGCGGCCGCTCGGCACGCTCGGCGGGCTCGTCGTCGTACTGTTCGCGGACACGACCGTCGCCTCGCTGCGGGGGCGCCTCGGTCGTGGTGGGCGCCTGCGCGGAGGCGGCGCCGTTTCCGCCGGCCTGCTTGGCCGTGATCGCTTCGATGAGCTGGCTCTTGCGCATTCGCGCCGTGCCGGAGATGCCGAGGCTGCCGGCGAGCTGCTGGAGCTCGGGCAGGAGCATGGCGGACAAGCCGCCGCTCCGCTTGCGACCGGCGGTGCCGTTGGCGCGCTCGTCACCAGCGGTGACCGTGGTGGCGGCGCCTTCGGCGAGGTCGTTGCTGTCGTTCACGAAGGAGGTCCTTCCTGGGACCGTGCACCGCGCCGGCGTGGCGCGGACATCTGTGGGATACCGGGGTCCGGACGAATGGTCAGTCCGGACTCACCCGAAGAGGCGGGAGGCTCGCACGTCACCGTGGCGGGGGGAGAATCACTTCGCTGCGTTCGAGTGCTGTGGGATGTGCGAAGTGACGGTCGCGTCACGGGAGAGCGAGGGCCGGCCGCAGATCGGGGCGGCTGTCGCAGCACCCAGCGTAGTGCCAGGTCGCACCGTCGGCAACAACCGGCGCGCCGGAAGCATTCCCGCCCCTGTCAGGAGGCACCTGTCAGGACGTGTCCGGAGGAACCGGTGCCTGAGCGCCTGACAAGTCGAGGGGAAGCACCGAGGCGCCCTCGCCGTCGACGTCCAGCGGCGTCGTCGACCAGCCGCGCCGGCTCACTGCGAGCGCCTGCTCACGGGTCTCGGCCGTCGTCAGTGCCAGCACCGTCGGACCGGCCCCCGACACCACGGCCGGGATCCCTGCCGCGCGCAGGTCCGCGACCAGGGCCGCGGTGCGCGGCATCGCCGGAGCCCGGTAGTCCTGGTGCAGCCGGTCCTCCGTCGCCGACATGAGCAACGGGGTTCCCCCGGCCAGCGCGGCCACGAGGAGCGCGGCGCGCCCGGCGTTGCGTGCCGCATCGGCGTGCGGCACCGCATCCGGCAGCAGCCGTCGAGCGGCCCGCGTCGACGACGACGTGCCCGGGATGAACGCGACCGGCGCCAGCTCAGCCGCCACCGGCAGCTTGATGCCGTGCGCGCCGCCGTCGTCGGTCCATGCCACCGTGAGTCCGCCGAGGAGGCAGGCGGCGACGTTGTCGGGATGGCCTTCCAGCTCGCTCGCCAGCGCCAACGCCGTCTCGTCGCTCATCCGCTCGGCACCGCCCGCGACCAGAGCCCGAGCCGCGACGACACCGGCGACGATCGCGGCGGCAGAAGACCCGAGTCCGCGACTGTGCGGAATGCGGTTGGCGCAGACGACCTCGAGGCCGCGCGGACGGCCGCCGAGCTGCTTGAACGCGGCGTACATCGCGCGCACCACGAGGTTGCGGGCATTGCGCGCGACGCTGGCCGCGCCCATGCCCGCGACGTCGACGGTGAGGCCAGGTTCGTCGGTGACGCGTACGACGACGTCGTCGTACAGGCCGAGCGCAAGACCGAGCGCGTCGAAGCCCGGCCCGAGGTTCGCGCTCGTCGCGGGCACGCGGACGCGCACCGGAGCGGCCCGAAACGTCGGCTTCGGCATGGAGGCGTTCAGTCCAGTCCGAGCGCGGACGCGGCGGCGCTCACGTCGAACGCGATCGTGGTCGGCGCCGGCGCGCCGGCAATGGCCCACTCGGGGTCTTTGAGCCCGTGACCGGTCACCGTGCACACGACGACCTGGCCGTCGCGCAGCGTCCCCTGCGCCTTCGCCTGCAGCAAACCCGCCACACTCGCTGCACTGGCCGGCTCGACGAACACGCCCTCCTCGCGCGCGAGCACGCGGTAGGCCTCGAGGATCTGCTTGTCGGTGACCGACTCGATCGCACCGCCCGACTCGTCGCGCGCCGCCAGCGCCTGCTGCCACGACGCAGGGTTGCCGATCCGGATCGCCGTGGCGATCGTCGACGGCTTCGCGACGACCGCGCCGGTGACGATGGGGGCGGCGCCGGCTGCCTGGAAGCCGCGCATGGCCGGCCGCGCGGAGGTGACGCCGTCGGCGGCGTACTCGCAGTAGCCCTTCCAGTAAGCCGTGATGTTGCCGGCGTTGCCGACGGGCAGGCAGTGGACGTCGGGCGCGCGGCCCAGCGCGTCGCACACCTCGAACGCCGCGGTCTTCTGCCCTTCGATGCGAAAGATGTTGACCGAGTTGACGAGCGACACCGGGAACTTGTCCGCGAGGTCACGTGCGAGCGTCAGGCAGTCGTCGAAGTTGCCGTCGACCTGCAACAGCTTCGCCCCGTGCACCAACGCCTGCGCCAGCTTCCCCATGGCGATCTTTCCGGTGGGGACGAGCACCGCGCAGACCATCCCGGCGCGCACTGCGTAGGCCGCGGCCGAGGCGCTGGTGTTGCCGGTCGATGCGCAGATGACGGCCTGTGCGCCTTCCTGTGCCGCCTTGGAGATCGCCATCGTCATGCCCCGGTCCTTGAACGAACCGGTCGGGTTGGCGCCTTCGACCTTCAGATGCACGTCGCAGCCCGTGCGCGCAGACAGTCGCGGCGCCGGGACGAGCGGCGTCCCGCCCTCGCGCAACGTCACGACCGGCGTGTCGTCGTCGATCGGAAGCCGGTCGCGGTACTCCTCGATGACTCCTCGCCACTGGCGGGTCATCCGTCGCCACCTTCCACGCGCAGCACGCTCGCGACGGCGCGGACGACGTCGAGGTCACGCAGCTGGGCCACCGTCGCGGACAGAGACGCGTCGGTCGCGGAGTGGGTGACGAGCTCGAGCGTGGCGTCGCCGCCATGGCCTTCCTGGCGCACGGTCTGGATCGACACGTCGTGCTGCGCGAACGCCTGCGCGACGCCGGCGAGGACACCGGCCTTGTCGGCCACGTCGAGGCTGACGTGGTAGCGGGTGATGGTCTCCCCCATCGGCCGGATGCGCAACGCGGCATAGGAGGACTCGCCCATGCCGCGCGCACCGCTGAGCCGGTTGCGCGCCACCGCGACGAGGTCGCCGAGCACGGCACTGGCAGTCGGCGCGCCGCCGGCGCCGCGGCCGTAGAACATGAGCTGTCCCGCGGCCTCCGCCTCGACGAACACCGCGTTGTAGGCGTCACCCACCGACGCGAGCGGATGCGTCCTCGGGATCATCGCCGGGTGCACGCGTACGCCGATCGAGTCGCGGCCGTCGTGGTCAGGCCCGCGCTCGGCGATGGCGAGCAGCTTGACGACGCCGTCCATCTCACGCGCACTCGCCACGTCGGCGGCGCTGACCTCGGCGATGCCTTCGCGGTAGACGTCGGCGGCCGTGACGCGGGTGTGGAACGCCAGGCCGGCGAGGATCGCCGCCTTCGCTGCCGCGTCGAAGCCGTCGACGTCGGCAGTCGGGTCGGCTTCGGCGTAGCCGAGCGCCTGCGCCTCTTCGAGTGCCTCCTCGAAGCCGGCGCCGGTCTCGTGCATCTTCGACAGGATGTAGTTGGTGGTGCCGTTGACGATGCCGATGACGCGGCTGACGCGGTCGCCCGCCAGCGACTCGCGCAACGGCCGCAGCAGCGGGATCGCACCGGCGACGCTCGCCTCGCAGTAGAGATCGGCGTTGCCACGACGGGCAGCGTCGTAGAGCGTCGCGCCGTCCTCGGCGAGCAGCGCCTTGTTGGCCGTAACGACGCCCGCGCCGCGCTCCAGCGCGGTGACGAGAAGCGTGCGGGCCGGCTCGATGCCGCCGATGACCTCGATGACGATGTCGATGTCGTCGCGAGCGGCAAGTCCTTCCGCGTCAGCCGTGAACAGCGACGGGTCGACCGGCAGGTCGCGCGGGCGCGACGGCCGTCGTACGGCGATGCCGGCGAGCTCCAGCGGCGCACCGGCGCGCTGCGACAGCTCCTCGCTGTGCACGTGCAGCATCCGCACGACCTCGCTGCCGACGACTCCGCAGCCGAGTACGGCGACCTTCACCCGAGGTCCAGGGCGAGCAGGTCGTCGAGCGTCTCGCGGCGTACGACGAGTCGGTGGCTCCCGTCGTCGACGGCGACGACGGGCGGCTTGAACACGGCGTTGTAGTTGCTCGCCATCGACCGACAGTAGGCGCCGGTGGCGGCGACTGCCAGGAGGTCACCGGGTGCGAGGTCGGCGGGGAGCCATGCGTCGCGCACGACGATGTCACCGGACTCGCAGTGCTTGCCGACGACGCGGCACAGCAT
Organism: Mycobacteriales bacterium; assembly: GCA_035695045.1. Classification (GTDB taxonomy): domain Bacteria; phylum Actinomycetota; class Actinomycetes; order JAFAQI01; family JAFAQI01; genus DASSKP01. The sequence goes on along the minus strand of DASSEX010000087.1, from coordinate 4,195 downwards.
CGGGTCCGCGTCACTGGCGCGTGAGGCGAGCGTCACGGTGTAGTCCGCGTCGTACAAGGCGGTTCTGATGTTGTCGCTCATGCCGCCGTCGACGCTGACATAGGTGCGGATGCCGTCGACGTCCTTGAGCGTGCCGACGGTGTAGAGCGTCACCGTGCCGGGGCCGGCGATGGCGCGACCGGGCTCGACGGCGAGACGCGGCACCGGCAGCCGTGCGGACGCGCACTCCCGCTCCACGATCGCCCGCAGTTGCTTGGCGACCGTCGCGACGTCGGCCGGGTCGTCCTCGGACGTGTAGGCGATGCCGATGCCGCCGCCGAGGTCGAGCTCCGGCAGCTCGAGATCGAGGGTGTCCCGGATGGCGGCGACCAGCTCGACGACGCGGTGTGCGGCGACCTCGAAGCCGGCGGTGTCGAAGATCTGGGAGCCGATATGGCTGTGCACGCCCATAAGCTGCAGCGACGGCAGCATCGCGATGCGTCGTGCTGCTTCGAGCGCCGCCCCGCTGGCGATCGAGAAGCCGAACTTCTGGTCCTCGTGCGCGGTCGCGATGAACTCGTGCGTGTGTGCCTCGACGCCGACCGTCGCGCGGATGTAGACCTTCTGCGTGATGCCGGCAGCGTCCGCGACGGACGCGAGCCGGGCGATCTCCATGTCGCTGTCGACGACGATCCGACCCACACCGGCAGCCACCGCTGCGGTCAGCTCGTCGAGAGACTTGTTGCTCCCGTGCATGAGGATCTGCTCGGCCGGGAAACCGGTGGCGAGCGCGATGCCGAGCTCGCCGCCGGTGAAGATCTCCAGCGACAGGCCCTCTTCGCGCACCCAGTTGACGACAGCACGGCAGAGGAACGCCTTTCCGGCGTAGTAGATGTCGGCGTCCGCGCCGAAGGCGTCGCGGTAGGCACGGCACCGGCTGCGGAAGTCGGCTTCGACGCAGACGAAAGCAGGGGTGCCGTACGCCGTGTCGATGTCGCGCACGTCGACTCCGCCGAAGTGCACGACACCGTCACGGCGTTCGGTGCCCAGAGGCCAGATGCGCGGGTCCAGAGCGTTGAGGTCCTCGGCAGGCGGCCCGAGGGGATGGTGCGCCGAGACGCCGTCGCCGTGCATCGCGCCGGCCGGATGCGCTCTCACATGCGCTCCGGGGCGGTGACGCCGAGCAGGCCGAGACCGTTGGCGAGGACGACGCGGGTCGCCTCGACGAGCCACAGCCTGGCGCGGGTGAGGTCGGTCGCCGGCTCGTCACCCATGGGCAGAACCCGGCAGGCGTCGTAGAAGCGGTGGTAGGTGCCGGCGACCTGCTCGAGGTAGCGCGCGACCCGGTGCGGCTCCCGCAGCTCGGCTGCCGACGCGACGACCCGGGGGAACTCGCCGAGTGCGCCGAGCAGGTCGCCCTCTCGGTCATGATCGAGCAGCGCGGGGTCGAAGTCGTCGGTGCGGGCGACCCCGAGCTCCGCGGCGTTGCGGAGCAGTGACGCGATCCGTGCGTGGGCGTACTGCACGTAGAAGACGGGGTTGTCGTTGGTCGCGCGAGCCCACAGGTCGAGGTCGATGTCGATCGGTGAGTCGCTGCTGTAACGCGCGAGCGCATAGCGCGCGGCGTCCACGCCGATAGCGTCGACGAGATCGGCCAACGTGATGACGTTGCCCGCGCGCTTGCTCATCCGCACCGGCTGGCCGTCCTTGACGAGGTTGACCATCTGACCGATGAGCACCTCGATGTTGCGCTCGGGGTCGTCACCGAAGCAGGCGGCGATGGCCTTCAGGCGGCCGACGTAGCCGTGGTGGTCGGCACCGAGCATGTAGACACAGCGATCGAACCCGCGCCGCCTCTTGTCGAGGTAGTAAGCGCAGTCGGCGGCGAAGTAGGTCCAGTCGCCGTCGCTCTTCTTCACGACGCGGTCCTTGTCATCACCGAAATCGGTCGTGCGGAGCCAGACCGCACCGTCGTCGTCGAAGACGTGTCCCTGCTCTCGCAGTGCCTCCAGGGCGGCATCGAGCTCGCCCTTGTCGTGGAGCGTCTTCTCGTTGAAGTAGACGTCGAAGACCACGCCGAACTGCGCGAGCGACTGCTTGATCTCGTCGAACATCAGCAGGACGCCCTCGCGCCGGAACACGTCCCGTGCCTGGTCCTCCGGGAGGTCGAGGACATCGGGCTGTGCCGTCACGATCGTCGACGCGATGTCGTCGACGTAGCCGCCGGCGTAGCCGTCGTCGGGTGCTTGCTCGCCACGCGCTGCGGCGACCAACGACTGCGCGAACCGGTCGATCTGCGCGCCTGCGTCGTTGAAGTAGTACTCGCGGACGACGTCGGCGCCGGCCGCCTCGAGGACCCGACCGAGGGCGTCACCGACCGCGGCCCACCTGACCCCGCCGATGTGCACGGGACCGGTCGGGTTGGCCGAGACGAACTCGAGGTTGATCCGCTCCTTGGCCAGAACGTCGCTGCGGCCGTAGTCGGCGCCGGCGGTGACGATCGTCCGGGCCAGCTCTCCCTGCGCGGCCTGCGACAGCCGGATGTTGAGGAAGCCGGGTCCGGCGACGTCGACCGACTCGAGGCCCGGCTGGGCCCGAAGGTGAGCGGCGAGGACGTCGGCGACCTCGCGGGGTGAGCGTCCGGCCGGCTTGGCAAGCTGGAGCGCGACGTTGGTGGCGTAGTCGCCGTGGTCTTTGTTCTTGGGTCGCTCCACGGCCGCTTGCGCGGGCACCTCGATGGACAGCTCGCCGGCCGACACCGCAGCGCGGATGGCGGCCACGACGGCGCTCGACACATCCGCGGGAGTCACCTTGTGAAGGTTATCGCAGCGAACAGAAGTTGATCTTGGCTATTCGCCGCCGGTGAAGTGGTACGACGACGGCACCTTCGCCAGCTGGGCAGGGGTTCCGTAGACCACGGCGATCTCCTGGTGCTTGGCCAGGACGATGCGCGTCACGTCGCCGGTCTGACGCTTTCCGTTGACGAAGACGGCCAGCTCCTTGCCCCCACCGGTGCAGTAGGACCCCACGCAGTCGGTGGTGAACCGCACGCCCCACTCGACGAACACCTGGCCGAGCAGGAACGTCGCCGGCACGTTGTTCTCGACGTGGATCACACCGGTCGCGTCATGGGTGTGCAGGGCGGACAGGCCCAGTGCGGTCTGTCCCCGGGCGACGAACCCGAGATACGCCGGGACCGGCACCGGTTTTCCATCGATGACCACGTCGAGGTGTGCGTGGTAGTGAACCTGCGTGGTCTCCTCGCCGTACGGCAGTCCCGCGGCGGCCACGTAGTCGGCGGAGTGCGCGCCCTGGTCGATGACGGCGGGGGGCGGCCACGGCGCCGCAGACGTCGACATCGTGACGGGCACGCCCGGGACGGGCAGCGTCGTCGGCGGAGCCGTGTACTTCGACGGTGACGCCTTCGCCGTCGGCACCGCGGTCGTCGTCGGCGAAGACTTCGTCGATGGCTTGCCGGAGGAACTGCAGCCCGTGACTGCGAAGACGAGAACGAGCGCGGTCGTGAGGACGCGTTTCATGCCGGCTCGGCGTTTGCCGCGGCCATGAGCCGGCGGACCGTGTCGATGAGCTCGTCCGGGTCGAACGGCTTGGTCAGGTAGGCGTCGACACCGATCTTCTCGCCCCGCTGGAGGTCCGCCTCCTGCGCGCGGGCGGAGAGCAGGACGACCTTTATATGTGAGGTGTCCGGATCGTCGCGCAGACGCGCGGCCGTCTCCCAGCCGTCCAGCCTCGGCATCATCACGTCCAGGGTGATGACTTGGACCCGGGCGTCCTTCACCTTGTCGAGCGCGTCCTGACCGTCGACCGCGGTGACGACGTCGAAGCCTTCGAGCTCCAGGTTGACCGTGATCAGTTGGCGGATGACGTCGTCGTCGTCGACGACGAGCACGCGTCCGGCCCCGGCCATGACCGGAGGCTATCGGGCGTCACGTCACGCGGATGATCACCGGCATCCGCTGCTAGCCTCGGGCTGCCCCGGCCCCCGTAGCTCAGGGGATAGAGCACCGCCCTCCGGAGGCGGTGGCGCAGGTTCGAATCCTGCCGGGGGCACCAATGTGATGTCTCAGGACATCGGAATAGGCCGAACCTGCGTCATGCAGGTTCGGCCTTTGTTTTTGCGGGTCCGGGTGGTCTGCCGGTGGGTTGGTAGTCGCGGCGCGGGTCGATGGTGAGGTCGCGGAGGATCTCGCCGGTG
>DASSEX010000086.1:0-87324 GCA_035695045.1 Mycobacteriales bacterium | reverse complement strand
GATCAAGGAGACGTGCGACCGGCTCGCCGGCGACGGCTTCGTGGCGCTCGCTCCCGATCTCTACCACGGTGAGATCGCGGAGCACACCGAGATGGACAAGGCCAACGAGCTCATGCAGTCGCTGCCCCCGGACCGCGCGGCTCGCGACATGGGCGGTGCCATCGACTACCTGATCGGTCACGAGGCTGTCTCCGGAGACAAGGTCGGAGTCATCGGTTTCTGCATGGGCGGCATGCTGACCCTGCTCATCACCGCGCTGCAGGGCGACAAGGTCGCGGCAGCCGCGCCGTTCTACGGCGCGCCTCTCGGCGACATGGCACCGGACTGGAGCGGGCTGACCGCGAAGGTCCAGGGTCACTTCGCGGAGAACGACGACTTCTTCCCGCCCGGCCCGGTGAAGGATCTCGAGAAGCAGCTCAAGGACATGGGCAAGGACGTGGAGTTCATCGTCTACCCCGGCACCGGGCATGCCTTCGCAAACGAGAAGGACGCGCTCGGCACCTACGACCCGGACGCCGCGAAGACCGCTCTCGACCGCGCGGTGTCGTTCCTCAAGAGCAACGTCGGTTAGGCGAGCGCGGCCGGCTCTCCGGCGCTAGTCGGAGTCGGCCGGTCGGTCTGGTTCGGCAGGCGACGGACGGCGGGACGTCGTACCGAGCATGATGTCGTCCCAGGACGGCACGCTCGCGCGCTTCTTCGCCCGTTCCGTCGGTGCGGGCTGCGCCGCCGCCGGCGATGGCGGCTCGGCGGGCTCGTCCTCCGGTGCTGCCTGGACCTCGACGGGACGGATCGGCTCGGCAGCCTGCTTCGTGGCCACGGGACGGAGCACCGCGTCGAGAGCGTCCGCTGCCGCACCACCGGTCTGGATCGTCCGCGCGACGTCATCGAGGGCGCGCAGCCGGCGAGTGCGTGGATCCCAGACCCACGTCGCGCTGCGGTGCTCGCCGAGCTGTGCGCGGACCCGCCAGCGATCGTCCTCGCCGAGCCAGGAGTCCCACGGCACGTCACCACCGGCCATCTCCGCGGCGCGCTCGGCGAGCGTCTGTCCGTCGATCTCGGCACGCTGCGCCTGCTCGGCGTGGTGCCGGCGTTCGTCGAGGACCGGCCCTTCGAAGCGGGCGATCAGCTCGATCGCGACACCGGTCGCACTGGCGATCTCCGCAGCGGTCTGCCCGCACCGGATGCGGTGCTGCACCTCGCGCGGCGTGAGTCTCGCCTCCAGCGGCATCGACATCTGACCGTCACCGGCGAGCGCCTTGCGGAGGTCGTCGTCGGCAGCCACGAGGATGTGCTCGCCACCCAGCTCGACGACGAGGGAACTCCCGTCGGCACTCATGCCGATGAACTTCGCCTCACGCATCACAGGTTCGTCTCATCCGGTGGGACGTCGGCGGGCATCTCTGGTGCTGCGCCCGACGCAGGCGGGCAGTCGATCGGAGGCAGACCGATCGTGTAGGCCGTCATCGACAACGACCCATAGGCGTAGCCGTCGACGAGCACGTCGGTGCCGGCGCCGTCCGCGGACGCGAGTCCGGCGAGGTAGAGCAACGGCAGGAAGTGATCGGGGGTCGGCACCGCATGGGCGAAGTCGCGATGCGCGTCGAGGTCGGTGACGGCGGTCGGCTCGTTCGTCATCAGCTCCTTCGCCGCGTCGTCGAACCGCTGTGCCCACTCGTAGCCGGCGTCCGCCTGCTTCCAGTTCATGGCCCCGAGGTTGTGCACGACGTTGCCACTGCCCACGATGAGCACACCGCGGTCGCGTAACGGCGCGAGCCTGCGACCGAGCTCCATGTGGTAGTCGAACCCCTTGTCCGCGTTGATCGACAGCTGCACCACGGGCACGTCCGCCCGCGGGAAGGCGTGCACGAGCACGGACCAGGTGCCGTGGTCGATGCCCCACGCGTCGGCGTCGGCGCCGACCCAGGTCGGCTGGGCCAGGTCGCTGATCTCCTCGGCCAGCTCCGGCAACCCGGGCGCGGGGTAGTCGACCGCGAACAGCTCCGGCGGGAAGCCGTAGAAGTCGTGGATGGTGCGCGGCTTGGGCATCGCCGTGACGGCGGTGGCGTTGATGTACCAGTGCGCGGACACGACGAGGATGGCCCGGGGCCGCGGGACCGCCGTGCCGAAGGCCCGCCAGGCCTCGGTGTAGCGGTTGGTCTCCAGGGCGTTCATCGGGTTGCCGTGGCCAAGGAAGGCCGCGGGCATCACCGAGGTCGGCGCCGTGTCGCTCACGGCCCCATCCTTGCCCAGCCGGTCAGGCCGTGTCGCGCCGACGCTCCGCCGGGGGGTCCGCGAGCAAGGCCTCGAAGAACCGGTCGACGCCGTGCGGCGCGACTGCCATGAGCTCCTTGAGGCTGGGAATGGGCGGCGAAGGCCGGGCGGCCTCGACCGCCACGAGATCGATCGGCTGGTCGTCACGCAGGGCCGCAAAGGCGGCCTCCAGCGTGATGAGCCCGTGAGCGAGCTGCAAGGTCAGGCAGGGGCCGGGCGTGCCGCACGCCGGGCACTCGCCGCCGACGTTGGGCTCGTGCAGGCCCTCGACGTCGGCGAGGACGGCACGCAGCTCGGCGGCCTTGGCCTCGGCGACATCGCGGTCGACGCCGAGCGACGCGATCATGTCGTAGAAGATCGGCGAGTCGCTCCCGAAGCTCACGCCGTCACGGTACGACGCGGCAGCGCCGCAGGCGCGTCACGACACGGCTCGAAATCGGGCTACCAGGGTGGGCTTGACCGGGCTGTCCTCGATGTCGGTCTCCACGTCCACGTCGTACGTCGCCAGCGGCACGAGCCGGTCGCTCGGCAGATAGGCGCGGTGCGGGTCGCCGACGAGCACCTCGGCGCCGCTGTCGGCGAACGCCGACAGCGCGGGAAGCATGGCCGCCGCGATCTTCTCGTCGTAGAAGACGTCGCCGACGGTGACGAGGCTTCCGGCCGGGACGGAGATCTCCCGGACGTCCGACTGCTGCACGTCGATCGTGACGTTGTTCAGCCGCGCGTTCGTTCTCGTCGCGGCGACGGCCATCGGGTCGACGTCGTACGCCGTCACGCTCGCGGCTCCGGCGATCGCGGCGGCGATGGCGACGAGACCGGATCCGGTCGCGATGTCGACGACATGGCGGCCCTTGACGAGGTCCCGGTCGAGGATGTGGCGCGCGAGGGCTTGGCCGCCGGCCCACACGAACGCCCAGAAGGGCGGCGGGAGGTCTCCTCGCTCGACCGCGACCTGTGTCGCCTCCCAGAGCTCGAGCGAGTCGTCGGCGAGATGCAGCGGGATCTCGGGAACGAACGGCGTGCGGCGGACGCGCGTGTGCGCGAGCACGAACTCGGCAGGAGACGTGCGACGCATGGCGGCCATGATGGCGTCATGGCTTCCGTGACGAGCGCGGGGATCCTGCTCTTCCGGTGGGCCGGCGACGAGCCGGAGGTGTTGCTCGGTCACATGGGTGGGCCGTTCTGGTCCGGCAAGGACGACGCCGCGTGGTCGATCCCCAAAGGCATCTACGCCGACGACGAGGAACCTCTTGCCGCCGCACTGCGCGAGTTCACCGAGGAGCTCGGCCTCGCGCCGCCGTTCGAGGTCGAGGCGTTGCATCCGCTCGGCGAGCTGCGTCAGCCGAGCGGCAAGCGGCTCACGGTGTGGGCTGCGGAAGGCGACCTCGACCCGGCGGAGATCGTCCCCGGCACGTTCACCATGGAGTGGCCGCCGCGCAGCGGGAAGACCGCGGACTTTCCGGAGATCGACCGCGCCAAGTGGTGGCCCGTCGACGAGGCGCGGGTCAAGCTCGTGAAGGGCCAGCGCCCGTTTCTCGACCGGCTGCTACAGCTCGTCAGTCTTCTTCGAGGAGACGCTTGACCCGCTGAAGCTGAACGACCACCGACCAGGTCACCTCGTCGATCGGCCGGTCGCCATTGACGGTCACCAGGCGTTCCCGCTCGCGGTAGTAGTCGAGCAGTGGACGCGTGCGCTCCTCGTAGACCGCGATTCGATGCTCGATCACCTCTAGCGTGTCGTCGCTGCGCCCGCTCTCGCGACCGCGAGCGACCAGCCGCTCGATGAGCAGCTCCGGGTCGACCTCGAGATGGACCGCGACCTGGACGGCGACACCGAGGCCCTTCGCGACGGCGTACGCCGCCTCCGCTTGTTCGACGGTGCGCGGAAAACCGTCGAGCACGTAACCACCCGCGGCGCTCGCTTCGACGACCGGCTTGCGCAGCATGTCCAGCACGACGGCGTCGGGCACGAGGTCCCCGCGCTCCATGTACTCCTGCGCGGTGCGGCCGATCGCCGTGCCTGTCGCGACGTGCTCTCGGAACAGATCACCGCTGGAGATGTGCGCGACCCCGAAGTGCTCGGCGATTCGCGTCGCCTGGGTGCCTTTTCCTGCGCCGGGGGCGCCGATCAGCAGGAGTCGCACCCGCTGATCCTAGGGAACTGCCTCAGACCGGCTCGATGCCGAGGGTCCGCGCGGTGGGTGAAGTCTCGACCGCGTCGCGCGCGGGGAACGTGCGCAGCAGGTGGTCGCCGAGGTGGATCGTCACGCCGAACCAGTACTTCTCGTTCTTGAAGTGATGCAGCCGGTGCGCCCGGTGGATGTAGCGGTAGTACCAGGACCTCGGCTGGTAGCTGGAGTGGATGAGGAAGTGGGTCCACTCGTAGGTCAGCAGCATCGCGTAACCCGTGACGAGCGCTGTCAGCCCTGTGCGGATGGTCGGGGTCACCAGCCAGTAGAGCGGCACGCTGAAGACGAGCACTCGGATGACGACCGGCCGCGGGATCAGGACGTGCCGGATGACGCGGGGGTCCTGGTGGTGGCGGCGGTGACGCTTCGCGATGTAGAGGTCGATCGTGCGACCGCGCACCGTGACCGGACGCAGGTGAAGGATCGTGACGTGGATGACCCACTCGGTCAGCGGCTCGAGGCCGAGGATCACCGCGGCGACGATGGCATCCGTCGCCGTCCACCCGCCGAGAATCAGGCGCACCACGACAGCGGCAGCCAGCCCGGTCGCGATCAGGCGCGCGTTGAGACAGCGGACGAACAGGCCGGCTGCGCCCCGCAGGGTGAGACCAGGCGTCGTGTAGGCGGCGGGCTGGTCCGGCACCGGAGCGCCGCGGCGCCCTTCAGCGGCGATGGAGGTCACCGAAGGGTTGTAACCGCTGCATCCGTCCCGATCAAGGACCGTCTCGCTCCGCAAACCGTCGCTCGTAGTGGACGCGCTCGCTGCGGTCGGTGTGTTTGACCTGGTCAGGCACCGTGCGTTCGCTCAGCCAGTCGTGCGCCCGCTGCGGCAGCAGCGCGAGGGCTTTCGTGAGCAATGTCACATGGCGCGGGACGTACGTGACGAACCGCGGACGGCGCACGACGGCCATGACCGCCTTCGCCACGTGCTCGGGCTGCAGGCTCGGACCGGCTCCGCTGCTGGTGCCGGCCGCCAGCTCCGTGCGCACCACGACGGGGCAGATCAGCGACACGTGGACGCCGCTGCCCTTCAGCTCCCGTCGAACGGCGGTGCAGTAGCCGAGGACGCCGTGCTTCGACGCGGCGTACGTCGCCTCACCCGGCGGCGCGAGCCGGCTCGCGGCCGACGCGATCGTGAGGATGTGACCGCCGCCCCGACCGCGCATCAGCGGTGCGACGATCCGGAAGCCGTTGATGACGCCGACGAGATTGACCTCGAGCATCCGACGTGACGCCGCCTCCGGCTCCTCGTCGAACGGACCGACCCACATCACACCTGCGTTGTTGACGAGCAGGTCCAGCGGGCCGAGCCGGCGCTCGACGTCAGCCACCAAGGTCGCGACCGACGTCAGGTCGGCGACGTCGACCGCGAGCCCCACGCACTGTCCCGGCAGGTCCGCAGCCGCCTTTTCCGCGACTGCGGCGTCGAGATCGGCGAGGGCGACGTCCCAGCCGTCGCGAGCAAGCGACGTCGCGATCGCCAGCCCGATGCCGCGCCCGGCGCCGGTGACGAGTGCGACGCGGTTCACGGACCGAGCTGCTGCAGGTCGGCGAGAACCTCCGCGGCATGTCCGGCGGTGTCGGACACGGTGTAGGCGCGGCGGATCACGCCCTCGGGGTCGATCAGGTAGGAGACGCGCCGCGGCAGCGAGGCAAGAGGGTCGTCGTCGGGCCGAGTCGCCTCGTAGGCCCGGCCGACGAGGCGATCCGGATCGCTCAACAACCGAAAGCCAAAGCTCTCGGCGTCGGCGAAGGCTCGGTTCTCCTCGACCGTGTCGAAGGACGCGCCGAGAACGACGCAGTGGGCGTCGTCGAAGCTCGCGGCACTGTCACGCAGCGCCCTGCCCTCGATCGTTCAACCAGGGGTCGAGGCCTTGGGATACCACCAGAGCAGCACCCACTGGCCGCGGAGGTCGCGGAGTCGGACGACGTCACCGTGATGGTCGGGCAGCTCGAAGTCCGGTGCCGGATCTCCCTCAGGAAGCATGCCGGGCAGTATCGCAGCCGACCGATCGAGTTACGTCTCTGCCAGCTGCCGCTGCGCGAACGACGCCAGCACCCCGACCCCGTCCGCGATGACGGAGTCGTCGAACGCGGCCTCGGGCGCGTGGTTGAACGGCGCGGTCGCCGGGTCGCGGTCGGCCGGCGTCGCACCGAGGAACACCATCGCTCCCGGCACCACGTCCAGCACGCGTGAGAAGTCCTCGGAGCCCGGCACCGGGTTGGGCAGCGTCACGTAACGCTCGGCGCCGTACAGGTCCGCGACGGTCGAGGCGACCGCGGTGACCTGACCGGGGTCGTTGACGGTCACGGGGTAGAGCTCCTCGGCGACCGCGGTGACCTCGAGACCGTGCGCGGCGGCGATGCCCTGGCAGACCCGCACCGACTCCTCGAGCACTCGTTGATGCGACGCGTGCGAGAACGAACGCACGGTCGCCTCGAAGTACGCCGACTCCGGAATGACGTTGTGCGCGGTGCCGGAGTGGAACGCGCCGATGGTGATGACGACGGGGTCGAACACGTCGAACCGTCGGGTGACGAAGGTCTGCAGCGCCACGACCATCTCGCAGGCCGCCGGGATGGGGTCCTTCGCGCGATGCGGCGAGGAGCCGTGCCCACCGGCACCCTGCACGGTCACCCGAAGCACGTCGGCAGCCGCCATCACCGGGCCCGGACGCGCCGCGAAGACGCCGCGCGGCAGCATGCCGGACGTCACGTGCAACGCGAGTGCCGCGTCCACCCGCTCGCCGGCGGCATCGAGAACACCTTCTTCGACCATGTGTCCCGCGCCGTCGTGACCTTCTTCACCGGGCTGGAACATGAACACGACATCACCGGCGAGCTTGTCGCGCTGAGCGGACAGGACCTGCGCGGCGCCGACGAGCATCGCGGTGTGCAGGTCATGGCCGCAGGCATGCATGTGCTCGCCTTCGGATGCGAAGTCGAGGCCGGTGTTCTCACTGACCGGCAGCGCATCCATGTCACCGCGCAAGAGCACACGGCGTCGCGGACCGGCCCCCGCAGCCTCGCCCCGGAGCACGGCGGTGACCGACGTCAGGCCGCGGCCGGTCGTCACCTCCAGGGGCAGCCCCTGCAACGCCTCGAGCACCCGCTCCTGCGTGCGCGGCAGCTGCAGCCCGAGCTCGGGCTCACGATGCAGGCGGCGGCGAAGATGGGCGAGGTCGTCCTGGACGGCCTTCGCGTCGTCGACGATGCTCATGGACGCCTCCCCGTTCTCAGCGCGTGATTGTTCCACGAGCAGGATGGTCCGGTGCGGTTCGTGATCCTCGGCGCGGGCGCCGTCGGCGGGACGATCGGCGGGCTGCTGCACGACAGTGGTCACGAGGTCGTGCTGGTCGCACGCGGTGCCCACGCCGCTGCGATGCGTGCCGATGGTCTGCTGCTGGCCACGCCCTCGAGGTCGATGACCGTGCGGGTCGACGTCGTCGACGACCCGTCAGCGCTCGTTCTGGACGGCGACGACGTGCTCGTCCTCGCCACCAAGACACAGGACACGACGGCATTGATCGACGACGTCGCGGATCTGCGCGTCGACGGCCGTCCTGCGGCTGCCGTCCTTCCGGTCTTCTGCGCGCAGAACGGCGTTGCCAACGAGCGCATCGCCGCGCGCCGGTTCGCCGACGTGCACGGAATGGTCGTCATGCTGCCGGCGGTGCTTCTCGAGCCGGGACGCATCGAGGCGCAGGGCGAGCCCTACAGCGGCTTGCTCGACGTCGGCCGCTGGCCGACCGGCGTCACTTCGGTGGACAGAGCGGTCGCTGACGCGTTGACCGCGAGCAACTTCGTCTCGCGGGCGACCGACGACGTGATGCGGTGGAAGTACGCGAAGCTGCTGCGAAACCTCGGCAACGCGATCGAGGCGCTGTGCGGCCACGATCTCGACGACGACGAACGCGCGATGGCCGTCGTACAGGACCTCGACAGGCGGCTGCGGGCAGAGGCCGAGACGTGCTTCGCCGCGGCCGGCATCGACTGGGTGAGTGACGAGGAGTGGGGCGAACGCCGACGTGACCAGGTGCGGCACGCCCCGGTCGAAGGCCGGTCGCGCATGGGCGGCTCGTCGTGGCAGAGCCTGGCCCGCCGCCTCGGCACGATCGAGGCCGACTACCTCAACGGTGAGGTCGCGCTGCTCGGCCGCCGGTACGACGTCCCGACGCCGGTGAACGTCACGCTGCAGCTGCTCGCCAACCGTGCCGCCAGGCAGGGGGCGCCGCCGGGCAGCCTGCGTCCGCAGGACATCGTGGAGGCGATCGCCGACCAGGAAGGTTCTCCCGATGACTGACGCATCCCTGCCGACCCGCACGCTCGGACCGGAGCGACTGACGGTCTCGATGCAAGGGCTCGGCTGCATGGGGATGTCGCAGTCGTACGGGCCGGCCGACGAGGGCGAGTCGATCGCGACCATCCACCGCGCGCTCGACCTGGGCGTGTTCTTCCTCGACACCGCGGATGTCTACGGCGACGGTCACAACGAGTCGCTGGTCGGACGTGCGATCCGCGATCGTCGTGAGGAGGTCGTGCTGGCGACGAAGTTCTCGCTGTCGCGTGGTCAAGGTGGAGCGATGTCCGTCAACGGCCGGCCCGAATACGTACGCAGCGCGTGCGACGCCTCACTGCGACGTCTCGGTGTCGACCACATCGACCTCTACTACCAGCACCGGGTCGACCCGAACGTGCCCATCGAGGACACCGTCGGCGCGATGGCGGAGCTCGTCTCCGCGGGCAAGGTGCGGCACCTCGGTCTGTCCGAGGCGAGCGCCGCCACCTTGCGGCGAGCGATGGCAGTGCATCCGATCACCGCGTTGCAGAGCGAGTGGTCGCTGTGGACCCGCGACCTCGAGGACGAGGTCGTGCCGGTGGCGCGCGAGCTCGGCATCGGCATCGTGCCGTTCAGCCCGCTCGGCCGCGGCTTCCTCACCGGTGCGATCACCTCTCCGGACGACTTCGGCGACGACGACTTCCGCAAGAACAACCCGCGCTTCCAAGGGGAGAACTTCCAGCGCAACCTGCAGCTGGTGGACGAGGTCCGGGCGATCGCCGCCGACAAGGGCTGCACCGCCGGACAGCTCGCTCTCGCGTGGGTGATGGCGCAAGGGCAGGACGTCGTACCGATTCCCGGGACGAAGCGCCGTTCCTACCTCGAGGAGAACGCCGGAGCGTCCGGAGTCGAGCTGACGGACGACGACGTCCAGCGGCTGGCGAAGATCGCGCCTCCCGGTGCCGCCGCGGGCGGGCGCTACCCGTTCCAGCACGCCTACGGCGACAGCCCCGAGCGGCCATAGCCGCCGTCTGCGCGACCGCTGGAAACTGTCGGACCCGGACGTAGCCTGGACGGGTGCGGGCCGAGATCGCCTGGCAGCCGTCGCTCTTCGACGGCGGACCGGTCGCGCTCGACCTCGACTACTGCGGGATGCGCCGCATCGTCCTCGACGAGCGCTCATGGGTCGACTACTGCCCCGGCTGGCTCACCGGGTCGGACGTCGTCTTCGACGACCTGGCCGGCGAGGCGCGATGGGCCCAGCGGTCGCGGTGGATGTACGACAGACAGGTGCTCGACCCGCGGCTGACCGCCGGCTGGTCCACCGATGCGGACGACACCGGGACCCCGGACATCCTGCGCGACATGGCGAAGGTGCTGTCCGACCGCTATGCCGTCGGCTTCGACCGGATCTGGGTCAACCTCTACCGCGACGGCGCCGACAGTGTTGCGTGGCACGGTGACCGCAACCGGCTGGTGATGACCGAGCCGATGGTCGCGACGGTGTCACTCGGTGCCCGCCGCAAGTTCCTGCTGCGGCGGCGCGGCACGTCGCGCACGCTCTATCGCCTGGAGCCGGGCCACGGCGATCTCGTCGTCATGGGCGGCGCGTGCCAGGCCGAGTGGGAGCACACCGTTCCGAAGACCAAGCAGCGGGTCGGTGCGCGGATGTCGGTGACGATCCGCCACTCACAACCCGGGCCCGGTCAACGCTGGCTGCGAGAGCCGGCGAGCCGCGAACCGGGTCACGCCTGGTAGCGACATGTTGAGTGTGACGAAATCCCCCTTGGGAGTGCCCTCGGAAGGGGGATTTCGTCACACTCAACGCGGCTAGGACTGGCTGCCGATGCCGGTGAAGCCGTTGATCGGCGCCGTCGTGACGCCACTGCCGGCGCACTGTGTCGGGTCCGCCTGGAAGGCGAGGTCGCCGATGGCGCCGTCGCCGGAGTAGAGCGTGCTCTTGTAGGTCTTCTTGCCGACCTTGTACGACGGGATGACCGTGCCCTGCAGCACGACCTCGGCAGTCACCGAGTTGGTCGTGTAGCTGATGACCGACTGCTTGCCGCCGGCCCACTTGACGAGCGCGACGCCTGAAGTCGTGCCGTTGGCGCAGGTGCCGGAACCCTTCGCCGGCACGAGCGTGCCGATCGTGCCACTCGCCGGAGCGCCGCTCTGGCTGCTCATGCAGTTGCTGAGGGTGCCGGTGAACGTGTAGGTGAACGCGTGCGCCGTGCTGTTCGGCCCGTTGGTGAACTTGGCGTTGCCGGCGAGCTGGCAGCCGCCGCCACCAGGGGATGCACCGGCGGGCAGCGCGACCGCGGCGGCGGACGCAAGGACGGCGAGGGCGCCGGCGGCGAGCGCCACACGAGCAGACATGAAGACCTCCGGAAGTCTCTGTTGCGCGCGGATATTCGGCGCAGCTATCCGGTTTCCTGCCGTGTGACGCCTGCCGGCAAGGTCGGTGGTCAGCGGTAATGTCCTGGGCCGTGGCTGTCGCAACCGTGATCGAGACCGGCAAGCGGAGGGTCTTCGCGAGTGCCCTCGACTGGCCGGGTTGGTCGCGGGGTGCCCGCGACGAGGAGTCCGCGCTGGCGACGTTGCTCGACTACGCGGACCGGTTCCGGCCGGTGGTGGAGCGCGCCGGTCTCCAACTGCCGAAGCGGCTCGAGCTCGAGGTCGTCGAACGAGTGGACGGCGACGCGGGGACCGACTTCGGCATGCCGGCGGTCGCCGCGGCCGCTGAGAGCCACGCCTTGACCGCCAAGGCCGCGGCGAGGCAGGCAGCTCTGCTCGAGGCGGCCTGGGCGACCCTCGCCGAGGTCGTCGCGGCGGCCCCCGCAACTCTGCGCAAAGGGCCTCGTGGTGGCGGTCGTGACCGGGACGCCGTCGTCGAGCACGTCGTCAACGCCGAGCGCGCGTACGCCGGCAAGATCGGGCTTCGCGCCGCGGCTGAGGGCGACCTGCGGGCCGCGATCCTGCGCGTGCTGAGCGCGCCGAGCGACGGCAGCGAGCTGCGGCCGGGTGGCTGGACGTCTCGCTACGCCGCCCGGCGGATCATCTGGCACGTCCTCGACCACGCCTGGGAGATCGAGGACAGGTCGCAGTCCTAGGTCGCCGCTACGCTCGCGCTCGTGGCAGCGTCAGAAGAGCAGGCAGCAGGGGAGCAGCAGGTCTACCGGCAGTACCGCTTCTCGCTTCCGCCCGGAGCCACCGACCTGCTGATCGTCCGGCATGGTGAGTCCGCACCGGCCCGCCTCGACGAGCCGGCGCCGCGCGCGGGCGGTCACAGCGACCCGCCGCTCGCCCCCGAAGGAGTGAAGCAAGCGGAGCGGCTGGCCGAGCGCCTGGTGCACGAGCACATCGACGCGATCTACGTCACCACACTGCAGCGCACTGCGCAGACCGCAGCGCCGCTCGCGCAGCGCCTCGGTCTCGAGCCGACCGTCGAGCCCGACCTGCGTGAGGTCTATCTCGGCGAGTGGGAGGGCGTGGCCTTCCGGAAGTACGTCTCCGAGGGACATCCGACCGCTGTGCAGATGTTTCTCGAGAAGCGGTGGGACGTCATCCCCGGCGCGGAGAGCAACGACGAGTTCGCCGCCCGCGTCCGTGCGGGAATGGAACGCGTCATCGCGAAGCATCCCGGCGAGCGGGTCGTGGTCGTCGTCCATGGCGGCGTCATCGGGCAGATGATGGCGCTGGCCAGTGGGGCGCCGGCGTTCTCCTTCATCGGCGCGGACAACGCGTCCATCACGCAGATCGTCGCGATGCCGCAGCCCTGGGTGATCC
Organism: Mycobacteriales bacterium; assembly: GCA_035695045.1. Classification (GTDB taxonomy): domain Bacteria; phylum Actinomycetota; class Actinomycetes; order JAFAQI01; family JAFAQI01; genus DASSKP01. The sequence goes on along the minus strand of DASSEX010000086.1, from coordinate 74,799 downwards.
GTCGATTCAACGACACCGCACACCTCGACGAGACGTTCAGCATCCAGCCGGCACCACTCACCTGAAAGCGTCCGGTTCGTCCACTAGCAGCGAGTGGCGGCCGGTGCCAGGATCCCGGATGTCAGCCGGACGCGTCCGGCGTTCGGCGCAGGCACCCGTGGGGGTGGTCGCATGGCGCAGGTCTACACGAGCAACATCGAACGGGACGGAGAACACCGCGCGTTCAAGGCGCACGGTGGCGCCGTCGTCGGCAGCGCCGGCGGCGCGTCGATCCTCAAGGGGACGTTCGAGCCCGGGTGGCGCTGGTCGACCGACGTCGCACCGATCGCCGGGACGTCCTCGTGCCAGGTGCGCCATCTCGGCTACGTGATCAGCGGCCGGATGCACATCACCTTCGACGACGGCACCGAGTGCGACGTCGGACCGGGTGACACGTTCGACCTTCCCGCCGGGCACGACGCTTACGTCGTCGGCGACGAGGCGTGCGTCACGGTGGACATCAGCCCGGCCGCGACGAGCTACGCCAAGGGGCAGACGACGCCGACCCCGCAGTCCGAGGACCGCTACCTGTCGTTGGTGCGCAAGGGCTACGCCGCGTTCAACGAGGGCGACATCCAGACCCTCGTGCAGCTGATGTCCCACGATGTCGTCCAGCACGTTCCCGGAACGAGTCCTCTCGCCGGCGACTACAAGGGCGTCGAAGCGGTGCTCGGCTACTACGCAAAGCTGTCGGAGGTCACCGACGGCACCGCTCGGGCTCACCTCATCGACGTGCACGGTGACGGGCACGGGCATGTCGTTGCCTACCACCAGATCAGTGCAACCCGTAACGGCGTCACGCGGGTGGCTCGGGGCTCGATCCTGTTCACGTTCCTCGGCGACAAGGTCACCGACATGCTCGATCTGGCGGGTGACCTCGCCGGAGACGACGCCTTCATGTCCTGACCAACCGACCGGTGTGGCACTGGTCCCGCCATAGCGGTACCAGTGCCACATCGGTCCGCCCGGTACCTTTCTCGCCGTGCCGGACATTCGTTACGCCGCGCCGGAGGGAGAGCTGTCCGCCTACCTCGCGACGCCTGCCGGTCCGGGGCCGTGGCCGGGTGTGGTCGTCGTGCACGAGATCTTCGGGCTGACCGACGACATCCGCCGGCAGGCCGACCGGTTCGCGGCGGCGGGCTACCTCGCGCTCGCGCCTGACCTCTACTCGTGGGGGCTGACCCCGCGCTGCCTCGTCGCGACGCTGCGGACGCTCTCGACCGGCTCCGGGCGCGCCCGTGACGACATCGACGCCGCACGTCGGCGGCTGTCAGAGGACAGCAGCTGCACCGGCAAGGTCGGCATCATCGGGTTCTGTCTCGGGGGTGGCCTCGCGCTGCTCGTCTCACCTGACGGCTTCGATGCAGCGGCACCCAACTACGGCTTCCTGCCGAAGGACCCGATCCGCCGGCTCGAAGGCGCCTGCCCGGTCGTGGCGTCGTACGGGGGGAACGACCGCCCACTGAAGGGTGCAGCCGACAAGCTCGCCTCGACCCTCGGCCGGCTCGGCGTCGACCACGACGTCAAGGAGTACCCCGGCGCGCGGCACGGTTTCCTGTTCAAGCACCACGGCGTGACCGGCCTCAGCGAGCCACTGTTCGTCGCATACGACGCCGACGCCGCCGACGACGCGTGGCGCCGGATCTTCACCTTCTTCGATGCCCGACTCAAGGAGCCCACCACATGAGTGACGCCGAGGCGACGACGACGATCGCTGCCGACCCGGTGAAGGTCTACAACCTCGTGTCGGACCTGCCGCGGATGGGTGAGTGGAGTCCGGAGAACACCGGCGGCAAGTGGATCGGCGGCGCGACCGGCGCCGCTGTCGGCGCGAAGTTCCGCGGCCACAACAAGCGAGGCGTCCTCCGTTGGAGCACGACGGTCGAGGTCGTCGACGCGACGCCGGGGAAGCGCTTCGCCTTCGAGGTCACCTATGGACCGGTGCCGATCTCGCGCTGGGAGTACACGTTCGAGCCCGACGGCGACGGATGCCGCGTGACCGAGTCGTGGACGGAGCGGCGGCCGCTCTGGATGAAGCTCAGTTCGATCCCGGTCATGGCTGTCGCGGACCGGGCGAAGCACAACACCCGCACGATGGAGGCCACGCTCGCGGCGCTCAAGGTTGCCGCCGAAGCAGGTCGCTAGACGTCGAGGTCGACGACCACCGGCGCGTGGTCGCTCGGCCCCTTGCCCTTGCGCGCCTCGCGGTCGACGTACGCGTCGCTCACCGCATCTGCCAGGTTCTTCGTCGCGAGCACCAGGTCGATGCGCATGCCCATGCCCTTGTGGAACGAGCCCGCGCGGTAGTCCCAGTAGGTGAACGGGTGGTCGCCCTTCAGCGCGCGCGCTTCCACGTCGACGAGGCCGAGGTCGACGAGGGCCTGGTACGCCGTCCGTTCCGCCTCCGTGACGTGGGTGGAGCCGACGAACACGGCCGGGTCCCAGACGTCGGCATCGGTCGGTGCGATGTTGAAGTCGCCCATCACCACGAACTTCTCGTGGGCAGCGACCTCAACTTCGAGCGCGTTGCGAAGTGCGGCCAGCCACTCGAGCTTGTAGCTGTAGTGCGGGCTCTCCAGCGAGCGTCCGTTCGGCACGTAGAGCGACCACACCCGCACCCCACCGCACGTGGCACCGACCGCGCGTGCCTCGACCGTCGGCGGCTTCCCGATGAGGGCGGGGTCGTCCTCGTCGACGGGCGGGTCGTAGGCCGGCTGCCCCGGAAAGCCGAGGGACACGTCATCGAGACCGATCCGGGACAGGATCGCGACGCCGTTCCAGCGCCCCTCACCGTTGACGGCAACCTCGTAGCCGAGGGCTTCCGCGCCTTCCCCCGGAAAAGCGTCGACCGCGCACTTCGTCTCCTGCAGGCAGAGCACGTCGGGCTCGGCCAGCTCGAGCCACTCGTTGAGCCGGGGGAGCCGGGCGCCGACCGAGTTGACGTTCCATGTCGCGATCCGCACGCCATCCACCTTATGGTCGGTCCATATGTTCGGCAGGGTGGTGTCGGACGCAGACCTGGTGGCGCTGCCGAAGGCGCACCTGCACCTGCATCTGACCGGGGGGATGCGGCACGCCACGTTGCTGGAGCTCGCGGATCGCTCCGGTGTGCGGCTTCCCGAGCGCCTCGTCGACGAACTGCCTGATGACTGGCGTGTCCTCGGTTGGGCACGTTTTCAGCGCCTCTACGACATCGCCCGCGCCGTGCTCCGCACCGCCGAGGACATCCACCGGCTCATCCTGGAGATCGCCGAGGACGAGCTGGCCGCAGGGTCGCGCTGGCTCGAGCTGCAGGTCACGCCGACGGGTTACGCGACGCGGCTCGGCGACCTGGTGACGGCCATGGACGTCTTCACGGGCGCCGCTGCTGCGGCCGAGGCCGCGACCGGCGTCGGCATGCGGCTTATCGTCGCCGCCAACCGGACCCGTCCACCATGGGAGGCCGAGACGCTGGCACGGCTCGCCGTGCGCCACGCGCCGGACGGCGTCGTCGGCTTCGGGCTCTCCAACGACGAACGCGCCGGGCGCACCCGTGACTTCGCCAAGGCCTTTCGCATCGCCCGCGAGGGCGGACTTGCCGCCATGCCCCATGCCGGCGAGCTCCTCGATGCGAGCGCGGTCGCGCACGCTGTCGACGTACTTGCGCCGAAGCGGATCGGGCACGGCGTGCGCGCCGCCGAGGACGCGGGCGTGATGCGCCTGCTCGCCGAGGCCGGAATCGCCTGCGAGGTCTGTCCCGCGTCGAACGTCGCGCTCGGCGTCTTCTCGGGCCACGAAGCCGTGCCGCTGCGTGCGCTCGAAGAGGCGGGGGTGCCGGTGGTGCTCGCTGCCGACGATCCGTTGCTGTTCGGGACCGGGCTGATCGAGCAGTACGTCGCCGCGAGGGACGTGCACGGCTATGGCCGGAGCGACCTCGCGCGACTCTCCCGCGCGTCGGTCGAGCACTCGACCATGCCCGCCCATCTGCGCACGAAGGTCCTGGCCGACATCGCCGCCTGGCTCGGCTGAGCAGGCGGTTGCGACCTCACAGGGACGGCACAGGTTCGTCCAACCTCGGGTTCAGCGTCGACGGCGAAGGTCTTCTCGGGCGACCAAACCGGGTCGCACGAGGAGGCAAGACATGAAGAACTCACACGGTCGGCTCACCCGCGCGCGGTCGGCGGGACTGATCGCTGCGGGCGTGGTCGCGGGCGGCGTTCTCGCCGGGACAATCGGGGCGAACGCCGCGAACTCCGGGAGTTCGGGCGGCGGCACCGCGTCCGGGACCTACAGCGGCTCCATGGCGCAGGCGCCGCCTGCCGACGCGTTCGGGGCCGCCCCGGTGCGCCGCGACGAGAAGCAGGTCGCGAGCTCGATCGGGGCCACGCTGAAGCAGAAGGCCGAGGCGAAGGTGCCGGGTGCGTCGGCGTACCGCGTCGAGACGGATGCCGGCGACGGTTACTACGAAGTGCACATGAAGAGGGCCGACGGCAGCCTCGTGACGGTGAAGTTCGACAAGAGCCTGGACGTCACCGCAGTCGAGGACGGCATGGGCGCGGGGGACCCCGGACATCTCCCTGGTGGTCGACACGGTGGGCGTCCCGGTGCTCCGAACGGGAGCACGACTCCGAGCGGCACCGCGGGCTGACGCGCAGCCTGTCTCGACGGCGCCGGACGCTCAGGTCCGTAGGCGTGACCTGAGCGTCCGGCACCTTTTCGCGTTTGCTCCTGCGAGCGGAAGTTGCTTTGGTGGCCTAGCGTCTCTGTTGAGCCGCATGACGTCTGGGCGCGTGGAGCAGTTGATGACCAATCCGACCGGTCGCGTACCGCGGATGCCGCGACCCCGCTCGGCCTCGGGCGGGGGAGTGTTCGCCGCGGTCCTCGACGGCCGTCCTTACCCGACACCGCAGCTGACGGGACGCGACTGGGCGGCGATCCCGCCGCGACAGGTGCGGCTGTGCGACCTGACCACGACGAAGACCGAGCTGCGGCTCGACGTGTTGCTGGCCGAGGACTCGACGTTCTACGGCGACCTGTTCTGCCATGTCATCGAGTGGGAAGGCGCTCTGTATCTCGAGGACGGTCTGCATCGCGCGGTGCATGCAGCGCTTCGGCAGCGGGACGTGCTGCACGTCCGGGTCGCCCGGATCGACGGCGACGGGAAGCTGATCTCCTAGCCCCGCCGGCAGTAACGGCTGCTCTATCGCTTAGCGAGGTACTGACGCGGGAACGTTCCCTGACGTGGCAGTGAAAGAGGCCCTCACCCCGCCCGTGGTCGCGCCGCCGCCGGACCCGGTGCCGCGGTCGATCCGCAGGGCGGTGCTGCTGCCCGTGGCGTACGTCGCCGCCGTGCACCTGGCCCTCGCCCAGGACCGCTACGAGCAGGACGCGCACTACGTCGGGGCTGTCTTCGTCGCGGCCGCGCTGGTGCTGCTCATCGCCGCGTCGGTCGCGGTGAGCGGCAGACGGTGGGGTCCGACGATGAAGTGGCTCGCGTGGGCGCTGACCGGGCTGACGTCGGCTCTGCTCTTCGTCGGTTTCGTGCTGAGCCGGACGACGGGCTTGCCGAGCTACCACCACCACGACTGGCCGGTCATCCAGCTGATCGCCCTCGTCGCCGAGTGCGCGATCGTCGCGCTCTGCCTTGCCGCCGTGTCGGCGAAGAGAAATCCGACGGCGTCATCCGACCGGTAGCCCGCGCCCGCGGCAGGCGTGGCACGACAACGCCCCGCCGGCCACGGGGGTCACCAACGGGGCGTTGCACCGCACAGTCGCAGCCGCGGCTGAAGATCGCATGAGCGAAGACGGCGACTGCCACCTTTGTCCGTCTCAGGGAAGTTCACGTTCCGGAACACGCAGGTAGCCTGGACTGTCGTGCCCTCTCGCAATGACCTCCGCAACGTCGCGATCATCGCCCACGTCGACCACGGCAAGACGACCCTCGTCGACGCCATGCTCTGGCAGTCGGGTGCCTTCACCGAGCACCAGGCCGAGGAGGGCACGGTCCGCGACCGGGTCATGGACTCGATGGACCTCGAGCGCGAGAAGGGCATCACGATCCTCGCGAAGAACACCGCGGTCCGGTTCCAGGGCACGACGATCAACATCGTCGACACGCCGGGTCACGCCGACTTCGGTGGCGAGGTCGAGCGCGGGCTGGAGATGGTCGACGGTGTGCTCCTGCTCGTCGACGCCAGCGAGGGGCCGTTGCCGCAGACCAGGTTCGTCCTGCGCAAGGCGTTGCAGAAGCGGCTCCCCGTCGTGCTCGTCGTCAACAAGGTCGACCGCCCGGATGCCCGGATCGCCGAGGTCGTCGACGAGACCTACGAGCTGTTCCTCGACCTCGATGCGGACGAGCACCAGATCGAGTTCCCGATCGTCTACGCGTCAGCCAAGGCCGGCCGAGCATCGTTGGAGCGCCCGAAGGACGGCGCGATGCCCGACAGCGACAACCTCCTGCCGTTGTTCGAGACCCTGCTCGCAACCGTGCCGGCCCCGTCGTACGACGCCGACGCGCCCCTGCAGGCGCACGTGACGAACCTCGACGCGTCGCCCTACCTCGGTCGGCTGGCGCTCTGCCGCGTGCACAACGGCACGATGCGCAAGGGTCAGCAGGTCGCCTGGTGCAAGACCGACGGGTCGATCGAGCGGGTGAAGCTCACCGAGCTGCTCGGCACGGATGCTCTCGAGCGGGTGCCGATCGACGAGGCGGGTCCGGGCGACATCGTGGCGATCGCCGGCATCCCGGAGATCACGATCGGTGAGACGATCGCCGACCCCGACGACCCGCGGCCGTTGCCCGTCATCACGGTCGACGAGCCGAGCCTGTCGATGACCATCGGCATCAACACTTCACCGTTGGCGGGGGAGAGCGGAAAGAAGCTCACGGCCCGGCTCGTGAAGTCGCGCCTCGACCAGGAGCTCGTCGGCAACGTGTCGATCCGCGTGCTGCCGACCGAGCGACCCGACACGTGGGAGGTCCAGGGTCGCGGTGAGCTCCAGCTGGCGATCCTCGTCGAGATCATGCGACGCGAGGGCTACGAGCTCACCGTCGGCAAGCCGCAGGTCGTCACGCGTACCGTCGACGGCAAGCTGCACGAGCCGATGGAGCGGCTGACCGTTGACATCCCCGAGGACTATCTCGGCGTCGTCACCCAGCTCATGGCGCTGCGCAAGGGGCGCATGGAGCAGATGGTGAACCACGGCACAGGCTGGATCCGCATGGAGTACCTCGTGCCGGCTCGCGGGCTGATCGGCTTCCGCACCGAGTTCCTCACCGAGACCCGCGGCACCGGTCTGCTCCACCACGTCTTCGACCGCTACGAGCCGTGGCACGGGGACCTTCGCACCCGACCGACCGGCTCGCTGGTCGCCGACCGGCGCGGCCCGACGACGTCGTTCGCGCTGTTCAACCTGCAGGACCGCGGCACGATGTTCATCGGTCCGGGCACCGAGGTCTACGAAGGCATGATCGTCGGCGAGAACTCCAGGGCGGATGACATGGACGTCAACCCGACCAAGGAGAAGAAGCTCACCAACATGCGGTCGTCCACGGGTGACGAGCTGGTGCGGCTGATCCCGCACCGGCAGCTGTCGCTGGAGCAGGCGCTGGAGTTCTGCCGCGAGGACGAGTGCGTCGAGGTGACTCCCGCGACGGTTCGTCTGCGCAAGGTGCAGCTGGACGCCGCGACTCGCTACCGCTCCGCCAAGCGCCGTACGGCGTCCGACGCCTGACGTCGCTGCGGCGGGGCGATCAGCTCCGGATAGGCGCTGTTGTTGACGATCCGGGCCACCGTCGCCCGATGCCACTTCTGGTCCTCCGGCGTGCGGTAGCCCTCGTGGTTCAAGGCGGCTGCGATCGTCGCGGGTGAGGCGCCTTCGCGGTGCAGCCGGACGATCTCGTGCAGCCCGTGCTCGGCCGTCACGACGCGGCGACGGTCGGGGCGGGGCGTGCGGTGCGGTCGCTCGATGGCGCGGCGGAACAACCCGCCGGGCAGCGAACGCACCGTGGCGATGAGCTCGCCCAGCGGCAGCGCGCGCGACCAGAGCCAGCCCTGCGCCTCCGGGCAGCCGAGCCGGTGCAGCAGGCGGGCCTGCTCCTCCGTCTCGACGCCTTCGGCAACTGCGTTCAGCCGGAGCCCGCGAGCCAGGTCGACGACGGAGCGGGCGATGGCCATCGCGTCCTGCTGGGTCGTGACGTTCTCCACGAACGTCCGGTCGAGCTTCAGCGTGTCGACGGGCAGCCGGCTGAGGTAGCTGAGCGAGCTGTATCCCGTACCGAAGTCGTCGATCGCGATCCGGACGCCGTGCGCTCGCAGTTCCTCGATCATCGCGCGAGCGTGGTCGGGGTCACCCATCAACGCGGTCTCGGTGATCTCGAGCATCAACGTGGCGCCGCCGACACCGGCGTTCGCCAGCGCGCTGATCACTCTCTTCGGCAGCTCCGAATCGCTGAGGTGACGCGCGGAGATGTTGACGGACATCCGCAGGTCCGGGCCGATCGCGTCGCGCAGCTGCGGGATGTCGGCGCAGGCGCGCCGCAGCACCCACTCGTCGAGCCGGTGCGCGAGGCCCATGGTCTCGGCGACGGCCACGAACTCGGTCGGCGGCACCTGCCCGCGCGTCGGATGCGACCACCTCGCGAGCGCTTCGACGCCGTTGATCTGCCCGGTGGTGAGGTCGACGACCGGTTGGTAGTGCAGCTCCAGCTCGTCGTTCTCCAGCGCGTCGCGGAGATCGTTGCTGAGCTGCAGGCTCGATGTCGAGCTCTCGACGATGGTCGGGTCGAAGACCTGGACCCGGCTGCGTCCGCGCCGCTTGGCGTCGTACATCGCGGCGTCGGCGAAACGCAACAGGTCGTCCGCCGAGCCGGTCGACGCGGAGACGACGCCGATGCTGGCGCTGACGTAGGCCCGCCGGCTGTCGAGGACGAAGGGCTGGGCGAACGCGCTGAGCAGTCGCTCGGCCATCTCGCTCGCGGCCGCGTCGTCGGTGTCCTCGGCCACGATCACGAACTCGTCGCCGCCGAAGCGCCCGACGGTGTCGCCGGTGCGTACGACGTCCTGGAGCCGCTCCGCGACCTGGCTGAGCAGCTCGTCACCGGCGGCATGGCCGAGGCTGTCGTTGACGAGCTTGAACTGGTCGAGGTCGGCGAAGAGCACGGTGACCGGCCCGCTGCGTGACCGTTCGGCGCGGTGCAGCGCGTGCTCGAGACGGTCACGAAGCAGCGACTTGTTCGGGATGCCGGTCAGCTCGTCGTAGAGAGCCTGTCGGCGGAGCTGCTCCTCGGCTGCGCGTTCCGTGGTGACGTCGCTCACCATCGCGAGCGAGGAGACGGTGCCGTTGCCGTCGTCGAGCGGACTCGACGTGATGCGAAGAACCCGCGGCTCGCCGTCGGGATGCACGTACGAGAGCTCGTAGGTCTCGGTCCCGATTCGCGAGCGGCGCTTGAGCCGGTCGAGCAGGAACGACGTGTCCTTCTCGTCCAGCAGCTCGAGGATCGTCATCGAGTAGATCTCGTCGAGGCTCCGTCCGAGGATCTCGGTGAGCTTGTCGTTCGCGAACGTCGTCCGGCCGCTCTCGCGAGAGATGACCGCAAGGCCCTCCTGAGCGGTCTGCACCATCGCGCGGAAGCGGGCCTCGGATGCCCGCAGGGCGAGGTCGGCCTCGACGCGGTCGGTGACGTCGCGCCCGATCACGAGCACCGCGCCGATGTGCTTCTGCTTCGTGCAGTTGCTGACGCAGAACTCCACCCATCGCCACGAGCCGTCGGCGTGACGGACCCGTGTCGTGATCCAGTCCTCGCTGCCCGCCTCGGCCAGCACCTTGGCGAACGTCGACTCCGCGCGTTTCAGGTCGTCAGGGTGGATCAGCTCGTCGACGCCGCGCGCGATGATCTCGTCCGCGTCGTACCCGAGGGCGGTGTGGACAGCAGAGGAGGCATAGCTGACGTAGGCGCGGCGCTCGCTCGCGTGGATCAGCAGGCCCCACTCGCTGGCGTGACGCTCCATCGCGGCGTGCAGCGCCTCGCGCCGGAGAAGCGTCTCGCGGGCAGCCTTCAGCTCGCTGAGATCCTGCACGAACACGGCGAGCACATCTTCGCCGTCGACGTCCGGCACGCGCGTCGCATGGAACAGCACCGGCACTGCAGAGCCGTCCGACGTGGCCAGCACGCGCTCCCAGGTGGAGCTGTCGCGCTTCGAGAAGCGACGGGTGATCGGGTTGCCGAAGGACGGCGGCTCGCTGACGTGCCGCAACTCGTGCACGTTGCTGCCGATCAATGAGGAGCGGGAACGGCCGAGGAGCCGGCAGAAGGCCGCGTTGACCTCGCTGATGACCCCGTCGAACGCGACGACGAGCTGCGGAAGCTGCACCGCGTCGAAGCGCGCGCGGTACATGCGCTCGTTACGGACCAGCCGCGCGAGGTCGGTGACGCTCACGTCACCGACGGGAGAGGCCACCGGCGCCATTGCCGGGTCGCGCGTCATCAGCTCACCTGGATCCCGGGGTCAAGGAAACAAGAACGGCGTTCTGATCCAGTGTCGGCACGAGATGCCGGAAATGCACCGGTCAGAAGGCAAAACCGCTCGAAAGCAGACCATCTGCTGGTCACAAGGAACTAGATCCGCCGCGTCACCTGCGACCGCCCAGGTCGTTACTCCGGGTACGGACCCGTTCCCGAGAGGATCACTGTGCCCACCTTCAGCCGTCGTCGCTCGCTGATCGCCCTCGTCGGGCTGCTCGGCACCACCGCAGCTGTCGCCCCCGCGCTCGCCACCTCGACGGGCACGGCCGGTGCGCCGGTGTTCACCAAGCCACTGATGCTCAAGGGCTACGCCGGCGGCGAGCCGTCGCTGGCCGTCGACCCGGTCAACCCCAGCAACGTCTACGTCACCGCGCCGCAGTTCGTCCCCGCGGTGCTGAACCCGGTGCTCGGGTCGCCCGCCGGGAGCAAGGGTGTCGGCGTCTGGGTGAGCCACAACGGCGGCCGCACGTTCCCCATCGCGCAGAACATCGGGTCGGGCACGGGCGGCGGCGACTCCGACGTCGAGGTCGGCTCCGACGGCACCGTGTACGTCGCCGACCTGGAGGCGACCGCCGCGGCGATCTGTACCAGCACGGACCACGGCAAGACGTTCACGTCGGGCAACGCGGCCTCCGCGGCGGACAAGTGCGACACCGTCACGAGCAACCAGCAGGGGCCGGAGAACGACCGTCAGTGGCTGAGCGCCGAGCACGGCCAGGGCGGTGCCGTCTACCTGACCTACCACGACTTCGCCGGCGGCTTCCCGATCATCGAGCGCAGCGACGACCACGGCCAGACGTTCGTCCCCTGCGGCACGATCCTCGACCCGAGGAGCCAGGCCGGACAGCAGTACTCGCCGAGCAACGGCACCCTCGTGGCGAAGCCCTCGATCGACCGCAGTGGTCGCATCTACGTCGAGGTGACGATGCCGCCGCTCAACTCTCCGCCGGTCGGCGCGACGCTCAACAGCCTCTACATCGCCGTCGCGGACAAGGGCTGCAAGCAGGGCACCGTCTTCAGCAACCACCTCATCTACACCAACCCCGGGGCCGACCTCGGCAAGATCTTCAACAGCGTCACCACCGACGCGGCCGGCAACGTCTACGTCATCGCCGCCGGCAAGACCAAGGCGGGCCAGGCGCAGACCAACGTGTGGTTGTTCGTGTCGCACGACCGGGGCGTGCACTGGAGCGCGCCGATTCGCGTCAACACGCCGAGCCTGAAGGCCAACGTGATGCCGGCCGTCGTCGGTGGCCTGCGTGGCAACGAGGTCGCGGTCGGCTGGTTCGGCACGTCGACCAACAACGACCCGAACTACCAGAAGAACCAGTGGCGCTACTACGTCGCCACGTCCTTCGACGGGGGCAGGCACTTCGCGCAGACCATCGTGACGCGGACGCCGATCCACTACGGCGACATCTGCACCCAGGGCCTGTTCTGCGGGCTCATCCCGGGTCAGCCGTCCAACCGCAACCTCGCCGACTTCGACGAGATCCAGGTGGACCCGCGGACCGGCCTGCTGATCGTCGCGTTCCCCGGCGACCCGTACAACCGGCCGGACCTTCCCAACGGTCCCGACAACTTCAGCTCCAACGCCTACGTCGTCCGGCAGGTGGGCGGCAAGGCGCTCCGTTAGGAGACGCAGTCGATGGTCGAAGGGCCGGTTGCGAGGCAACCGGCCCTTCGCCTTCGGGTCAGCCCGCCGTGACCCGGCGGCGGAGCGCGAAGCCGACCAGCATCAGGACGACTCCGCCGACCGCCAAGGTGAGCGGCGCGCCGGTGGCTGCGAGCGATGCGCCACCACCGCCGGCGCCGCCGCTGCTCGGTGGCGAGGCCGGGAGCCTGCTGCCGACGGTGACCGGGTTGACCTTCGCCTGCTCGGTGGTGAAGCCGGTGAAGGCCTTGCCGGCAACACCCGTGGGCATATCGGACGTGTAGCTGATCGAGTCGAGTCCGGTCTTCGGGCTGATGGACAGGCCGAAGTCGTCGAGCAGGTTGCGCGACCCGTCACTGTTGCAGCCGCTGCCGTGCGTGCAGAGCACGCCGAGGTGGATGGTGCCGGTGACCTTGCGGATCGTGAAGCTCTTGCCTGCGTTCGTCGAGCGAGCGAGGTAGACCGCCCACTGAGCGCTGCCTTTCTTCGTGGGCGGACCCATCTTCTTGACGTCGTTCGAGTCGCCGGCGCGCGGCGTGCCGTACCAGGCGACGTCGACGCGGTCGGAACCGCCGCCGGCGACGGTCGGGTAGACGGCCGACGTGCCGGCGAGGTTGATCTTCTTGGACGCCGACCAGGTCTTGCCGCCGTCCGTCGACACGTTGAGGTAGGAGTTCTTCGAGTCGCTCCACGTGAAGTAGACCTTGCCCGCGGCATCTGTCGCGACGGTTGCCGCCCAGACCAACGTCGCGCCGGTGGGGTCCAGAGCCACCGGGTGATAGCTGAAGGTCTGGCCGCGGTCGCTGCTGACGGCGACGATGTACTGCGTGCCCTGCGGGCAGTTGGAGGCGGTCGCGTCGGTGACCAGGTCCGTCTCGGTCTGCGTCTTGCAGACGGACATCGGCTGGTAGAGGTTGTGCCGGAACTTCGACGTCGGTGAGGTGTCGACGACGAACTTGTTGAAGCTGCCGGACAGACCGGGGAAGTCGCTGGCTGTCAGCTGCGTCTCGTGGACCGGGTCGAGCGCTGCACCACTGCTGGTCGGCACGTTGCCGTTGCTGCAGACGTCGTACGAGTCGAAGACCGGCGTGAACGTCGGCAGCTGGTGGAAGCCGAGGTAGATGGTGCACGGGCCGTCTGCGGCGAGCCACGGGCGGTCCTGCGTCGGGGTGCCACCCAGCCGGTTGAGCTGCCAGGTCTTGCCGCCGTCGCTGGACCAGGCCAGGCCGCTGTCGCCGATCCAGAGGCTGGTGGCGTAGACGTTGTAGAAGCCCTTGCTGTTCTTGGCACTCGCGACGGCGAGGTCGGTGTCCTCGCCCGCGAGGCCGAAGGTGTTCTGTGCCTCGGCGAACGGATCGGCCACCCACTTGTAGGTCTTGCCACCGTCGGTCGACGTCCAGATGTCGGCGCCGGACAGGACGCCCGCCACGGGGTCGACGCGGGGGTCGTCGGCGGCGTACGGCGCGATGTCGGAGGCGATCCAGAACTGGCCGCTCGGCGTCACGCCCATGCCGGGCTCGCCGTCCTCGTTGCGGTGCAGGCCGAGGCCCGGCGCCGGAGGCAACGGCTTGCCGCCGGTCCACGTGGTGCCGGCGGGGTTCGGTGTCGCCGCTGCCAGCCCGGCGGACAACGGCCCGACGACGAGCAATGTCGCGCCGGAGACGAGGAGAACGCGGGACGCGAGCGAGCGCAACTGCATGACGGGGATCTCCCTTGATCGGACCGCCGGTGGCGTCCCGAGACTTACCCGTCGAGCGAGGAACTCCTTCCTTTTGCGACAAAACGATCGGTCCGGCGGGTCCGAACGGAATTCACCACGCGTGCGCTACGTTGATCTGCAGGACGCCGCAAGGCGTCCGCCGGCCCGATCCATGGCCCCCGGTCCCAACCTTTGTCGCTCAGAGCGAACCAGTGCCGAGAGGCAGACCTGGCGGGTCGGCGCGCGTAGCCCCGGACACCATCCGGGGCTTTCGTGTGTCCGGCTCACCAATCGCGGGCTGATGGCGACAGACCGGCATCAGCCCGCGATTGAACGGCTCAGAGCGACTCGAGGTCGCGGTAGCTGTCCTCGAAGATGGCGATCTCGAGAGCGATGAGGCGCTGCGCCTCCCGTAGTCCGTCGACGCCGAAGCGGTTGCGGATCGCGATCACGTGCTCGCCGATGGCCGGGTCGACATCGCTGGGTAGCTCGGTCATGCCGACGTGGTGCCCCGCAGTCGCAGAAGTCACGCACCGGTGGCCGCAACATCCCGGATCATGGCTTTCGCCGGGGTCATGCCTCCGGTGGCCGGTGGCCGCGGCGGCGCTCGAGCCGGCCGAAGAACACCGGGTCGTCGAGGTCGACGTCACCGAGCGCGCCGCGCAGCAGCTGAAGCGCGTTGCGGGTCAGCGCATCGGCGTCCTCGGGGTCGATGCCGAGCTCCTCCGCGACCCCCGCGTGCCCCTCGCCGAGACCGAAGGCGACGACAGCCGCGGCCCGCTCGGCCGCCGGCAGGGCGGCCAACGCCTCGTAGAGCCGAGCGACCAGCTCCTCGTCCGACACGCCCTCGCTCGCGCGAACGTTGTCGGCGATCGTCCCGGGGGAGATCGGCCGCAGTCGCGGTGTCCGCGGTCGGTCGGAGGCCATGCATCAGGGTAGGCCTGGTCAGGATGCCGGCGCGAACGCCTCCAGCGCGGCATGGGCGCGGCGCATGCTCTCGTTCGGATCGGCCTGCGGGTTGCCGATCTGCTCGTCGAAGTTGAGATCGACGAACAGCTCGGTCGCGCCCGCATCCGCGTACGCCGCCATGTCGCGCCTGATCTTCTCGACCGTGCCCGTGAGCGGCGTCTCCTCGTCGGTTTCCCGGACTTTCACGGATCCGCGGATGACGACGCGCAGCTCGGCAGGGTCGCGGCCGGCGTCACGCGCCGATGCACGGATCGTCTCGACCGCGGCCGGAACCTTGGCCGCCTCGAACCGACTCGCGGAGATCCAGCCGTCCGCGATGCGCCCGACGCGTCGCAGCGCGGGCTCGGCGCTGCCGCCGAGCAGGATCGGTGGGTGGGGTCGCTGCGCCGGCTTGGGGTCGACCTTGCCGCGCGGCACGTCGTAGAACTCGCCGTGGTGCTCGACGATCTCGTCGGGTGACCAGATCGCGCGCAGACAGGCGACGAAGTCGTCGGCGCGCGCGCCTCGCCGTTCCATCGGCACGCCGGCCGCGGCGAACTCGTCCGGGTTCCAGCCGAGCCCGAGCCCGGCGTCGAGCCGGCCGTCGCTCAGCAGGTCGATGCTCGTCAGCGTCTTCGCGAGCACGATCGGTGCATAGAACGGCAGGTTGACGATCGCGATGCCGATCCGGATGCGTTCGGTCACGGCGGCGACGTACGCGGAGATCGCGAGCGGGTCGTGCACACTGCGGTACGGCGCCGCGATCGAGTCGTCGGCCGGGAAGACGGTGCGCTGGAAGCTCCACAGCGACGCGTAGCCGAGGTTCTCCGCCTTGCGGCTGATCTCGACGATGTTCTCGGGCGTCGCCCATGACCCGGATACCGGAATGCCGAAACCGATCTGCATGAGTGCATCCAACCGCGAGCGGAGAGGATGCCCCACATGGGTCGGCTGGACGGAAGGCGCGCGCTGGTCACCGGCGGTGGTCGCGGCATCGGTGCGGCGATCGCCCGTCAGCTGGCGGCGGACGGTGCGACGGTGACGGTCGCGGCCCGCACCCGCGAGGAGATCGAGGCGGTGGCCGCCGACATCGGTGGCGCCGCCGTCGTCATGGACGTGGCGGACGCGTCCTCGGTCGCCGACGCGATGCCGCGGATCGGTGATGTCGATGTCGTCGTCGCCAACGCCGGGGTCGTCTGGCCGTTGCAACGGTTCGCCGACACCGATGTCGCGGAGTGGGAGCAGGACGTCGTCATCAACCTGTTCGGAGCGGTGCGCGTCGTCCGGGCTGCTCTGCCGGGGATGCTCGACCGCGGATGGGGTCGGATCGTGACGATCTCGAGCGGGGCGGCCTCGCCGCCGGGGATGCCGAGCGCCAACGCCTACAGCACCAGCAAGGCCGCACTCGACATGTTCACGTTGCACCTCGCGAAGGAGGTCGAGGGGACCGGCGTCACCGTCAACGCGGTCCGCCCCGGCGTCGTCGACACGGAGATGCAGACGTTCATGCGGTCGATGCCGCGCGACCAGGTCGGTGAGCAGTTCCACGACCGCTTCCACGGCCTGCACCAGCGCGGCGAGCTGCTGGATCCGGCAGACTCGGCGCGCTTCCTGGTCGACGTGATGATGTCGGGGGACAACGGGACGGTCCGCGACATCCGCGAGAACCGCTGAGTTATCCGCAGCCGATCGGTACGCCGTCGGTGTCCACAGCTGTCCTCGGGACCGTGTCGGCGGCGCGCGCCGCCGGCGAGAGTCCGCGCATGCCTGCTGCCGAGCGAAACCGTCGACCCACCGTGGTTCGGCTGAGCGATCTGTCCTCGATCGTCGTCGCGGTCGAGCACATGATCGGCTTCCGCCCGACCGAAAGCCTCGTTGCCGTCGCGTTGTGCGGACCGCGCGAGCGCATGACGTTCTCGCTGCGACTCGACCTGCCCGCGTCTGACGCCGACCCGTCGATCACCGAGGCGGTCGCGGGCGAGGTCGCGACCCGGATGGTCAACGCCCGCGCAGATGCGGTGCTGCTGTTCGTGCACAGCGCCGAGGCGCCGGTGGACGGCCGACTTCCTCGTCGGCGCCTCGTCGACTCCGTCGCGGCGGCCCTCGGCGCGCCCCTCGCCGACGCGGCGCTCGTCGCGGGCGATCGCCTGTGGTCCTACCTCTGTGCCGACATGCGCTGCTGCCCGCCCGAAGGCAGGTTGATCGACCGGCAGTCGCCCGATGCGGTCGCTCTCGCCGCCGAGCACGCCGCGCTCGGCAACGTCGTGCTCGACTCGCGTGACGAGCTCGTCGCCTCGGTCCAGCCGGTCGGCGGCATCGCCGCGGTCTCGATGCGCCAGGCGCAGACCCGCGCGACCGACGAGATGCTCGACGTCGGCCTGCTCGCGTTCTCCGACGCGATGCAGGGCGAGATCGACCGGCTCGCCGAGTGCTTCGTCGACCCGCGCGCGTCGCTCAGTGACGACGAGGCCGCCAGGGTCGCTGTTGCCCTCGGTGACAAGCTGCTCCGCGACGCGCTGCTGGTCAGGCTGAGCCAGGTCGACGACGGTTTGCTGCGGCTGATGACCGCCGTCGCCCGCCGGACTCAGCCACCGCATGACGCGGCGGTCTGCACGCTGGTCGGTTACGCGCACTACCTCGACGGGAGTGGCGTGGTCGCGGCCGCAGCCTTCGAGCGCGCGCTGCGCAGCGAGCCGGACTATGTGATGGCGCAGTACCTCGCCACGATGCTGCAGCATCAGGTCCCTCCGGAGGAGGTCCGGAAGTGCGGCACCGGCTGCGCCTCGGAGGTCGCGAGGCTCAGCCGGTCACGACGCCGGCGGCGGTGACCCGCCGAACGTGACGCCGAACTCACGAGCAAGCCACTCGACGTCCGGCCGGAAGTGCTCCGTGAGCCGCACACGCGTGTCCTCGGTCGGCTCCAGCGCATGTGAGCTTCTGTGCGCCGCCCGCAGCCGAGCCCGACGGGCGGCAAGGCGCCCGGCGACGGCGCTGGGCAGCGCGCGCTTGAGATACGGGAACGCCGGTCGCAACGCGCGGTCGATCCGGCCGAACGGCGACTCCGCCCCTGTCGACGGGTTGTAGGCGACGCTCGTGTCGAACTCGAACGCCGGCTCGACCTGGAGCAGCTCACAGATCCGGCGCAGCGCAGCCGACGGCTCGCGGACGAGGTCGGCGTACGGAAGGACGAGCAGCCGATCCCGGGGGAAGACCGCGAGGTAGCGCTGCAGCTGCTCGGCGTACCGGCTGAGCCGGACGAAGTGCGTCCCGGTGCGGTAGGGCTCGTAGCCGAGCGGCAGCTCGTCGCGCGCCGCCTCCGCGAAAGCCTTCGGTGCCTCGTCGCCCAGCCCGTCGTTCACGTAGACGAAGTGCGACCAGGCGCGTTCGACCGGCTCACGCACGACGGCGATGAGGCGCGCGTCCGGGACGGCGGCCGCGATCAGTCCCGGTGTCTCGCGTGTGTAGAGATAGAGCGGCGAGGCGTCTCCGGCCACCCGCACGCCTGTCGCGGGGAACAGCCGTTCGTACGCCGTCCGGTCCGGGACGGACTTCGCGAGCAGCCGCCGGTCGTCGGCGATGCAGGGGAGCGGCCCGTCCGGACCCTGCCGGAAGACGAAATGGTTGGGCTCCTTGATCGCCGACATCGCGATCTCCGGATGCTGTCCGAGCCAGTAGTGCAGGGACGTCGTTCCGCAGCGCGCGGCGCCGAGTACGAAGAAGGTCGGCAGCACCTCAGCCGCTCGTGGCCGGCAGCGCGTGCTCCACCGCGGTCTTCACCGTCTCAGGGTCGCGAGCGACCCACGCCTCCCCGTCGGGCGTCACGAGGATCGGCCGCTGGATCAGCGCGGGGTTGGCGGCGAGGCGACTCAGCCAGTCGTCGCGGTCCCGCGGCCAGCCGGCGACCCCCGCCTCCTCGGCCAGCGGGTCGCTCGTCCGGGTGATGTCCCACGGCTCCAGCCCGAGCTGGTCGAGCACCTTGCGCAGCTCGTCCGCGCTCGGCGGCTCCTCGAGATAGCGGCGGATGGTGTAGTCGACGCCGGCGGCGTCGAGCGCTTCCTTCGCCATTCGGCATTTCGAGCACTTGGGGTTGAACCAGATCTCCACGACGGCGACGCTATCGAGGGCGACCCGCCGGGGGGACCCGGTGGGCCGGTCGGCGAAGATGGCCGTACCTCGTTCCGGTCCTGGCCTGTCCAGTTCGCACAGGAGGCTCGCGCGTGCCCGAAGCCGTGGTCATCGGCGCCGGACCGGGTGGTCTGGCGGCGGCGGCGATGCTGCAGCGGGCGGGTATCGAGACTGTCGTCATCGACCGCGCTCCGGCCATCGCCAGCAGCTGGCGCGGGCACTACGACCGGCTGCACCTGCACACCGCGCGGTGGCTGTCGCACCTGCCGGGCTACCGGATCCCGCGGCGCTACGGGCGGTGGGTGGCGAGGGACGACGTCGTCCGCTACCTGGAGTCCTACAGCGCGCATCACCGGCTCGACGTCTGCCTCAACACCGAGGTCACGGCGATCGACCGTCGCGCGGACGACGGTTGGACGGTGCGCATCTCTGTCGGCGACTTCGACGCGCGGTACGTCATCGTGGCGACCGGACACAACCACACGCCGGTCATGCCGTCGTGGCCCGGAGCGGAGGAGTTCCCGGGGGAGCTCGTGCACGCGAGCGCGTACCGCAACGCGACGCCGTACGTCGGCAAGTCCGTCCTCGTCGTCGGGTCAGGCAACACCGGAGCCGAGATCGCGGTCGACCTGGTCGAGAGCGGAGCGCGGGAGGTGACCCTCGCGGTTCGCACCCCACCGCACATCGTCCTGCGGGAGAAGTACGGCGTTCCTTCGCTCGCTCTCGGCGTGCTGTTCCGTCATCTCCCACCGAAGGTCTTCGACCGGATCGCGGCGGCAGTCCGTCGGATGGACGTCGGCGACTTGTCGGCCTACGGCTTGCCCACCCCGAAGGACGGCCTCTACGAGCGAGTGCTCCGTGACGACCAGATCCCGCTGATCGACGCCGGCTTCCTCCAGCAGCTGAAGGCCGGACGCATCGTCGTCGTGCCGGCCGTCGAAGGATTCGAGGGGGACCACGTCCTGCTCGCCGACGGCAGCCGTCGGCGCGCGGATGTCGTCATCGCAGCGACCGGATACCGCCG
The DNA here is from genome assembly GCA_035695045.1 of Mycobacteriales bacterium. Lineage (GTDB taxonomy): Bacteria > Actinomycetota > Actinomycetes > JAFAQI01 > JAFAQI01 > DASSKP01. The sequence goes on along the minus strand of DASSEX010000086.1, from coordinate 54,806 downwards.
CGGGCTGGACCGGCTGGTCGGCCACCTCGGCGTCCTCGGTCCGGACGGGCGGCCGCGCGTGCGCGGTGGCGCGACCGATCCCGCCGCTCCGCGCCTGTGGTTCACCGGGTTCACCAACCCGATCAGCGGAATGTTCCGCGAGCTCGGCATCGACGCGAAGCGGATCGCGCGGGCCGTGGTGCGTGACCGGGCGATCTCCCGGCCGGGCTCGCCGCTCGTGGACGTGCTGCGTGTGAGCGCCCCTGGCGTCGTACGGGGTCGGGAGCCGATCCGGTCGTGACAGCGGTGGGGGAGCTCGCGCAGCTTGCGGACAGCCTGGGTCGGGCGCGACGTGAACATGCGCTCGCGGTGACACGGGGCGACGGGGTGAGTGCACGTGCGTTCGCTTCGGCCGTGCAGCAACTCGAACAGCTCATCGCCAACGCCTCGCAGGAGTATCACCGCCGCGAAGGCTGCTGACCCTCGATCGCCCGCAGCGGAGTGAAGACCAAGTGCGTGCTCAGCCCGCTGCGGAACACAGCTTCAACGGCGGTGAACCTGGCTGTCAGCGGCCGTGGAACTGCGGCTCGCGCTTCTCGACGAAGGCGAGTGCCGCTTCGCGATGGTCTTCGGTCATGCCGGTGTGCGCGTGATGGGTCACCTCGAGGTCGAGGCACTCGCCGAGCTCGCCGTGCACCGCTCGGTTGAGGTTCTCCTTCATGTAGCGGTACGCGACGCGTGGACCGTCGGCGAGCCGCTTCGCGATCGCGACGGTCTCCTCGAGCAACGACTCGGCCGGGAACAGGCCGTTGACGATGCCGAGGTCGACAGCCTGCTTCGCGTCGATGCGCTCGGAAAGGAAGTAGAGCTCCTTCGCCTTCGCACTGCCGACGAGCCGCGTGAGGAACCAGGTGCCGCCGTAGTCGCCGGCGAAGCCCACCTTGGCGAAGGCGGTCGTGAAGATCGCCGTGTCCGCCGCGTAGCGGAGGTCGCACGACAGCGCCAGCGACAGGCCCGCGCCGGCCGCCGGCCCAGGTACGGCGGCGATCGTCGGCTTAGGCATCGCCCAGAGCCGCCCGCTGGTCGCGCGCTGGTTCAGCCGCTGGGCGTGCACGCGGACGTCGTACGGGATGTCGGTGCCGAAGCCGCCGCTCTGTTCGGCCATCGCCTTGACGTCGCCACCCGCACAGAAGGCGCCGCCCGCGCCGGTCAGCACGACAGCGCCGACGTCGTCGTCGACCTCGAGCCGCGCGAGCAGGTCGCCGAGCGCCTCCACCATCGGCATCGAGAACGCATTGCGTCGCTCCGGCCGGTTGAGGGTGACGACGGCGACACCGTCGTCGACCGAGGCGAGGACGTCGTTGGTGCCGGTGTCGATGTCGGTCATGCCTGCGATCCTCCGATGTCGTGGCGGTTGAACGTCACCCCGGCGATGTCGACCGGTCCGTCGCGCCCGGGTACGTCGACCTCGACAGCGACGAACCGATCGCCGCGGCCGTCGCTGTCGACGAAGCGGATCGACTGCCTGCCGCCGTCCAGCCGCAGGACGGTGTCCCGCGGCATCTCCAGACCGATCACCTCGGCCCACCGTCGCGCGACCTTGTCCGGCTGGGTGACCGCGACGGTCAGGCCCCGAACGCCACCCGGAGGCGGAGTCGGCGCGACCGCGGTCCACGCGGGGCCGCCCCACCGCCAAGACCCGACCGGCTCCGTGATGTCGAGCGCGACGAGTGCGCCACCGACATCCTTCGGATGCAGGTGCAGATCGACGATGTCCGGGTGGCTGGTGTCCCAGACGATCCGCACGCCGAGCGTCTGCAACCGGTCCCGGGTCGCGACGACGTCGGCGACCTCGAACATCACCATGTAGCCGGCGTCACCGCCGCAGCGCTCGCGGTGCCGTCCGACAGCGGTGTCGTCCCGCACCGGCGAGACGACCTCGAGGAACGTGTCGCCGAGCGAGTACACCGCGTTGTGCAGGCCGAAGTGGCCAACGCCCTCGTCGTGGAACGGTGTCTCGATGCCGAGATCGGTCTCGAGCCGGTCCGTCACCGCGGCGAGGTCTGCAGCGGCCAGCACGACCTGACGGATCCGCGGCAGCGCCATGGTCCGGACTGTAGCGACCAGGCCGAGAGCGCCTGGCCGTGCCGTCGAAGGCATTCAGTGCGCTCTCAGGAAGGTCCGTCATGCTGGAGGTGTTGCACGTGCCCCAGGAGGCGACCGTGACCGTACCGAGCGCTCTGTCCCGTCACCGTGTGATCGCTCTCGTCACCGCCGGCGTTATTGCCGGTGGCATCGGCGGCGCCGTCATCAGCCAGCTCGGTGTGGCGACCGCTTCCTCGCCGTCGCCGGCGCCTTCTGCGGGCGCACGCGGCTTCCCGGGGTTCGGGCCCGACGGCCGCTTCGGTCCTGAGGGGCCGGGACGCATGGGACTGCTCGGCGGCCTCGGCGGCGGCCGGCTGCTCCACGGTGAGGCGACGGTGCAGAAGGCCGGCGGCGGCACAATGGTCGTCCGCTTCCAGAACGGTGTGATCTCCGGCGTCACCGGGTCGACGATGACCGTCAGGAGCACCGACGGGTTCACCGCGAGCTACACCGTCAACGGCACGTCGCGAATCTTGCTCAACGGCACCGATGGCACGCTGTCGAAGCTGGCGAAGAACGACCAGGTGCGCGTGCTCGCCGTCGAGAGCGGCTCGACCTCGGTCGCCAAGATGGTGCTGGACGGCGTACCGCCTGGGGGCATGTTCGGCATGCACGGCGGCATGGGGCTTCTCGATCGCGCCTTCCGCCATCGCGAGCGGATGATGCAGTCGCCGGCGCCGTCCGGGGGCGCGAGCGGCTGACGCCTCGCGCCGCTCGATGCCCGGTTCCGGCCGGGTTGCGGCGGAAAGTGGCCGAACCTCCGCAGCGCGGCGGTCCAACTCCCGCGCCGCCGACCGTGGCACGCTCACCGCGTGGCTCGCCGGTTGCCCGTCGCCACACTGCTCGGGTTCGGGGCAGTGGCCGTGCTTCTCGCCGCCGTCGTCGCGGCGTTCGTGCGTCAGCCGGGCGGTGACCGGCCGTCGCGCGCGGCACCTCCGCCTGTCGTGACGCCGGCGGACGCCACCTCGACGACGACGTCGACCCCCGCGACGCAGCCCAAGCCCGCCTCCGGAAAGCAGCATCAGGTCGGCACCCACGTGCTCGGCAAGACCGTGCACCGCCAGGGCCAGGCGCTGCCCTACACCGGACCTGCGCCGGTCGTCCCCACGAGCGCGATCGGGCTGCTCGCGGTCATCGGCGGGACCTGGATGCTCGTGCGGTGGCCGGCGAGCGTGCCGCCGGTGCGCTACGACGCGGCTCTGGTGGGCTCGCGTTCGGTCACGGTGCGCAATCCGCGAAGGGACGGCGCGATCGAGCGGTTGCGCTCGCCCGGCCACCAGTTGGTGCGGCCGAGCAGCGCAGCGACCGAGGGCACGAGCAACGACCGCACGACGAAGGTGTCCAGCAGCAGCCCGGCGGTGACCGCGAAGCCGGTTTCCTGAAGACCGGTGACCGGCGACGTCAGCATCGCCATGAAGGTGCCGGCGAAGATCAGGCCGGCGCTCGTGATGACGCCGCCGGTCGCTCCCACGGCGCGCGCGACACCCGCGCGGGTCGCGAGCTGCGACTCCTCCCGGACCCGCGACATCAGCAGGATGTTGTAGTCGGCGCCCACCGCGACGAGGATCACGAACGCGAGCAGCGGAGTGGTGAAGTCGACCGGCTTGTGCAGCAGGTCCTGCCATACGAGTGCGGTCAGGCCCATCGCGGCGCCGTACGACAGCACGACCGACGCGAGCAGGTACGCCGGCGCGACGAGCGCGCGCAGCAGCACGATGAGGATCAGGAAAACCGCGCCGAGCGTCATCAGCGCGATGAGCCTGAGGTCGGAGTCCGCGAGTGAGTGGATGTCGTCGGACACTGCGGTCGGACCGGTGACGGCGAGCGGCGCGCCCGCGAGCGGCGTGTGCCGCAGGGCAAGCGTGACGGCCTTGCGCTCGTCACCGATGTGCGACGCGTGGTCGTGCGGATAGACCATGATCCGCGCCATGTGACCGTCGCGCGAGATGTAGTAGTCGCGAGCGGTTGCCATGCGGGGGTCGTTGAGTGCGCTCGCCGGCAGGTAGAAGGCGGAGATGCCGGCGGCGCGCGTCGCGTCGGCGGTCGACGTGAGGTAGCTCGAAGCCCTGCCGAGGCCGGCGGCCAGCCGCTGCGCTGCGGCGCGTAGGTCCGCGACACCGGGCGGGAGCCGGTCGGCCCCCGCGGCGAGTGCCGCGGCACCTCCGGCGAGTTGCCCCAGCTTCGTCCGGAAGGTTCGCTCGCCGGCGGCGAGCCGGTCGATCCCGTTGCCCGCCCGCTGCAGGCCGGCGCGCAGCTGCGCCAGGCCGTCGGCCAGCTCGCCGTCACCGGTCGCGATCCGGGCCGCGCCGTCACGAGCCCGGGCCAGCCCGGGCAGCAGCTGGTCGCGCTCGCCGACGTAGATCCGGTGCAGCTGCGTGCGGGCGATCGCGCACTTCGGGTCAGCGGTGCACAGCTGGTCACCGGCGAGCAGGTCGTAGATCTGACCAAGGCCCTGGACCGCGTCGCGTGTGCCGTTGTGGGCCCGGGCGAGTGCGCGTGACAGCCGCGCGGCACCGGCGCGCAGCTGATCGGCGCCGGCTCGCGCATCACCCGTCGCGCCGACGGCCGTGCCGAGACCGTGCGACTCCTTCGCGAGCCCCGCGAGGAAGAGGTCCACGGCGTCTGTCGCCTGTCCGGCGCCACCCGCGACCATGTGCGCGCCGCCCGCCAGCCGGTCCGCGCCGGACGCGAGGCGGGACACTCCCGAACCGCTCCCGCTCAACGAGTTCTGCGCACTGCCCAGCCGCTGACCGACGGTCTGCAGCTGGTTGGTGAGCTCTGCCTGGGGGATCGGCGTGCCCGCGGGCCGGGTGACGGTGCGAACGACGTCGATGCCGGGCAGCTTGTCGAGGGTGGCCGCGGCCGCCTCGATGACCGCAAGGTCACGCGGATTGCGGAGGTCGTGGTCTGCCGGCACCAGGACGTAGTCAGGCCGGAGCTCGTTGCCGGGAAAATGCCGGTCGAGGGCGGCGTACCCCCGGGACGACTCGACGTCCGCCGGCACGAGAGCCCTCGTGTCGTAGCTCGGGCTCAGCCGCGGCCAGAACGCGGCCAGCGACATCAGCAGCACGAGCGCCGCGAGCAGTGTCGGGACGGGACGCCGCGCGACGAGGCTGCCGACGGCGGCCCAGCGGGATCCGGCCGCTCGACGCCGCGGCCGCTGCGGTCGTGGTGCGACGCGGCGACCCATCACCACCATCAACGCGGGAGTGAAGGTCAGGCCGACGACGAGCGTGACGAGGATCGACACGGCGATGGCGGGGCCGGTGGTTGAGAACAGTGCGAGCTTTGCGAGCACCATGCACGCACTGCCGATGATGACCGTGAAGCCGGACGCGATGACGACCGGGCCGATCCGGCAGATCGAATCGACAACGGCCGCGGCCGGTGACTCGCCGGCCCGCATCGACTCGTGGAACCGGCTGATCAGGAAGACGGTGTAGTCCGTGCCCGCGCCCAGCACCAACGCCGTCACGAACATCGCGGTGTACGTCGACACCGGAAGGAAGCTCATGCCCAGCAGTGACACGACGCCGCGAGCGACGACGAGTCCGATGCCGATGGTCGCGAGGGGGACCAGAGGGATGAGCAGCGACCGGTAGAGCAGCAGGAGGATCACGATGATGATGACGACGCTGACGATCGTGACCCGCGCGATGCTCTTGGCGATGTCATTCGTCATGTCGGCGATGCTCGCGACGTCACCGGTGACGTAACCGCGGACCTCGCTCGGCTGCCCCTGTCGTACGGCGTCCCGAAGCCACGCGACGTCCTCGTCGGCTTTGGGTGAGCCGACGGGATGCTGAAGCGAGACCGGGATGTAGGTCGCAGCGCCGTCCTTGCTCGTCAACGCGTCGCGCAGCTGCGGCTGGCTCGCGTAGTCCTGCAGGTCGGCGACGTGCCTGCGGTCGGCATGCAGACGCGAGCTGAGGTTCCGGTAGTACGCCGCAGCCGTCGGGTCGGTGCGGAAGTCGGTCCCGGTCAGGACGACGAAGGCGATAGAGCTTCCCTTGCCGCCGGCGAACGCCTTGTCCATCTGGCCGAACGCCTGGATCGACGGCGAGCTTGCGGGAAGGAAGGGCGTCGCGTCGTGTGCGACGACCTGCTCGAGCCGCGGCACCGCTAGGGCGCTCAGTGCGGCGAGCAGCACCCACGCGCCGAGGATCCAGCGGGCGTGGCGGGTCGCGATCTCGGCGACGCGGCGCAGCGCCCCCGCACTCAGATGGCGAGCGGCCATGCGGTGGGGTTCCCCGCGGTGGGACGTCGTACCTCCTGAACCGAGCTGTGATCCTCCTCACGCCTGTCGATCGTGCGTCAGGCTTCGCCGGGCTCGTCTGAGGCCGCCGTGAGGCGTTCCTGTCGACAGGGCGGCGCAACGCAAAGATGTGGATGACCACCGAGATCCGCAGTGTGTGGACAGGCCGGAAACTCTTTGCTTGCAACGGTTTCTGGCCCTCAGAAACTGTCGGACCCAGTCCGTAATGTGCGGGTATGGGCAACCTGGCGTCTGCGGTCGATGAGCTGCTCGCGGTCGATCCGCGGGATGTGCCGTCGGCGGCGCTGGGTGAGGAGATCGTGGAGCTTTACCGGCAGGTTTCGCGGTTGCAGGCGGCGATCTTGGAGCGAGTGGAAGCTTTCGACCGGGCTGGTGCGGCCCAGGCGGATCATGGGTCGACGGCGGCGTGGTTGCGGGCGAAGGTCCGGTTGTCACCGACGATGGCCGGGCGGGATGTGCATCTCGGCCGCGACTTGAAGGATGTGTTGCCGGCGACGCGGGCGGCGTTGCGGGACGGGGTGATCAACCCGACGCAGGCGCAGCAGATCGCGTCGTTGCGCTCGTCGATCGGGGATGAGGCGTTGGGCAAGGCCGAGCCGCACCTGGTCGACTTCGCGTCGCGGGTGTCGGCGAAGGAGCTGACGTCGGCGATCACGCATGTGAAGCACATGTACGGGCGGGAGCGGCAGGACCGCGACGAGCAGGACGACTACGCGGCGCGCACGCTGCATTCATCGACCACGGTCGGCGGGATGGGGGTCGGCAACTGGGTGCTGCACCCGGCCGGGCAGGAGATCGTGCAAACCGCGATCCACGCGTTGTCCAAGCCGGTCCCGGGTGATGACCGCACGCCGGCGCAGCGCCGCGCTGACGCGCTGATCACGATGGCGGAGCTCGCGTTGCGGTCCGGGCAGCTGCCGGTCACCGGTGGAGTGAAGCCGCACGTGTCGGTCATCGTCCGCAGCGACACGCTGGCCGACGCGCCGGGTGCGGGCGCCGCCGACTATGCGTTCGGTGCGACGACCAGTGCGGAGTGGGCGCGGCGGTTCGCCTGCGACGCCGCTGTGTCCCGGATCGTGATCGGCCCCGCGTCGGAGATCCTCGACGCCGGCCGCACCGTGCGGACGTTCACCGCCGCGCAGCTCCGCGCGATCGTCGCCCGCGACCGGCACTGCATCTGGACCGGCTGCGACGCCCCGCCAGGCTGGTGCGACGGCCACCACATCCGACACTGGGCCGACGGCGGCTCGACCGACATCGACAACGGAGTCCTGCTCTGCGGCCGCCACCACGACCGCGTCCACAACGGCCACCACGCCATCGTGAAGACACCCGAGGAGCGGTACGCCGTCGACCTCCGACCCGGCAGCGACCCCACCTGGACCACCCGCAACAGAGGCGGCCCGTAAGCCGGCAGTGTGCTTTCCGGACCGGACCTCGAGGTCAGCGACCTACCAAGCGCGCGCCAACACGAGCAGACCCGACCGCCGTGATCTCACACCACGGACTCGAAGGCAGTCAGGCGCGCCCGAAAACCCGCGACGGAACTGGGCGCTACTCGGCCTCTCGCCGCTGGTCGGTGGCACGCATCTCCGTGTCGATCTCCCGCTGGTCTGCGGCCCGGTCCCGCTCGTCTGCCGCCCGGTCCCGCTCGTCGGCCACGCGGTCCCGCTCGACGGACCTGACGTCGGCCTGCCGCTCGCGCTCGGACTCTCGGGCTTGACGTTGGTCCTGCTCGACGTCCCGCTGGTCGGCCAGCCGCTCACGTTCGTCGGCGCGGCCCTCGCGCATTTCCGCGACGATTTCGCGCTCGTCGGCCACCCGGTCGCGCTCGTCGGCGGCGCGATCCCGTTCGCCTTGCCGGTCAGTGACGCGCTCAGGCATACCTCCACCTTGCCACCGCCGATGGCCGCTGTGCAGGTATGGCGGCATCCCGCTGATAGCCGGGCGCTGCGCGAGCGCTGCCTCGAACTCTTCCAATATCTGCCGATGGTCTGGGTCGGCCATGTCGACATCTTGGACTGGCCGGCGCACGTCAAGGAAGTGTCGTCCTAGGCGGATGGCGCCGACTGGTCGAGGAAGTACTCCCTCAGTGCGATCAGCACGTCGTTTGAGGCCGCACGGGAAATACCTCGACTCGACGCAACTCGGCGAAGGTAGTCCTCGGCTGGCTCGCCCGCTCTCGCAGTGACGGCAGCACGGCTCGGTCAAGATCGTCGAGACGATTGAACATTTCGGCTGTGCCTGGAGGCACTGCATCCCATAATGCCGACGGGTCAGGACACGGGAGGATGCAGTGGCGCTGCGTGTGGGGAAGTCGTGTGAGGCGTCGATCGTCATAGATGCGCCCGTGGAGGCTGTCTGGGCGCTGGTCTCCGATGTGACCCGGACGGGGGAATGGAGCGTCGAGTGCCGGGGCGCGGACTGGCTCGACGGCGCCAGCGGGGCGGTGAAGGGCGCGCGCTTTCGTGGTCGCAACCGTCGCAACGCCACGCGGTGGTCGCGGATCTGCGAAGTGCTTGAGGTCGATGCCGCACAGCGTCTGTCGTGGCGGACGCTGCCGACTCGTTTGCTGCCCGACTCGACGCGATGGGAGTTCGAGCTGGCGCCGGCGGAGGCCGGGACCAGGCTGACGGAACGCATGCAGGTCCTCCAGATCCCCGGGCTCTACGACCGGCTCTTCGCAGCGATGCTGCCCGCGCATCGAGACCGCACTGCGGACCTCGAGGCTGATCTAGGTCGCATCAAGTCGCGGCTCGAAGCGAGCGCCAACACCGCCGTGTAGGTGCCGTTCCAGCGCACACACGATCAGCGAACCCTTGTGACACCGCCGGCGTCCTATCAGCATGATTGGTGTGACGAGGCGAGTCGTGGCGGCAGCGTCTGCCCTCGCCTTCGCGGTTGGCTGTACAGCGGTGAGCCGCCAATCAGCACCTCCGGCGCCAGCGGCATCAGCGACTCCGAGGGCGCAGGTGACGGATGGCTTCCGTCTGGTTGCCTGGGGCACCGGTGCGGCGCCATCGCGTGCGCCGCGCGGCTATAACGCGTGGATAGACGGGGCGTCTCAACTAACAGTCGTCGTGGGCGGTTCCGGATCGTGCCCGTGGTTGCCGGACACGATCACGGTGCCCTCCGCAGCGGAAGTACACATCCACATCCACTCACGGCGTGCGGGCGAGATGTGCACCAGTGACTTCGTCTCTCAGTACTTCGTCGTGCAGCTGCCGCGAGCAATCGCCGCGAAGGGCAGACTGACCCTTGCGCTCCGATACGGACGACCTCTGAACCGGACCCGCTTGTTGCGCATTGGCCGCGCGTAGGCGCCGCGTGATGATCGGAGGCGTAGTCAGTTCGGATGGTTCGTCACCGGCGGGATTGACATTAGCTTGAAGTCCAGTAACTTGATTTCAAGTCGCCTGCACCGGCAGCGACCAGCCTCCAGGGAGGGCCCATGACCACAGTGGCAGTCCGACACCACGTCGCCGACTACGACACGTGGAAGACCGGCTACGACGAGCACGGGGCCGTCCGCAAGCAGAACGGCTGCACCGGCGACATGCTGCTCCGCGACGCGAACGACCCCAACGACATCCTCGTGCTCACGTTCTGGCCGACAGTCGCCGACGCGCAAGCATTCGCCACCGATCCACGTCTGCCCGAGGCGATGCAGAAGGCCGGTGTCACCAGTGAACCGCGCATCGAGATCTACGAGGAGACCAACTCCTGAGCAGGGCACATGAAAAGAGGGAGGGGAGGAACGACCCGCGTCGTTCCTCCCCTCCCGGTGGCGCCACGCCCTGGATCGTCGTTGGCGACAACTTCGAGGACGAATACCCGGGAGCCGACCGGCTCGCCACCGAGTGTTACGCGAACATCATTCGCACTGGCGACAGGTTGATCGGTCTTCACGACAGGCAGGCTTGGGAAGACCACCGCTTGTCCGGAACAGCCAAACAAGCGCTCGCCGTCCTCGAAGGCGCCGACACTCCCCTCGAACCGAGCGTGATCGCCGAGCGGCTCATCATCACGACCGGCAGCATGACCTCGATGCTCAACACGCTCGAAAGCCGCGGCCTTGTCCGCCGCACGCCGCACCCAGACGACCGGCGCAAGCTGCTGATCGCGATTACCTCAGAAGGCAAAGCCATCGTCGATGACATGCTGCCCTCGCTTCACAGTCGGGAGCGCACCATCATCTGCGACGCGCTGACCGAGACTGAGCAGCGCAAGCTGTGCCTGCTGCTTGCGAAGGTCCAGGCCTCCGTCGAACGACACCACGACGACCCTCCTGACAGGAATGCACGCCGCATCCGACCGGGCTAAGTCCCACCCCGGCCCCGACGAGTCGCGACCGCTATCGTGCCGCTCTTGCGCGTGGTTGACGGTCGGGCAGCCTGTCGCCGTGAGACGTGCTATCGGCCTGATCACCTGCCTCTTGCTGGCCGCGTGCTCGTCCAGCGGAACTACGGGTCCGAACGCGCTGCAACCGTCACCATCACCGTCACCGTCTGCGACATCTGTGGCGCCAAGAGCGCGCACCTTGGTCGTCGCCGACTGCGAGCAGCGCACCGCCGCGCCGCGGTACAAGCCGAACCGAATGATCGTCGCGTGCAGCGGTGATGCCGTCTTCATCCTCCGGGCAATCCGTTACGACGCCTGGGGACGGACGATGGCAACCGGCAGGGGCGTCCAGCGATACAACGACTGCCAACCCAACTGCGCGAGCGGCCATCCGATCAACCGTCCGGTGCGGTTCCGCCTGTTCCGGCTCACTAGCCAGGGCGGAGCCACGGTCTTCGGGTGCCTGGTGCTCGACGGAGGCACCGACGGGACGTACACACTCGTGAACGGCTGGCCTGCCACTCGCTGCCAAGTCCCCGGCCACATCGCGGGCTGAGGCCCGCGCGCGACAGACGTGTAGGCGCGGTTCCGTGTCGCCTGTGTCCGCGCGACAGATACTGTCCGCGAGCGGCCGTGCGCCGGTGGGTTCATCGAGCAGGCGGGGGCGGTCTGTGGCGGATCACGGAGAGATTGACCGAGACGGCTTCAGGCTGGAGTGGGTGCGCGAGGGCACCGGGATACCCATGCTCGTCATCGGTGCTCAACGCTATTACCGGCGAATCTTCGCGCCGTCACTACGTGAGCATTTCGAGATGGTGTTCTTCGACTCCCGTCAGTGGGCGCGGACGCCGGAGGGCTTTGACGTCGGCTCGCTTACGCTGCGGGATTTCAGTGATGATGCGGAGGCGGTTCGTCAGACAACCGGACTAGAGCGGCCTGTCGTCGTGGGGCATTCGCACCATGGCGCGCTTGCGATGGCCTACGCGCAGGACTACCCGGAGGCCGCGCGAGGGCTCGGGCTCATCGCATCGAATCCACCGCTAGCCGCGCTGGAGGGGGTGGAATCTGCGGACGACTTCTTCCATCGGGACGCGAGCCCCGAGCGTCTGGCCGCACACGAACACAATCAGTCTTCCCGTCCGGTACACGCTGACGTCCAGACGCCACAGCAATTCATCGACAACTACGTCGCGAACGATGCGCGCAACTGGTTCGACTTCTGCTTCGACTGTCGTGCGTTGTGGCAGGGAGTCGAAGTCAACCTCGAGGTGCTCTATCAGCTGTTTTCCGCAGACGGCTTCGCCACCTGGGACCTTGAGCCAACTGACCTTCCGACGTTTCTCGCGCTCGGTCGGTACGACTACCTGCTCCCGTACTTCGTGTGGGAAGCGCCGAAGAAGCGTTTCGCGACTCTCACTGAACGGCTGTACGAACGCAGCGCCCACACCCCGCCATACGAACAGCCCGGGCAGTTCAACGCCGATCTCGTCTCCTGGGCCCGCGAGAAATGGGCACCCCCTCAATAGGTGCCGCTCTCGATCACTCGGTAAGTCGCCCGTCGCGCTTCCGACCGGACGCTACGACGCACGTGCAATACGGCAGTATCCAGGTCGTGGCAGACGGGGACCGGACCTTTCTGGAGCGGACCCTCAGCGAACTGCGGCGGGAGCGCACCGAAGCAGTCGCGGCGTGGCGCGCCGCCGGCGGGGTCTGGGCAGTCGATGGGACGCCGACACATCCGGCGCTGTTCAGGCTTGTGCAGGACGTTGAGCGCCGTTCCTTCGACCTTTCGCTGGCATGCCTGCCGTCTCATCCGGACCGCCTGCTCCATCGCCTTCGGCTCGGCGAGCGCGATGCCATCGACCAGGCGCTCTCCTGGCTTGAGGAAGATCCGTTCGCGCGCCGGACCGGGTAGCTTCTCGTTGGCGCTCAGGGGACCATCAGTGCGCAGAAGTTCGTGTCGATGGCGGTGGTGCGGGCGGCGCTTTCGCTGATGTCTTGGGAGTCTGGGTCGCCGTGGCGATGCCAGGCGAACCAGGTCAGCGACTCTTCGAGGAAGCGGGCGGATAGGCGTGCGTCGGCGACAGCGCGCAAACTGCCGCTCTTGGCGCGCCGCTCGAGGTACCGGGCGATCTTGTCAGTGAGGTGCCGTCGGCCGCGATGAAAGTAGGCGTCGAAAAGCTCGGGCAGGTCAAGAGAGGAGCGCTCGACGACCGCCAGCAGGGGCCAGGCTCGCGCGACGAGGTCGTACCGCTCCTCGAGAATGTCGCGGAGCTCGTGGCCCGCATCTACGGGCGGGCGGCGGCGTTTGAGCGCTGCGTCGAGCCGGGGTGTCTGTCCGAGCGTCGAGAGGCGTTCTGTGATGGTGCTGACGAGTTGCGCCCGAGTCGGCGTCGCTACCGGGAACGTTGACGTCGGTGCGGCTTCCGCGCTGAAGATGAGTAGCAGCAAGGCATCTTTGCTCTCGACATACCGGTACAGGGCGCCGGGCGACAGCCCTGCGGCCGCGGCGATGTCGGCCATCCGGGTCCGCCGGTAGCCCCGATCGGCGAACACCGATATCGCGGCGTCTCTGATGCGGTCGACGTTGTCGCCCAGCCTCGACCGCGGCATACAGCACCTCCGTTGACAGTAAGTGAACCATTCATTCACTATCCTGCCATGACCTCCTGGAATGCGCCCCTATCTCCACGGCGGCGACTTCGGTCGGCGCTTCAACTACTGCGGCACCTGGCGTTCATCGCGCTCGTCAGTGCCACTGGCTATGTGCTCGCGCTCCTGTCCCTCGAGCTAGCTGACCGTGGCGGTTGGCTCAGCGTCCTGGGCTGGATGGCATTCACCGCCGTCATCCTGGTCGGCGCGGCGTTCGTCCGCCGCTCGTGCTGCCTGCGACGTGCCCATGGCACGGTCTGACGGCATGCTCCGCCGTCGCTGCGCGATGTGAGTACCGCTCCTGATCATGCACGGCGGTTTGCCGTAAGAGCCACCAGTTGCGACCGCCGGTCGCTAAGGTCAACAGCGTGGGCTCCGCACGGGCGAGCGCTCTCATCGACGGTCCGTTATCGGACGTGTTCGACTACGTGGACGACTGGCGAAACGTCCAAGGGTTCACCCAGGACCTCACCGTCTGGGAGCCAGTTGGTGAGGCGACACACGGAGTCGGAGCTCAGTTCCACGCTGCCATGCGCATGGGTCCCATGACCCAGGAGTCGACCCTGGAGATCACGCGGTGGGAGAAAGACGCGGCGATCGGCTGGGAGCCTGTCAGCGGGTTGAAGCAGGCAGGCCTGTACACGTTCGTTGGCGTCGAAGGCGGCACCGAGGTCTCCCTGCAGATCGATCTCCATCTGCCCGGAGGGATCGCCGGACGCCTCCTCGGCAAGACGATCGAGCCCGCACTTCGGACGAATGTCGCCAAGACTCTGGAAAACCTCAAACTCTCTTTGCGCAAAGCTCCTGAGTCGAACGTCGAAGGAGCGGTCGGGGTTCGGGCAGTGTCAGTGCGCGCTACGCGCCTGGCGCCCAGGTGATTTCCCATCGGTTGCCCTCCGGATCGGCGATGTAGCCGGAGTAGCCACCCCACTCGCGATCTATCGGGCTCGCGACCGGGGATGCGCCGGCGGAGACGGCGGTCGCGAACGCGGCGTCTACGGCGTCCCTGGTGGCGACGTTGATGCCGAGGGTGACGCCGTTCCAAACTGTGCCAGGGAGCACCTCGCCGGGCGCAGCCTCTCGCGTCAGCAGGGCGAGCGGGTAGAGGGCCAGCACTGCGGTCCCCATGTCGTAGGTAGTGAACTCGTCGTTCGAGCCGGGCCGTTCAATCCAGCCGAGCGCGGCGTAGAACGAACGCAGCGTCGTCATGCTGTGGGCGCCGAGGGTCAGATAACTCAGTCGCTGATCAAGGCTCACGCGACGAGCCTGCCTCAAAGCTTCCGGCAGAGGAAGCGCCGTTCCACTGCGCTCGATGGTCACGCGAACTGCGTGGACGATCGGGCGCCGGCTGGTCCCGGAGGACCGTGGGCATGCGCCGGAGCGACTCGCGCTTTGCCGTATGCGGATGCAGTCGAGTGCGCCGGCGGCCTCAACTGCTGACGCGGAGGGCAGTGACGGCCACGGTGAGATAGCCCATCGTGAAGCTGCCGCCGACGACGTCGATGGCCGCGCCGATTCCTTCCATCAGTTCGCCGAGCCGATCCTCAGGCACCGCGTTGCCGCTGGTCGCGAGCGCATCGAGCCACGCATCGCGTGTGTAGACCTGCCGCCACTCGAATCGCCACTGCTCGGGTTCGCCGAACGCGCCGGCAGCGCGTATCCCGTCCTCTGCTCTGAGGCACAGCGACGCGTACGTCGCGTCGATCGCCTCCGGTGTCAACCTGTCCACGAGCGCAGCGGGAAGCACCCGCCGATAGACGTCCATGAATGGTGCGTTGAGGCCTTCGGAAGGGGTCCCGGTGTTCCAGAACACCGCGAGCCGCCCGGACGGTCGCAGCACGTGTGCAGCTCTCGCCGCGCCAACGATCGGGTCGACCCAGTGCCAGCTTTGACCGGATACCAGCGCATCGAACGTTCGCCCAGCCGCATCCCATGCCTCGAACGTCGCCACGTCGACCTCGACTCCCGACCGGCGTGCGAACTCCGCCATACGCGGGTCCGGATCGACACCGAGGACGTCGCAGCCCAGGGCTTGCAGCTGCCGCGCCAGGATGCCGGTGCCAGTGCCCACGTCGAGCACGCGTCGCCCCGGAAGTCCACTGAGGATGCGCTCGAGGAGCTCGTCGGGATACCGCGGTCGCGCGCGGTCATAGCGTTCGGGCTCAGCCCCGAATGCCTCCGCCACCGAACGGAGCTCGTGGGGCTGCTGGAGTTCCTTATCGACCACGGTCTAACCGAGTCGCTCGCCTATCGGTCGACCGTCGGGGGCATGGACGACAAGTGGAAGGGCCACCCCGTGAGCGGCGAGGCTGCCGAGCAGCCTCGAAGCGTCCGCCCGCGTTGCGATGTTGGAGCGGACGATCTCACCGTCGGAGTGACGGATGGACCAGCCGATCGAAGCCCCATCCGGCCCGACCTCGGTCTCGGGCAGAGCGGCGCCACCGGCGGCCTCGCGCTGACTGGGGACGGCCACGCCCAGGTCGGGCTCGCAGGCGGTCACGAGCATCACGTTTCCCGTCGGCAAGGGCACAACAGGCGCCATCGCGAGTGTCCGCTTTCCCCGTCTGAACACCGGCGCCTCCCCGATCCCGCTGGTCAAGCATCGAGCAGTTCGACACGCTGCGCAGCCAGTTGCCAACAGTGCTCGTCGCTGCGGGGCAAGAACCGCCAACAGCCCGCTGCTACGTAGCCTGGCCGGGTGCGCGAACTGCCCTTGGCGCCGAGGCCGCTGACGCAGCCTGCGGCTGGTCGCCTCCCGGCGAACGCAAGGCGCCGGTCGGAGGTCATGGCCGCCCACGCGGACGCGATCGAGCGAGGCGAAGCCGGCTACGTTGACCCCGAGTCCGGGCTGTTCGTCCTGACGGCGAAGTTCCTCGCCGACCGGGGCACGTGCTGCGAGCGGGGATGTCGTCACTGCCCCTACGTCAGGTAGGAGCCGATCCACGTCGGCGGCGCTCAGTAGCGACTGTTGATGCGCCGGCGGTAGAGCACGAGGCCCACGTTGACCAGCAGGTCGAGCAATCCCACCCAGACGAGGATCCCGCCGGTCGTCTGGATGTCGATCGCGCTGTTGTGCACGGTTACGGCGAGTGCGAGAACGGCACCCGCGGCCATCGTCAGGAGACTGCGAGGCAGCCACATAGGGGTTGGAGCCACTGATCCTGCGTACCCGGGCAGGCGCCGCCAATCCCTGGTGAGGGGTCAGGCGAGCAGACCGCGTTGTTCCATCTGGCTCATAGCTCTGCGGCGAGCCAGTCGGCGAGGACCCGAGCGCAGGCGTCGATCGTGTCGAGCCAGCTGTCGCTCGCGTCGGCATCCGCGGCGTCGGAGACCGCCTTGACGCATCGCATCGGCACCGCAGCGTCCGCACATGCCGTGGCGTAGGCGAACGCCTCCATGTCGACCAGATGTACGCCGGCGCCCGCGATTCGACGCGCGGCTTCGACATCTGCGACGAACAGGTCACCCGTCGCGACGGTCGGCACGCCGACCGGCAGGTGCTGCATCGCGGTCGGCGGTGTCCCGGGATGCAGTGCGTAGCCGCGGTCGACGGGCGCCCCCACGAGCGCCTCGATGCCGTCGTAAGGAAAGTCGTGCTGCGTGATGAAGCCGACCTCGACCACGCCGTGGACCTCCGGTGACAGCGAGCCTGCCGTTCCCACGTTGACGACCAGATCGGGTGACGGGCCGGTGGCGAGGCGCCGCGCAAGTGCGGCCGCGGCTCGTGCCTTGCCGACTCCGGTGACGAGCACGTCGCGGCCGGTGACGTAGGCGACCTCTTCACTGAGCGCCGCGACGACGAGGACGTTCACGGACGCGACGGTAACCCGGTCGAGGCAAGCGGTCGCGACAGGCGACGATGGAGGCATGCCCCGCCGGACCGCGCCCGCGCCGCTGCTCGTCTTGGCAGCGGTCGCGAGCGTGCAGAGCGGTGCCGCCGTCGCGAAGGACCTGTTCCCCGATGCGGGACCGGGTGGCGCCGTGCTGTTGCGCATCGGTATCGCTGCCGTGCTCCTCCTCGCGGTCGCCCGACCGCGCGTCGTCAGCCGTCGACGCTCCGATCTCGCTCTGGCGGTGGCGTTCGGCCTTGTCCTCGCGGCGATGAACGCGACCTTCTACTACGCCCTCGACCGCATCCCGCTGGGACTCGCGGTGACGTTCGAGTTCGTCGGCCCGCTTGCTGTCGCCATCGGGGGATCGCGGCGGCTCCTGGACCTGCTCTGGGTCGCGCTCGCCGCAGTCGGCGTCATACTGCTGACGGGCGACAGCGGCGGGCATCTCGACGCACTCGGTGTCGTGCTCGCCTTCGTCGCCGGCGGGTTCTGGGCGGCGTACATCCTGCTGTCACAACGCGTCGGCCG
This sequence comes from Mycobacteriales bacterium, assembly GCA_035695045.1. Lineage (GTDB taxonomy): Bacteria > Actinomycetota > Actinomycetes > JAFAQI01 > JAFAQI01 > DASSKP01. Next base: position 37,052 of record DASSEX010000086.1, on the reverse strand, counting down.
CGTCTTCCCCGGCGCCGCCGGGCTGACCATCGCGCTCGTCGCCGGCACGATCGCCTTGTTGCCGGTCGGGCTGGTCTCGGCGGGAGGGCGTCTTCTCGACGGCTCGGTGCTGTGGCGCGGTCTCGTCGTCGCGCTGCTGTCGTCGGCGTTGCCGTACTCGTTGGAGCTCTACGCGTTGCGTCGCCTGCGTGCGTCGGTGTTCGGTGTGTTGATGTCGCTCGAACCGGCGTTCGCCGCCGCGTCGGGACTGCTCTTCCTCGGTGAACACCTGCGTGTCGCGGAGTGGATCGCGGTCGGTTGCGTCGTCGCCGCCTCCGTCGGGGCGACCCGAAGGACGGACGCCGAGGACGTTCCGATCGACCCCGCCGCGACGCCGCCCGAGCTGGTGTCGCCGTGAGCCGAGCGCAGAGGCCGCGGCGGATTCGCCGTCCGGTCGAGCTGCTTCGTGACCTCGACCGTCCGACCGGGTGGGTGCTGCTCGTCGACGGCGTCGAGCAGTCCTACGTCGACACCGAGGACGCGACGCACCTCGAGTTCGAGTACATGCAGCACATGGCGATCGTCATCGACGTCGTGCATCCGCGGCCGCAGCCGCTGCGTTCGCTGCATCTCGGCGGCGGCGCCATGGCCATGCCCCGGTGGGTTGCGGTCACCCGGCCGGGCTCGCGTCAGGTCGTCGTGGAGTCGGACCCCGACGTGCTGGCGGCCGTCGCGCCGCTCGGTGCCGTGGAGACCACGACCGTGGTGGTCGCCGACGCCGCGGAGCAGCTCGAGGCGACCCGGTCCGGCAGCACCGACCTCCTCATCTGGGACCTGTACGACGGCCCGCGCGCCGTGACCTCCACGTTGACGATCGACGGCATCGCCTCGATGCGGCGGGCCCTCGCGCCGGGCGGCCTCCTGCTCCTGAACGTGTCGGACATGGTGCCGTTCGACATCGTCCGTCCGGTGCTCGCCGCCCTGCGCGTGGCGTTCGACGACGTGCTGCTTCTCGCCGAGCCGACGACGCTGCGCGGCCGGCGGTCCGGTAACTGTGTTCTCGCGGCGGCCCGGATGCCGCTGCCGGCGCTGCGCGTGGCGCGCCGAGCGGCGTCCGCCCCCGTGCGTGGCCGCACCCTGGCAGGAGAGGCGCTCACGAGGTTCATCTCCGACGCGGTGCCGCCGACGGAGACCGATCCGTTGCCGCCGCCGGACGAAGCGTCCGGACGGGCGTTTCTCTAGGCGAGATCACCGAACTCGGGGCGCCGTCTGCGAGCGCAGCGGCGCGACAGCAGGTACCGTCGTACAGGAGATCCGCGGTCGCGCGCTGTCCGCCGCGGTCATGTGCCAATCGCCCGCGCATCACGCACGAGGAGACATCCATGGGTTCGCGCAGAACGACGCTTCGTGGCGGCCGGCTCGGGGGAGCGGTCGGTAGCCAGGTCGATCGGGGCGGCCCCGTCGAACCACGTCGGGTCGTGTCGTACTGGTGCGATGCGCGGCACGAGAGCCGGCCGCACTTCGCGGCCGACGTCGAGGTCCCCGACTCGTGGGAGTGCCACGTCTGCGGCCAGCCTGCGGGTGTCGACCGCGACGCGCCGCCCGCGCCGCTGCGGATGGCGGGCGCGGCGCACAAGACGCCGTACGAGTTCCTCATGATGCGGCGCACACCCGCTGAGGGCGAGAAGCTGCTCGCCGAGGCGCTCGAGACGCTCGCCGCGCGCCGCGAGGCGACGCGCAAGAGCCGCTAGCGGCGGCTCAGCACCCACGCCGGACGGTCGCCGGCGGCGCTGTCGCGCGTCCAGCCGAAGTCGCCGCTTTGCCACCGCTCGCCGCGGACGGTCACCGACTGCAGGCCCAGCTGGTAGGCATGGCCGACCAGCCACTGGGCGGCGAGCCAGTCGTCGGCGGCAGTGCCTGAGGCGGTCAAGGCGCCCCGGCCGAGCTCGAGGCCGGCGAGCCGGGACAGCCGTCGCGGAGCCGGTCGGCCGCCGCTCGAGAACCGGCAGGAGAACTGACCGGTCACCTCTCCCGTCAACGCCCGGGCGATCGCGCGTGCCTCCTCCACCCAGGCTTCGTAGCCGGACCCGTCGGCGCTGTGCTGGACGTCCTGCGCCGCCAGCGCGACCGGCAGTCGCTCCCAGCCGTCGACCCTCACCAGATGCCGGTAGAACGCCTGCGCCGCGAACGCCGGGGTCAGCAGCTGGGCAGGCGTGCCCCAGCCCTGGCTGGGCCGCTGCTGGAACAGACCGAGTGAGTCACGGTCGCCGTACGGCAGGTTGTGCATCTTCGACTCCTGCAGCACGGTCGCGATCGCGACCGTCACGGCGTGGTTGGGCAGCCCCATGCGGTGCGCGACGGCGGTGATCGTCGTCGCGTTGGCCGCCTGCTCGGTGTCCAGATACAGCGCCTCGGGGCCGTTGCCCACCCGGCAGGCGGGGGGAGGCGGGTTGACCTCGTGCAGCAGCGAGCGGACGCCGATGGTGACCCCGACGGCGACGACGAGAGCGACGGCCACCGCCACGAACCATCGCCGCCGACGCACCGCGGCATCCTGTCAGGACCGAGTCGGGTCAGCGGCTGACCCGGCGCGGCGCGCCGATACGCACGTCGACACCCGCGGAGAAGTGCACTCGTGGGTCGCCGACCGGCGCGGGGAGACCGGCCGCGGCGAGCAGGTCTTCGCGAAGCCCGCGGACCTCGGCGCGCTGCAGCTCCCAGGGCGGATGGTCCGCCTGCGTGCGCATCACCGCGCCGGCCACTGTGTTCCAGAGGGTGAACCGCGCCGTGAGGTAGTGGGTGAACTCGTCCGGATGCGCGATCGGCTGGCCCGGCAGGACGGTGACGTCATGTCCCGCGCCGGCCGGACCCGGCCGGCGACGCTCCGAGCGGTATCGCACTGCGCCGCCGGTCCGCTCGACAGCCATCCGGGCCAGGAAGTACGGCAGCCGCCAGGTCGCTCGGGCGGTCGTCACCGCGGACGCGCTGGCTGCGTCGAGCGAGAAGAAGTAGACGCCGGGGCGGCCGTCCGGACCCACGACGTAGGTCCGCACGTTGGTCTCCGGGAAGCGGGCGGCTCCCGGACCGACCGGCGGACGCACGGTCATCTCGAAGGGCACCAACCCGACCCAGGCCTGGCCGTCCCAGGGCTCGACTTCGAGCCCGGCCGGCAGCCGGCGCTGGATCTCGGCAGCAGGGTACGGCCAGTGCAGGAAGCTGATCGTCGCCCAGCGATGGCGCATCACGGGGACGCGGACAGGCTCAGGCGGGAACGGCGAGTGGCGGGTCACGCCGGCCGTTCTACCCCCGGATGTGCGGCGTACGGAGCCGGGCCGAGGAGACGTGCGAGGACGCGAGGTGCGGCCGGTGCGCCTGTCCGGCGGCGCCGGGAATGGGCGCGTGCGGCGAGCGGTGCGTCGTCGCCGCGGACGGCAGCGTCGGAGCGTGGGCGTCGTGCGCACTGAGCGCCTTGCCGTGCTGGCCGGCCTGGCACATGCCCTTCGACGCGGCGGTGCAGGTGTCGATGCCCTTCTGCACGCTGCCCACGATCGCCGGGTGACCTGCGGTGCCCGGACCGCCGGTGTCGGTCAGGTCGGTCGGGCTGGTCGTCCCGTCGCCGGTGCTCGAGGTGTCCGTGCCGTCCGTGTTGTCGGTGCCGGCCGTCGCGGCCGGAGCCTGGGCATGGGTGGCGTGGTGCGCGCCGACGATCGGCAGCGAGCCGCCGGCCGCGGTCGCGACGCCGCCGGCGACGAGGAAGCCGCCGAACAACGTTGCGGCGACCATCTGAGCCGGCCTGGCGCCGAGCCGCATGCGCAGCCATGACTTGCCCTCGAGCTTCCGGTACGCCGCCAGCGCGGCTGTCTCGCCGCGGACGGGAAGCTCGGCGGGCGCCTTGGCAGCCGAGAACACCGCGGCAAGCCGCGGGTCTGAGCCTGGTTCGAGATCGGTCAGCATCACTGGAGTAACCGTTCCGTGGGCATCGGGCGTTACACCTGGTCCGGGCTCGTGCTCGGCGGGGCGTCTGCAGAGGAGCCGGTGGGCTCCTGCCTTCGCTGGCCGGGCACGTCGTTCAGCGCCGCGCGCAGGCGGTGCAGGCCGCGGTGGGACAGCACCCGGACCGCGCCGGGCTGCTTGCCCAGGATCTCCGCGGTCCGGTTGACGTCGAGATCGGCGACGTACCGCAGCATCACGACCTCGGCCTGCTCCCGGGGAAGCGTCCGGATGAGCTGGATCGCGGCCTCGGTGCTCATCAGTTCGTGGACGAACTCGACCGGATCGGACGGCGCCGCCTGTTCCGGGACGGAGGCCATCGGCTGCTCGCGCCCGCGGCGGCGGTTGCGGAGCAGGTCGAGCCAGCGGTGGCGGCCGATCGACAGCACCCACGCGCGGAACGCCGAGGGGTCGTCGCCGCTGAACGACCTGAGCCCGCGGACCACCTGGACCCAGGTGTCGGCAGCGAGGTCGTCGGCCTCGTCCTTGGCGATGACGCGGAGGTAGCGCAGCAGCGTCGGCTGGGTCGCGCGGAACAGCTCCGTGAACGCAGACTCATCGCCGTGCTGGGCGGCGGCCAGCGTCTGCGGAAACCGTTCGTCGCTCATCCTTGATGTCTTCGGCGGGTTCACTGCGGTTCTGCACCCTCGGTTTCAGATCGCGTCCGCAAGACTGGACGAATGGCCCGTCTTCTCGTGGTGCACCACACGCCGTCGCCGGCCTTGCAGGAGCTGCTCGAGAGCGCGCTTGCAGGTGCCCGCGATCCTGCGCTCGCCGAGCTGGGCGAGCCGGTCGAGGTCGTGACACGCCCGGCTTTGACGGCGAGTGCCGTGGATGCGCTGACGGCCGACGGCTACCTCCTCGGGACGCCGGCCAACATCGGGTACATCTCGGGCGCGTTGAAGCATTTCTTCGACACGGTGTACTACCCGTGCCTCGAAGCGACAAGAGGTCGGCCGTTCGCGGCGTACGTGCACGGCAACCTCGACCAGGCGGGCGCAGTGCGCGCGATCGAGTCGATCACGACGGGTCTCCAGTGGCGCGCTGTCGCGCCGGTCCTGAGCTTGACCGGGGCACCCGACGCCGCGGCCCGCGACGCGGTCCACGACCTTGCCGCGACCCTCGCCGCATCCCTCACCGAAGGTTAAGTGCGACGTAATCCCCCTTGCGGGCACCCGCCCAAGGGGGATTACGTCGCACTCAACACGTGGTTGGTCAGCGCAGGGTGACGGGGAGCATCGTCAGGGGGCCGAGGGCCGGAAGGCCGAGTGCTCGGGCGAGGTCCGCGAACGGCCCCCAGCCGTCGAACCACGCGGCGAGCTCCGATCCGGCTGCCAGGGTGGCGGCCGCAACCGTGGCCGTCGCAAGCCCCTCCGCGGACAGTGACCCGGCTGATGTGCTGACCCCGGCGGCAGCGCGAGGGTCATCGCTCGACCGGGGTGGCTTGAGCCGCGCCAGCATCGGCACCGACACGGCCGGGCGCACCGGAGCGTCCGGCGGCAGGCCGGCGCGCGACCGGGCGATCCGTGCCGCGTCGCGCAGGCCGCCGAGAGTGTCGACGAGCCCGATGCCGGCCGCGTCCGCGCCGGTCCAGACCCGGCCGCGCGCCACGTCGTGCACCGCCTCCCGTGACATGCCGCGACCGTCGGCGACCTTGCGCGTGAAGTCGTCGTACACCCGGTCGAGCATCGCCTCGAGACGCTCGCGCTGGCTGTCGTCGTACGGCACGTGCGTCGAGGTCAGCCGCGCGTGCGCGCCGCGCTGCACCGCGTCGTAACGAAGACCGAGCCGGTCGGTCAGGCCGGTGGTGACCGGCTTGCCGCCGAGGACTCCGATCGAGCCGGTGAGGGTCCCGGGCTGCGCGACGATCTGGTCGGCGTTGCATGCGACGTAGTAGCCGCCGGATCCGGCCACGGCACCCATCGACACGACGACCGGTTTGCCCGACTGGCGGGCGCAGGCGACCTCACGCCAGATCGTGTCCGACGCCACGGCCGAGCCGCCGGGGGAGTCGACGCGAAAGACGATGGCACGCGTCTTCTCGTCGCTCACGGCCGCGCGGATGGCCGCCGCGACGGTGTAGCTCCCCATGAGTCGTCCCTGCAGCGGCGAGCGACGGGACCGGCCGGTGACGATTCCGCCGAAGCCGTCGACCAGTGCGACTCCGGGCGCGTCCTTGTCGCGCACCCGCCTGACGACCTTCGTGACGGGCGAGGTGTTCGGCGACCACCGGTCGGCGAACAGCAGCCGTACGTCGCCACCGGCGCCGCGCCGAGCGGCGGCGTACACCTCGTCGCGGTAGCCGGCGTGGTCGACGAGCCGCGCGGCGAGGGCTTCGTCGGCGAACAGCGGCGCACGGTCGGCGAGCCGGCTCACCTCGTCGACGGCGAGGCCACGCGCCTTCGCAATCGCCTCGGTGATCTGCTCCCAGGCAGAGCCGGCGATCCGGTCCAGCGCCTCACGGTGCGCATCCGTGAAGCCCGTGGCGACGATGCGGTCCGCGGCGTTCTTGTACTCGTAACGCTGGCCGATCTGCGGCTCGACCCCGAGCTTGTCGAGCGCTCCGCGGAGAAACGCGACCTCTGCGACGACGCCGGCGAGGTTGAGCTCGCCGGTCGGCTGCAGCCAGATCTCCCCGAAGCCGGTGGCGAGGAAGTAGGGGACCGTTCCGTTGCCGGACTCGCCGAACGTGTCGGTCCACGCGATCGTCGGCTTGCCGCTGGCGGCGAAGGCGCCGACGGCGTCCCGGATCTCCTGCGCATGCGCCAGCGACATCGACGTGTCGCCCACCTTCGCGACCAGGCCCACGACGCGGTGGTCGTCGCCTGCCTCGTGCAGTGCCTTGAGGATCGGTCGCAGCCGTGGCTTGCCGCGACTACGCAGCTTCGCGATCGGGTCGTCGGGCTCGTGCTCGACGAGCGGGTGCGACAGGTCGAGCTCGAGCAGAATCGGAGCCGAGTGTTGGCGCGACATGTGACTCAACCTAGGTCGAGCGACGACGCTCCGCATAGGCAACGAGCCTGGTTACCGCTTCGTCGAGGACGTCGTCCCGCTTACAGAAAGCGAACCGCACGAACGGCTGCCCGACCTCGCGGTGGTCGCAGAACGCCGCCGTCGGGATCGCGGCGACTCCGGCCTCGTGGGGCAGCGCCCGCACGAACGCTTCGGCGTCGTCGATGCCGAGCGGCCGTACGTCGGCCTGGACGAAGTACGTCGCCTGCGGCCGGTGCACGGTCAGACCGATGGTCGCGAGCCCGTCGGCGAGCCGGTCGCGGCGCATCTCCAACGAGGAGCGCAGAGCCTCGACCCACTCCATCTCGCGCAACAGCCCGTGCGCGACGGCGAGCTGCATCGGGCCGCTGTGGGTGAACGTGAGGAACTGCTTCACCGTCATCACCGCGCGAGTGAGCGCAGCCGGCGCGCAGATCCAGCCGATCTTCCATCCCGTGACACTGAACGTCTTGCCGGCGCTCGAGACGCTGACCGTGCGCTCACGCATGCCGGGCAGGGTGGCGATCGGGATGTGCCGCACGCCGTCGAACGTCAGGTGCTCGTAGACCTCGTCGGTGAGGACGATGAGGTCGCGGTCGAGGGCGAGGTCGGCGATCTGCTGCAGCTCGTCTGCGGTGAGTGCCGTGCCCGTCGGGTTGTGCGGCGAGTTGACGAGCAGCAGGCGGGTCCGCGGCGAGACGGCTGCTCTCAGCTCGTCGGGGTCGAACGTGAACCGGCCGCCGGGCTCGGCCGGTCGGAGCGGAACGGCCTTCCTGACCGCACCGGCCAGCGCGACCGCGGCGGCGTACGAGTCGTAGTAGGGCTCGAGGACGACGACCTCGTCGCCGACCTCGCACAGAGCGAGGATCGCGGCACTGATCGCCTCGGTGGCGCCGACCGTGACGAGGATCTCGCCGTCGGGGTCGTAGGTGAGGTCGTAGTGCTGCTTGCGATGCGCGGCGATCGCCTGCCGCAGCGGCGGCAGACCCGGGCCGGGTGGGTACTGGTTGAGGCCGCCCCGGATCGCGTCGACGGCCTGCTCGAGCATCGCGTTGGGGCCGTCGGTGTCAGGGAAGCCCTGCCCCAGGTTGACCGCGCCGGTTTGCTGCGCGAGCGCCGTCATCTCGGCGAAGATCGTCGTGCCGAAACCGCGCATCCGCTCGACCAGCGGGTCGGCCAACGTCCGCCCCATGGGCGCAGCGTAGTTGGATGGGCTGATGCGGGTAGCTGTTGTGCAGTTCCTGGCCGGCGAGGACAAGGCGCACAACCTCGCGCGGCTCGGTGAGCTCGTCGGGCAGGCGGCAGCGCTCGGGGCGACGCTGGTGGTCGCGCCGGAGTGCTCGATGCACGGGTTCGGGTCGGCGGACACGCCGCTCGCGCCGGTCGCCGAGCCGCTCGACGGGGCGTTCGTCACGGGGCTGAAGAAGTGCGCGTCCCGGCACAGCGTGACGGTCGTCGCGGGGATGTTCGAGCCGGTCGAGGGTGACGCGGCGCGGGCCTACAACACCGTGGTCGCCGTCGGACCGGACGGCGAGCTGATCGGGCGCTATCGCAAGCAGCATCTGTTCGACGCGCTGGGCTGGTTCGAGTCGAAGCGCCTCGAGGCCGGCTCCGTCGATGAGCGGCTGGTGTTCGACTGCGGCGAGTTCACCGTCGGGGTCATGACGTGTTACGACGTCCGCTTCCCGGAGCTGGCGCGGGTGCTGGTCGACGAGGGTGTCGACCTGATCGCGTTGCCGTCGGCATGGGTCGGCGGACCGCTGAAGGAGCACCAGTGGTCGACGCTGGTCGCCGCGCGGGCGATCGAGAACGTCGCCTACGTCGTCGCGGCCGACCAGCCACCGCCTGGTTTCGCCGGTCGCGCGATGGTGGTGGACCCCTTCGGTGTCGTACTGGCGTCGCTCGCGGAAGAGGAGGGTGTCGCCGTCGCCGACGTCGACCCCGAGCGAGTCGACCGATGCCGGGAGAAGATGCCCTCTCTCGAGCACCGCCGCTACCGCGTCGAACCCGCCGACTGACGGCAATCGCCAGATAGCGGCCGTAGAAGGCCGACATGTGGCGATGGATCAGCGGTTGCGGTGCCAGATCGCGGCGTTCAGGGCGACGGCGTAGGTCACCCACGCGAGATAGGGCAGCAGCAGCGCGGCGGCGAACCGGTGCCGCCTCGCGAACTCGCGGATCGTCATCGCGACCGCCACCCAGAGCACGCAGATCTCGAGTAACGCCCAGGCCGGCCGGCGCAGACCGAAGAACAGCAGCGACCAGGCGAGGTTCAGGCTCAGCTGGACCCAGTACGACGACAGCGCCGGCACGTCGTAGCGGCCACCGGCCGCGTCTCCCCGCCACACGAGCCACGCCGCGACCGCCTGGCTGGCATAGAGCACCGCCCAGACGGGGCCGAAGATGGCCGGCGGTGGCGTGAACCCCGGCTTCTCCAAGTTGTCGTACCAGGACAGCCTGCGGGCGGTGATGAGGCCGCCTGCGGCGGCGACGCTGCCCACGGCGCCGAGAGAGGCCGCGAGCCCCAGCGCGTCGATCTCCCGGCGAGCCTCGTCCATGCGCAGGAGTCTGGCACTCCCGCGCGTGCCGGACCCGGCGTATCCGCCTCCGCAGGCGATCGGGACAATCTTTTCGACGGATTCCCTAGAAAACGCACAGGAGCAGAAGAGTGGCTGAGATCTCCTTCGACGGCCGGGTCGCGATCGTCACCGGCGCCGGCGGCGGCCTGGGCCGCACCTACGCGCTCGATCTCGCGAAGCGCGGCGCCAAGGTCGTCGTCAACGACCTCGGTGGATCAGTGGACGGCCAGGGCGGCGACGACACCGCCGCGCAGAAGGTCGTCGACGAGATCAAGTCCGCGGGCGGCGAGGCAGTGCCGAACTACGACTCGGTCGCGACCCCCGAGGGTGGCGAGAACATCGTCAAGACGGCCGTCGACAGCTTCGGCAAGGTCGACATCGTCATCAACAACGCGGGCATCCTGCGCGACAAGTCGTTCGCGAAGATGACCTGGGACGACCTGCACGCCGTCCTCGACGTGCACCTCAAGGGCGCGTTCTACGTCTCGCAGCCGGCCTTCAAGGTCATGAAGGAGAACAACTACGGCCGCTTCGTGCACACGTCGTCCAACTCCGGCATCTTCGGCAACTTCGGCCAGGCCAACTACGGCGCCGCGAAGATGGGCCTCGTCGGCCTGAGCAACGTGCTCGCGATCGAGGGCGCGAAGAACAACATCCTGTCCAACGTCATCGCGCCGGTCGCCCGCACCCGGATGACCGAGGAGCTCATGGGCGAGGCATCGAAGCTGCTCGACCCCGAGCTGGTCACGCCGATGGTCGTCTTCCTCGCGTCCGAGCAGTGCACGTTCACGCACGAGACCTTCTCGGCGGCCGCCGGTCGTTACGCGCGGATCTTCGTCGGCCTGTCGAAGGGCTGGTACGCCGGCAAGGACGCCACCCCGACGGCCGAGGACGTGCTCGACAACATCGACCAGATCGAGGCGCAAGAGGGCTACATCGTCCCGACCCAGAGCGGCGACGAGCTCGGCCAGCTCTTCCAGCTGCTCCAGGGCTGACGCTTCCACCCGATCGCGGGCTGATCGCGCTAGAACGCGATCAGCCCGCGATTGCTTTCCGGGCAGGGTTCCGGACGGGCAACCGCTTTGGTGGCTTATGCGTGCTGCAGATGTGAGCATGCGCGAAGTCGGCCTGAGCGTCGCCCTCATGGCCGCACTGGCGGGGTGTTCCGGAAACAGCGCGCCTGCGTCGGCGCCCGGTCCGCCGCCCGTCGCGCCGGTGACGACCAGCGTGTCGCCGGTTGCGTCCACGCTCGACGCCGTCTTCAGCACCGGCGGATCGGCGCCCACGTGCGCCGCCGCCGACCTGCGGCTCGTGGTGCAGCGACTCTCCGAGGCAACGCAGCAGGAGTCGCGGCTGCTGCAGCTGCTGAACGCCGGCGACACGACGTGCGACCTCGAGGGATATCCGTCCGTGCGCCTCAGCACGTCCCGGGGGTCGCGCGTGGCGTTCACCGTCGGGCACAACGGCGACCAGATGGTCACGTCGGCTCGCCCGCGACGCGTTGAGCTGCGTCCGGACGCTTCCGCCTGGGTGATCATCAACCAGGTCGTCTGCGTCAACGGCATGCAAGGCCCGCCGGCGATGAGGATCAGCGTCCGCATGCCTGGCTCGGGCCGAGAGCTGAACGCCGGCATCGGTCGCTACCCGATCATGGGCCAGTGCCCGCCCGGCGACCCCGGCAGAGTGCTCGAGGTCAGCCCGATCGAGCCCACCGTGGCTGACGCGGCCGCGCAACCCTGAACCGGACGGGGAGTCGCGTCCGTTCTGGTCCGGAAATGTCCTGCCGGGTGCGCAGGTTGCTGTTGGTGAAGGCCCGAGCAGCAGCCGCGACGAAGAATCAGGAGCGCGTCCCGTGAAGCGACGCCAGCACGACCAGCCGGCAGAGACCCGCGTCTCACGGTGGAACCGCTTCAACCTGAAGTTCTTCGGTCCACCGCACGTGGGTCACTACGAAGGGCCGTGGGAGAAGGCCGAGGCCGACCCGGTGTGCCCGTTCTGCGGCCAGCGCGAGTCAGCGCACGAGCGCGACACGAATGCCGACGGCAAGCGCTTCCGGCGCTGCCCGACGAGCTGAGGCGAGCGGCAGGGCAGGATGGGCCCTCGTCGTCACGACGAGTCGCGCTTCGACGGCAAGGAGGGCATGTGTCGCTGGTGCGGGTCCACAACTTCGCGATCTCTCTCGACGGTTTCGGCACCGGCGAAGGGCAGAGCCTGGAAGCGCCGTTCGGGCACGCCGGCCACCGGTTGCACGAGTGGTTCTTCCCGACGCGGGCTTTCCGTGCCCAGCAGGGGCGAGCAGACGGGACCAGCGGCATCGACGACGCCTTCGCGAGCCAGTGGGCAACCGGGATCGGCGCGGAGATCATGGGGCGCAACAAGTTCGGATACCAGCGCGGCCCCTGGATCGACGAGGAGTGGCAGGGCTGGTGGGGCGACAACCCGCCGTTCCATACGCCTGTCGTCGTGCTCACTCATCACGTCAGGCCCACTCTCGAGATGCAGGGCGGCACGACGTTCCACTTCGTCGACAAAGGTCCCGCCGAGGCTCTCGACCTGGCACGCGAACTGGCCGCCGGCCTCGACGTCCGCATCGGTGGAGGGGTCTCGACAGTCCGTCAGTTCCTCGCCGCCGACCTGGTCGACCACATGCACATCGCGGTCGTGCCGATCCTTCTCGGACGCGGCGAGCGCCTCTGGGACGGGCTCGGCGACATCGATCGGCGGTTCGACATCGAGGCGGTCAGCTCGCCGAGTGGCGTCACCCATCTCACGTTCACTCGCCGATCGACGGACTAGTCGCCTGGTACAACGCCGGATGCTCGACACGAGGTCAGGGGAGTAGCGCGCGGACCGCATCCAGCGTGTCGGCTTCGTCCGCACCCTTGTCGTCCCGATAGCGCAGCACTCGTGCGAAGCGCAGCGCAACGCCACCCGGATAGCGCGGCGAGGTCTGTACGCCGTCAAAGGCGATCTCGACCACGAGCTCGGGCCGGACGAAGACCTGCCACTCGTTGCGGGACGTCTCCAGCTGGAGGAACCGTTCGGTCTGCCAGCGCAGGAGCTCGTCGGTCAGTCCCTTGAACGTCTTGCCCAGCATCACGAACGTCCCTGTCGACGGGTCGCGCGCGCCGAGATGCAGGTTCGACAGCCAGCCCCGACGGCGGCCATGCCCCCACTCCGCGGCGAGCACGACGAGGTCCAGCGTGTGCACGGGCTTGACCTTCAGCCACGACGCGCCGCGCCGACCGGCGTCGTACGGCGCCTCCAGGGACTTCACGACGACCCCCTCGTGACCTCGCGCGACCGTCTCGTGGAAGAACGCCTCCGCCTCGTCGACCGACGCGGTGACGACGCGCGGCACGAGCAGTGACTGCGGCAACGCCTCGACGAGTGCCCGGTGCCGCTCCCCGAACGGCAGGTCGAGCAGGTCGGCACCGCCGATGTGCAGCGCGTCGAAGACGAACCATGACAATCCGAGCGGCGCACCCGCCGACTGCGTCGCTGCGCGCGAGCCGGTCTCCTGGAACGGTCGCGGACGTCCGTCGTCGCGCAGTGCGATCGCCTCGCCGTCGAGCACGAACGACGAGATCGGGACTGCCTGCGCTGCGGCGACCAGCTCCGGCACCCGGCCGGTGATGTCGTCGAGTGATCGGGTGAAGACACCGACCTCGGAACCGGAGCGATGGACCTGGACCCGGATGCCGTCGAGCTTCCACTCGACCGCGGCTTCGCCGAGCTTCCCCAGCGCCTCCCCGATGGAGCCGGCGGTCGACGCCAGCATCGGCCGCAGCGGGCGGCCGACCTGCAGGCCGAACTCCGCCAGCCCGGCCGCACCCGACGTCATCGCCGCGACCGCCACCGGCGCCGCAGCTCCGCAGAGCATCGCCGCGCGTCGCACCGCCGGGAGCGGCACCTCGGCGGCCTTCGCGACCGCGTCGAGCATCACGCCCTCGAGCGCTCCTTGCCGCAGCTCGCCGGAGATCAATGCGCGAAGGAACTGCTGCTCGTCCGCCGTGGCCCGGCCGAGCAGGGAGTGCACCAGCTCGCGCCGAGCGGTCGTCGAGCCCGGCCCCGAGAGTCCCGCGGCGGTCTCCAGCGCCTCGTCGACCTCGACGACGCGCAGTCCGGGCGCGGAGGCAGGCGGGGGAGCGTCGCGCAGCGCGGCCCAGCCGATGCCGGTCCGGCGCTGCCGGAGCTCGCCTGCGAGCCACGGCACGAGCACGGAGGCGTGCTCGGCGCCACCGGCGCGGAGCAGGTCGGCGAGCCGCGCGATCTTGGCCGATCGGGCGCTGGTGCCGGCGACGTCCCGCGAGGCGGCGACGACTTCGGCGAGAAGCACGAGAGCATTCTTCCGGTGCCAAGATGTGGCGCAAAGGTGATATCCGCAGGGAACTCCTGCAGTCCTCCTGCCGGATGCCGAGGATCAAGGTGTGCGGGTGGGGAATCGTCGTCTCGACGGGCTGATCGCGATGGGGGCGGTCGCCGTCCTCTCCGGTGGCGTCCTCGCCGCCGGCATCACGGTCACGCCGACGCGTGCCGCTGCCGCGGTCCCGCCGTCCGTCGTGCGCACGAGCCCGCTCACCGCCGCGGCGCTGTCGCAGCTGCTGCCCAGCTCCTCGACCTCGACGATCGACAGCACCTTGACGTCTGCGATCCGTGAGCGGTTGTCGAAGGCGACGGCTGCGGGTTACGGCGTCGTCGTCGACATCGCCGGCCGCGGGCGGGTCGTCTCCGTCCACCCCGACACCCGCATCCGTCCGGCGTCGACGCAGAAGCTCTTCACCACGCTTCCTCTTCTGCTCGCCAACCCCGATCGACGGTTGGTGACGCAGATCCGCGCCGGCGGTTCGATGGCTGGTGGCGTTCTCCACGGCAACCTCGTCGTGAGGTCCAGCAACGATCCCTCCTTGCTCCTACGGGATCTCAGCGCGCTCGCACAGCAGGTGCGCGACAGCGGGATACACGGAGTCACCGGCGAGCTCCGGCTCGACATCGGTTCCCTGCCTATGGCGACCACGCGCTCTGGGTGGCAGCCCGACTCAGTGCCGTACGACGTCGGTCCGATCTCCCCGTTCCCCGTTCGCGAGGACATCCTCAGCCGATCGACGACGTACCTCCGTCATCCCACCGAGGGCAACCTCTATGTGCTGCGCAACCGGCTCGCGAAAGCAGGCGTCTGGATCAGAGGCGAGGACCGGATCGTCAGGGACTCCCTCGCGAAGCGAGTTGTCGCCTCACACTCGTCGGCGCCGATGTCACGACTGATCCGGCACACGCTGCTGGAGTCGGACAACCTCTACGCCGAGTCGCTGCTCAACATCGAGAAGCGCTGGCGGGTCAACAAGCTGATCAGTGACGCCGGCATCACCGACAGCTACGCCACGGACGGCTCGGGGCTGTCCTACAGCGACTACGAGACCGCGCGAGGCGAGGTCAAGCTGCTGAAGTACGCCGCCAAGTCGCCGGCAGCCGACGCCCTCGTCGCCTCGCTCCCGGTCGGCTGCGTCAGCGGCACACTGATCGACCGGTTCTGCGACACGATCGGCGCCGGCAAGGTCTGGGCGAAGACGGGCACCCTGCGCTACAACCGCGCCTTGTCCGGCTACACCTATGACGGTCTCGGCCGTCGCGTGACCTTCTCGATCCTCACCTACGGCGTCAGCAACCTGACCTATGCAGCGCACGCGATCGACCGCGCCGTGCTGGTCATGCGTCGCTACCAGGGCTGACCCCCCGGAGCTGTCAGCAGGTCGCGGGACTGATCTGCCACTGGCCGGTGTCGCCGTCGCGGAACGACTCGCGGCAAGCCGGCGCCTGGTGGTGCACGTACAGCTGGTCGAGGAGCGCGAAGCCCGTCAGGCCGACGACCTGCGTGTTGCTGACCTCCGACGCGTGGCCGGCGAACGGTGACTCCTGGCCCAAGGGACCGAGTGCGTTGCCCGACAGTGTGGTGCCGGCCTCTCCGCTGCCCCGGGTGCCGACGGTGACGTCGTCGACGGGGATGCCCGCCGCGCGGAGTGCGGTGACGAGCTCACGGCTCTGGTTGTAGGGGACGAGACCGTCGTCGACACCCTGGACGACCGCCACGCCGGAGAGGCCGGCGGCCGCGATGTCGGCCATGCGGGCCATGACGGTGTGGCTCTGGTAGCTGGCGGGCACGTCCGCGGGAGTACCACCCATCTCCTGCTCGATGTCCTGGGTGGCGTCGACGGCGAACGTGTTGCCGCTCTGCGCGACGGCGGATGCCTCGGCCCACGTCTCGGTCACGTTGACCGCGGGCTCGATCGCGAACCAGTAGTTGAACAGCGGCTTGCCGCTGGCGCGCTTCGCGGCCTCGGCCGCGACCAGGCCGGACGTGTTGCCGCCCATGCTGATGCCGTAGACGGTGTTCACGCCGCCGGTGCGGCAGGTCGCGTCGAAGAGCTTCGCGGCGGCGATCGAGTCGTCGGCGCCTTCCTGCACGCGCCAGCCGCGTGAGGAGCTCAGACCGGTCTTCGGGTCGACCGGCGAGTCCTGCTGGTGCCGGTAGTCCATCGCGATGGCGATGACACCGTCGCGCGCGGCGACCTGTGTCAGGTGCTGACGCCAGTTCCACGCGGTGTGGCTGTAACCGTGGTCGAACACGACGAGGCCGCGCGCCCTGTGCTTCGGGACGGCGTAGTAGCCCGAGGCGTTCTCACCGGCGACGCGCACCGTCAGTGCGTGCGCGACCGATGGGTCGCCGGTGCACATCAGCCGCGGGTGTTGCGCGTGGGCGGCGTACGCCGTGGCGGCGCCGGTGGACGCGATGGCGGCAGCGGTGAGCGCAGCGAGTGTTCGCCTCATGACCCTGCAACGAGGCAGGGCAGGGAGCGGTGACGCTCAGCGACGCCGGGCGTCGTACTCGCGGAGGGCGGCCTCGGCGGCGTCGAGCTCGGCACGCAGGATCGCCGCCTGCTCCTCGACGACGGCGCGGCACGACTCGACCGTCTCCACCAGCGCCTCGCGCACCGACTGCTCGTCGACGTGCTCGGCGAAGGCGCTGACCGCCCCCGGACGCAGCGGCTGCGCCTTGGCCAGGCGGCGGCTGCCGCGCTGGGCCTCGATCGTCCAGCGACTGTCGGCGAAACGCATGGTCACCGTCAGCGGCTGCGGCGACCGGCCCTTGCTCCGGCGGCCGCTGCGCGTCCCCGCGCCGCGCGTCGTCGAGGTGCGGACCGGCGTGGCCTTGCTCGCCGACGACTCCTTGGTGGTCGTCGCGGGGGAGCGCGTGGCCTGTGTCGTCCTCGCGGGGGCGGACTTGGCCGACTTCGCTGCGCTCGACCTGGCCGGGGTCGACTTGGTCGCCTTGGTGGCCGTCTTGGCGGTCGACCGCGCGGAGGTACGCGCGGGGCGGGAGGAGGCAGCGGCGGTCTTCTTGGCCGCGGCGGGACGGGCGGCGGCAGCCGGACGCGCGGGAGTCGCCGTGCTGGTGCCGGCCGCCGCGCGGCCGCGCGTGGACAGGCTCAGCTCGGTGGGGGCGAACGGCACCTGGTCGCGGCCGAGCCGGACGACGATGTACTCGCCTTCCGACGGGTTGCCGATGCGGATGACGTTGCCGCGGGTTCCCGCCGGGACGGCGGCGGACGCGCTGCGCACGATGACCCGGGGCGAGTCTCCGCCCTTGACGCGGAACGCGAGGTCCTTGACCTCGGCGTCGGTCAGCGGCGGCGGGGTGGCTGCGGACTTCTTCTTCCTCGGTGGCACGGGGCGAATGTTAGTGCTGCGGCTCTCTGTGCGCTGCCGAGTGTCGACGTACCCACTCGTACATCGCGATGCCCGACGCGACGCCGGCGTTGATCGAGCGCGTGGATCCGAACTGCGGGATGTGCAGCACCGAGGTGCAGGCGTGACGGGCGGCTTCGGAAAGTCCGGGGCCTTCCTGGCCGAACAGGAGCACGCAGGCGCGGGGGAGCTCGGCGGTCGTGATGTCGTGGGAGCCGGGAAGGTTGTCGATGCCGACGATCGGCAGTGACTCCGACTTCGCCCAGTCGGCCAGCGCCGCAAGGTCGGCGTGATGCCGTACGTGCTGGTAGGCGTCGGTGACCATCGCTCCCCGGCGGTTCCATCGACGCTTGCCGACGATGTGCACCTCGGCAGCAAGGAAGGCGTTGGCATTGCGTACGACGGCACCGATGTTGAAGTCGTGTTGCCAGTTCTCGATCGCGACATGGAACGGATGCCGATGCGTGTCGAGGTCGGCGACGATGGCGTCGCGCCGCCAGTAGCGGTAGCGGTCGACGACGTTGCGTCGGTCGCCGTGCGCGAGCAGGTCGTGGTCGAACCGTTCGTCGTCCGGCCACGGCTGCGGATGCGGCCCGACGCCGACGTCCTCCGTCACGCGACGATTCTGCGGCATGATCGCCGCATGACTCTGCTCGCGGGCTTCCAGCACGTCGCGATCCTCACCTCGGATGCTGCTCGGCTGCACGACTTCTACCGCGACGTGTTCGATGCCAAGGTGACCCACGAGAAGGCTGAAGGACCGGGAATGCGCCTGTCGTTCATCGATCTCGGCGCAGGCGCGGACTTCAACGTGTTCGAGATCGAGGGCAACACCGAGGCGCAGCGTCAGACACCGATGTTCGGTCGCGGCCGCATCGACCATCTGGGTCTGCGCGCCGAGTCGGTCGAGTCGTTCAGGGAGATCAGGCGTCGACTGGTCGAGCGGGGCGCGTCCGACGGGTTCGTGACGGACTTCGGGCCCATCCTCAGCGTCTTCTTCCGGGACCCGGACGGGCTGGAGGGCGAAGTGTGCGTGGAGAACCCGGACGCGCGGCCGGGCGTCTACAACGCGCCGGGCACACCGGCAGCGGGCTACGACGACTGAGCGGGCTTGCCGGTCAGAACTTCGGCAGGATCGTCGGGCGGGTCGCCAGTCCGGAGAACAGCGGCGCAGCGGCGGCGGGCGCGGGTTCGGGAGCCGCTGCGACGACCGGCTCCGGCGGTGCGACCGGCTCCGGCGGTGCGACCGGCTCCGGCGGTGCGACCGGCTCGGGGGTAGCCATGACCGGTTCGGCCACCGGCTGCGGGGCCGGTGCGGACGGTTCCGACGGGACGACCGGCTGAGCCGGCAGGGCCTCCATCTGCGGTGCGACCTGCTGCACCGGAAGCTGCTGCACCGGCTGGGTGACCGCGTTGACCGCCGCTGCGAACTCCTCGCTCACGCCCTTGAGGTCCACCCACAGCTGGTCCTTGCGCAGGTAACCGTGGACGCGGTACCGCTGTCCGCCCGCGAAGCTCCAGACGAGCGCCCCCAGCGTGACGAGCAGCCACAGCAGGAAGCCGGCACCACCGAGGTTGGCCGCCAGGAGCAGTACGACGACATCGCCGACCCAGGCACCGAGCACGGTCAGCTTGAAGCGCTTCCGCTCCTGGACGCACTTCTCGCACTCGGGCATCTGTCCCTGGACCGACTTGCGGACCGCGAGGGCGACGATCACCGCGAGCAGGAGGGCGACGAGGACGAGAAGCAGCACCCAGGACGGCGTCTTGGTGTCGAAGCGGCGCTTGCCCATGCGCGTGGCCGGGCCGCCGTGCCGCGCACAACAGGGAGGCAGTGTGCCCTGGGCGATCCAGGCAGCGGGCAGCGCAACCGTGGCCATGAGGGTGACCCCCGTCTCGCCAGCAGGCGTGGCGTCACTGTGAATGTCGGCTCGTCGCGACGTCGGCTTGACCGCGCAGGCCCCGCGGCCGGAATCAGGTCACGGAGTCGCGGTAGCCGCAGCGCAGCAGCAGCAGGTTCGCCGGCTGCGGATAGGCGCGGCAGATCGGCGGGCGCTCGTCGTGCGCGGTGCACAGGCGACTTACCGGGTCGAAGCGGTCGCAGGAGTAGGCATGCATGCCGTCGTCGGTGCGTTGGCCGGTCGGGTGCCAGTGCTGTGCCGCGAAGACCAGGTCGGCCGCGGACGTCGTACTCGCCGACTGGCGGATGTCGGCGGCGCCGAGCGGATACCAGACCGGGTCGCAGCAGTCCCCGCACGCGGTGCACGACCCCATGCCGGGAGGATAGGCGCGTGACGGAGATGCCCGACTGGATGTCCAGCACGCTCGCCGCCGACGGGGCCGGGGGCCGCGGCGCCCTGCCCCCGTGGATCCGCGCGCTGTCGCCGGAGGCGACCGTGGCGGGCCGGGCGCTGGTCGTCGCGGTCGGTCGCGACGACAACTCGCCGATGCGCGACGTGCCGTCGCGGGTCACCGACCCCGGCACCGTGCTCGTGGTCGCCGGCGGCACCGAGTCGTCGACGGCTGTTCTCGGTGACCTCGTCGCGGCAGAACTGCTGCGGGCAGGGGTCGCCGCCGTGGTGACCGACGGGCTGATCCGCGACTCGCGCGCTGTCGCGACCGCCGGGCTACCGGTGTGGGCGCGAGGTACGACGCCGGTGGCCAGTCGCAAGGACGGCGTCGGCCGGGTCGGGGGAGACGTGGTCATCGGCGGTGTGCCGGTGTCCGACGGTGACCTCGTCGTCGCGGACGCCGACGGGGTCGTCGTGTGGCCCGCGGCCGACATCGACGACTTTCTCTCCCGCGCAGACGAGAAGCGGATCGCCGACGTGAAGCGCGCAGCGGAGTCGCGTTAGTCATTCGCGTTTCGTCGCTGCGCTCGGGCAAGGTGGACGGATGGTCCTCGCCCGCTACCGCGCGCTGCTGCGCACCGCGGGTGTGGGCCGCTTGTTGTTCACGTCCCTGCTCGCCCGGATGCCGAACGGCATGTCTGCCTTGGCGATCCTGCTGCTCGTCACCCGGCACAACGGCTATGCGCGCGCCGGCCTGGTGACCGGGTCCTATGTCGCCGCCGCCGGCGTCTCCAACCTGCTGCTGTCGCGCGCGGCTGATCGGTTCGGTCCGCGGCCGGTGCTGGTGCCCACCGCCTTCGGCTACGCGGTCGCTCTGAGTGTGCTGGCGTTGGTGCCGGCCGACGCCTACGTGGCGGAACTCCTTCTCGGAGTTGCGGCAGGCGTCACGAGTCCGCCGGTGGTCTCCGTCGTCCGCGGCCTGTGGCCGCGACTGCTCGACCCGGAGTCTGCGCAGGCGGTCTACGGCCTCGAGGCCACGGCGCAAGAACTGATCTTCATCTCGGGTCCGGCGCTGGTCGCGCTCATCGCCGGGACGGTGGGAGCTCCTGCTGCCGTCATCGTCACGGGAGTCTTCGCGCTCGTCGGGACGGTGACGTTCGTGACCTCTCCGGCGCTGCGATCGGTTGCGCGCGTGACCGAGCGCGTGCGGCACCGGCTGATGCGTCGCACCCGGCTGCCGCTCTACGTCGCCGTGGCCGCGGCGCTCACGATCGGGCTCAACATGACCGACGTCGGCGTCGTCGCCTTCGTCAGCGGGCGTCATGCCTCGGCCGCCGCCGGCATCGTCCTCGCGCTGTGGAGCCTCGGTTCGATGGTCGGAGGTCTGCTGTTCGGGGTTCGGGCCGGTCATCTCGACGACGTCGCCGTCGGGCGCGCGACGGTCGTGATCGCGCTGTCGATCGCGGCTGCGGCGCTCTCGCCGGGGTCGGTCGGCCTTGCCGTGATCCTCTTCGCGGGTGGTTCGACCGTGGCGCCGGGTCTCGCGCGGCTCTACTCGCGCGTCGGTGCCGTCGCGCCGGAGGGCGCGTCCACCGAGGCGTTCGGCTGGGTGGCGGTCGGACTGCTGGCGGGTTCGTCGATCGGTGCCGCTCTCGGTGGCGTCGTGGTTGATGGCCTCGGTCCGCGCGTCGACTTCCTGCTGGCCGCGGTCGCGCCCGCGGTGATCGGCCTCACCGTGCTGCTCTGGCTGCGACGTCAGGAGTCAGCGTCGCTCGCGGCCGACCCGCTACCTTCGTGAGCGTGGCCGCCGACAAGCTCCCGATCCAGATGCTCCACGACCGGGTGCTGGTCAGCATCGACACGGCCGAAGGCGAGCGGCGTTCGTCTGCCGGGATCGTGATCCCGGCGACCGCACAGATGGGCAAGCGGCTGGCCTGGGCGGAGGTGGTCGCCGTCGGAGCCAATGTCCGCACCGTCGTGCTGGGCGACCGGGTCCTGTTCGACCCGGAGGACCGCGCGGAGGTCGAGCTGCACGGGACGGCGTACGTGCTGCTTCGTGAACGGGACATCCACGCGATCGCCTCGGAGCGGCTCGAGGACGCGGCCGCGCCCGGGCTGTACCTCTAGGACGGCAAGCGGGAACGACGGCGCGTCCTTCGGCGTTTACCTTGGTGCCTGTCCGCCCGCCTCAGGAGGATCGATGCTGTTCAGCCGGCAGAAGACCCAGATGATCGCCGCTGACGAGGCGCTGCCTGGTCGCGACCAGCGGCCGTTCACGGTGCCGGAGCGGCACTACGTGCTGGGCACGCCGCTGGAGCCGCCGTATCCGTCGGGGCTCGAGGAGGCGTACTTCGGCCTCGGCTGCTTCTGGGGCGCCGAGCGGTTGTTCTGGGAGCTCGACGGCGTCTTCACGACCGCGGTCGGCTACCAGGGCGGCCATACGCCGAACCCCACCTACGAAGAGGTGTGCTCGTCACGCACCGGCCACGCGGAGATCGTCAAGGTCGTCTTCGATCCGGCCAAGGTCTCGTACGACGCCCTGCTGAAGCTGTTCTGGGAGTCCCACGACCCGACGCAGGGCATGCGGCAGGGCAACGACATCGGGACGCAGTACCGGTCGGCGATCTACGTCACATCGGATGCGCAGAAGCAGGCCGCCGTCGCGTCGCGGGATGCGTTCCAGCCGGTGCTCTCAGGGGGCGGCTTCGGCGAGATCTCGACGGAGATCGCGGACGCAGGCGAGTTCTTCTACGCCGAGGACTATCACCAGCAGTACCTCGCGAAGAACCCCGCCGGCTACTGCGGGATCGGCGGCACCGGCATGAGCTGCCCGGTCGGCGTCGCGCAGACGCCCTGACGACGGGTTCGTCCCGGACCTCACTGTGATTGTGGGGGACCACAAGAACGCGCCGTGAGATTTCGTACATATCCCATGAATGGGACCTAACGCCTCGGGAAGGCCCGGCTTGCCACGGGGGATAGGTCCCACCCTCAGGGAGGCAGCACGTGCGGAAAATCATGGTCGGGAGCATCGCGGCGGCACTGGGCGTCACCACCGCCTTCGCGGTCGGCGCGTCCGCCGGCGGCAACGGCGCGCAGCAGAGCGGGTTGTCGCTCCAGGGTGGATCGATGACCGGGCAGTGCGAGGCGGGCTCCGGTGGCGGCGGCAACGGGTTCGTCATCCTCAACGCGCCGGGTCAGCCCGGCAACGCCAGCAAGCTGATCGGCGAGGTGTCGCTGAAGAACGCGACGCCCAACACCACCTACATGGTCGCGGTCAGCGTCGGCAGCAACAACTGCATGCCCGAGGGCTCCATCAAGACCAACACGGTCGGCAACGGCAACGCCCACATCGCCGACCCGTCGCTCGGGTCGGGAACGTTCTACGTCG
This sequence comes from Mycobacteriales bacterium, assembly GCA_035695045.1. GTDB lineage: Bacteria > Actinomycetota > Actinomycetes > JAFAQI01 > JAFAQI01 > DASSKP01. Next base: position 14,088 of record DASSEX010000086.1, on the reverse strand, counting down.
TCATCACCGACTCCTCGGGCAACGAGGTCTATGCCAGTGGCCCTGTCGCGGTGAAGTAAGCAAGGCCTACAAGCGCAGAGCGGTCCGGAACCTGACTGGGGTCCGGGCCGCTCTGTCGTTGACGACTTCAGCAGCGACGGTTGATCGTCGCGCGGTCAGATCGAGAGCCGCCGCTCGGCTGCCGGCGCAACCGGCGCCGGCGCGACCTTCGGAACCCAGCCTTCCTCGCGCTGTTGCGGGACGCCGCAGAGCCCATTGCGGGCAACACCCGACTCCGCTCGTACGACGTCGTGCGACACGCTCAGCAGAGACGACGTCTCAGCCGCGGAGTGCGGGCGAGCGAGCAGGTATCCCTGCAGCAGGTCGCAGTCCATCGCGACCAGCTCGCGCAGCTGTTCGGCCGACTCAACGCCCTCCGCCACGACCGTCAAGCCGAGCGCATGGCCCATGGCGATCGCTGCGCGGATGATCGGCACCGAGTCGCTCACGGCGGCACCGATGCGGTCGACGAAGGACTTGTCGATCTTCATCTCGTCGATCGGCATCTCCGACAGCCGTGACAGCGAGGAGTAACCCGTCCCGAAGTCGTCGACGGCGAGGCGCAGGCCGAGGCCCCGCAGACGCCAGAGGGTCTCGATCGCCGCGCTGCTGTCCTCCACGAGGAGGCTCTCGGTGATCTCCAGGACGATGCGAGACGGGTTGACCCCGCTGCGGTTGACGACGTCGGCGACGGATTCGACGACGCCGGGCTCGACGAGCTGGCGCGCCGAGAGGTTGACGGCGACCGTGAGCTCGCCGTGGCCCGCAGCGTGCCAGGCGCGGAGCTGTCGGCAGGCCTGGCTCAGCATCGCCAGGCCGAGCGGCACGATCAGCCCGCTCGCCTCGGCGACGGGGATGAACTCGGCCGGTGAGATGAGGCCTCGCTCGGGATGTATCCAACGTGCGAGCGCCTCGACCGAGGCCACGCGTCCGTCGACGGTGGAAACCAGCGGTTGGTAGAAGCAGACCAGCTCGTCACCCGCAGAGATGGCGCGGCGCAGATCCGCGACGAGCCGGGTGCGTTCGACCGCCGCCGCGACGAGCTCGGGAGCGAACACGTGCGGTGCCGCGCCGGGTTCTCCGGCGGTTGCTGCGACACCTGCGCGGCGGAGCATCTCGGTCGGCAGCACCTCCTCGACACCGTCGTAGATCGCGAGGCCCGCGCGGCCGCTCACCTCGAGCGAGACCCCGTCGAAGCCGAACGGCGCGCGCAGCGTGGCAACGATGCGCTCTCCTGCGGCGGGAGCATCGGCCCCTCGGAGTCCGTGCAGCAAGACGGCGAACTCGTCGCCACTGATGCGAGCAACGAGATCGTGTTCGCGAAGGGCGTTACGGAGCCGCTTCGACACGGCGACCAAGACCTGGTCACCGACGGTTGGACCGTAGGTCGCGTTGACGTCGGCGAACTTGGTCAGCGAGACCACCAGGATGCCGAATGGTTCGCGCCTGCGGATGCGATCCACGAGCTCTCGCGCAAGCATCGTGCGGTTGGGCAGAGCGGTGAGCGGATCGTGGGCCGCCCAGAACTGCAGCTCGCTCTCGAGGCGCAGCCGGTTGTGCGTGCCCTCCGCCTCGATGCGTTCCCTCGCGCGGGCGGTGCTCACCATCTGCGACATGAGCTCGGCGTTCTGTCGGGCCCAGCGCGACACCAGATAGGCGACGAGGACACCTGCTACCGCGGCCGTGGCCGCGCCGGCCGCCGCTGTCGACGAGACGCGGACGGGTGTCAGCGAGCTGACTCTGCCGGCCTGCGCGAGCCACATCGGGCGGGCCATCACCGCGACGGTGCCGCTGACGACGGCGACGACGTAGGACAGGCCCCGCCTGCGCTGCGCGGTCACGACGACGACCAGGACGGCGACGGCACCGGCAGCGGCCGGCCCGACGACGACCGCAGCCGCACCCACCGCGAGCACGCCGATGAGCGCGACCAGTCGTGGCCGGTTGTGCACCAAGGCGAACTCCGGCCGGGCAGTGACGACGGCTGTCATGTCAGACCGCGTTCTCTATGCGGTTGGCGTCGCTCCGCTGGACAGGCAGCCGGGGTGAGAGCCCGTTGGTCGGCGGAGCCACCTGCACCTGCCGAAGCTCCGGCTCCCACATGGCGCTGCAGTTCTTGCCGGCGCCCTTGGCGACGTACAGGGCACGGTCGGCCGCGCGCAGCAACACCTCGAAGTCGTCACCGTGGACACCGGCGATCGCGATGCCGATGCTCGCCGACACGCACGTGATGACTCCGTCGACGCTGAGCGGTTCACTCACGGCTCGCAGGATCCGGTCGGCCACGTCCTCGGCGATGTCGCTCGAGGGCGCGACGCGCATCGCCACGGCGAACTCGTCCCCGCCGAGACGGCAGACGAGGTCGTCGCGGCTCACCGAGCTCGTGATGCGCTCGGCGACCGCTTTCAGCACCAAGTCGCCCATCTGGTGGCCCTGGTTGTCGTTGACCTCCTTGAAGCCGTCGAGGTCGACGAAGAGCAACGTGAGCGCCTCGTTGGCCGTGAGCGTCTCTGCAACGAAGGCTTCCAGCTGGCTTCGGTTCGGGACTCCGGTGAGCGGGTCGTGGGTCGCGCGGTGCGCGAGCTCGACCGCTTGACGCCGCTGGGCCTCGTACAGGCGGGCCTTCGAGATCGCCGCCGCGGCGTGCTCGGCGAACAGGCTGACGGCGCGCAGGTCGTACTCGCTGAACTGTCGGTCGACACCGGCGGAGACGTTGAGCACGCCAAGGAGGTCGTCGCGTTCGACGAGCGGAATGCACAACGAGCTCTCCACCTGCGACGAACGGGGCTCGTACCCGGGGAAGATCGCGTTGCTGGCCTGTCCGTTGATGAGCAGCGCCTCGCGCGTGCGCGCCACATGTCCCGCAATGCCGTTCCCCACGGGAAGGATTGCGCCGACGGCCGTGGCGTTCCCGTGTGCAGCCGCCACCCGCAGCCTCGTGCCCGTCGCAGGGTCGTCGAGCAGCATGATCGAGCCGGTGGCTGCCGGCAGCAGCTCGATGGCGCCGCGCAGGATGGCGTCGAGCACCTGGTCGAGCTCGAGCGCCGAGTTGACAGCGCGTCCGGCGTCCAGCAGCGCCGAGATCTCGCGCAACCGGTTGGACAACGCGATCGTCAGCAGGCGCTCGTCGAACAGCCGGTGGCTCAACCGTCGCAGCGCGACCTCCTTTTCGACGAGGTAGCCGCAGACCACCACGGTGAATGCGGTGCCACCGAAGCGGACGACCGGGAGCCGCAGCCAGTGCTGGATGTCGATGGGCTGCCACAGCGACAGGACGATGAGCGAAGCCGTCAGTCCGACGATGACGATCGTCGAGACGAGCCACAGCTCGAACCTGCGCCGTTCGATCTGCTCGAGGGACGGAAGGTCGTCCTCACGAAGACCCGATATGCCTGCTTCGCGTGCGAGCTTCGCCATCGCCGGTGTCATCTCCGTCGTCTCCGTAGCGAGGTCCCCGCGGCACTAGAGATCTCGGCTTCGGCTGGCTCGACTGGGTCACCCGACCGGCGCAACTGTCATCCGGCGGACTTAGCCAGGAATGACTAGTACCTCGGGGCTAGTCGGCCGCTCATCGGCTGCCGACGAGGGATTGCAGGTAACCCGCGACCGTCTCGAACTGCGCCTCGACGCCGTCGAACTTCGTCATGTGCGCCCGGCCGGCCTTGTCGCGGAACGCCAGTTTCCAGCTGAGCCTCGTCACGCCGTCGACCTCGTGCAGCGACATCGTCTCGACGGCATGCGCATCCGGCCAGCCCTCGAACAACCACGTCTGCACCGTCCGGTTCGGCGGCTCGACCTCCAGGAAGGTTCCGAAGGAGCACTCGACACCGTCGTCGGTGACCATCACGTAGTGGTAGTCGCCCCCGACGCGAAGGTCGATCGAACAGACGGTCACCTCCTCGCCGAAGGGCGCGAACGTCTTGCGCACGTGCTCGACTTTGGTGAACACGTCGAAGACGAGCTGGATGGGCGCGTCGAAATCTCGGGTGACCACGATCTCGAGCTCGTTCGGGAATTCCACGACTGCAGAGCCATGCCGGTCACGCGTCATTGCTGCTCTCCTTGCCTTGGAGCTCGTGCAGGTAGTCGTCGACCCGGTCGAGGCGGGCATTCCATGCTTGCTCGTACTTGACCAGCCAGTCGTTCAGCGGCCGCAACGGCGCGGGCTCGAGGCGGTAGAGGCGACGTCGTCCGTCCGCGCGGCATCGCACGAGTCCGACCTCACTGAGCACCCGCAGGTGCTTCGACACCTGCGGCTGGGTCATCGCGAGGGCGTCGACGAGCGTGCCGACCGACTTCTCGCCCGTCACCAGTGCATCGAGGATGTCGCGCCGCCGCTCTTCGGCGATGGCGTTGAAGACGTCCGCGGTCGTCGACGACCTGGCCACCCGAGGATCGTATTCCCACATGGGAATACGTCAATAGCGGCAGACAGCTCCGCAAGTGGCCCGCAATCTCGGTCAAGATGGCGGCATGAGCGATCAGCTGGCGTCGTTCGACGAGATTGCGAGCCAGGACCACGGTCTCTGCGTTCTCAGCATGCTGCGCAACAGCGGTGGAATCGCGGCGGCAGTCGTCAACGCCGGCGTCTTGCCGCACCCGCTCACGGGAGAGCCTGCAGTGGGGCTGGTCGCCCGTGGCCTCCGCAAGCTGGAACACCTGCGCGCCGACCCGAGGGCGACGATCGTGGCGCGCGCGGGCTGGCGGTGGGCTGCGGTCGAAGGAACGGTCGACATCTTCGGGCCCGACGACCCACACCTCGAGATCGACGCGGAGACGCTGCGCCTCATCCTGCGCAAGGTCTTCGTCGCCGCGGGGGGCACCCATGACGACTGGGACACCTACGACCGGACGCTCGCCGAGGAGCGCAGCGCTGCGGTGATCATCACCCCGCAGCGGACTTATCCGGACGCCTGAAGGGCCGCGCGGAGGTTATCGTCCGTCAGATTCCATCGGCGGGCATCGGGAGAGTTGCATGACGCAGGTCGCGGTGGTGGCGAAGCTGACTGCGGTCGAAGGCAAGGCGGACGAGCTGCGGGCTGTCATCACCGAGCTCGTGACCGCCGTCGACCAGACCGAGCCGGAGACGCTGGTCTATGCGGCGGCGCAGGACAACGAGGACCCGAGTGTCTTCTGGTTCTACGAGTTCTACCCCTCCGCCGATGCGGCCGCGAACCACGCCGGTGGCGCGGCCCTCGCGACCGCGGGAGCGAACATGCGGGGCCTGCTCGCCGGCCGTCCGGAGGTGCATCGGCTGACGCCCGTCAGCGCAAAGGGCCTCCCTGCGTGACCAGCGCATCGACGGCGGGCGAGGTGCCTGCCGCCCGAAGCGGCGATGCGGCCGACACCGATCGGCTCGAGGCCTTCAGTGACGGCGTCTTCGCCATCGCGATCACGCTGCTCGTCCTCGAGCTGCACGTCCCGCACGTTGCTCGCGGCCGACTGTGGCACGGTCTCGTCGACGAATGGCCGCAGTTCGCGGCGTACCTGTCCAGCTTCTTCGTCATTGGCATCATGTGGGTCAACCACCACTCGATGTTCAAGCAGATCCGCCGCATCGACCGTTCGATGCTCTTCCTCAACCTGCTGCTTCTGCTCTGGACAGCTCTGCTGCCGTTCCCCACGGGCCTCATCGCACGCCACCTGGGCGACGGCGGCACGGACGCCAAGGTGGCCGAGGCCGTGTACGGCGCCAATCTCACGCTTGCGGCGATCGCCTTCAGCCTGATCTGGACCTACGCCGTCCGCCATCGGCGTCTCATCGACCACGACATGAGCCCGCAGCAGGAGTGGGCCTCGATCGCGCGTTTCTCGGTCGGCACGTTCGTCTACGCGGCCACGATCGGGATCGCCTTCGTCAGTCCGGGTGCCGCGCTCGCGCTGCAGTTCCTGCTCGCGCTCTACTACCTGTTCGAGCAGCTGCGATGACGGATGTCGTCGTACGGCGAGTGTCCGCAGCCGACGGCGCGGTGCTTCGCAAGGTCCGGCTCCGCGCCCTGCAGGACGCGCCGTCCGCGTTCGGCTCCACCTACGCTGCCGAGGTTGCGCGGACCGCCGCCGAGTGGGACGAGCGGGCGGCCGGCGGGTCGAGCGGCTCTGACCGCTTCACCGCCCTCGCGTTCGTCGATGCCGAGTGCGTCGGGTTGGCCGGCGGGTTCCGCAACCACGAGGACGGGCACCATGCCGACATCGACCTGGTCAGCATGTGGGTCGCGCCGTCACATCGGGGGAGCGGAGTCGCCGACCAGCTCGTCGATGTGGTGCTCGAGTGGGCGCGCGACGAGGCGGCGGCCGAGGTCGTCGGGCTCTGGGTGACCCGCGGCAACGATCGGGCGCACCGCTTCTACGAGCGGCTCGGGTTCGTCGAGACCGGGGACGTCCAGCCGCTGCCGTCCGACCCGTGCAAGGACGAGGTGCGCATGGTGTTCCGTCTGCGCGCGGCGTCGACCGCGGGCTGAGACGCCCGGCCGCGCAGCGACACCGGCATGTGCTCGTAGCCACGCAGCACGCGCAGCTCACGCCGGACCGGCTCACCGGCGAGCGCCAGGTCCGGGAAGCGTTCGAACAGCATGCGCAGCGCGACGGCACCTTCCATCCGGGCGAGTGACGCCCCGAGGCAGAAGTGAATGCCGGCGGAGAACCCGAGATGGTCCCGTGCGTTCGCGCGAGTCACGTCGAACCGCTGCGGGTCCTCGAACACGTCGGGGTCGCGGTTGGCGCCGCCCAGCATCAGCGAGACGAAGCGGCCCGCGGGGATGTCATGACCGCACACGTTGGTGTCCTCGCCGGCGATGCGCACAGTCACCTGCACCGGCGAGTCGTAGCGCAGCACCTCGTCGACGGCGTTGGCCCAGCCGGATGCGTCCGCCTTGAGCGACGCGAGCTGGTCGGGGTGCGCGAGCAGCTGCGTGACGGCGTTGCCGATGAGGTTGACCGTCGTCTCGAAGCCGGCGCCGATGACGAGCAGCGCCGTCGAGCGGAGCTCGACGTCGTCGAGGTTCTCGCCTTCATCGACGAGCAAGGCGAGCCGACTCAGCAGGTCGTCACCGGGGTTGCGCCGGAGCTCCTTGAGGTGGTTGTCCAGCCACGAGTGAATGCGTCGCAAGGCACGCGCTGCGTCGCGGAACTGCCGGTAGTGCAAGGCCGGGTCGAGCGTCACGGCAGCGGCGTTGCCCCACTCCAGCATCGAGTCCTGCATGTAGGCGGGCACACCCAGAATCTCCGAGATCACGCGCACCGGCAGCGGGCCGGCGTACATGTCGACGAGGTCGACGGTCTCGTGCCGCTCCATCTCGTCGAGCAGCTCGGTGGCGATCTGCTCCACCCGTGGCTCCATCGCCGCCATCGCCCGGGGAGTGAAGACCTTCGACACGAGACGGCGGTACTTCGTGTGCTGGGGCGGGTCGACGGCGAGCATCGACGGCGGCTCCGCCGGTCCGACCGCCTCCGGGTCGGTCGACATCGCCATCATCCGGCGGGCCAGCGGCGACAGTCGCTCGGACGAACCGATTCCGACGCGGAACGCAGGGCTGCGCAGCACCTCGCTCGCGATCTTGTGCGACGTGGTCGACGAGACCAGACCCCCGTGCTGCATCTCGCCGATCGCGCGCATCCGCTCGTAGGTCGGGAACGGGTCGGCCCAGAGCGTGCGGTCGATGGCCAGCCGGGCGCCGAGCTCGCCGTTCTTCGCTGCGCGGCGCAGCATCATCTGCGGTCCCACGGACTGCACCATCCAGCGGAAAACCGTCGATCGCGCCATTCTCCGAGGATGCCGCATGGACTCGGCTACGGGCGACGGAGGTTGGGTCCGGTTCGCCGGACATCTGGCTACATCGGGCCATGGTCACGCCCGGCCGGCGGGGTGATTGTGAGGCGCATCACACCCCTCGAGGAGGAGGTTCCATGACTGGTGCCGTGCTGGTGCGCTGGGGAGCAAACATCCCGGGACGCGAGACCAAGGGTCTCGAGGTGTTCGCGAAGGCGATCGAGCGGTTCGAGCAGCTCGCGAAGCAGGGGCGCATCCACGCCCACACCGAGTACATCTCCCTCACCGGGACCGTCGGCGGCTTCATGCTGATCCAGGGTGAGGTGGAGGAGCTCCAGAAGATCCTGCTCGAGCCGGAGAACCTCGCTCTCACGACGCAGGCGTCGATGATCGTCACCGACTTCGAGCAGAACCTGTACGGCGGCGGCAGCGACCAGGCGGTCCAGCAGCTGGTCGGCATCGAGCTGGAAAGCCTCGCGACCCTCGGCTACGCGTAGTCGCTCGTCACGGCGCCGGGACCGTCCTGGTCTCGGCGCCGTCCCATGTCGTGTCCCGTTGCGACTGAAGCTCGAGCCGTACGACGTCCTGCTCACGGGTCGGCGTCGCGGTCCCGCGACGCAGTAGCCCTGTCTTCGCGGCCGGTCCGGGGGCGACGTAGGCGTCGACGGCCAGGCACGCGGCGGCCGGCTCTCCGCCGATCGCGAGCTGCGGCGGTAGCGCACCGGGAACCCATGCCGTCTGCATCGCGTCATCGCAGCGCGCGGGCAGCACGAGTGGCGCCCCGTCGGCGGACCATCCGAGAACTGCGTCCCGGTCGCCCGGCAGGCCGCCCGCATCGACGACAGCCGAGTGATCCGGCCGCAACCGCACGAGGACCCGTCGCGGCGGCTTGCGCGAGGGCAGTCGGCCGGCCACGAGGTCGCGCGCGAAACCGCCGAGGTCTGCGGCGTTGCGCAACGTGAACGCGCCGACCGCTTGCAGTGCCTTCATCGCGTCGCGGGCGTTGCCGAGCAAGGCGAGCGGGTCGGCGACGTCGTACTCCTCGGCCTCGCCGGTGACGACGGCGGCGCGGGAGCCGACGCGCACCATCGCGCCCACGCGACCGTCTCGGCGTACGGCCTTTGCTTTGAGTGTCGTCGCCGCGGTCGCGAACCACAGGTCGTCGCCGAGGCTCGCGTAGAGCTCGGGAGTGACGTGTGGGCCGTTCTTCGTGACGACACCGACGTAGAGCTGTCTGCCCTCGGCAAAGATGCCGCGGGCCTCCGGGTCAAGGGAGTCCATGCCCCGCTTGTGCCCCCTGCCCGCCGTCCAAAGCCCGCCCACACTGACCGAACGTGATCAACTTCGCCCGAACGTGATCACTGCCCCGCTCAGCCGTGCGCGAAGTGGATCACGTTCGCTCGAGGGAAGGACCGTGCAGCGGGAGTCAGGAGGTCGTGGGGGTGGCCCCGCTGGTGTCGCTGTTGGCGCGGGCCTCGGCGACGAGCCGGGGGATGACCTCACCGAGCTCGCCGGCTTCCCAGCGCGCACCCTTGTCCTCTGCCGGGCCGGCGACCCAGCCCTCGGCCACCGAGACGTAACCGCCCTTCACGTTGAACACCCGGCCGGTGATGCCGCGCGATTCCTTCGAGCCCAGCCACGCGACAAGCGGGGCGATGTTCGACGGATCACGTGGGTCCCAGGCCGGCTTGTCGCTGCCGTCGTCCTGCCACCGGACGAGGTCTTCGGTCATCCGGGTCAGTGCTGCCGGCGCGACCGCGTTGACCGTGACGCCGTAGCGCTCGAGCTCCATCGCGGTGATGACGGTGAACGCCGCGATGCCCGCCTTCGCAGCGCCGTAGTTGCTCTGGCCGACGTTGCCGTAGATGCCCGACGACGACGAGGTGTTGATGAGCCGCGCGTCGACGTCGTCCCCGGCCTTCGACCGCTCGCGCCAGTAGACAGCCGCGTGGTGGGCCATCGCGAACGTCCCGCGCAGGTGCACCTTGATGACGGCGTCCCACTCGTCGATCGTCATGTTGACGAGCATCCGGTCGCGCAGGATGCCCGCGTTGTTGACGACGACGTCGAGGCCACCGAACGACTCGACAGCGGTCTGTACGACGCGCTTCGCGCCGTCGAAGTCGGAGATGTCGTCGTAGTTCGCGACCGCCTCGGCGCCGAGCGCCTTGATCTCGTCGACGACGCTCTGCGCCGGCGTGGCGTCCTCACCGGTGCCGTCCCGGGCGACGCCGACGTCGTTGACCACGACGCGCGCGCCCTGCCGGGCGAACTCGAGAGCCTCTTCGCGGCCGATGCCGCGACCCGCTCCCGTGACGATGACGATCCGGCCGTCACACAGTGCACTCATGAGGGCATTCTGCCCGGGCCCTCGGCGGGCCCACGAGGCACCGGGCTAGACGGCCGTGGCGGGAGCGGCGTCCGGCTCCGCCTCGATGATGAGCCCGTTGCGCCGGGCCAGGTCGATCAGGCCTTCCAGATGGCTCTGCGCGGCCTGCAGCAGCAGGGGGTCACTGCGGCGGCCGGCTTCGTCGACGGCGGCGCGTGCCGCGGTGACCTGGTCGTGCATCTCGCGCTCGAAGAGCGACATCGTCGACGTCTTCATCCGGGCCTCTCCTCTAGACGGGTGTGGGGTCCGTTGTGCGGTTGGCGCAGCGTAATTACCCCGGCAGCGGCTTGGAAACCCAGGTCTCACCTGCCGAATAGGGCGGGTACGACGCAGAACCGGGCCCGGCCAAGCGGCCGGACCCGGTCCTGTGAGGTTGCTCTCAGCCGGTCAGAGCCAGGCCTTCAGCGTGGCGGCGGTGTCCGACTTGCGGAGCTCACGCAGCGTGTCGCGCTCGATCTGGCGGATCCGCTCGCGGGTGAGGCCGAGCTCCTTGCCGACCTCGTCGAGCGTGCGGGCCCGGCCGTCGTCCAGGCCGAACCGCATCCGCATGACCGACGCGGAGCGCTCCGGCAGCGTGCCGAGCACGAGCCGCAGCCGGTCCTGCAGCAGACCGAAGTCGACGACGTCGGCTGCGACGGGAGCGTCGGCGTCCTCGATGAACTCACCGAAGGTCGCCGTGCCGTCGTCGCCCACCGGCGTCTCGAGCGACAGCGTCTCGCGGCCGTAGCCGAGGATCTCCTCGACCCGCTCGGCCGTCATCTCGAGCACCTTGCCGAGCTCCTCGAAGGTCGGCTCGCGGCCGAGCTCCGTGGCGAGGTCGCGCTTGACCCGCAGCGCCTTGTTGATCTGCTCGACCATGTGCACCGGCACGCGGATGGTGCGGCCCTGGTCGGCGATCGCGCGCTGCAGCGCCTGGCGGATCCACCAGGTCGCGTAGGTCGAGAACTTGTAACCCTTGGTGTAGTCGAACTTCTCGACCGCGCGGACCAGGCCGATGTTGCCTTCCTGGATGAGGTCGAGCAGCGTCAGGCCCTTGCCCTGGTAACGCTTGGCGAGGGACACGACGAGCCGCAGGTTGGCCTCGAGCAGGTGGTTGCGCGCGCGGGTGCCGTCGGCGGAGATCTCCTCGAGATCGCGGCGCAGCTTGGCCGGGATCTTCTTGGTCTCCTTGGCGTCCGCCGCGCGGATCTTCTCCGCAGCGAACAGGCCGGCCTCGATGCGCTTGGCCAGATCGACCTCCTGCTCGGCGGTGAGCAGGGCGACGCGGCCGATGTCGGTGAGGTAGACGCGGACGAGGTCGGTGGTCGGGACCTCCTGGTCCCAGACGTCCGGGACGTCCTCTTCCTCGACGACGCTGACGGTGGTCGGGCTCGTGGGCACGGAGCCCGGTGCGTCGGCACCGATCGTGATCCCGCGGTCGCTGATGACGCGGAGGACACGCTTCGCCTCTGCGGGGCTGACGCCGGCCTCGTCGAGCGCGCGGCGGATCTGCGCGAAGGTCAGCGCCCCCTGCTCGGCTGCGGCGTCGAGAAGGTCCTCGACGGCGGCAGGCAGGCCGGCGTCACCGTTGACGCGGGCGATGGTGGCAGTGCTCATGGTGATTCATGCCCCCCAGGGCAATAGTTGGTGGTCACGGGCTGTCACTGGTTGAGACGTTGGAGCGGGCTGCGACGTTTACCAGCCAGTAGGTCCAACGTGCGCGACGCCGCGGATGTTCCGCGGCGCGACCCACCATGATGCCAGACGGCCGTGGGTCATGTCACGTCCGGGGTGCCCAGGCTGTGCAGAAGCGCGGCCACGGACGGCCAGGACACGCAGTCGCGCAACGCCTCGGCATCCTCCACGATTCCCGTGAGGTGTTCGGCCAGCCGACGGTCGGCGTCGCCGAGCAGTCCGGCGTAGCGCTCGTCCAGCAGGTAGCTCGCGCCGCGGTCGATGCGGGCCGAGACGAGATCAAGGAACACCTCGAGGCAACGAGCACGCTCCGCTGTGTCCATCTCACCCTCCGCGACGACGACGTGCTCGAGATGTGGCCACAACGCCCGCTTTGCCGGGTCGTCGTGCAGGCCGACCGTCGTGCCCAGCTTCGGTTGCTCGCGCTCCCGGCCGGCGTAGCGGTCGACGATGCGCGTGACGTCGTCGGCGATACGGATGAAGTTGTCGTCCACGAGAGAGAACCCGACGAAAAGCATGTGCCGGGTGAACATCAGCGACTGCACGATGCCGGCGAGAGCGCTCTGTTCTGCGGAGAAGCGCAGATAGTCCTGGCGACGTACGACGATCCCGGTGCCGCGCGCCGCGTCGCCGTGCAGCTTCAACAGCCACCGGTCCGCACCGTCCGGGTCGTCGTACGGAAGCACGGCAAGTGCGTCACCGGTGTCGGCGACGGCCTGCTCGAACAGCGAGTCCCAGTTGGTCGTCGCTGCCTCACGCGAGGGCAGCGCAGCGAGCAGCGAATGAGCGAGACCGTGCGGACGAGTGGCGAAACGACGCTGCATCCAGTCGTGGAGCTCCTCACCGCCGCCGCCCAGCCGACGGGCGACGTATTCGGCCTGGTCCTGAACACCGAGGCGCGTCACCGTGTCGCGAGGCTCGCCCTCGACGTCGGCGAGGTCGAGCAGCTCCGTCATCAGCTCGTCCCACAGCGGGAGCCCCGCCGTGCGGCTGACGCCCGCGCCGAGAAAGAGCGCGAGTCGCCCGGCGTCCGCGAGGGACGCGATCGCCTCCGCGGCGCGAAGCTGCGCCTCGTCGAACGGCCAGGACATGTCGGTCGCTCGTCGGACGTCCTGGGCTGCTGCATGGTCGCGCTCGTCGTTGAGGACCAGCGCGACGTCCACGTCAGCGCGTTCGGCATGTTCGCGCAGCGCGGGCAGAAGCTCGGCGAGCACCGCGTCGCGACGCGCGGACGCGCCGCCCGCGCCGGTGCCGACGAGCGGCAGCCCGAGCAAGGGCTGCGAGCGCTCGATCCGCCGGCGGTCATGGGTGACCGCGTCGAGCCACTCCCGTGCGCCGTCGACGAGCCACTTCGCGTCGACCTCGGAGTCCTCGCCGACGTCGGAGTTCTCGCCGACGTCGAGCAGCCAGGGGCGCCCCTGGGTGAGCGGTGAGTCCCCTGTCCCGATCGCACGTGCCTTGTCCGGGACGGGGAGAACACGTCTGGCCCCCTCGCAGAACGCTGCCGGCGCATCGATCGCGAGGCGTGGGGTTCCGTCCTGGCGGCGTACGGCGTCCTCGGCGAAGACGGGAAGCCAGGTTTCGGGGAGCGTCAGGTCACGGTCGGTCGGCAGCAGCCAGTCGTCGCAGGCGAGATGGGTCAGGTCACCGTGCACGACGAAGACATGACCGGCCCTGCTCGATTCGTGCCCCGTGCGGCATCCGGGCAAGCAGTGACGGCGTTAGGTTGAGCGTGTGACCCAGCTCTGTCTTGCGCAGGATCCCGAGGCCGACCAACTCTTGTCGGAGAGCCCGCTCGCGCTGCTGATCGGCATGGTGCTCGACCAGCAGATCCCGTTGGAGTGGGCGTTCAAGGGTCCGCTGCACATGAGACAGCGACTCGGCCGCGACCTCGACGCCGGAGACATCGCCGGCTGCGACCCCGACGAGCTGGCGAAGGTGTTCGCCGCACCGCCGGCGATCCATCGGTTCCCCGGCTCCATGGCGGGGCGGGTGCAGCAGCTGTGCCGGGTCGTCGCCGACGAGTACGACGGCGACGCAGCGGCGGTCTGGCGCGACGCGAAGGACGGGGCAGACCTGCTCAAGAGAGTCGAAGCGCTGCCGGGCTTCGGTAAGCAGAAGGCGAAGATCTTCGTCGCGCTGCTCGGCAAGCAGCTCGGGGTGAAGGCCAAGGGCTGGCGCGAGGCGGCGGGGGAGTTCGGCGAGGCGAAGAGCTACAAGT
>DASSEX010000085.1:0-102087 GCA_035695045.1 Mycobacteriales bacterium | reverse complement strand
GGGTCGGTCGCCCGGCCGGACGCCAGGTCACCCGCGTCACCGACCACAGGTCCACCGGCGCCCCGCAGCTCGACCGACCCGTGGTGCAGCGCCTCGAAGGACGCCGCCCGCAGCGGGCCGCCAGAGCGGGCGGCGCACGTGTGCAGCCAGGCCTCGACGCCGCGCACGACCGGCACCGGTCGGCCGCCGAGGTAGTGCGCCATCCACGCGGTCGTCCGCGCCACCGCGACAGCTCGATCGCTCGCCTTGTTCGGCGCCGGCGGATGCCCGATGTCGGTCAGCAGCTCACCGACGACGCCCGACGCACCGGCGAACTGCTCGAACGACGTCCACCGCAGCGCCTGGTCGACGGGGAACAGTGAGTCGGTCCAGCCATAGATGAGCAGCGTCGGTGGGTGGACGACGCCGCGCGCGTCCAGACCCTCCGCCGCGTGCCACGCGTCCATCTCCTTCAACGCGTCGAGCGCGACCGGGTCCGCCTCAGGGTCGCCGACAGCAAGGCGGAGGAACGACGTCGTCAGGTCGGAGGAGGAGTCGATGCCCGGCGGCGCGATGTAGCCCGCCGCCTGACCGGCGCCGTAGAGCGCCGAGTTCCAGGACAGTTTCGGGACGCCGACGGGCTCGATGTCGGACGCCGTACGTCCACTCGGGTCCTGGCGCCACCGACCGTTCGGCACCAGCGCGTCGACGAGGGACGACGCGGTGTCCATCGCGACGACCGACGCGAGATGCATCCGCAGGTGCCGCTTCGGGCTGAACCACGGCACGTAGCGACCCGACGGCAGCACCGTGCGGTCCGCCAGCGTCGAGAGCTCGAGCGCCTGGATGCCGCCGTACGAGCTGCCGATGACCCCGATCCGCCGCGGGTCGACGAGTCCGGAGTCGGCGAGCAGGCCGGCCAGCCACTGTGTGTCGTGCACCTCGTAACGCGCGTCGGCGAGGTGCGTCCAGCCGGTCGCACAGGCGGAGGCGGACCGCGACTGCGGTGAGCCGCAGGAGTCGCCGAACCCGCGCGACGAGTAGGTCAGCACCGCGAAGCCGGCCTTGGCCAGGGATCGCGGCGTCGGCAGGAACGCGTACTGGCCGCCGCGCTGGTCCTGGAAGCCACCCGCATCGTCGTCGAGGCCGAGCTTCGCCCCGGCCCAGCCGTGTAGCTCGACGATCAGCGGGAGGCGGCTGTCCCGGTGGCCGGGCGGCAGCACGACGTTGACGTCGAGCGGAACGCCGTCGAACGTCGCCACCCGGTGGTTCACGTCACCGGGGCAGTAGCGCACGCCCTCGGTGTTGGTGCACGTCAGCCCGAACGGCTTCGGCCCCGCAGCGGCGGCCGACGACGCGGCCATCGATGCGGTCGCCGCCAGCCCGCCGGCCAGAACCAGGCCGCTGAGCACAGCACCCAGGAACGGACGGCGACGCCCAAACCGGATCACGCGCCACCACTTCGCCGCCGCCGGACGCCGTCCTGCCCGACCCCGCCGGCGAGCTGACCCAGCGGGTCAGTCGCCGGCGCTGCGGTCCTCGGCGTTCGGGCCGGGTGCCGGCGGCGTCGACGTCTCGCCGTAGACCGCGTGCCAGAGGATCCGGTCCAGCTCGCGCTGCGGCACCTGGTCGAGCTGCGAGAAGTCCAGCCGCGCCGACAGCGCCGCGTCCGGGCTCGTCGCCGTGTTCAACGTCGACCGGTCGTAGGCCGGCACGATCGCGGAGTACGGCGCGAGATTCACCGGCGTCCCCGTGAACACGTCGTACATCGGCGCCGCCACCGCGTCGTTCAGCGTCAGCGGCTCCATGCCGAGGATCAGCTCCATCGAGCGGATCACCGACGCGAAGTCGTAGCGGTGGTGCACCACCGCACCGGCGGTGGCATAGGGGCTGATCACGTACGCCGGGATGCGGTGCGCGTCCACGTGGTCGGCGCCGTCCTGCGAGTCGTCCTCGACGACGAAGATCGCCGACGACGACCACACCGACGAGTGCGAGATCGTGTCGACGATCTCGCCGAGCCCGTAGTCGTTGTCCGCCACGAGCGCCTGCGGCGTGCGCTTGCCGGGTGTCGTGCCGACGGTGTGGTCGTTGGGCAGCACCAGGTAGTTGAACGCCGGCACCGTGCCGGTCGCGTCCTGCTGCTGGAAGTGCGACGCGAAGCAGTCGGCCCGCGACTCCGCCTGCGCCGGTGCACCGGCCGGCGGCGTGCCGTCGTACGTCGGCTGCTGGGTGATCGCGTCGGACTCGATGTCGGCGTCGTTCGGGTAGCACTCCCCCACCGGCGTCGCGCCGACACCGAAACGACCGCCGGCGCCGAGGTCGGAGTGCGCGAACTTGGCAGCGACCTCGGCGGTAATCGCCGCGTCGCGGTCCTTGTCCGACAGCGGTACGTCGCCGGCGATCGCCTCGCCGTAGTTGAAGTAGCTGATG
Source organism: Mycobacteriales bacterium (assembly GCA_035695045.1). Lineage (GTDB taxonomy): Bacteria > Actinomycetota > Actinomycetes > JAFAQI01 > JAFAQI01 > DASSKP01. Next base: position 99,675 of record DASSEX010000085.1, on the reverse strand, counting down.
CCCTGCCGCTGCGCCTGGTCGAAGAGGAAGCCGTTGCCCGGCCAGGTCGCAGCGAAGACACCGAAGTCGTAAGGTCGGCCACGCCCGCCGTAGTTCTGCATCCAGTTCTTCTGCACGTAGTCGGAGACGTCGGACGCGCTCGTCCAGAAGTGACCGTCGATCGACGCCTCGGAGTTGGCATAGACGTGGTCGACCAGCGGGAACCGCTGCACGAGCGCATGCGCGTTCGGCGTCACCGACGGACCGAACAGCTCCAGCGACGGGTCGCCGTCGCCACGCGGGTCGTCACCGAGGATCTGGTCGTAGGTGCGGTTCTCCTTGACGATGAAGAAGACGTGCTTGATCGGGCCGTCCGGACGCAGCGGCGTGTCCGCCGGCGGCGGTTCGACGTCGACCGGCACCATCTGTGCGGTCGCGATCGGCGTCATGTGCGCCAGCTGCGACGGCGTCGGTGTCTCGAGGACACCGACCATGCCGCGGATCGCCGACGGCAGGTAGGTGAACGTGTTGATGTTGTTGTCGTTGTTCAGCGTGCTCGTCGGGTTGGGCCCGTTGGGGTTGGGGCCGAAGCCGAACCCCTTGCCGGACAGCCACACCAGCCGCCCGTGCTCAACAGCGACATCGGTCGGGAACGCGGCCGTCGGCACCCGGCCGACGAGAGCCGGCTTCGCCGACGACACATCGAGCACCGCGAGATCATCGGCGCCTTCCTCGGCGACGTAGAGCTTGCCCTCGGACGGGTCCAACGCGGAGGCAACCGGCGACGCGCCGAGGCCCTGCGAGCGCTCCAGCGACAGGTCACCGGCGACCGTCATGGTCGTGAGGTCGATCGCGACGACGTGGTCGGTGTTGGCCAGGACGACGTACGCGCGCTGGTGCGCCGCGTCGATCGTGATGGCCTCGGGGTGCGACAGCTTCGGCCCGACGGTGATCGTGCTCGTGACCGCGCCCGACGAGAGGTCGATCACCGACACCGTGCCGTCGGTCTCGTTGGAGACGAGGCCCGTCTTCCCGTCGGGGGTGATCGCGGCGCCGTACGGGTAGTGGCCGACGGCGACGTAGGTCACGGCCTGCGACTTCGTGTCGATGATCGCCGCGTGGTCGGCCAGGTTGAGCGGCACGAGCACCTTCGAGCCGTCCGGCGACACGGCCAGCCGGTCCGGCCAGGACAGCCGCTGCTGGTTGGTCGGCGGGAACTCCTGCGGCGGCCCCTCGAAGCCCGGCACGTCGACGACACCCTGCGGGACCGGCGAGCCTGCGGGCGGCGGCACGTTGACGAGGTGGTCGTACGTCGCCAGGCCGGTGTGCTCGTCGTAGCGGAACACCGTCACGTTGTCGCCGGCACGGCCGGGAAGGCCGGGGCGCTGCTGGTCGGTGTGCGAGGAGTCGGCGACGCCGGAGACGTAGGCGAGGTGGTGAGCGCCGTCGAGGACGATGCCGCCGGACGCGCCCGGCACCGGCACCGTCTGCACCACCGTGTTGTTGCCGGTGTCGACGATGCGGATGTCGTTGAAGCCGCGGCCGGTCGAGACGGCCCAGTAGAAGCGGCCGTCCGGCGTGAGCGCCCCGCCGGTCGGGAAGTTGCCGACCTCGGTCAGCGTGCCTGCGGGCTGGAGGACCCGGCCGTTGCCGGTCTCGTGGTCGGCCGGGCTGATCACGCCGTCGCTGATGGTCGCCCAGCCGATCGCGGTCGTGGCGGCGACGCCGGCGCACGCGAGCGCCAGGACCTTGCGGGAAGTGCGCATGGTGATGACTTCGCCACGGACCGTGCTCGATCCTCTTGACCCCCGGCCGAACAGCCGGTGAACCTGCGGCGGCCGCTACTGGACCATCAGCAGGGTGTTGCCCTCCGCGTCGCGGAACCAGAACATCGGCGGCACCGGCTCCGGCCCCCGCATGATCTCCGCGTCCACGTCGACGCCCGCGTCGCGCAGCTGCGCGTGCGTCGCATCGATGTCGTCGGTCTGCAGCGTGATGCCGGTCTGGCTGCCGCCGGTCGGCGACGCGTCGGCCGGCGGCGCGAGGGCGATCGTCGTCGACTCGTCGCCGAGCCCGACCTCGACCCAGCGGTACTGGCCGCCGAACGGCGCGTCCACCCGCTTGGTGAAGCCGAGCTTGTCGACGTAGAAGGCGATCATGCCGTCCTGGTCGGTGACGGGGATGATCACGTTCGCGATCTTGTTGACGCGGGTCTTGGTGTCAGACATGGCTGCCTCCCGGCTGAGTGTCCGTCTCACGCAGTACGACGTCCAGCCTCGGCCGAACTCATCGCCGGGGCGAGGGGAAGCTCAGTCCATCAGGCCGCGGTTGTTGCGCACCTTCTCCGCGCAGACCTCGCACGCACCGTCGTCACCCGGGACGAACGGCACAGGCGCTGAGTGGCGGATCCGGCCGGCGCGGCAGAGCGCGTATCGCGACGAGCCCGCCCGCGCGACCGCGTGCAGCCGGTCGTCCTCGCCGATGGTGCCGCCGTTGTAGTCGTGACCCATGGTCAGGGGATCCGCCTTCCGCGGGACGAATGGACAGCTGCCGACGTACAGACCCCCGTCCAAGCCCCCGCCCTGCCCGCAGCAACGACGCTAGAGACGAAACCTCGCGTTCGCCTGACCAAAAGGGGCTAAATCCCGCATGGCCCTTTGAAGGGCAGATGACGGAGTTGTCGCGTCGCGACATGTCCCCTCAACGCGGTGTGAAGGCCCTTTCGGGCGACTTGGAGAATGCGAGGGTGACCCAGACCAAGTCGCCCGCGACCAGCAGCACGTCCACCGGAGCGGATCCCAAGTGGTGGACGCTCGCCGCCGTCTGCCTCGGCACGTTCATGTTGCTGCTCGACATCACGATCGTGAACGTGGCGCTGCCGAGCATCCAGCAGGACCTCCACTCGACGTTCGCCGATCTGCAGTGGGTCGTCGACGCCTACGCGTTGACGCTCGCGGCGCTGCTGCTGACCGGTGGCGCGCTCGCCGACATGTACGGCCGGCGCAGGCTCTACGTGATCGGCCTCGCGCTGTTCACCGCCGCCTCGGTGCTGTGCGGCGTCGCGCAGTCGCCGTTGATGCTCGAGCTGTCGCGTGGGCTGCAGGGCATCGGCGGAGCGATCATGTTCGCGGTGTCGCTGGCGCTGCTCGCGCAGGCCTTCCGCGGACGTGAGCGCGGCACCGCCTTCGGGGTCTGGGGTGCGGTCACCGGCATCGCGGTGGCGATCGGCCCGTTGCTCGGCGGCGCACTCGTCAGCGGCATCTCCTGGCGATGGATCTTCTTCGTCAACGTGCCACTCGGTGCCGGCGCGCTCGTCCTGACGATGATGCGCGTCGTCGAGTCGCGGGACGACAACCCGCGGCGGCCCGACTGGCCGGGCTTCGTGACGTTCACCGTCGCGCTCGCCGCACTCATCTACGGACTGATCGAGGCCGGTCGCACCAGCTTCACCGACACGAAGGTGCTCGTCTGCTTCGGGATCGCGGTCGTCCTGATCGTCGCGTTCCTGCTCACCGAGCACCACAGCAAGCACCCGATGTTCGACCTCGGGCTGTTCCGGCTGCCGACGTTCTCCGGCGGTGCGGTCGCCGCGTTCGGCATCAGCGCCAGCATCTTCTCGATGTTCCTCTACCTGACCATCTACCTGCAGGACGTCCTCGGCTACAGCGCCTTCCAGACCGGTCTGCGGCTGATCGTCGCGTCGGGCGCGATCTTCGTCGTGGCCGCGCCGGCCGGGCGGCTGACGTCGCACGTGCCGATCCGGCTGCTCATCGGGCCCGGCCTGCTGCTCGTCGGCGGCGGCCTGCTCTGGATGCGCGGTCTCGACGCATCGTCGTCGTGGACCCATCTCGTGCCGGGCCTGATCATGTCCGGAGTCGGTGTCGGATTCATCAACCCACCGCTCGCCTCCACGGCGGTCGGCGTCGTACAGCCGCAGCGCGCGGGCATGGCCTCCGGCATCAACTCGACGTTCCGCCAGATCGGCATCGCGACCGGTATCGCGCTGCTCGGCACGTTGTTCTCGACGCGGCTGAAGGACGCGGTCGCATCAGCCGTACATGCCCATCCGGTCGGCATCGGCGCCGGCCAGATCAGCGGCGCGATGCAGAGTGGCAACATCGGAGAGCTCTTCGGCCGAGTGGCGGGCCGGTCAAATGCCGGGGTCGGCCTGACGCGGCCGCCTCAGCGCGTCCTTGATCTTCAGCAGATCGTGCGCGGCAGCTTCACCACGGCGCTCGACCACATCCTGCTCGTCGCGGCCGTCATCGCGTTCGTCTGCGGGGTTCTCTGCTTCGTGCTGATTCGGCAGAAGGACTTCGTCGCCCATGGCCACGAGGCCGCGGAGCCCTCAATCGCCTGACACCACCCCTCGTTCGGCGATAGGAACGACGTCGGTGGGCCGGGGGGCGGCTCACCGCTACCCAGACGGGGGATGTCATGACGAACGCCACGGCAACCGCACCAGCCACGACCGGCCGCTCGCTGCCCAGCGCGGAGACGTTGTACGGCATCGGCATCGTCCTCGGTGCGCTCGTGATCTTCGCCGGCAACTACAACCTCAAGAAGGGCGAGAACGGCGGCCTCGGCCCGGCGATCGGCACCGCCGTCATCCTCGTCCTACTCGCCGCGCTGCTCTGGTTCGTCGTCCGGCCGCGCGTGCAGAACGTCAACCGCACCGTGATCATCCTGTCGGCGGTCGCCATCGTGTCGGTCATCGCCTTCTGGGCGGGCGTCACGCCGCTGCTCGCCGCGGCCGCGCTTGCCGTCGGCGCCGGTGCGGCGCAACTGAGCAAGGCCGCCCGGATCCTCCAGGCGATCGCGGTCGTGCTCGCGCTGGCGACGGTCGTGCTCACGGTGGCGCAGTCCCACCTCTTCTGACCCAGCACCGAAGCGAACGTGATCAACTTCGTGACACCAGCGCACTTCTGTCCGGTTCCGGACCCCGAGTTGATCACGTTCGCCGAGCTGGTCCGCCGAGCTGGTCCGCCGAGCTGGTCCGTCGCTGACCGGGTTCCGCCCGGGTGGCTCCGGTTACGACGCCGGACGGGACGGGCATCTCCGGCAGGAGCACCCGCGATCCCCGGCGAAGTCTGCCGTTGATCCAGGGGGACCCTGCCTCGGAGGAGACGTCACACCGTGCGTAACCACCGCTCCACGCTCACCATCACGCTGATCGCGGGCCTGATCGCCGCGCTGTTCACCAGCGTCGCCGCCTCCGCGGCGACCAGCACCTTCCGCGCCCGGGGCAGCGCCCGCCAGGTCTACGCGACCGGCGCGAAGCCCGGCGCCAAGATCGAGCTGATCAACTCGAAGGGGACGGTCGTCCAGAAGCGGACCGTCAACTATCTCGGCGGGGCGCTGTTCCGCCACGTCCGGCCCGGCACCGGCTACCACGTGAAGGTGCTGCCGAGCGGCCCGCGTTCGACGTCCCTGACGGTGCACACCAACAGCCCCGCGCAGTGGAACCCCAGCATCTACAAGCAGCCGATCAAGACCGACGGCTACGGCTACATGACCACCCGTGACGGCACCAAGCTCGCCTATCGCGTCTGGCTGCCGACCGAGCTCGGCGGCGCCGAGGGCACGCCCGGCCTGACCGGTCCCTTCGGTCCCTACTCGTCGCCGTACCCGACCCTGATCGAGTACTCCGGCTACGGCTACGCCAACCCCAAGGGCCCGACCAACGGCATCGCGGCCGTCGCCAACCTGATGGGCTTCGCCGTCGTCGACATCCAGATGCGCGGCACCGGCTGCTCCGGTGGCGCGTTCGACTTCTTCGAGCCGCTGCAGAGCATCGACGGCTACGACATCGTGGAGACCTTCGCCCGTCAGCCGTGGGTCAAGGACCACAAGGTCGGCATGTTCGGCATCTCCTATGGCGGCATCAGCCAGCTGTTCACCGCTGCGACCCGGCCGCCGTCCCTCGAGGCGATCTCCCCGCTGTCCGTGATCGACGCCACGGCGACGACGCTCTACCCGGGCGGCATCCGCAACGACGGCTTCGCGGTCGCGTGGGCGAAGGAGCGGCAGGCCGAGGCACAGCCGGCGGGCCAGGGCAAGAAGGGCACCCAGCCCTACGCGGAGCAGCAGATCAAGAACGGCGACCAGGTCTGCAAGGCCAACCAGGTGCTGCACCCGGAGGCCGCGAACCTGCTGGCCAAGATCCGGGCCAACTCCCACTACGTGCCGTCGGTGGCCGACCCGCTCGACCCGGTGACGTTCGTGCACAAGATCAACGTTCCGGTGTTCATGGCCTGCCAGTTCGAGGACGAGCAGACCGGTGGCCACTGCCCGACGCTCGCGGCGAAGATGACGGGCACGAAGAAGAAGTGGTTCACCTTCACCAACGGACCACACATCGACTCACTGTCGCCGTACACCTATGACCGGCTCTACGACTTCCTGAGCATCTACGTCGCTCACCAGTCACCGAACGTGTACGCCGCACAGGTGCAGTCGTCGGCTCCGGTCGTCTACCAGGCCGCGCTCGGTGTCCCGCAGAACGACATGGACACCCTGCCGCCGGACCCGATCCAGGCCGACCCCGACCTCGCGACGGCACAGAGCGACTTCGAGAAGCTGCCGATGGTGCGCATCCTGTTCGACAACGGCGCCGGCTCCAACACGACGCAGACGTCGAACCCCGGTGACCCCTACCCGACGTTCGAGCAGTCGTTCCCGTCGTGGCCGGTCCCGAACACCACGGCCGAGCGCTTCTACTTCCATCGCAACGGAACGCTCGCTGCCACCAAGCCGACCAACGAGCACACCAACCACTTCCTCGCCGATCCGCACGCGCTGGCGCTGACCGACTACGGCCAGAACACCGGCACCGGCGGACTGTGGGGCAGCACCTCACAGTGGGACTGGAAGTGGCAGCAGAACCCGTCGGGCACCGCGGTCACGTTCATCAGCGGCCAGCTGCCGAAGGACACCGCCGTCATCGGCGCCGGCGCGGTGTATGTGTGGGTGCGGTCCTCGCAGCCGGATGTCGACCTCCAGGCCACGGTCAGCGAGGTCACGCCGGACGGACACGAGACGTTTGTGCAGAACGGCTACCTGCGGGCGTCGGAGCGCAAGCTCTCCTACACGACGAACAACGTCATGCACACGCCGAGCTCGTTGCTCGAGCCAGTGCCCTCGATGCTGTCGTCCGACGTGAAGCCGATGCCCAAGGGGAAGTTCGTCCGGGTCGCGATCCCGCTCTACTACGAGGGGCACGTCTACCGGGCCGGCACCCGCATCCGGGTGACGATCGCCGGCGTCAACGGCGCGCAGCCGATCTGGTCGTTCAGCCACACCGTCCCCGCCTCAGGCGTTGCGCTTCGGTTCTCGCCGACGATGCCCTCCATGCTCGTCCTGCCGGTCGTGTCCGGCGTCGACGCGCAGGGCACCTCGCAGCCGCCGTGCCCGGGGCTGCGCAACGAGCCGTGCCGCACCTACCAGCCGTTCACCAACGGCTAGCAACCCTCAGACGTCCTACCGCTTGTCATGCGACGGGCACTAACGTCCGTCGCATGACAACGCGGGAGGAGGCCGAGCGCCGCCAGCTGTACGACGCCCGGCACTCCCTCGCGACTCACGAGGCGACGCTCGCCGTCGAGGCGGAAGCGGTCGGCACCGACTACGGCAACGCCGGCTTCACGACTCGCGAGCAGGCCGACACTCTCGCCGACCTGCTCGAGCTGCGCGCCGACGACCTGCTCCTCGACGTCGGCTCCGGGGCCGGCTGGCCCGGCCTCTACCTCGCCCGGCGCAGCGGGTGCCGCGTCGTCGTCTCCGACATCAGCGAAGCCGGTATGCGTCAGGCGCGCCGGCGGGCCGTTGCGGACGACATGTCGCGCCGTGCGCAAGCCGTCGTCGCCACGGCGCGGCAGTTGCCCTTCCGTCCGGAGCAGTTCGACGCGATCGTCCACACCGACGTCCTGTGTTGAGTGCGGGCAAAGCTCTCCGTGCTGAGAGCCATGCGTCGACTGCTCCGCCCCGGTGGCCGCCAGGCGTTCACGACGATTCACACGGCGCCCGACCTGACGCCCGCGCAACACCGGCTGGCCGGCGTGGCGGGACCGCCGGCGGTGGCGGGGGCGGACGCGGCTGAACTGCTCGCCAAGGCCGGCTTCACGGACATTCGTGCGCGGGACGTCACCGAGGACTACCTCGCCACCTCCACCGCATGGCGGGCAGTCCGGCTCCGGCACCGCGACGAGCTGCGCCCGCTCGACCCCGAGGTCTTCGACGACCGGATCGAACGCGGCGCCAACGAAGCCGAGGCGCTGCGCGCAGGCTTGCTCCGCCGCACGCTGTACGTCGCCACGCGCCCGCCCCGTTCCTCCGGCCGGAATCACTGATGCCGCAAAGTGGTTGAACCGGACATGCAGGTCGAGATCTGGTCCGACGTCGTCTGTCCGTGGTGCTACATCGGGAAGCGCCGCTTCGAGCAAGCCCTCGCGCGCTTCGCGCATGCAGACGAGGTCACCGTCACGTACCGATCCTTCGAGCTCGACCCTGCGGCGCCGGCGCACCGCGAAGGGACGCATGAAGAGCACCTCGCGCGCAAGTACGGAATGACCGTCGAGCAAGCTCGTGGGCTCAACGACCAGATGACGCAGACGGCCGCGGCAGAGGGCCTCGACTTCCACTTCGAGCGGATCCGTGGCGGCAACACCTTCGACGCCCACCGGCTGCTTCACCACGCGACCACCGTCGGCAAGCAGCTCGAGCTGAAGGAGCGTCTGCTCCTCGCCACCTTCACCGAAGGCGAGCCGATCGCCGATCGCGACACGCTCGCGCGAGTCGCCAAGGAGGTCGGCATCGACGACGCCGACCAGGTCCTCGCCTCCGACCGCTACAGCGACGCGGTCCGGGCGGACGAGCAGCAAGCGGCGGCGTACGGCATCAGCGGTGTTCCCTTCTTCGTCGTCGACGGCAAGTACGGCGTCAGCGGCGCGCAGCCGGCCGACCTGCTGCTGCAGGTCCTCGACCGCGCCTACGACGACAACCGTCCGCTCACGCTCGTCGAGCCGACCGCTGGGTCGAACGACGCGGTCTGCGACGACGACTCCTGCGCCGTCTAGAGCGAGGGCTGGCCGGGAACCAACAGCCGCCCGCGCGCCGGGCGCGCGACCAGCGGCATGAGCAACGTCACCGGCCCGGTGCGCGGGCCGAGGCTGCAGCGCGCGAGCAGCTCCGCCTCGGCGACGTGACCGCGGTCGAGCGCGGCGAGGTACTCCCGCAACGCGGTGCGCAGACTGTCCACCCGGTCGGACGCCCGGACCGCGTCGTACGCGATCGCCCCCATGCCCTGCGCCACCAGGCCTCCACACGTTCTGGACCACACCCGGCCGCACAACCGTGACATCGAATGATGACAACGGCTCCGGCCCGGCGCCAGGGAGGTTGCGGGCGCCGTACGGCGTCCTGCGAGCCCTCGCCGAGGGACTAGGCGGGCCCTTCCACCGGGTCCGGCGACCGCTCCGGATCCGCCGGGTAGGCCGTCGGCGCCGCCGCGGCTCGCCCTGGTGAGAGGTCCGGGTAGGCATCCTCCGCGATCACCCGGGCGATCGTGTTGCGCTGCCATCGCGTGCCCCGCAACGTCAGCCGGCCGTCGGCGTTGAGCGCCGCCGCGATCGTCGTCGGCGACATGCCACTGCGGTGCAGCGCGAGGATGCGGGCGCGGTCGGAGTCCTCGGCGACAGCCGGCGCGAGCTTGCGCGGACGGCGAGCCGAGGCGGGCCGCGGCATCGCACCGAAACGACCCGGGTGCAGCAGGTCGGGAAGCTCCGCGAGTGGCACCGCCGGGCTCCAGAGGAAGCCCTGCCCGTACGTCGCCCCGAGCCGGCGGATCGTCTCGGCCTGCTCCTCGGTCTCGACCCCTTCGGCCACGACGGTCATCTCGACGGTCGCCGCGAGGTTGGTCAGTGTGGCGACGATCGCGAGGTCGTCGCGGTTGGTGAGCATGCCGGCGACGAACGAGCGGTCGATCTTGATCGCATCGACGGGGAACGCGCGCAGGTAGCTCAACGACGAGTAGCCGGTGCCGAAGTCGTCGAGAGCGATGCGGACGCCGAGCGCCTTCAGCCGTTCCATCGCGGCCAGCGTCGCGTTGGTGTCGACGAGCAGGCTCGTCTCGGTCACCTCGAGCGTGAGCCGCTCCGGCGACAGCCCGGACGCCTGCAACGCGCGCTGCACCGAACCGACGATCGCGCCGTCGACCAACTGACGGGTCGACAGGTTGACGGCGACGTGCATCTGCGGCGCCTGCGTGAGGTGGGCGATGTCGACGCACGCACGACGCAGGATCCATTCGCCGAGCTCCGGCATGACGCCGTGGTCCTCCGCGGCGCAGACCGCCTCGATCGGCGAGATCGTCCCGAGTGTGGGATGCGTCCAGCGCAGCAGCGCCTCGACTCCCGCGACATGACCGTCGGCGTGGACGATCGGCTGGTAGTGCAACGCGAGCTGGTCCGTGCGGATCGCCGTGCGCAATGCCGTGACCAGCTCGAGCTGACTGTGCTCGGCGCGGCGGATCGCCGGGTCGTGCAGCTCGATGCGGCTGCGGCCGTTGAGCTTTGCGCGCTGGGCGGCGCGATCGGCGGCCCGGAGCAGGTCGTCGGATCCGACCTTCTGGGTGGACGCCACCCCGACGCTCGCGCTGAGCGTCACCTCTGCGTCGCCGATGTTGAACGGCTCGTCGAACGTCGCGCGCATCGCCTCGGCGACCCGCATCCCGATGTAGGAGTCGGTGCCGGGGCAGACGACGACGAACTCGTCACTGCCGAAGCGGCCGAGAGTGTCGTCGTCCCGACAAACCGCCTCGAGCCGGCGCGCGACCTTCTCCAGGACGGCGTCGGCCGCGTCGTGACCGAAGTTGTCGTTGACCAGCGTGAAGCGGTCGATGTCGATGAACAGCACGGACATGTCGTCGCCCGTGCGCTCGAAGCGGTCGCACGCCTGCGCGATCCGGTCCGACAGCAGGTGTCGGTTGGGTAGGCCGGTCAGCGAGTCGTAGAGAGCATGCGCGCGCAGCTCACTCTCCTGCCGCCTGCGTTCGGTGATGTCCATGCACATGCCGACGGCAGCGCGGACCTCGTGGGTTTCGCCGTAGAGCGGAGCGGCGGAGATGGAGAGCGTCCGCTGCACTCCGTCGAGGCGGGTGAACTCCAGCTCGTAGCGCCCAGCAGTGCCCTGCATCCGCGCCTGCAATGCGGTGCGCAGAAAGCCGCGCGTCTCCTCGTCGACGAACTCCCAGATCGCGCCGGCCCGCAGGCGGTCGATGGCGACGCCGAGGATGTCGGCCATGGCCTCGTTGGCGAACAGCGTCCGGCCCTCGGCGTCGACGACCCAGACGCCTTCCTGGGCGGCGGCGAGGATCGCGCGGTAGAACTCTTCGCGGTCGGCGAGAGCGCTTGCCGCCTGGCGCGCATCGGAGATGTCACGGATGTTGACGACGATGCCGTTGACCGAGGGGTCGTCGAGGTAGTTGGTCGCCCGGGTCTCGATCCAGACCCAGACCCCGTCCTGTCGACGTACTCGGGTCTCCCAGACGGCGTGCGCACCGGGCGTCGCCACGACGCCGTCCCAGAGCGGGCGGACGTCGGGCTCGTCGTCGGGATGGACGAAGTCCCATCCGGACCGGTTGAGCACGTCAGCAGCGCGGTAGCCGAAGAGCGGCTCGACGGTCGGCCCGACGTAGCGGATCAGAGCATCGGCATCGAGGATCAGCGCCAGGTCGGTCGCGTGCTCGGCCAAGACCTCGGCCCGGCGCGCGGCCGCATCGACTTTTGGTGCGATCGCTGGCTCCTGGCGATCAGACATTCGTGCGCTCTCCTGTCCCGTCCCACTGGGGTCTGAATGGGTGGGTTCAGCTTCCGGTTTACGTGATCTTGCTCCACTTTGTACGCCGTCGAGATCCACTTTGACAGGCAGGTTGCCTGGCGGGCAATTACCAGGGCCGTGTTGGGAGATTCGGCGCGGACAAACGATTGCAGACGCGCACTAGCGGGCAAATACCGGCGTTCGGGCCGCGAGTTGCCGCCGCGCCTGCGTGTGGGACGGCAGCGCTGCCGACGCGCGGTCCCGCTTCAGGCGCGGGCGTGAAGGCGCGCGCGGAGGCGGCTGCGGCGAAGGTCACGGGTGATCTGCCTCACGACGTTGTGACCAGGAATGCCGGTGACGCCGCCACCGCCGTGCGTGGCCGACCCGGCCTGGTAGAGCCCGCGGATCGGCGTGCGCAGGTCGGCATAGCCCGCCGCGGGCCGGGTGTGGAACAGCTGCGACGACGACAGCTCGCCGTGGAAGATGTTGCCGCCGACCAGGCCGTACTCATGCTCCATCTGCCACGGCCCGATCACCTGGCGACCGAGGATCGAGTCCGTGAATCCCGGCGCGACCGCCTCCATCCGCGCGACGACCCGGTCGGCGTGCGCGTTGATGTCCTCGACGTGTGGTTCGGCCGACCACTCGTGCGGCACCCACTGCGTGAACATCGACATCACGTGCTTGCCCGGCGGCGCGAGCGAGTCGTCGAAGACGGACGGGATGCAGATGTCGGCGAACGGCCGCGCACTCGGCCGGCCCGCGACCGCGTCCTGGAACGCGTTCTCGACGTCGTCCATCGACTCCGCGAGCACGATCGTCCCGCCGTGCACCTGCGGGTCGAAGTCGGGATGTGACGTGAACACCGGTAGCCGGTCGAGAGCCAGGTTGACCTTGACCGTCCCGGACCGCGTCTTCCAGCGCTCGATGTCCGCGACGAAGTCGGGCGGGAGCTCGGACCTCTCGACGAGCCGCAGGAACGAGATCGCCGGATGCGCCGTCGTCACGACGACGGGAGCATGCAGCTCCTCCCCGCCGTCGAGGACGACGCCGGTGACGGCTCCACCCGACGTGGTGATCCGCTCGACCGGCGCTGACGTCCGGATCTGCGCGCCGAAAGACCGTGCCGAGGCGGCGATCGCCTGCGTCACGCCGCCCATGCCGCCGCGCGGAAATCCCCACGCGCCGACCTGTCCCCCGCCGATGTCGCCGACGTGGTGATGCGCCATGACGTACGCCGTCCCCGACGACCGAGGTCCGGCCCAGGTGCCGATCACGCCCGAAACCGACAGCACACCTTGCATCTGGTCGTCGGTGAAGTAGTCCCCGATCAGGTCGGCGATCGACAAGGTGAACAGCCTCGTCACCTCGACCGCCCGTCGCGTGTCGATGTCCTTCAGCCGGCGTACGAGCTTCAGCTGCTCGAGCAGGTCGGCCGGCCGGCGCGAACCGAGCTTCGGCGGGATCTCGTCGAGCAACGGCGCGAGCACAGAGGCGAGGTCGTCGAGCCAGGCGTCGTAGCGCTGTAGTGCTTCGGCGTCGTGCGCGGACCAGTCGGCCACGGTCTTGTAGCGCAGCGAACGGTCGTCCGGCAGCTGGAAGAAGCGGCCGTCCTCGCGCGGCACGAAGTAAGGACCCTGCGGGAAGACGTGGTAGCCGTGTCGCGCGAGCTGCAGGTCGCGGACGAGGCGCGGCGGCAGCAGGCTGACCACATAGGAGAGCGACGTCACCTTGAAGTCGGGGCCGAACGGCTGCTCGGTGACGGCTGCGCCACCGACGACATGCCGGGCCTCGCAGACCACGACGCGCATGCCCTCCTTGGCGAGGTAGGCCGCCGCGACGAGCCCGTTGTGACCGCCGCCGACGACGATCGCGTCGTACTGGTTGGTCTGCACGTCGCCGACGATATGCGTCCCGTCCACAGCCGGCGTCGAGGTCCGGCAAACTGTCGGTAGCCGTCGGCAGGGTGTCGGTCACCACCCATCAGCGATCCCCGGAGGACCACCCGTGCCAGACGTCGACGACCGCATCCTCGAGCGGGTTCGCAAGCTGCTCGCCCGCGCCGAGCACCCTTCGACCCCGTCCGCCGAGGCCGAGGCATGCTCCGAGAAGGCCGCCGAGCTGATGAGTCGCTATGTGATCGACCAGGCGATGCTCGACGCGGCGGCCCCCGACTCTGCCGCGCCGATCGTCCGGCGCATCGTCGTCGATGCGCCGTACACGATGGCCAAGGCGGTCCTGCTCGATCGCGTCGCCAAGGCCTTCCGGGTGTGCGTGGCGATCGGTGCGGACCACGGCGCGGGGCGCCGGTGCACGCTGGTCGGCTTTCCTGCCGACGTCGCAATGACCGAACTGCTGTTCACGAGCCTGCTCCTCCAGGCGACGACGGCGATGCTCGACTCGTCAGCCGGCCATCCGCGGGTGAAGGCGTTCCGCCGCGCCTTTCTGATGGGCTACGCCGACATGATCGGCCGTCGGCTGTCAGAGGTGCGACGCCTCACGGAGAGCGAGGCGGCTGCTGAGGCGCCCGGCACGTCGCTCGTCCTGGTCGACCGATCCGCTCGGGTGCAGAAGGCGTTCGCGGAGGAGTTTCCGCACCTGCGCAGCCTGCGCGCCACCGTCAGCAGCGGCAGCGGACTCACCGCCGGGCACGCGGCAGGAGCACGGGCCGACCTCGGCGCGGCCCGCTCGCGTCTCGGCGGCGGGCGGGGCGAGCTCAGCGCCTGAGCTCGGCGAGGCGGCGCTGCAGCAGCTCCCGCTCGGCCGCGTTCTCGGTGAGCAGCAGCGCCTCTTCGTAAGACAGGCGCGCATCGTCCAGCCGTCCGAGCCGCCGGAGAAAGTCGGCACGCGCCGCAGCGGCGTAGGCGTAGCCGGCCAGCTGCGGTTCGTCGGCGAGCGCCTCGACCGCTGCGAGGCCGGCCGCCGCGCCGTCCGCGAAACCCACGGCAACAGCACGGTTGAGCGCAACGACCGGCGATGGCCAAGCCTCGAGCAGCGCGTCGTAGAGCGTGACGATGCGCCGCCAGTCGGTGTCCGCCCACGTGGGCGACTGCGCGTGCACGGCCGCGATGGCGGCCTGCAACGCGAACCTCCCCGGCGGTCGCCGTCGCAGGGCCTCGCCGACCAACACGACACCTTCGGCAATCTCTGCCGAGTCCCACTGCCGCCGGTCCTGCTCCTCGAGCAACAGCAACCGACCGTCGGATCCCACACGCGTCGCCCGACGAGAGTCCGTCAGCAGCACCAGCGCCAGCAGCCCGGCCACGTCCGCGTCGTCCGGCAGCAAGCCGCGCAGCATCCTCGCGAGGTCGATCGAGCGCTCGACCAGATCGCGGCGGACCAAGTCGGTGCCGGCCGGTGCCGTATGGCCGGTCGTGAAGAGCAGATGCACGACGTCGAGCACCGCGCCGACGCGGGACGGGAGCTCCGCTGCGGACGGCACGCGGTAGGGGATGCGGGCGGACGCGATCTTCTTCTTCGCCCGGGTGATGCGCGCCGCCATCGTCGGCTCGCTGACGAGGAACGCCCGCGCAACTTCCGCCGTCGTCAAGCCGCAGATCAGGCGCAACGTCAGCGCGACCTGCGCCTCACGAGCCAGGGCCGGGTGGCAGCACGTGCAGACGAGACGAAGCCGGTCGTCGGGGATCTCGTCCTCGTGCTGGCCGAGGACCTCGTCGACCGCGGGCTCGACGTCGTCCCCCACGAGCAGCGGCAACGCCCGGCGAGCCACGGACTCGTGCCGCAAGGCATCGAGCGCGCGGCGCCGCGCGACGGTCGTCAGCCACCCACCGGGCCGGACCGGTACGCCGTCCGCCGCCCAGCTCGTCAGCGCCTGGGCGAACGCGTCCTGCGCGCACTCCTCGGCGAGGTCGAGGTCGCGGGTCAGCCGGACCGTCGCGGCGAGCACGAACGCCCACTCGCGACGATGCGCCTCGGCAACCGCGGCCGCGACCTCCGCCGAGGCCTGCGTCGTCGTCATCGAGAGTCCGGCAGCGTCAGCTGCTCATGTCGATGACCTGCACCGGCCGCACCTCGACGCCGCCGAACGGCGTCGGGATGTCCTTCGCGATCGCGATCGCCTCGTCCAGGTCCTTCGCCTCGATGAGGTAGTAGCCGCCGAGTGCTTCCTTCGTCTCCGCGAACGGGCCGTCGGTCACGGTCTGGCTGCCGTCCTCGTTGCGACGGATGGACGTCGCCGTGCCCGTCGACTCGAGCGCGTTGCCGCCGGCGATCTGCTTCTCGTGCGTCCGGCCGAACTCCACGTGCTCCTTGTGCAGCTGCTGCCAGAGCGCGGGTCCGGCATCGCCGACCGCCTTCTCGTCGCCGTAGATCAGGACCAGGTACTGCGCCATGTCGCCCTCCTCGAGACCCGCCTGTCGAGCCTCTCACCAGAACGACGTACGACGTGGGCGGAAATCGACAGCCTTGGCGCGCGGGGTCAGAGGTCGAACTTCTCCCGGTCGTCCGCCGGGACGAGGTCGACGTACTGGTCGCGGTGCCGGGCGATGTACTCGCGCACGAACGGGCAGACCGGCACGACGTCCAGCCCGTTCCTGCGGGCGTCGTCGAGGATGTGTCGCACGAGCGCCGCGCCGAGCCCCTGCCCTTCGAAGGCGTCGTCGACGACGGTGTGGGTGAAGGTTCGCCGGTTGCCGTGGTCGTGGTACTCCGCGAAGCCGGCGACCGTCCCGTCGACGAGGATCTCGAACCGGGACAGGTCGCCGTTCTGCCTCACGTCGCTCACGCCGACCATCATCCGGTGCGGACGGTGACCTTCCCGACACCGACCACCACGTCGACGGAGAGCCGGTCGTCAGCCGTCGACAGGCCGCTGAGCGTCTGGGTCTGCTCGGCGTCCACCCCGCTGACCTTGTGACCGTCGACGACGACCGAGCCGAGGCCCGCCTGCCCGTGGACGACGACCGGGACCCCGGCCGGAACGGTGACGGTGACGTCGCCGCGGCCGAGACGGACGTCGGTGCTGTGCCGACCGGTGAGCGCGGTGAGCCCGGTCAGGTCGAGGTTGACCTTGCCCGCGCCGAAGTCGTAGTGATCCTGCAGGTCGTCGACCGAGGCGACGTGGAAGGTCCGCGTGCCGAGGTGCGCACCGAAGACTCCGACCGTCGCGAGGCCGACAGCCGCCAGCGCCGCCACGGCCACCAGCAGCCAACGGCCGCGACGGGTGCCGACGACGAACGCGATCACGAGTGCCGCGACGAGCACGCCGACCGGCGCCCCGAACCACAGGAGATGCGCGATCCCCGACAGCACGATCGCCGCGAGCACGATGAGGATCAGCATCGGCAGGCGCCTCATCGCGCGGCCACCGTTGCGTGACGCCCACCTTGCCGCGGGGCTGTCGGCAGTGAGCGGCGCCGGCCCGTCGGTCGAGGGCGTGAGCAGCCAGGCGCCGATGTACGCCGCCGCTGCGACACCGGTGAAGAGCGTCAGGACGACCGTCACGATGCGGACCAGGGTGGGGTCGAGTCCCCAGCGCTGCGCGATGCCGCTGCAGACGCCGGCGATCATCCGGCCATCGCGGGGACGGACGAACAACGGAGCGGTGGACGGGGGTTCGAAGGGCGGGGTCGCCGTGGTCTCTGTCATGCCATCGACTCTGCGGCCGGACCACTGGTCGGCACATCAGGCGACGACCCGGCTCGATCCCGCAACCTGCGATCCGGGGCGGCTACGGGTCCGGTCCTGACGCGTGCGGCGCTGATCGGTGTGATGCTGAAGCCATGACCACCGAGCGCACGGAGCCGGGCACGTCGCGGCCCGCGCTCGTCCGCTGCTCGGAGGGCCGAATGGTCGCCGGCGTCGCCGGCGGCATCGCCCGGCACCTCGGGCTGAATGTGACTCTTGTCCGGATCCTCTTCACGATCCTGACGGTCAACGGGATCGCGTTCCTCGTCTACTTCGCCATCTGGCTGCTCGTGCCCGACGACACGGATGACGGATCCGGAAGCACGCGGCTACGCACCCCCCGACAGGTCCCCCGGGCCGTCCTGCGCAGCCGGCCCGGCGACGACCCGCACCGGCTGCAGAAGCTCATCGCCTTCGCGATCGTCGGCAGTCTCATCGGGTCGATCCTCGGCGCGTTCGGCCTGCACACCGGCACCGCGAGCGGACTACCGGTCACCGTCGCGGTCTTCGGTGCGGTTCTCATCTGGTGGCGCGCACCCGAAGCCCAGCGCGCACAGTGGAGCAGCGACGCGCGCCGCTACGGCTCGCGCATCAGCCGCCGCGGCTCGCTGTTCGTCGTCATCGGTGGCGTCGGCTTGGTCATCGCCGGGGTGGTGGCGTTCCTCGCCGCCAACAACGCACTCGCCCAGGCCCGGGCCGGAGCGCTGGCGATCGGCGCGACGTTCCTCGGCGTGCTGCTGGTCACCGGACCATGGCTGCTGCGGCTCTTCCGTGAGCTCAGCGCCGAACGACGCGCACGGATCCGCGAGCACGAGCGCGCGGAGGTGGCGGCGCACGTACACGACTCCGTCCTGCAGACGTTGGCGCTCATCCAGTCGCAAGCGGGCGACCCGGACGCCGTACGGCGACTCGCGAGAAGGCAGGAGCGTGAGCTGAGGGGCTGGCTGTACGCACCTGACGACGCAACCGCCGGGGACGGTGTGCCGACGTTCGCGACGGCGCTCCGCGCCGCGGCCGCAGACGTCGAGGACACGCACGGAATCTCCATCGATGTCGTCGTGGTCGGCGACACGACAGCCGACGATGCCGTCACCGCAACCGTTGCCGCCGCCAGGGAAGCGATGGTCAACGCAGCCAAGTCCTCCGGCGCCTCGACGGTCTCGGTCTTCGCCGAGGTGACGCCCGGTGGTGTCGAGGTCTTCGTCCGCGACCGCGGTCGCGGCTTCAACCCGGACGAGGTCCCTGCTGATCGGCGGGGCATCCGCGACTCGATCATCGGACGGATGACGCGACATGGTGGCACCGCAACGGTCCGCAGCGGTGACGGCGGCACTGAGGTCGCCCTCAATCTCGCACGGAGGGTGACGGCGTGACCGCGGCGTCGACGCCGGTGCGCGTCGTACTCGTCGACGACCACCAGCTGGTCCGCAGCGGCGTGCGCGCCGAGCTGGGTGACGCGGTCTCGGTCGTGGGCGAGGCCGGCGACGTCGACGAGGCGGTGCGGGTCATCACGGCAGAGCGACCCGACGTCGTGCTGCTCGACGTGCACATGCCCGGCGGCGGCGGAGCCGAGGTCATCCGCAGCGTGCACCCGTCGTTGCCTGCGGTCCGCTTTCTCGCGCTCTCCGTCTCCGACGCGGCCGAGGACGTGATCGGCGTCGTACGAGCGGGTGCACGTGGCTACGTGACGAAGGCGATCGACGGACCGGCTCTGACCGACGCGATCGTCCGGGTCGCCTCAGGTGACGCGGTGTTCGGTCCGCGGCTCGCCGGTTTCGTGCTCGACGCGTTCTCCGGTGACGGCGCCGCTCTCGCGACCGTCGACGACGACCTCGACGCGCTGACGCCGCGCGAGCGCGAGGTGCTGCGGCTCATCGCCCGCGGTTACACCTATCGCGAGGCCGCGCAAGAGCTCGTGCTGTCGGAGCGCACGATCGAGACGCATGTCTCGTCGGTGCTGCGCAAACTGCAGCTGTCCAACCGGCGTGAGCTCGCGCGCTGGGCGAGCTCACGCCACATCGTCTGACCAGCTCGGGACATCCCCGTCCCGGGACGTTCGGTTTCCCACCTCATGCGCCCGGGACACCGGGACGGACAGCCTCCTCGATGTCAGCAACGACATCGACCCGGAGGCTCTGCCATGACCGCCCTGCTCGACCACAGCACGATCGCCGCGTCCGTCCCGGCCCCGCGTCTCGCTGGAGACGCGAGCATGCACGACGACCTGCCGAAACTCTCGCACCGTCAGCTGCGCGCGGAACAGCAACGCACACTCGACACCCCTCGCCGCCGCTACAGCATCGCCGCGCGCGTGCTGTTCCTGGGCATGGACCTGCTCTACGGACGGAAGCGGACGATGAGCAAGTTCCGGGTGCTGGAGATCGTCGCCCGCGTGCCGTACCAGACGTGGGAGACCGTCACCTACAAGCAGATCAGCAAGCGCCACCGCCACCCGCTCGACATCCGCCGTCTCTCCGACCGGATCCGCGAGTTCCGGCTGCAGCAGGACAACGAGCAGTGGCACCTGATGATCCTCGACGAGCTCGTCGCCCGCAGCCGCGGACGTGAGTCGCGGATCTGGTACGACGTCCTGCCGCGGCTCATCGCGGTCGGCTACTGGCACTTCGCCTGGCTGCTCTACGCACTGAAGCCCGCCTGGAGCCACCGGCTCAACGCCGACTTCGAGGACCACGCCGAGCACGAGTACGCGTTGCTCGTCGCCGAACATCCGGAGTGGGAGTCGACGCCGTACCGCTCGGACGTCTGCGCCGACTACGGCCGGTTCGCCAGCCTCGCGGACCTCTTCCGCCAGATCGGTCACGACGAACGCCTGCACAAGCAGGAGTCCGAGCAACACCTCGCCTGACGCCGGCCCCCGAGATTCCCGGCCGGACAGGACATCGCCCTCAGGCGCCCGGGACACCTCCCGGCGCAGTCTCACCCCAGACGCCGCGGACGAAGCCGCGGCCATCCACGAAAGGCACTGCCATGACCACCACGCTCGACAGCACCACCAGCTCGACCCGATCCACCGGCTCGACCGGCACCACCATCCCTGCCCACCCCGTCACGGTCGCCGAGCCCGGCACCCGGATGCGCCGTCGCGTCGCCGCCGGCACGTTCTTCGGTGCTGCGGCGATCACCATGGCCGGCATCCTGGCCACCCCCTTCGAGGGAAAGGCGGGTGAGGACGTCTACCTGCGGACGCTCGCCGCGCATCCGCGACAGGCGATCGTCGCCGCGGTGCTCCTGCACTTCGGCTACCTGCTGTTCGTCCCGGCCGCGTTCACGATGGCGCGGCTCGCCCGACGCGGCGCGAGCAGGCTCTCCGCGATCGGCATCACTCTCGCCGTGCTCGGTTCGGGTCTGTCCGGCCTGCTCGTCACCGACATCTACGACCTCAGCATCGCGCGGCACGTCGGCGCGGTGGCCGGCTCGCCGATCTCGGACATGAAGGGCATTCCGCTCGTCGGCCTCGGCGTCGTGAGCATGGCGGTCCTGACGTCGTTCGGCATGATCCTCGGGCTCGTCCTGCTGGCCGGCGCGATGCGTCGCGCCCGGCTTGCACCGATCTGGCCGCCGTTCGCGCTGCTGGTCGGCTTCCTCAGCGCCTTCGGCGCGCACGACCTGCTGCGCACCAGCATCGGCTTCGGTGTGGTCTGCGTGTCGATCGCGTTCCTCGGCGTCAAGGTGCTGCGGATGACCGACGAGCGCTTCGCCTACGGCTCTGACCCTCGTTGAGCTGACGGGACGACATAGTCAGATGACGATTCCCAACCCGTGGGCGGACCTGCGCAAAGCACGGCGCGCAGGTCCGCCCACGGGCGACACTGTGCTCATGGATCGGGGGCGGGCCGTTCGCTGGGCTCCCCCGGTCGCTCTCGGCTTCGCCGTCGCGGCGGTTATCGCCGCCCCCGTGTCGCTGTGGCTCTACCTCGTCAACCGCAACTCCGCCGACGTCCACTACCTCTACGGCGACCATGTCGCCGGGCTCCTCTACCCGGTGCTCGGCGCCTTCCTTCTTCGCCGCCGCCCGGACAACCGCGTCGGCTGGGTGTTCGCCGCAACGAGCTTCGTCGGGATCAACGGCCTCGCCGGCCAGTACGCCGTCACGTCGCACACCCACGGAGGGCTGCCGCTCGGCGGCACGGCCGCCTGGGTCAACTCCTGGGCCTGGGCACCCGAGCTCGCCGTACCCACACTGCTGCCGCTGCTGTTCCCGGACGGGACGCTCGCGTCGCGGCGGTGGCGACCAGTGGCGCGGACCGCTGTCGTCGCGCTGTCGTTCACGCTCGTCACGTTGGCGTTCTCGCACCACCCGATCGACGCAAGCGACAAGGTCTACAACCCGCTCGCGCTTCCCGGCGGAGCGGGCAAGGTGCTCCTCGGCCTGTCCGGCGTCGGGATCATGGTCACGTTCGCCTGCTGCATCGCCGCGCTCGTCTCCCTCGTCCTACGTACGCGTCGGGCCCAGGGGCCGGCACGTGCGCAGCTGCAGTGGCTGATGTTCTCCGTCGTGATCACGGTGCTCCTGGGCGTGGTCGCGATGCTCACACAGGGGCACGTCAGCGAAACGGTGTGGGCGTTCGCCATGGCCACCATCCCCGCCGGTGTGCTCATTGCGGTGCTGCGCCATCAGATGCTCGACATCGAGCTCGTGCTCAACCGCACGATCGCCTACGCATTGTTGACGGGGATCGTCATCGTCGCCTACGTCCTCGCGGTCTCCGCGCTCGGTGAGGTCGCGGCGAAGAAGGTCGGCATTGCCGCCGTCGCGATCGTGGCGCTCCTCGTCGCCGCCGCCCGCGACAAGGCCCAACGCATCGTCGACCGCGCGTTGTTCGGTGACCGCAAGGACCCGTACGCCGTCGTCGACCGGCTGGGTCGTTCGGTCGACGCCGCCAACGGTCCGGTCGATGCGCTCGAGCAGATGGCCGCAGAGCTGCGCGCGGCCCTGCGACTGCCGTCAGTCGCCGTCGTCGCCGACTCGCCCCACGTGGGCACGGTGGCCGTCGGGTCACCAGTCGCGGGGACGATCGACGTTCCGATCGCCGTCCACGGTCACAGCGTCGGAGTCCTGCGCGTCGGTCGCCGCCATCACCACGAGCGCTTGCGGGCCGAGGAGGAGTCGGTGCTGCACGACGCGGCTCGCCGCGCGGGCGCCCTCCTGCAAGCAGCCGTCTTCGTCGCCGACCTGAGCGCGAGCCGCGAACGCATCGTCGCCGCACGCGAGGAGGAGCGTCGCCGGCTGCGGCACGACCTGCACGACGGCGTCGGTCCCCAGCTCGCCGGGCTCGCTCTGCAGCTCGACAGCCTCGGTCGCCGGCTCGGCGACGACCCCGACAACGCGGCCCGGGTGCGCATGTTGCGCGAACGACTGCGCGACACCGTCGTCGAGGTACGCCGGGTCGTCGACAACCTCCGTCCGCCTGCACTCGACGACGTCGGCCTGCTCGAAGCGGTCCGCCAGCAGGTGGCGGCGTACGCCGTCCAACCGGCCGTTGACGCCGCCGGTGTCGCGGTCGTCACCGGGCCGACTGTCGTGGTCACCGGCGACGCCACGCTTCCGCCGCTTCCCGCGGCGGTCGAGGTGGCGGCCTACCGGATCGTGACCGAGTCGGTCGCGAACGCCGTCCGGCACGGTGCGCCGCAGCGGTGCGTCGTGAGCATCGCGGCATCCGAACGCGATCTCGTGCTGACGGTGCGCGACGACGGTCGCGGGATCCCCGCCGACGCCGTGCCCGGCGTCGGCCTCGCCAGCATGCGCGAGCGCGCCGCCGAGGTCGGCGGCGCGCTCGATGTGACCAGTGACACCGGCGGCACGACAGTGACCGCTCGACTACCTCTGGAGCTCTCGTGACGACCGAACTCGACGCCACGCCTCGCGTACTCCGGGTCGTCGTCGCCGATGACCACCCCGTCTTCCGTGACGGCCTGCAGGTCACGCTTGACGACGAGCCGGACATCGACGTCGTCGCGGCCGTCGCCGACGGCGACGCCGCCGTCACCGCAGCGACGATGGGCGCCGCGGACGTCGTACTGATGGATCTGCGCATGCCCGGCGTCGGCGGCATCGAGGCGACGACGCGCATCGCGACGGCGAGCCCTGCCACTGCGGTGATCGTGCTGACGATGAGCGATGACGACGACTCGGTGTTCGCTGCGCTGCGTGCCGGCGCGCGCGGCTACCTGCTCAAGGAAGCCGATGCCGAGGACATCCTGCGGGCAGTGCGTGCTGTCGCAGCCGGTGAGGCGGTGTTCGGTCCACGCATCGCCGACCGGGTCATCGCGTTCTTCTCGACGGCCGGCCTGCGAGGTGCGGCCGCAACACCGTTCCCGCAGCTGACCGACCGCGAGCGCGAGGTGCTCGACCTCGTTGCCCGCGGCTGCGACAACCCGACGATCGCGCGGCGGTTGTTCCTGTCGGAGAAGACCGTGCGCAACCACGTGTCGGCGTGCCTCACCAAGCTGCAGGTCGCGTCACGCGCCGAAGCCGTCGCGGCGGCGCGGGACGCCGGTCTCGGCGAGTAGCTGGACGTCAATCAGCAGCAGAGGTGGACGTAGCTGCCGTCCGCCTTGCGTCGTGCCTCGTCGTTGGCCGTCAGCGCCCTGTTGCAGCGGACGCACCTGGCGTCGGCCGCGCGCAGGGCGTGGCTGTTGTAACCCCCGTCGTCCGACGGGTAGACGTCCGCAGCGCTGTCCTCGACGGCAGGAGCGGCTTTCGTGCGGGTACGGAACATCCTCGGCCTCCGGATAGGTCGCCGGCTCGAGCACCGCTAGCCCTACCCCTCGTGGCACGAGAGGAACATTTCGGCCGCAGCGGGCTCAGGACGCCCTTGCGTCTTCCGCCCGTGCGGAGGTCAACTCACCGTGACCGGCTCGTCCTCCAGCGTGACCGTCTCGCCGCTGCGCCCGCGACAGAGCGCTCGGCCACCACATCCGGTCGCCGAGATCGAGGTTGATCGCGGTCACCAGCACGGACCGCACGACCAGTGTGTCGAGCAGCACGCCGAACGCCACCGCGAAGCCCATCTCGGCGAAGCCGACCAATGGCAAGGTCGCCAGCATCGCGAACGTCCCCGCCAGCACGAGGCCGGCCGACGTGATGACGCCACCGGTCGCCGCGAGGCCGGTGATCGCCCCGGTGCGGGTGCCGTCCTTCAACGCCTCCTCGCGGACGCGCGTCATCAGGAAGATGTTGTAGTCGATCCCGAGCGCGACAAGGAAGACGAAGACGAAGAGTGGCAAGCCGGTGTCCGCCCCTCCGTAGCCGAAGACGTGGTTGAACATCAGCGCGCTGACGCCCAGCGCGGCGGCGAACGACAGCACCACCGTGGCGATGAGAAGCACCGGCGCGACGATCGCGCGCAGCAGCAGCCCGAGGATCACGAACACGACGAGCAGCACGATCGGGATGATGACGTCGCGGTCGTGGTGCGCGGCACGGTTCACGTCGAGGTTGATCGCCGTCGACCCGCCGACATGGGCGTCCGCTCCCCCGATCGGATGTACGGCGGCACGGACCCGGTCGACGGTGTCGTAACCGGCCTGGCTGTCCGGCGCCGCGGTCATCGTCGCCTCAATGAACGACCGACCGTCCTTCGTGATCGGCGGCGCCACGGAAGCGATGCCTTCGGTCGTCGCCACCACATGCGCGACGAGCGGCGACGCGGAGGCATTGGCGATGATGACGAGTGGCTGCCCGGCACCGGCCGGGAAGTGCCGCGACAGGACGGCCTCACCGGTCACCGAGTCCGGGTGCCCGCGGAAGGAGTCCTTGTTGGACAGGCCACTCGCGTGCAGGTCGACGATGCCGATGGCCAGCACCCCGAGGATCAGCGCGGTCGCGACCCACACCTGGCGCGGTCGCCGGCCGATCGCGGCGCCGACCCGCGCCCAGGCGCCCGTGGCCGTCGGCTCGGCGCTGCCGAAGTGCGGCCGCTTCGGCCAGAAGATCCAACGGCCGACGATGACGAGCAGCGCCGGCAGCAGCGTCATCATCGACAGCAGGGCGATGACGACGCCGATCGCGGCGACCGGGCCGAGACCCTTGGTGGAGTTCATCTCGGCGAACAGCAGGCAGAGCATGCCGATCGCCACCGTGCCGGCGCTCGCGATGATGGCCGGTCCCGCACGATGCAGGGCGATGGCCATCGCCTCGTGGCGGTCCTCGTGCCGGCGCAGCTCCTCGCGGTATCTCGCGATCAACAGCAGCGCGTAGTCGGTGCCGGCACCGAAGACGAGCACCGTGAGGATGCCCGCACTTTGCGCATTGACGGTCAGGCCGGCGTGCGTGGCGAGGAAGTAGATGAACGCCTGCGCAGCCGTGAGAGCGATACCTGCACTGATGACCGGCAGCAGCCACAGCACGGGGCTGCGGTAGGTCAGCAGCAGGATGACGATGACGACACCCAGTGCTGCGAACAGCAGCGTGCCGTCGATGCCCTTGAAGGCATCCGCGGAGTCGGCGGCAAAACCCGCCGGCCCGGTGACGTGAACACTGAGACCTGGCGACGTACGCGCGATCGCGGTGATCTTGTCGACCACCTTGCTCGCGCGGTTCCACCCGTCCTTGCCGAGGTCCAGCGGCAGGACGACCTGCGCACCGGCGCCGTCCCTGGAGAAGATCGGGCCGGTGATCTGGCCGTCGATCGTGCCGACGCGGGCGTACTGCTTCGTGTCAGCCGCGATCTTCGCCCTGTCGGCGGAGGTGAGCCCGCCCGGCCGCTCGTAGACGACGACCGCCGGGATGGTGTTCGGCGACTGGAACGCCGTCTGGAGGTCGAGGACCTTCGTCGACTCCGCCTTGCCCGGCAGCCAGTTCTTCGCGTCGTTCTTCTCGGCGCCGCTCAGCTTGCCGGCGAACGGTCCCGCGAGACCGACGAGCACGATCCAGAACACCAGCACGAGCCACTTGGTCCGCCGACCGACGATGACCCGAGTCGCCACACTCGACACCTTTGTCCCCCTGTGACGTTCCGCAACGGCAAGAAATCCCCCGCTTGCGCCACCTAAGGTTACCGGCGTGACTCCCGAGGTCGGAACCGAGTTGATCAACCCCAAGGCGGGCACGAAGACGGTCTTTCTCGCGACGGCCGAGTCGACCGGGGGCAGCTACCTCGAGATCGAGGTGACGTATCCGCCCAACAACCCGCCGCCCCCGATGCACAAGCATCCGTCGCAGGCCGAGCACTTCACCGTGCTGGCCGGCGCGATCGAGGCGATCGTCGACGGCAGCCGGCACAGCGTCGCCGTCGGTGAGGAGATCGAGGTCCCGGCCGACACCGCGCATCAGATGTGGGCGACCGACGACGGAGTCGTCATGCGGTGGCGCACGACGCCGGCACTGCGCACCGGCGAGATGTTCTGCGACCTGTGGGAGGTCGCGCGGGACAGCGACTGGCAGCCGGATGGCATGGCGCTGTTCGGAGTCCTGCAGAAGTACGACGTGGAGTTCTGTCTCTGCTGAGTTCGGGCAGAATGCCCCATGTGGTCGATGACAACGAGCACTTCGGGCTGCCCGCAGCCGTGACCGTCTGCCTCTTCGACCTCGACGGGGTGCTGACGCAGACCGCCAAGGTGCACGCGGCGGCATGGAAACAGATGTTCGACGAGTTCCTTCGCCGGCATGCCGAACAGACCGGGACGCCGTACGTCGAGTTCGACGCAGGTCACGACTACGACGAGTACGTCGACGGCAAGCCGCGGCTCGACGGCACCCGCGACTTCCTCGCGTCTCGCGGCATCGAGCTGGCGGAAGGCAGCGAGAACGACCCGCCCGGTGCGCCGACCATCCAGGGCCTGAGCAACCGGAAGAACGACCTCGTGCTCGCGAAGATCCACGAGGACGGGGTCGAGACCTATCCCGGGTCGGTCGACTACGTCCGCAAGGTGCGGTCGGCCGGCCTGAAGACCGCAGTCGTGTCGAGCAGCGCCAACACCCTGGACGTCCTGGAGTGCACCGGCCTCACGGACTGCTTCGACGCGCGCATCGACGGCGTCGTGGCGAAACAACGCGGCCTCAAGGGCAAGCCGGCGCCCGACACGTTCCTCGCGGGCGCGGCCGAGCTCGGCGTCGGGCCGGATGCCGCAGCGGTGTTCGAGGACGCTCTGGCCGGTGTCGCCGCCGGCCGGGCCGGCAACTTCGGCATCGTCGTCGGCGTCGACCGGGTCGGCCAGGCCGACGAGCTCCGGTCACACGGCGCCGATGTCGTCGTCCGCGACCTGAGCGAGCTGCTCGCGTGATCTCGGACCAGGTGTTCCCGGTCGAGCCGTGGGTCCTCCGGGAGACTCGGTTCGACGCCGATCTGCTGAGCCAGTCGGAGTCGATGTTCGCGCTCTCCAACGGCCACATCGGGCTGCGCGGAAACCTCGACGAGGGTGAGCCGCATGCGCTGCCCGGCACCTATCTCAACGGCTTCTACGAACGCCGTCCGCTGCCTTATGCGGAAGCCGGCTACGGCTACCCGGAGGACGGCCAGACACTGATCAACGTCACCAACGGCAAGCTGATCCGCCTGCTGGTCGACGACGAGCCGTTCGACCTGCGCTACGGCGAGGTCTGCTCACACGAACGCGTCCTCGACCTCCGCGCCGGCACTCTGACGCGTGACGTCGACTGGATCACCCCGACCCATCGACGCGTGCACATCGAGTCGACGCGGCTCGTCTCGCTGACCCAACGAGCGGTCGCAGCGGTGCGCTACCGGGTCGAAGCGCTCGACGACCAGCCCATCAGGGTCGTCGTACAGTCCGAGCTCGTCGCCAACGAGCAGCTGCCGAGTGTCGAAGGCGATCCGCGGGTCGCGAGCACGGTCTCCAACCCGCTGCGGGCGGAGCATCAGGCACAGCACGACCTTGCCGCCGTCCTCGTGCACTCCACCAAGGAGAGCAGTCTGCGGATGGCCGCGGCGATGGACCACGACGTCAGCGGGGTCAAGGACCTCGCGACCCACAACGAGCTCTACCCCGACCTCGCCCGGATGTCGATCACCCTCGTGCTCCAGCCGGGTGAGCGACTCGAGGTCGTGAAGTACCTCTCCTACGGCTGGTCGTCGTTGCGCTCGGTGCCGGCGGTGCGTGACCAGGTCGCGGCTGCTCTCACCGGCGCGAAGCACGCCGGCTGGGCCGGGCTCGTGAAGGAGCAGCGCGACTTCCTCGACGACTTCTGGGACGGTGCCGACGTCGAGGTCGACGGCGACGCGGAGCTCCAGCAGGCGGTGCGCTTCGCGCTCTTCCACGTCATGCAGGCGGGTGCCCGGGCGGAGCGACGCCCGATTCCGGCGAAGGGCCTGACGGGCAACGGATACGACGGGCACTGCTTCTGGGACACCGAGACGTTCGTCCTGCCCATGCTCACCTACACCATCCCGCACGCGGCGGCCGACGAGCTGCGCTGGCGCTGCTTCACGATCGACCAGGCGCGCGTGCGCGCGCAGCAGCTCGGCCTGCAGGGTGCGGCCTTCCCCTGGCGCACGATTCACGGCGAGGAATGCTCCGCCTACTGGCCGGCGAGCACGGCGGCGTTCCACATCAACGCCGACATCGCGGACGCCGCGATCCGCTATGTGAACGCGACCGGCGACGGGGAGTTCGAGCGCACCACCGCTCTGCTCATCCTCGTCGAGACGGCACGGCTGTGGCGCAGCCTCGGTCATCACGACACCCAGGGGCGCTTCCGGATCGACGGCGTCACGGGCCCGGACGAATACAGCGCCCTCGTCGACAACAACGTGTTCACCAACCTGATGGCCCGGCGCAACATGCTCGCGGCTGCGGAGGTGTGCGCAAGGCACCCGGAGGACGCGCGCGAGCTCGGCGTGGACGTCGAGGAGACCGCGAGCTGGCGCGATGCCGCCAACGACATGGTCATCCCGTACGACGAGCATCTGCAGGTCCACCCGCAGGACGAGTCGTTCACCGAGCATGCGACCTGGGACTTCCAAGCAACCCCCGCGGATCACTACCCGCTGCTCCTGCACTACCCCTACTTCGACCTCTATCGGAAGCAGGTCGTCAAGCAGGCCGACCTCGTGCTGGCGATGCAGCTGTGCGGCGACGCGTTCACCCCCGAACAGAAGCGTCGCAACTTCGACTACTACGAGGCGCTGACCGTGCGCGACTCGTCGCTGTCGGCCTCGACACAGGCGGTCATCGCGGCCGAGGTCGGTCACCTCGACCTTGCGCTGGACTACGCCGCGGAAGCCGCGCTCGTCGACCTACGCGACCTCAAGCACAACACCCGCGACGGCCTGCACATGGCGTCACTGGCGGGCGCCTGGTCGGCGTTGGTGTGCGGGTTCGGCGGGACGCGAGACCACTCCGGCCGGCTGACGTTCGCGCCGCGACTGCCCGGCGGGCTGAGCCGGCTGCGGTTCAACCTCCTCTACCGCGGCGCGCGGCTGCGCGTGGACATCCGCCCGGACAAGGCGACGTACGCGCTGACCGACGGCGGCACCAGGCTGCACCTCACGCACCACGGGGAGGCCTTCGAGCTGACCGAGCACGAAGCGGTGACGCTGCCGATCCCGGCGACGCCGCCGCAGCCGCGGCCGCAGCAACCCGCGGGCCGCGAACCGCAGCGGCGTCATCCAGTCGCGTGAGCCCTACGGCGCGACGAGTGGTGGCGTGCCGGCGTGCGTCTCCGCGGTCGGGACATCGAGCTTCGGCGCGCTCAGCGTGAGCGTGCTCGACTCGTTGTCCGGGCGGAAGTAGGGCGTGTCCACCTGCGTCACCTGCAGCTGCATGGTGTGGCCGGCCTGCCAGTCCCAGCAGTTGCCGTAGAGCTCGAACGACAGCGGCTTCGCCTGGTCATCGGTCGCGCTGGTGATGCGGTAGATGCCGCGGTCGGCAAGGGTCTTGCTGCCGTCCGGGCCGACGTCCCACAGCCGGACCGCGAGCGTCGCGTCCGTCCCGGCCATCGACCAGGTGCCGAAGGTGAGGCGCGGGAGGCCGAGCTGCGTGAACCCGGATGCCGGCACCGTCCACGACCAGGAGCTGGCCGCGTCGTTCGACGACGACGAGGTCGTGAGGCAGCCACTGTTGGTGATCGGGTCGTCGGCGAGACCGGTCGTGTCGGTGGCCGGGTTGGTCGTCGTACGGCTCGAGGCCGACGTCGCCGTGATGACGCCACTGCGAATCGCGTCCCATGACGTGCCGGAGTAGTGCTGGTCAGTGTCAGCCGCCGGGCAGTGCGTGACGAATGCAGTCACGGACGTGGTCGGCGTGCCGTTGCCCTGAGCCAGGAGCTGCTGACCGAGGAACTGGTTGGCCGCGGTGTTGAGCCACTTCCACTGCGCCGGAACGTTCTGCGCGTTGGAGTGGCCGACATCGCCGAACGCGATGTAGACGGGGTAGTCCGGGTCGAACGCCTTGAGCTTGCGGTACATCTGCAGCGTCTCGACCGCCGGGAACAGCGGGTCGGTGAAGCCCTGGATCGAGAAGACGGGCACCGGCTTCACGCCGCTGGCGCCGTCGGTGTCGTAGTACTGCTTCACGCCGGCGAAGTACGGGTCCGCGTAGTAGGCCGACTTGTTGCGGAAGTCCTGGATGAACGTCTGCGACACCGGCTCGTCGTAGGGCTCGCCCTTGTTGGTCCACGCGAACAGCGCGTCGAGCTGCGAGGCCGGGTCGTCGGGCAGGCCGTCCGGCGGGTTGTAGCGACCGTGACCGCTCGACCGGCCGGTGGCGTACAGACCGCCGTCGTACGACAGCTTCTCCACGCCGTACGGCGTCGTGTGGTCGGTGTCGTCCGCGAGGACGTACGGGTCGTCGTTCTCGCGGCCGTTCGGCGCGAGCGAGTAGGCGAGGTCGGTCCACGGGTACTTCGGCACCGCCGCGGACAGCTGCAGCGTCGTGCCCTTCGCCGACTGCCATGGCATCGACGTCGCGAGCAGCCACGACTGGCCGCCGCCGTAGGAGCCGCCCGACGCCGCGAGCCGGCTCGGGTCCGCGACACCCGCGTCGACGAGGTCGCCGAGCAGCGTCTGGCTGTCCTTCGTCTCCCATCGACGGTCGGCGAGGTGCACACCCGTCTTCGGGCAGTTGGCGTCGGTGTCGGTGATGCCGCACGACTCACCGAAGCCGCGCGCCGTGTAGGTGAGCGTCGCGATGCCGCGGGAGGCGAACCAGACGTTGTTCCAGTGGTACTTGTCGGCGCCGTCGCCGTCCTTCGTCGACGACTCCCACTCGTGCTTGTTGTTGCCCCAGCCGTGCATCATCAGGATCGTCGGGTACGGCGCCGTGGCGCCGGCCGGCAGCGTGAGGTCGACGTCCAGCCCGATGCCGTCGAAACTCGGGATCTCGCCCGAGCACAACGAGTAGCTGACCCCGTCGCTCGACTGGGAAGCGCAGGTCAGGCCGAGCGGGCCCGACGTGGAGTCGGCGGAGGCCTGGACGGCCGCGACCGTGGCGGGAACGGCAAGGGCGAGTGCGGTGCCGGCGATGACGAGCCGGCGCGGCGCGAAGCGGCGCGACATGGAGAGCAGACCTCCGGCTGGGACGGACGACGGGTATCCGAACCGAATTCTGCGGTTTTGCGCGCCTTTCTTCCAGGGAGGTTCAGGCGTTGCCGGCCAGCCCGCGCGACCAGCGCATCAACGTGGTGTCGGCCGGATGCGTCCGGGCGTCGACAAGACCGCGACGGCAGTCGAGCACGGCTGACAGCCGGTTGAGCTCCGTGGCGGTGAACCGCATCGAGTACGGCCGTGCGGCAAGGACCACGAGGGACGGGTCACCGGAGTCGGGCGCCGCGAGCACCCACACGCCGGAGCCGGTTCCGTCGGACACCGTGCGCAACGGTTCGGGCGACTGCGCGAGCCGCTGCAGGACAAGGCGGCCCGCTCGCACGGCGGCCGCTCCGATCGGCCAGAGCACGGCCTCCTCGACAGCGGCGACGTAGAGGTTGTCGAGCCCGGTCAGCGTGCGCAGACCGGTCGCGAGCGCGCTGCGACGACTCGGCGCCTTGAGCGTGGCCGTGACCCACGTGAGGGCGCTCACGACCGGATCGCCCCGCATCTCGCACCGCGCGATCGACAGCAGATCTGCTCCCGCGCCGGCCAGCGCCGGCGCGAGCTCGCTGTGGTCAGGGACGGGGCCGTGGACGACGATCTCGTCGACCGCTCGCTCGCCGTCGACCTCGTGGATCGCCAGCTCGACGACATTGAGCCGGCGGGCAGCCAGCACTCTGCTGATGGCAGCCAGCGCACCCGGGTGGTCAGGAAGCTCGATCCGCAGGCGCGCAAAACCGAACGCGAGATCGAGATCGAGATCGTCCGTGGTTGACGTCAGTAGGTCGGTCATGCGTCAACCGTGACCGATCCATGTGTCGGGAGTCTTACGTCACCGCAACACGCAAGTTGCCGCTCGCGGACAACGCGTCAGTTGCCGCCGAGGAACTCGACCTTCCAGCGCCAGCTGCTGTGGTCGTCGGCATGGGTCCACTCGCAGACGGTGCCGACCTCGCCGCCCGGGAGGATCACCAGCTGGCCGATCTCACCCTCGCCGGGCCAGATGTTCTCCCGCGTGACCGTGTCGCCGTCGACGCGCAGCCGCGCGATCGGCGAGGTCTCGGGATGCTCGAGCCCGTCCCCGCTGGCGACGACGTTGCCGTTCTCGTCACGGACGACGACGTCGACCCGCTCCGGCAACGCGTGCGCGAGCATCACGTCAGTCGGGGCGGAGACGCCGCGGGCGAACTCGAGGCCGAGCATCGCGCCGTCGGGGTTACGCAGGTCCCAGTAGTACTGCTTGCTCACGCTTTCCGGCGTTCCCGCCCTCGGCCGGAGTGAACGCCGCCGCGCCGAGGCGTTGCCGGGCGCGGCCGGCGTACCGGCTGGGGCCCGGGCGCGGCAGGCGGCGGGCCGGAGACGACGATCGGCTCACCCGACGTGGCGATCGCGACGACATCGGCATGCGAGGCGTCGACCCGCGAGGTGGTGGTCGTGACCGACGCGTCCGCGTGCAGCTTCTCGACACTCCGCAACTGGGCCGGCTCGACGAGCGACAGCACGGTGCCGGTGGCCCCCGCGCGCGCGGTGCGGCCGGAGCGGTGCAGGTAGTCCTTGTGGTCGTTCGGCGGGTCGAAGTGCACGACCAGGTCGACGTCGTCGACGTGGATGCCGCGGGCGGCGACGTCGGTCGCGACGAGCACGCGGCTGTGGCCCGCCGTGAAGGCGCGGAGGGCGCGCTCGCGCTGGTTCTGGTTGAGGTTTCCGTGGATCGCCACGGCATCGGCGCCGGAACGCGTCAGCTGCTTCGCGAGCCGGTCGGCACCGTGCTTGGTCCGCACGAAGAACAGCGAGCGGGCCGGACGCGCGGCGATCGCGGTGGCGACCGCGACCTTGTCCTCGGCCTTCACGGTGAAGACGCGATGTTCCATCGTGTCGACCGCCGCGCGGGACGACGCGACGGCGTGCGCAGCCGGGTCGGTGAGATAGCGCTGCGCGAGCCGGTCGACGCCGCGGTCGAGAGTGGCGGAGAACAGCAGGCGCTGACCGCCGGTCGGCGTCATGTCGAGCAGCTTCGTGACCGCGGGCATGAACCCGAGATCGGCCATGTGGTCCGCCTCGTCGAGCACGGTGATCTCGATGTGCGCGAGGGTGGCGACCTTCTGCTCGATCAGGTCCTGCAGGCGACCCGGCGTCGCGACGAGGATGTCGACGCCGCGGCGGAGCCGGTCGATCTGCCGCCCCATCGGCGCGCCGCCGTAGACCGGCGCGACCCGCAGGTTGAGCGAGTGCGCGAGCGGGGCCAGCTCGTCGGCGACCTGGTTGGCGAGCTCACGGGTCGGCGCGAGGATGAGCGCACGCGGCGCGGTGGCCGGCGTCGGGCGGTCGCCGGCGTGCAGCCGTGCGATCACCGCGAGGCCGAACGCGAGCGTCTTGCCCGAGCCGGTCTGGGCCCGACCGAGCACGTCGCGTCCGGCAAGCGCGTCCGGCAGAGCGCGGGACTGGATCGCGAACGGTCCGGTGAAGCCACGCCGCGCGAGCGTCGTGACGAGAGGCGCGGGCAGACCGAGCTGGGCGAAGTCGCGCGGCGCGGGCGCAGGCTGAGCAGCCGCGGCGTCGAGCATCGCCTCCAGGGCGGAGGTGCGCGGTGGCGCCGTACGGGCGTGGGTGGTCGGGGTCCGACGGTGGTGCGACGGGCGTGGTCGGCGGCGCGCGGTGGCGCCACCCGAGGTGGGGCGAGTCATTGGTGCTCCAGGTGTCACGAGGGCCGCGGACTTTCGCAAGCAGGCCCGGTGACCGACGAGGCGGTGGGAGCACTCACAAACTGCGACCGCGCGGGCAACTCGCCCGCGGGAGGGACGGCATGGCGCCGTCTGCACGTCCAACGGTAGCAGCGAGGAGTTTTGTTCCCGTTTACCATGGGCCTACCGCCCCATTTGCCCGCTTCCCCGGGAGCCTCCTCGCTCATGTCGTCCGCCGCCCCGCCTGGACGCCGTACGACGACCCGCCTGCTCGGCGCGGGGATCGTCGCTGCGCTCGCGGTCGGTGCCGGCGTCCTGGTCGCGAACGCTCCGGGCTCGGAGGCGGCACCTCCCGGGACCCAGCTGACGCAGCCGGGCGCATCGACCGTCCAGGCGCCGTTCAACGAGCCTGCGGCGCCGCCGACCGCGGCCCCGCAGGTCGCACCGCGCGACGCGCACACTTCTTCCGGCACGCAAGCGACGAGGCTCGCGACGTTCTGGGGCGTCGACGTGTCGTGGCCGCAGTGCGACGGCATCCCGTCGCTCCCCGCAGGCTTCGCGACCGTCGGGGTCAACGGCGGTCGGCCTTTCACCGACAACCCGTGCCTCGCCGAGCAGGTCGCCTACGCGAAACAGCGCAGCGGTTACGCCGCCTACCTCAACCTCGACGCTCCGCGCGGTGAGGACGCGACGAGCTACGGTGCCCGGGCAGCCATCGACGGCCTGGCTCGCGCCCGTCACGCCGGCCTGGCGGTGCAGACGATCTGGCTCGACGTCGAGGTGCTCAACCACTGGTCGAACGACGCGGCGACCAACGTTGCCGTCATCAACGGAGCCGCCCACGCCTTGCAGGCGCGTGGACTGACTGTCGGCGTCTACTCGTCGGTGCCGATGTGGCAGCAGATCACCGGCGGCGCGAGGTTGACGATGCCGGTCTGGCTCGCGACGTCGGTCATCGACTACCGCGATGTGCAGCCGTTGTGCAAGGCAGGCCTCGGCGGGCGACCGGCCGAGATGGCGCAGTACGTCGCCAGCGCCCAGGGCAAGCTCATCGATGTCGACGTGCTCTGCAACAACGCGATCCCGGACGTCGTCGGGATGTTCACCGCCGGCAGGACCTGACCCCACCACTTTGTTGAGTGCGACGTAATCCCCCTAACTGCAGGTGCTGCAAGGGGGATTACGTCGCACTCAACATCGCCGTCAGGCGGCGGGGGCGCGGTCCTCGTCACGAGCCGAGGCACGACGACCGCCGCGGGTGAACTGCAGGGCCTCGTCGGCGAGCTTCCCGTGCCGCAGCAGCATGACGTCGCGGATGTAGTTCTGGTAGAGCCGCCACGGCGCCTTCGTCCCCTGCCGCGGGAAGTCGTCGATCGACCGCTGCACGTAGCCGGACTTGAGGTCGATGAACGGGAGCGTCGGCTCCGACGGGTCCGGCCGGCTCGGCACGACCTGCCGGTAGCCCTCCTCGTCCATGTAGTTGAGCAGCCGGCAGACGTACTCGCAGGTCAGGTCGCACTTCAGCGTCCACGACGCGTTGGTGTAGCCGACCGCGGTCGCCAGGTTGGGGATGCCGCTGAACATCATCCCCTTGTAGCCGACCGTCTCCGACAGCTTCATCGGCCGCCCGTCGACGACGAACTTCATGCCGCCGACCGCGAGCATGTTGAGCCCGGTCGCCGTGACGATGATGTCCGCCTCGAGCTCCTTGCCCGACGCCAGCCGGATTCCGGACTCGGTGAACGTGTCGATGGTGTCGGTCTCGACCGAGGCAGACCCGTCGCTCAGCACCTTGAACAGGTCGCCGTCCGGAACGAAGCACAGACGCTGGTCCCACGGGTCGTACTTCGGCTTGAAGTGCGTGTCGATCGCGTAGCCCGACGGCAGTGCCGCCTCGAGCCCCTTGCGCAGCAGCCTCTTGACGAGCTTCGGCCGGCGCTTGCTGAGCTGGTAGAACAGCGTCGCCGTGAGCACGTTCTTCCAGCGGATGACCGGGAACGCCGCGCTCGGTGACAGGAACTTGCGCAACAGCTTCGCGAGCGGGTCCTGTTCCGGCAGTGACAAGACGTACGACGGCGACCGCTGCAGCATCGTCACGTGAGCGGCGGTCGGCGCCATCGACGGCACCAACGTCACCGCTGTCGCGCCGCTGCCGATGACAACGACCCGCTTGCCGGTGTAGTCGAGATCCTCCGGCCAGTGCTGCGGGTGCACGATCGTCCCGCGGAAGCGGTCCGTCCCCGGGAAGTCCGGCGTGTAGCCCTCGTCGTAGCGGTAGTAGCCGGTGCAGGTCAGCAGGAAGTCCGCCGTCATCTGCAGGCGCTCGCCGGTGTCTGTGCGCTCGATGTCGACGGTCCAGCGGACGTCCTCGGTCGACCACGACGCGCTGACGACCTTGTGCCGGAAGCGCACCTTCTTGTCCACGCCGAACTCCTGCGCGGTCTCGCGCACGTAACGAAGGATCGACGGCCCGTCCGCGATCGCCTTCGCCTCCTTCCACGGCCGGAAGGGGTAGCCGAGGGTGTACATGTCGGAGTCGGAGCGGATGCCGGGGTAGCGGAACAGGTCCCAGGTGCCACCGATGGTGTCGCGCGACTCGAGGATCACGAACGACTTGTTCGGGCAGCTCATCGTCAGGTGACAGCCGGCGCCGACGCCGGACAGCCCGGCGCCGATCACGAGGACGTCGACGTGCTCCATCGCTGTGTCTGCCATCCGGGAAGTATGACCGAATCGCGTTCGGGCCGCACCCCCGGTCGAGTGTGACGAAATCCACCCTGCGCGCGCTCGGTCGAGGTGGATTGCGTCACACTCGACCAGGTTGGGCAGGATGCACCGCGTGGTGGACGTCTCGGCGCAGTACCCGCCGCAGGTCCTGCGTGAGTACTCGCTGATCGCCGACGGTGAGCGCGGCGCCCTGATCGGCTCCCGCGGTGACATCGCGTGGATGTGTGCGCCCCGCTGGCACGACGACGCCGTCTTCTCGACTCTCATCGGCGGCAAGGGCCTCTACGCCGTCACGCCCGACGTCGACCGGCACGTCTGGGGCGGCTACTACGAGCCGGGGTCGCTGATCTGGCGCAGCCGCTGGGCGACGAGCGAGGGAATCGTCGAGTCCCGCGACGCGCTCGCCTTCCCCGGCGACCCGCACCGCGCGGTGATCCTGCGTTCGGTCTGCGCACAGGACAGTGCGACGCCGATGCGCGCGGTCCTCGCGGCCCACGACCGGTTCGGCGCCGCGGCTCTCGACGACGTTCGCCGACGCGGAGGAGTCTGGACCGCCCGCACGGGGCGTCTGAACCTGCGATGGTCGGGTCTGGACGACGTACGACGGACCGCGCTGGGTTACGTCACGCAACGGGTCGTCCGGCCCGGTGAGCAGTGGGACCTCGTCCTCGAGATCTCCGACCGTCCGTTCGACGACGAACCACCCGAGGCACGAGAGCAGTGGGAGGTGACGGCGAACGCGTGGTCCTCGGCGAAGCCGGATCTCGGTGGCACGATCGCGCCGGTCGACGCCATGACCGCGTTCACCGTCCTGCGCGGCCTGACGGCTGCGAGCGGCGGCATGGTCGCCGCCGCCACCATGGCGTTGCCTGAACGCGCCGAGCAGGGCCGCAACTACGACTACCGCTACGTCTGGATCCGCGACCAGTGTTACGCCGGCCAGGCGGCTGCCGCAGCAGGCGCGGACATCATCGTCGACGACGCCGTGCGGTTCGTCAGCGAGCAGCTGCTGGCGCACGGACCGGAGCTCAAGCCGGCCTACACGATCCTGGGTGACGAGGTGCCCGACGAGCGGAAGCTCCGGGGGCTGGACGGCTATCCCGGCGGCAGCGACATCGCGGGCAACCGTGCCAACGTGCAGTTCCAGCTCGACTCCTTCGGTGAAGCCCTGCAGCTGTTCGCCGCGGCTGCCGACTGCGACCGCATCGAGACCACGAACTGGCATGCGGTCGAGGCTGCCGCCGACGCCATCGCGCGCCGGTGGAAGGAGCCGGACAACGGCATCTGGGAGATCGACGCGCAGCGCTGGACGCACTCCCGACTGATGTGCGTCGCCGGGCTCCGCGACGTCAGCCGACATGCTCCCGGCAAGCAGGCCGCAGAGTGGACCTCGCTCGCCGACACGATCCTCGCGCAGGTGGCGTCGGACAGCCTGCACCCGTCCGGACGATGGCAGCGCTCACCCGAGGACGAGAACGTGGACGCGGCGTTGCTGCTCGCCGGCATCCGCGGGGCTGTCGCTCCGGACGACCCGCGGACGGCTGCAACCCGTGAAGCGATCCGTCGCGACCTGTGCCGCGACCACTTCGTCTACCGCTTCCGGCAGGGACCAGGACCGCTCGAGGACGCCGAGGGGGCGTTCGTGCTGTGCGGGTTCCTGATGGCCATGGCCGACCATGCTGCCGGCGACCACATCTCGGCTGCGCGGTTCTTCGAGCGCAACCGCGCGGCCTGCGGGCCGCCGGGGCTGTTCAGCGAGGAGTACGACGTGCGGCAGCGACAGCTGCGCGGCAACCTGCCGCAGGCGTTCGTCCACGCTGTGATGCTCGAAGCCGCCGGCCGCCTTGCCGCCGACGCTGCCGGCCAGTAGGCCGCGGGAGAAGGAAGAGCTGCGTGCCCACCTACCACGTCGTCGGCGACCCCGGCGCCAACGCGGCCGCCGAGCGAGCGCGGCCGCGGCGCTCGGCGACGGCCAAGGACGTCGGCAGGGTCGCGACCACACTCGCCGCGCTGGGCATCGTCTTCGGCGACATCGGCACCAGCCCGCTCTATGCGCTGAAGACGGTCTTCGCCCTCGACCGCGGAAGCATCCAGGCGGCGCCGGACGACGTCTACGGCGTCATCTCGCTGCTTTTCTGGTCGGTGACGCTGATCGTCACGTTGAAGTACGTCGTCGTCATCATGCGCGCCGACAACGACGGTGAGGGCGGCGTGATGGCGCTGACCGCGCTGGCCGGACGGCTGCTTCGCGACCGCAAGCACGGCGTACGGATTGCGCTGGTGCTCGGCATCGTCGGTGCGTCTCTGTTCTACGGCGACTCCGTCATCACGCCGGCCATCTCGGTCCTCTCGGCGGTCGAGGGCCTGAAGGTCGCGACGCCGGGGCTCTCGCACCTCGTGCTGCCGATTGCCGTCGTCATCCTCACCTTGCTGTTTGCCGTACAGCGCTACGGGACGCGCCGCGTCGGTGCGCTCTTCGGGCCGGTGATGTTCGCGTGGTTCGCCACGCTCGCCGTCGCCGGCGGCCAGGAGATCGTGAAGCAGCCGTCGACACTGCGCGCCTTGTCACCGACCTACGCCGTGGCGTTCGTCTTCGCGCACCCCGGCCTGACCTTCATCGCGATGGGCGCGATCGTCCTCGCCATCACCGGCGCAGAGGCGCTGTACGCCGACATGGGGCACTTCGGCCGACCGCCGATCCGTCGCGCCTGGTTCGCGGTCGTGTTCCCGGCGCTGATCATCAACTACCTCGGCCAGGGCGCGCTGCTCCTCCGGCACCCTGACGCGCGGGCCAACCCGTTCTTCCTCCTGCTCCCGCACTGGGCGCGGGTGCCGATGGTCGTGCTCGCGACGGCGGCGACGGTCATCGCGTCACAGGCTGTGATCTCCGGCGCGTTCTCGGTCTCGCGCCAAGCCGGGCAGCTCGGGCTGCTTCCCCCGCTTCGGGTCCGGCAGACGTCGGAGGAGGAGGCCGGCCAGATCTACCTGCCACTGGTCAACGCCGCGTTGTTCCTCGGCGTGCTCGCCCTGGCTCTGGGCTTCCGGTCGTCCGAACGGCTGGCCACCGCCTACGGCGTGGCCGTCACGGGCGCCTTGCTCGTCGACACGATCCTGCTCATGGTTGTGGCCCGCTCGCTGTGGCACTGGCGGGCGTGGCGCCTGGCGCTGGTCGCGATCGCGTTCGGGGCCGTCGAGCTGACCTTCTTCACCGCCAACCTGACGAAGGTCGTCCGCGGCGGCTGGCTGCCGCTGGTCATCGCGACGCTCGTCTTCACGACGATGTCGACGTGGCAACGCGGCCGGATCGTCGCCACCGAGCGACGCAGGGAGCAGGAGGGCCGGCTGCGCGACTTCGTCGAGGAGCTGCGCAAGCATCCCGTGCACCGCGTCTCCGGCACGGCGATCTTCCCTCATGCCGGCAAGGAGACGACGCCGCTCGCGCTGCGCGCCAACGTCGAGCACAACAAGATCCTGCACGAGCACGTCGTGATCGTCTCCGCCGTCGCCGAGAACATCCCCCACGTGCCCGCGGGGCGGCGGCTCACCGTCGACAACCTCGGCTACGACGACGACGGGATCGCTCACCTCACGCTCAGCTATGGGTTCTCGGACACCCCGAACATCCCGCGGGCGCTGCGCGACGCGAGCGCCGAAGGCGGCGAGGTCGACGTCGACACGAGCAATGCGTCGTACTTCCTCTCCCGCGCCACCATCCAGCGCGGGTCCGGCAAGGAGAT
Organism: Mycobacteriales bacterium; assembly: GCA_035695045.1. Taxonomy (GTDB): domain Bacteria; phylum Actinomycetota; class Actinomycetes; order JAFAQI01; family JAFAQI01; genus DASSKP01. The sequence continues at coordinate 58,584 of DASSEX010000085.1, read as the reverse complement.
GTCCCGGTGGCGGAAGATGCTGTTCATCACCCTGGCGCAGAACGCGGCGAACCCCGCTGACTACTTCGCCCTGCCGGCCGAACGCACGGTCGTGATGGGCACGCAGATCGAGCTCTAGACCGCCTGCGCCCGGATGTCAGTGGCGCCGGAGAACCAGCACGGTCACATCGTCGTCGTGGGTGCGCTCGGCGGCGGCCCTGGCGACGACGTGGTCGAGGATCTGCTGCGCCGACCAGGTGGCCGCACCCGCCGTCGCGTCGATGAGCCGCTGCACGCCCTCATCGATGTCCTCGCCACGTCGCTCGACGAGACCGTCGGTGACGGCAACCAGAGCCGAGCCGCGGGGCAGCTCGAAGGTCACGAGCTCCCGCGGGAAGCCGCCGACACCGAAGGGTGTCCCGCCGGCCGTCTCGACCAGGCGGCTGCCGCGCTCGTCGATGAGCAGCGGACGGAGATGCCCGGCGCTCGCGACGTGAACGAGGTCGCTGCTCTCGTCGGCGAGGAAGTAGAGCGCGGTGACGAGCTGCGAGAGGTTGAGGACATCGAAGAAGTGGTCGACGCGGGTGAAGATGCTGACGGGGTCCGCATCGTCCACGGCGTAGGCGCGGATCGTGGACCGGATCTGCGCCATCGCCGCCGCCGCCTCGACGCCCCGGCCCATCACGTCACCGACGACCGCGGCGATCCGACCACGTCCGACCGGCAGGACGTCGTAGAAGTCACCGCCGGCCTCCTCATCGCCGGCGGGGCTGTAGTAGGTCGCGATGTCCCAGCCGTTGATCGCGATGCCCTCACTGGGGAGCAGCGCCCGCTGCAGCGCCAGGGAGTCCTCACGCTCGGCCTGGTAGGTCTCGGTCCGTTGAAGCGTCTGGGCTGTCAAGGCGGCGAGCGCCTCGACGAACTCGCGCTCGTTCTGGTCGAACAGCTTGCGGCCGGTGAAGCTGAAGCGCAGCGCACCGATGGTGCGGCCGGCCGCGAGCAACGGAACCGCGCACATCGACACCGTCGCCGACTCGAAGCCGCGCAGCGCGGGGAACTGACGGTCGCGGTCCTCCTGCGACTCCAGCCAGACCGATGCGCCGGTGCGCAGCGCCGTGGCGGCCGGCAACGGCGCGTCCAGCCGCTCTTCGCGCAGCGATTCGACGAGCTCTCTGTCATAGCCGACGACACCGGGAACGGCCACGTGCTCGCCGTCACCTGCCGGCACGAGGAGGCCACCGCCGGAGGCGCCCATCGCCTCGACGCCTTCGGAGACGACGACGGCAGCCACGTCTTCGGGGGTGCGCGCGCGGGCCAGCGCCGCGGTGACGCGCTGCAGCCGCGCTGCTCGTTCGCTCACCCGCTGGAGCACCGACAGCCGACGTATCTCGCCGACCAGGTGGTCCTCGAAAGGCGTGACCGGCTGCGGCCGGTGGCCGGCCGCCACCTGACGCAGCTGCTGCACGACCGCGTTCACGTACCACCGTCGGAACAGCCGGTGGTCCGGCGGCGTCTCCAGCGTCAGCAACCGCGCGGCTCGTGAGTACTCATCGGCGTCGTCGAGCGCCGCGAGGTAGGCCTCGCCTGCGTCCGCTGCCGACAGCGGCAGGCTGAGCACGAGCCGGGTCCGGACGGCGCCGTCACGAGCGGCCGCAAGCGCCTGCCGCTTGATCGCGTCGCGCGCGTCGCTGAAGCCGTGCACGACTGTCGTGATCAGCCGAACGAGGTGGTCAGGCAGCTCCGCCGCCGGCCCATCGCCGGCGGCTCCGGCCAGGCTGAACTCACGGACGAGGTTGTCGATGTGTGCCTTCGCCTCGAGCAGCAGATCGGTCGGTACGTCGCCGAGGACGACCTCGAACCGCTGCTCGCCGGCGTCGGGCTCGTCGTCGCCCCAGGCGGCGAGGATGGCATCGAGGTCGTCGTCGGCCGTTGCCTCGCCCGACTCGAGGCCGGCATCGAACTCCGCCCAGACGACCTTGCCGCCCGACGGGTCGCGCTCCACGCCCCATCGCGACGTCACCGCCTCGACGAGGCTGAGACCTCGGCCGGTCATGTTGGTCAGGCTGGGCGACGGGCGGACCGGGCTGCGCGGGCTTGCATCGCGCACCTCGATCCGCAGCCGGGTGCCGGCGCCGCTGACACAGACGACGACCGGCGACGCGCCGTGCTGCCGGGCATTGGCAAGCAGCTCGGCAGCCACGAGGGCAGCGTCGTCGAGCAGGTGGTCGGCGAGCCGCTGACGAACCTGCTCCTCCACGAAGTGCCTGCCCGCGCGCGCCGCATCGGGCCGGTCACCCAGATCGAGACAGGCACGTGCGCCGTTTGTCGTCGACGCATGCCCGTTACCGTTGGGCGTGCGGGTTGCTCCGCCGCTCACCCGCTCATCGTCCCATTTCAGCTGACGTCGATCACACTGGCTCGTGACGGCTCGACGACGGCGGCTTCGTTGGGCGCCAATCTGATCGTGAGCAGGGCGATGTCGTCGCGCAGCGCGCGCTCGTCCGTCGTCGCCAGGATGCGATCACACACCTCGTCGAGCGACTCGTCGACGCCGGCGCCTGCGACGATCTCGACGAGCTCCTGGATCGTGTCGTCCAGTGGCCGGCCCGGCACCTCCACCAGCCCGTCGGTGAAGAGCACGAGAGTCGCGCCCGCCGCGAGCGTCTGCTCGACCTGCGCGTGTTCGACGTCGATCGGAGCCCCGATGACCACGGACTCACCGCCGGCGAGGGCGTGGACGGTGCCATCGGGCTCACGAACGAGCGGCGCCAGATGGCCGGCGTTGGCGTAGGTGAAGCGCCGGCTGCCATCGGCGGCCGGCGGCTCGAGCAGCCCGTAGATGACGGTGACGAGCTGGGTCAGGCCGAGCGCATCGATGAGATGGTCCAGCCGGTTGATGACCGCGGCGGGAGCCTCGCCGTCCACGGCATAGGCCCGCAGCACCGCGCGGATCTGCGCCATCGCGCTGGCGGCGGCAAGGTCGTGGCCGATGACGTCGCCGACGGCGATGCCGACCCGGCCGCCATCGACGGGAAAGGCGTCGTACCAGTCGCCGCCGACCTCCTGCCCCAAGCCACCCGCGATGTAGCGGGCCGCGACCTGCAGGCCGCGCAACCGGGGCAGTGCCGGCAGCAGGCTGCGCTGGAGCGTCTCGGCGACCTCGTGCTCGCTGGCATAGAGCGCCAGCGCGTAGTCACGCCGACGGGCGGCCGCTTCGATCGTCGCCGCGACCGCCAGCGACGCCAGCAGCGCGATGAGCAACACGACCCACCACGCCGCGTGGGCGAAGCCGCCGACGAGCGGCCGCTTCGCCCTGCTGGCGACGAGCCAGTTCTCGGCTCCGACCTTGAGCGGCAGCCTCACCACGTCGCCGTGCATCGGGATCTGTGTCGTCGTCGCGGCGAGTGCAGTGTCGGGGTTGGGCTTCGACGACGCGTAGATGACGAGATCGAGCTCGGCGAACGGGGCGGAGCTGGCGGCCGGCGGGGCCCGCAGCGGGCCGAGCTGCGACTCCCGATAGAGGACGGTGCCGGGCGGCGACGACGGCGGTCCGAGCGCGAAGCCCAGCCGGCGGTCGGTCTTCGTCACCGGCGTGCTGACCATCAGCGGCGTCTGCAACGCGCGCCGGAAGGTCTGCGTGCGGTTGTCGGTGATCACCTGACCGCGGTGCAGCTCGGTGCCACTCGCCGCCACCACGACCCAGCCAGCTCCGCCTGGCTGCGGCCGCAGCCATCCGAAGCTCACCGGCTGCGCGCTCGTCTTCGCGCTCTGGGCAACCGCCTGCGCGGCCGACTCCTCGTACGCCGTCCGCGACCCGTGTGTCGCCGACAGCAGCGCCCCTTGCGACGCGAGGCCGGCAGTGATCGGGCCGACCGCGCTGGTCAGCACGAGGTTGAGCTCGTTGGCGCGCTCCTTCAGCAGCTGGCGCTCCTGCGTGCGCACGGCCGAGTGCACCGCCCACGCCGCGCCCGCGCTCGCCAGCAGCGCGACCACCAGGGCAATGACGGTTGCTGGGCGTAGCCGGCGCGCCCGCGCTCCCCCACCGCCCGCGGCCATGACGCGATCCTCCCCCACCTGCGCGGTTACAGGCAGTAAATCCCGAAAGCCGCTACGGGCCGCCGGGCGTCTGTGACCGAGCGGTCAGTCAGAGTGTGGCGTGGCGCCGGCGCACGAGCCCGGCGAGGGCGACCGCGCCCATGGTCAGGGCGGCGCCAGCGAGCGCGTCGACGACGTAATGGTTAGCCGTCGTCAGGACGACGAGCGTGGTCAGCGCGGGGTAGGCCAGCGCCAGCCAGCGACGCCTGGTCCGGCCGGCGGCCACGACCGCCATCCCACACCACAGGGCCCAGGCGACGTGCAGGCTCGGCAGCGCCGCGTAGAGGTCGATGAGGCCGCTCGGCGCGTGTGCCGCGCCAAGGGCGTCGTACTTCACGAGTACGTCGGTGAGGCCGGGTGCGGTCAGCCGCGGCGGTGCGACCGGGTAGGCCCAGAAGACGGCGAGCGCCGCAAGACTCAGTCCGAGCAGCGTGTTGCGCCACCGCGCGTAGAGCTCCGCGTGCCGCCTCCACAGCCAGACCAGCACGGCCGCGGTCACGAATGCGTGCGACAGCTCGTAGTAGTAGTCCGACACGAGGGACAGCAGATGGTGAGGCGTAAGCCAGGCGTTGATCCTGGGCTCGACCCACAGGTGCAGGTGCTGCTCGAGATGGATGATCCCCCAGCCGTGCTGCACCGCTTCGGCGCGCGCGCCGTCGGTGTCGCCTTGGATCAGGCCGTAGATCTCGTAGCCGGCGACGGCGAGCAGTGCCTCGGCCCACCACGGAAGGCGACGGCTGATGACCCGGCGGCGCCTGACCTCCGCCGGTGCCGGCCGCTCGACGACCGCGGTCACGACGCCCGCCGTTTGCGCGTCGAGCCGGTCACCGGAGCGACTTCCCCCAGCCCGGCACGCTCGTAGAGCGCGCGCGTGCGCTCGACGACCGCCGGCCAGCTCATCTGCTCGACAGCGGCTCGCGGCACCGGCCCCAGCTGCCGACGACCGGCCGCGACGTCGACGAGGGCCTCCGCGATGCCGGCGTCACTGTCGACGAGCAGGCCGCCTGCGCCATCGACGACGAACTCGGCGAGCCCGGTCCGGCGGCGGCCGAGGACGGGCACCCCGGTCGCCGCTGCCTCCAGCGCGGCGATGCCGAACGACTCGAGCGTCGCGGGGGCGAGGAACACGTCGGCGTCGGCGAGCCGGCGGGCGATCTCCGGGCGCGGCTGGTGGCCGGCGAGGGTGACGAGGTCCTCGAGGTCATGTCGGCGCAGATAACGCCGCATCGCGCCGGCCTGCGGGCCGTCACCGACAACCACGGCCTCCAGTTTGGTCCCCGGAGGCATCGCGAGCGCGGCCCGGTGCAGGATGCGCAGCAGAGCGAGCGGCCGCTTGCGCGGCGCGAGCCGCATCACGCTGATGACCCGCAGCCGTCCCGGCTGCGGCGAGCGCTCGACGTGCGGCCACGCCGTCGGGTCGATGCCGTTGGGCACCACGTCGACCTGCAGCGGCCGCGCGGCGGCGCGGCGGACGGCCTCGGCCGCTGCCTCGCTCACCGCCGACCACGCGATCGGCCAGGTGCTCCACCGCCCCGCGTAGTCGCCCGCTCTATATAGAGGTGTGTAGCGCCGCCACAGCGAGTGCGCCGTCACGGCGGTCGGGAGCCCGTCGGCCGCCGCGAGCGTCGCGAACACCAGCGGCGAGAACGTCGAGCAGTGGGCGTGGACGACGTCGTAGCCCGCCGTCCTCCCCCGCCGGCGGTGCGCCAGCACGAAACGCAGCTTGTCGACGAGGTCGGCGTGGTCGGCCGGCCGCAGCAGCGAACCGGCGGACTCCGCCGGCTCGACCGCGCGGGCCCGGGTCAGGGTCAGGACGTCTACCTCGTCGCCCGCGCGCCGCTGCGCCTGCGCGAGGTCGTGGACGTGCAGCTCGATGCCGCCACGTCTGGGAAGGTAGGTGTCCGTCACATGGAGGACCCGCATGAACACCCACCGTCGTCGCCCGCCGTCCCGGCGGGACGGCTGTGATCGTCGGCCGGACCTCCGCGAACGGGTGCGGCCGTGCCCTATACGTTAGTGGCTTTTCACGCTCATCCCGATGATGAGTCGCTGCTGACCGGCGGGACGCTGGCCCGCTGCGCTGCCGAGGGCCACCGTGTCGTGCTCGTGGTGGCCACTTCCGGCGAGCTCGGCCTGGCCCGCGAACGGCAGTCCCTGGGCTCTCGGCGTGTCGCGGAGCTCGAGCGCGCGGCCGAGCTGCTCGGAGTCGCCCGGATCGTGCTGCTCGGGTACGGCGACTCCGGCTTCCGCGAGCCCGCCGAGCCGCCGAGCGGCTCGCTCTGCGCCGCTCCCGTCGCCGAGGTCGCCGACCGGCTCGCCGCGGTGCTCGCGGAGGAGTCGGCCGACGTCCTGACCGTGTACGACGACAACGGCGGTTACGGCCACCGTGACCATCTGCGCGTCCGCGAGGTCGGCCTTGCCGCGGCGCGACAGGCGGGCACGCCCGTCGTCCTGGCCGCCACCGTCGACCGGGCAGCGTTGCTGCGCGGCATGCGGCTGCTGCGGCGCCTCGGCATCCGGCCGGGTGGCATGACCCCGTCGCTGCTCGGCGAGGCCTTCGCGCCGGCCGAGGCGATCACGCACGAGGTCGACGTACGACGGTGGGTCCGGGCCAAGCAGCAGGCGCTCCGCGCGCATGCGTCGCAGGCGTCGGGCGGTGACGACGTGCGGACGGTCCGGCTGCTGTCGCGGCTCCCTTGGCCGCTCTCCTCCGTCGCGCTGGGCCGCGAGTGGTTCGTGCAGGTCGGAGCGGTCGTTCCGGCGCGGCGGGCGACGGACCCGTTCGCGACGCTGGGCGAGTCGGTAGGCTCTGAGGCGTGACGCGACGGGGCCCGCGCTGGGTCATTGCTGCGCTCGCCCTGCCCGCGGCGGTCGGCGTGCTCGCGGTCGTCCTTCCGAAGATGACCGGCACCGCCTGGGACGACATGACCGACCGGGTCGCAGGGGTGCCGCTCCCGCAGATCTGGCAGCTGACCGCCGTCTGGGCCGGCGGGCTGTGGCTGCACACCTTCGTGCTGCGCGCCTCACTGCCCGGGCTTCGCACCCGACAGGCACTCGCGCTCAACCTGGGCGGGAGCAGCGTCTCCAACGTCCTCCCGCTCGGCGGTGCGGCCGGCGTCGGCCTCAACTACGCCATGCTCCGCTCCTGGGGCTACAGCCGTACGCAGATCTCGTCGTTCACCGCGCTGAGCAACCTGGTGGTCGCAGTCGTGAAGACCGCCATCGCACTCGCCGGGCTGGTGACGCTCGCACTCATGCCGTCCGTCGCCGCCGGCGTGGCGCTCCCTCCGCGCCGGATGGGCCTCATCGTGCTCTCGGCCGTGATCGTGCTGGTGGCCGCGACGCTGCTTGCCGGGCGCAGCCGCTGGGGACGCGGACGACTGACCACGGCGACGGCCGCGCTGCGGCAGACGGTGGCGATGGGGGCCGAGGCGCTGCGGCGCGGCTGGCGGCAGATCACGGTCGGCGGCGTCGGCTACCCGGCGCTGCAGGCGTTGCTGCTGTGGCTGTGCCTGACGTCGGTCGACGCCCGGGTGACGCCGGTCGCCGCACTGGTGACTTATGCCGTCGAGCGTCTGATGACGCTCGTCCCGCTGACGCCGGGCGGTCTCGGCTTCGTCGAGACCGCGGCGACGGCGACACTCGTCGCCTTCGGCGCGGATCCGGCGGCGGCCGCGGCGGGCGTCATCCTCTTCCGCGTGTTCAGCTACCTCGTCGAGATCCCGCTCGGCGGCGTGATCGCGATGGTCTGGCTGGCGCGACGGCGCAGGGCGGTCGCTACCGCGGCGTGACGGCTGCCGGCGACGCACTGCCGGCGGAGCTGGTCGCAGCAGACCCGGCATGCAGCCAGTCCGCGAGGTCCGTGGACGCCAGCGCCGCGAGCCGTTCGTCGTAGTGGGCAAGGTGCACGTCGCTGAACACGCCGCGCCACTGGCCGCTCTCGCCGCGGTGGAAGAACGCGTTGGTGTCATGCCAGAGCCCGATGTCGGCGTTGGGCGCGACCTTGTCAGCGCTGCTCTTCATCGCGTCGAAGGTTGCCCACTGCGCCAGCTCGGCGGCGCGCGCGGGCGAGATGTCGTAGCCGAGGAACGTCGCCAGCCGCAGCACCTCGCCGGGCAGGTTGCTCATCAGGTCGCTGTAGTGGAACAGCGCGATGTTCGGCGCCTTGCGAGCTCCCCAGAACGTCGAGGTGTGCTGGAGCAGCGAACGCAACGACATCGGCGTCCGGTCGTCGTCGCTGTCGATCCACTCGAGCACCGGATCCGCCCCGGGTCCCGGGTCTCGCGGGCCGGGCTTGTCGATCCCGAACTCCGCGAGGTCCTCGAGGCCGACGGCGGCCTGCCGGGACGCGAGGAACTGCTCGACGTTCATGTTGCGCATGTGATGTCCCGTCGACACCGCGACGTCGCGCGGGTCGCGGCCGACGCAGACGTAGCGAACACGCTCGTCGTACGGAATGCCGTCCAGCGGCGTGTGCGTCTTGATGAACCGGCGATGCGACTGACTCTCCAACAGCGCGAGCACGTCATCGAGCGGCGCGAGCTGCATGTCGAGCCAGGGCGACACCTTCGAGATCGGCGCCGGCAGGTCCGGACCGTCGAACACCAGCAACGACACGAGCCGCTGCATCCACGTGGTGCCGCACTTCGGCGGCGTACTGATGACGATGTCGCCGTCGCGGAACACGAAGCCGTCCCAGCGGGCGCTGTCCGCCACTACTGATCGATACCGCGCTGGCACGCTCATGCCGACCCCCACAGCTGGAATCAGTGGATCGTAGAGGCGGACTGCTGTCCTTCATAGCGCTCGCGGCAGTGGTCCGAGCAGAAGTAGACCGTGACGCCGCTCTGCCGACTGGTCGCGCCCGGGTGCGCCTTTTCGACCTGCATGCCGCAGATCGGATCCTTCGCGTAACCCGCGCCACCTCCGAACCGGTCACGGTTGCGGTAGAGCCAGTAGATGCCGGCGAAGACCGCAAGAGCGACGAAGTCGAGAACGGTCGTGTAGTTGAGCCCCCAGACGTCGCGGCCGACCATGCCGTGACGCAGCGGCGGTGGGGTGATGTGCACGGCCTTGAAGAGGTACTCCGTCGCGAGCCCGGACAGCGACATCGTCGCCCAGAACACGGCGAGCAGCTTCGCCGTGAGCCTGGTGCCGTAGTACTTCCGGTAGATGAGGAGCAACGGCAGCGTGATGAGGTCGGCGAAGACGAACGAGACCACTCCACCGAAGCTGATGCCGCTCGACCACAGCGCGGCCGCGAGCGGCACGTTGCCGATCGAGCAGACGAAGCTGATCACGGCGAGGAACGGCCCGAGCACGACGTTCTCGAGCGAGGACCAGAAGCCGTGCCCGGTGATGAACAACGACCGCCAGAACGACGTGGGGACCGCGAAGTCGGCGAAGCCGGCGACGACGAAGCCGATGACCAGCTCCTTGCGCAACATCGTCAGGTCACTGACGGTGTAGCCGGCGGCGTCGGACCAGCCGGCGAGCGAGCGCAGGCGGACGCGCCACGGCTCGACCTGCACCGTGGACTCCGCGTGCGCGTGGTGGTCGTGATGCTCGTGCTGCCCGTGCTCGTGCGGATCGTGTTCTTGCGCATCGAGCCGGCGGCGCGCTGCTTCGACGTCGCCCGCGGACACGACACGAGGCAGCACGAGCCGAATCAAGGCGATCATGAGTGCGCCGCCGACGAACTCGGCCACGGCGAACTGCCAGCCGATCAGCAGCCACAGCACGATGCCGAGCTCGACGACCAGGTTGGTCGACGCGAACATGAAGGCCTGGGCGGCGGTGAAGTCGGCGCCGCGGCCGAACAGCGTCTTCGCGAGCGCTGCCGCCGCATAGCTGCACGAGGACGAGACCATGCCGAAGAAGCCGGCCTTGGCGATCGTGCGCGGTCGGTTGTCACCGAGCGCCTGCTGCATCTCGGCGCGAGAGACGAACGCCTGCACGGCGCCCGAGAGGCCGAACCCGAGGACCAGGGCCCAGAGCGTCTCCCAGAACATCCACCAGCCGTCGGCAAGGCTGTGACCGATCGTGTCCATCACGTTTCTCCGCTCGTCACGACTTCACCAGGCGCTCGACGGCCGTGGCGGCCTCTCGCACCTTTGCCTGCGCGTCCGGTCCACCTGTCTCGATCGCGTGCGCGACGCAGTGGTTCAGGTGGCCCTCGAGGAGCTCGAGCGCCACCGCTCTGAGCGCCGACGTCGCCGCAGAGATCTGTGTGAGTACGTCGATGCAGTACTTGTCCTCGTCGACCATGCGCTGCAGCCCACGGACCTGGCCCTCGATCCGGCGCAGGCGCTTCTGCACGCGTTCCTTCTCGCCGCTGTAACCCCGCTCGACCACGCGCGAACTATACCCCTCCCCGGTATTCCCCTGCACCGGCCGGTCGCGGCCAGGACTGGGGCTGCGTGCGTAGATTGAGCGGCATGACGCCGGAGGAGCTCGCCGACCTCGCGCACCTCCGTCGCGCACGGGACCTCATGGACCGTGACTATGCCCGGCCTCTCGACGTCCCCGCGATGGCGCGGGCCGCCTTGATGTCGCCGTCGCACTTCTCGCGGAAGTTCCGGGCGACCTACGGCGAGACGCCGTACTCGTATCTCATGACCCGCCGGATCGAGCGGGCGAAGGCGCTGCTGCGGCAGGGCATGTCGGTCACGGACACCTGCGTCGCGGTGGGCTGCACGTCGCTCGGGTCGTTCAGCTCCCGGTTCACCGAGATCGTCGGCGAGACCCCGTCCCAGTACCGCGCACACGACCACAGCGACCTCCAGGTCGTCCCGGCCTGCGTCAGCATGGTGGGCACCCGGCCACGACGGAATCCGGTTACCGCCTGACCGCGACGGCGAGCAGGATCGGAGAAGCGCAGGAGGTGCCGGCCGACCTAAGGTCGTCGCATGGGTATCAGCGTCTCCTCCATGTTCATCTCGGTGCACGACCCGGACGAAGCCCTGACCTTCTACCGGGACGCGCTCGGCCTCGAGGTCCGCAACGACGTGTCGGCGCACGGGTTCCGTTGGGTCACCGTCGGCGCGCCAGGTCAGAACGTCGACATCGTGCTGTCCCAGCCGCACGGTGGCCGTTCGCCGGCTGAGGGTGACGCCTTGCTGGCGCTGGTGACGCAAGGATCTCTTCAGGCGGCGATCTTCCGCACGGACGACCTCGACACGACCTTCGAGAAGGTTCGCGCGTCCGGTGCGGAGGTGCTGCAGGAGCCCACGTCGCAACCGTGGGGGGCGCGAGACTGCGCCTTCCGCGACCCCTCCGGCAACCTCGTCCGCATCGCGCAGGCCTGAGCGATGCCGGCGAGGAAGACAGCAGCCCCCGCGGACGGCTCGGCAGCGGTGGACCGCCGCATCGCGGACTTCGACGACTGGCGCGGACAGACGTTGAGCAAGGTGCGCGACCTGATCAGGCAGGCCGACCCCGAGGTCGTCGAGGAGATCAAGTGGGTCAAGCCCACCAACCCGGGAGTGCCCACGTGGTCGCACGACGGGCTCATCTGCACCGGCGAGTGTTACAAGGCGGTCGTCAAGCTGACGTTCGCCAAGGGCGCATCTCTTCCCGATCCGGCGCAGCTGTTCAACGCAAGCCTCGAGGGCAGCACGCGACGGGCGATCGACATCCGCGAAGGTGAAGAGCTCGACCCGAAGGCGTTCAAGGCGTTGATCCGCGCGGCGGTCGACGTCAACACTGCCGGCTAGAGCTAGCTCGCGAGGACGTCGTTCAGCTGGCCCTCCCGACCGAACAGCGCCTGCCGCCAGTCGGCGATGAGCTCGGTCGTGTCACGGTCGTTGGGGTGGAAGCCCGGCCGGTGGTACTCCGACAGAATCCGGAGTGCACGCATCGACATGAACGGTGACTTCGGCAGACGCGCGAAGCTGCGCAGCGCCTGCACCGGGTGTCGCCAGACGTACCGGTCCTTGAGCAGCGAGATGACGAGCATGATGCCGGTCTCGCCGATGAACAGCAGGTCGGTGAGGACCATGACGAAGATGCGCATGAACTCGCCGCCACCGACGGCCTTGAAGACGTCGTAGGCGACTGCCTTGTGCTCGGACTCCTCGAGCGCGTGCCAGGTGAGGATGTCGCGTGCGCCCGGCTTGCCCACGGCCTGCCGCGCCTCCTCGTCGGTCAGCAGCAGCTCGGCCAGCGTGGCTGTGTAGTGCTCGAGCGCGGCGGTGAACGCCAGGTTGACCTTCTTGGTCTGGATCCGTTCGCGCACCCAGTAGAGCCCGCGGACGTAGCTGTCGATGCCGCGCGTCGGGTAGCCGTGCTCCGCCAGCCGGTCGTTGAGCACCTGGTGCTCACGACCGTGCATCTCCTCCTGGCCGATGAAGCCTTCGATGTCCTGCCGCAGCTTCGGATCGGTGATCTCGTCACGGACCGCGGCGACCGACCGCACGAAGAACTTCTCCCCCTCCGGAAACGTCGACGACAGCACGGTCAGCACATGACTCATCACGATGTCGCCGCCGGCGGCGAAGTACTTGGGCAGATCGGCGACGTAGCGCTCGAACTCCATCGGTCGCACCGGCACCTGGGAGGAGCCGGCGAAGCGCCGGTCACTGCGCGGGCGGAGATCCGTGCTGGTCTGGCTCACGTAAGCCCCCGTGGGGAGACGGCATCAACGCTGGTGAGCCTTCCCGCTCTGCGCGGATGAACACGCCCTTTCGGACGTTTCGGATCAACCGGCTGCCGCCCGCCCGACCGCTGCGACGACGTCGCGCGCGGTGAGCAGGCCGATCATCCGGCCGTGATCATCCACGACGCAACAGGCGTCGGTGCCGGTGTCGTCCATGGCTGCTGCGGCGCGGGTCAGCCGCTCTCCGGCGAGCACGGAGAGTGGACTGGACTCTCCCGGCAGCACGAGGGGCGCCGCGCCCTGCGCGACCAGATCTTCCGGGATTCGCCGCACCACAGTGGTCATGTCCAGCAACGCAAGGCAGCGCCCATTCGGGCGGATCACCGGCATGTGATGAACGCCGGACCGCACCATCGCTCCGAACGCCTCCAGCAACGAGGCCTCGGTCGTCAGCCGGCGGAAGTCGCGCGTCATCACGTCGCGCACCCGGATGTCCGCCAGGGCGTCGTGCCCGACGGTCGGCTGCGCGGTCGTTGTCATCTGTCCACCCTCACCTCACGACGACCACCGGGCAGTGCGCGTGGTGCACGCAGTAGGTGCTCGTCGAGCCGAGTCCCATGCTGACGAGACCGCCGTGCCCGCGGGTGCCGACGACCAGGGCGGCGGCGTCCCTCGCAGCCTCGGTCAGAACCTTGCCGGGATGGCCCTCCGCCACCAGCGTGCGCACACGGCTCGAGTTGATGCTGAGCTCGGCCTTGGCCGCCTCGACCATGGTGCGCGCGTCCTTCTGCGGGTCGAATCCCTCGTAGGCGAGTGGAGCGCCGTAGGAGGTCGGCCAGTGCCACACCGTCACCAGTGTCAGCGATCCGCCGGTCTGATCCGCGTACTCCTCTGCCCAACGCAACGCGCCCTTGCTGGACGCGGATCCATCGATCCCTACGACGATCTCCTGCTGGAACCTGATCATGACTCCTCCTCGACGGACCACCCCGTGGTCGTCTCCACGTGGAGGGCAGCCGTCTCCGGACCGTCATCCGCGGGGTGCCACGTGCGCTCGCCCTCGTCCTCTTCGACCAACACCCACTGGTCGTCGGTGCCGACGAAGGGAGCGACGTCGGGCTCTTCCTGCGCGAGGGCGACGTCGAGCGGTTCGCCCGCGACCTCTTCGCGTTCGGTGACGCCGTACCGAGTGGAGGCACTGCGCCCTTCGAGCACCTCGTCCCACGGGCCGACTGTCACTGCCTGATCGACGTCCCAGCTGTCAGTGCTCATCGCTTGCCACCTCCCACCACGAGCCTTTCGTCGCCCTCTCCGCCGCGGCAGGGGCGAAAGTCCCGTCTCGCGTCCCCGGGTCATGGAAGCTCCAGCACGTCCTCTACCGGCCGTCGCGGAGTGTGGTGACCGTCTTCCGCGTAGCCGAACCGGAGCAGGATCTGCGGGTGGCCCGAGACGCAGAGCTCACGCCGGAGCTCACTTCTCAGGTTGGGAACTTCGGTGATCTGCGAGTGCAGGGTGGCGTAGACGTCATGCTCCGCTGCGCAGATGAGCACGCGCTCGAGCGCCTGGCCGGCAGTCACCCAGTCGTGCATGAGGTCGGTCTCCGTCACCAGGACGGCGACGAGTCCGGGGGTGTTCACGGTCGTCTCGGCGACGCCGTAGCCACGGCCTGCGTCGAAGTCGCGCGGCGCCAGGTCGTCGACGCCGACCAGCGGTTCCGCTGCGTACGCCGTCACCGGCACGCCGTCCTTGCGGCGGCTGTTCGGCGGCGGGGTCCACTCGGCGAGCTCCGCCTGCACGTCCGGGTCGTTGGCGACCGTGCGTTCGGCCGCCCGCGCCAGCGACAGCACGCGACGTCGCTGCCCCGGGTCCGCGACGAAGATGAGCTCGGCGCCCTCGTCCTCTGCGGCGCGTTGCATGAACACCGCGATCTTCGGCGTCAGCACCGTGTCGTCGAATGCTCCCCTGTGGGTGTGCCGGCGAGACATGGCCGCGAAGGTTCGGCGCTCAGCCGGGTCTGCCGGTGTCGACTCCGCGACGGACACCCGCGCGAGCAGCCTCGGGTTGCTGCTGTCCGGCAGCACGTCGACGCTCGCGTCGTAGCCGAGCTTGCGCAGGGCGATGCGCAGGTTGAACAACGCGGCGCCGCAGCTGAGGACGAGCTCGCGACCGTCGGGGTCGCTCTCGGTCAATCCGCGTGAGGTGTCCGCATAGAGCTCGTACGTCGAGCCGTCCCAGCGGAAGTGCCACGGCTGAGTGTTGTGCACCGACGGCGCCAAGCAGGCCTGACCAACCGCCCACTTCGCGTCCTGGGTCGACAGAGGGATGGCGAACTTGCCGGGCGTCATGGCAGTCCCTCCTCATGATCGGGCGAGAACGACCTCCGCCATGTCTCAAGCGTGCGCGCCGTCCGGCCATGCCGACAGAGCCGAAAGTCCTCGAAGCAGGCGACAGCGATGGCAACCTCTCCTTTGTGGACACGACGGCCGACCGGGCGGATGCCCCGATCGACGTGGCGCACGTCACCAAACGCTTCGGCGAACTGACTGCGGTTGCGGACCTGACGTTCTCGCTGCGACGCGGAACGATCACCGGCTTCCTGGGCCCGAACGGCGCGGGCAAGTCGACGACGCTGCGCATGGTCGGCGGTCTGCTCCGCCCGACGACCGGCGACGTACGGCTGTTCGGGGTCGACGCCCGGGATCCACGGGCGCGACGACCGCTGGGTTACATGCCCGCGGATCCGTCCTTCCTGCCGAACCTGTCCGGCCGGGACAACCTCGATCTGCTCCTGCGACTGCGCGGTGACGCTGCTGCCGGCATGCGGCAGCGGGCCTTGCAGGCCCTCGACCTCGACGAGTCGGATCTCGGCCGGCGCGTGGGTGGTTACAGCTCCGGCATGCGTCAGAAGCTGGCCATCGTCGCGGCGGTTCAGCACAGCCCGGCGCTCGTGGTCCTCGACGAGCCCGCCAACCGGCTGGATCCGATCGCCCACCGCTCGTTCTGCCGCCTCGTTCGGGAGATGGCAGCGGAGGGCGCCACGGTCCTGCTGTCCTCGCACGTTCTGGCAGAGGTCGAGGCAGTCTGTGACTCCGTCCTGCTCGTCCGGGACGGCGCGCTGCTGAAGGAGGCCACCGTCGACGAGCTGCGCGAGGACGCACCCCGGGTCGTGACACTGACCTACGCCTCGCCGCCGGAGCGGCTGCCGAGCGGACTGTCCGAGGTTCGGACAGAGGGCACGACGGTGATCGGTCGGCTCGCCGCCGACCGGGCCGGGGTGCTGCGCGACCTGCTGACAGACCCAGACGTCGTCGACGTCACCGTCGTGCCCGCATCTCTCGAGGACGTCGTACTCGCGCTCTACAGCGGAGCACCGTCGTCATGAGGGCACTGATCCGCGCCGACCTCCGCAACCGGTGGCGAAGCCTTGCTGCGCTCGCCGGCGGCTGTTTCGTGCTGTTGATCGCCCTGTCCGGCACCTACAGCGCGTACGGCGGGGCGGCAGGGTTCGCCAACACGTTCGGTGCAGGCAGGACGCCGAAGCTCTTCTCGGCCTTCTCGGGTTCGTCGACGGGCGACGTGTTCACGCCTCCGCACTTCCTCGCGTTCGGGTTCGGTCATCCGCTCTTCCTCGTGCTCGCGCTGAGCGTGGCGATCACCAGCGGTGTCGCCGCGATCGCGACCGACGTCGAGACCGGCCGTTCCGAGCTCATCTTCACCGCGCCCGTCCGGCCGACCCAGGTCCTCGGCGCGCGGATTGCCGAATGGGCCCTGGCAGAGCTCGGGGTCATCACAGTGGCTCTGGTCGGTGCGCTGATCGGCATGCAGCTGTCCTCGGACCTGTCGCAGGTCTCGGCGGCCGTGCCGCTTCGCGCCTCCGTGCAGTTCATCTCGCTGGCGTTCTTCGTCGCCGGCGTCGCCTTCGCGGCGTCGGCCCACGCGCGCAGCCGGGGTGCGGCTTTCGGCGCGACCGTCGGAGTGACGGCCGGCTCCTACGTCGTCAACCTCGTCGGGCTGCTGTGGTCGCCGTTGTCGTTCGTGCGCTGGATCAACCCGTTCGGCTACTACGCACCGATCGACGCGGCGCAACGGCTGCAGTGGGGCAACGAGGCCGCGCTGCTCGCCGCCGGCACACTGCTCTTCGGACTCGCTGCGCGCAGGGTCGGTCGCCGCGACCTCGCCTGACGGTCGATCAGTCGGACACCCGGGTGGCCAGCGCCGGAAGAATGTGCGCCGCCCGTCGAGCCGGCGCCGCCGTCGCGAGCAGTGACATCACGACCGTCACGAGAGCCAGCACGCTGACCGTCCCCCACAACACCGGGAAGCCGGTCTGGAGATCGGCGAACATCGCGCTCTTCTGATACATGAGCCAGGTCGTCACGACGCCGAGCACACCACCGAGGACGACGCCTTCGAAGGCGACGAAACCGCTCTCGATCAGGAACGACCGCTGCACGGTTCCCGCCCGGAAGCCCAGCGCACGCAGGACCCCGATCGTCCGTCGCCGCTCGCGCACCGCCCGCACCATCACCACACCCAGCCCGCAGATGCCGATCAGCAGACCGAGAGCGAGGAACCCGTCCATGAGCCGGAAGAAGGCGACGTTGCCGTCGAACATCCGTCGGATCGTGGCCGCCACCGGGGTGGCCACGAGACTCGCCGCCAGGTAGCTGCCCTGGAGACGCGCGGACAGCTGTGCAGGAGCGACGCCCGGCGCGGCGCGCACCAGGGCGGAGTCCACCAGTGCTCGACCGCGGAAGAAGGCTCGAACCGCGGCATCGTTCATCACGACGGGGAACGCCGTCGGCGTCACAGGTGAGTAGAAGACCGTCGAGTTGCGCAGGATGCCGACGATCGTCTTCGTCTCCTGACGCCCCGAGAGCGGGTCGACGAGGACGAACTTGTCGCCCGGGGCGTACCACTGGCCGGGTGGCCCACCCGTCGCGCCGAAGAAGGCGTCGAGGACGACGTACCCGGGATCACGGGCGAGCGCTCGCCAGACCTGCGCGTCCGTCGTCAACCCTGCCAACCGGTCCTGGAACTGCATGCGGGACACCGAGCCCGCAGGTACGCCGACGGCCAGCGTCTCGACCGGGTCCGTGGTCCGATGCCCGGGATCGAGCGCCTGCGCGGACGCGGATGTCAAGCCGGTCACCTGCGTGATCTGAGCAGCGAGCGGGCCCGAGCGCAACGAGGCGAGCATCTGCGCACCCGGCCTGAAGTCCAGGCGCACGTCGTAGCCCGACGTCGAGCTCGCCACCTGGTAGTCGACGCTGTGCGCCAGCACGCCACCGATCTGGGTGATGAGGACGAGGACCAGGAAGACCAGCGTGTACATCACGAGCGTCGCGCCCGTGCGGAAGCGTTTCGCGATCGGATAGGCAACGGCCAGCCGGGCGGACAGTGCTCCCTCGGTCGAACGCCCGAGCAACCGGCGTACCGGCCGGAGCAGGACGGTCTGGTTCTCACTGACGACGAGGACCGCGGACAGCGCGAGCAGCGTGCCCATCACCACATACAGGGCCATCGACGGCGTGTCGTAGACGCCGGGGCGCACGACGTTGACCAGCAGGGTCCAGGCGAGCACCGCAACGGAGAGAGCGGAGTAGGCCCATCGACGGCCGATCGACCTCGACAGCATCGGAGCGGCGCATAGGACAGAAAGCGCAGGAAACAGGAACGTGCCGATCGGGTTGCTCGACGCGACGGCCGGCACCGACAGCACGGCGAAGAACACGCCGAAGGTTGTGCTCGCCACCAGCGTCCGCCGGCTGGAGCGAGGCGCACCCGCCGCCGGAAGGTCGCGGATCGCGGCGATGATGTTGAAGCGGCTGATGCGCACACTGGTCGCAGCAATCGTCACCAGAGCGATGACCAGCCCGAGCGCGGCACCGTTGACGATGCTCGTCCTGGAGACGGAGAACGTGACAGCGAGCCCGGAGCCGTCCGCAGACCAGGTGCCGAAGATGCGCGCGGCGATGTAGGCGACGCCTCTGCCGAGCGCGATGCCCAGACCGATGCCGACGACAGCCGCGGCGATCGCGTAGACCGCGCCCTCCAGGGAGAATGCGGCGACAAGATGGCTGCGTTTGAGCCCGGCCGCGCGCAACATTCCGAGCTGCGACTTCCGCTCCTCACCGAGCATCACGAAGATGTTCATCAAAAGCAGCGCGCCCGCGATGATGCTGAAGCTGCCGATCATGAGGAACAGCGCGCCGAGGCTGTCACCCGTCTTCTTGGCGGACTGGAGCACCTCGTGCTTCGGCGTCTCGACCAGCGTGCGTGAACCGACCACGCCGAGCGCCGCGCGGATCTGCCGGCTCACGCGAGCTGTCAGCTCGTCGCCGGACTGCACGCCGCCCCGGTTGCTCACGAAGGTGATCCACCGGGTCCCGTCATTCACGCCCTCCGCAGGCACCAGCGTCCCGGGTGGCAGGAAGAGGTTGCGGTTCTGAGCCGCGCCGAACCCGGTGCCGGCCAGCCCACGTTCCGGAAGGACGCGGACCACGCGGAACTGATGCGGTGCACCGGAGACGTAGACCGTGACCGTCGACCCCGCGTGCAGTGCCAGCGCATCGGCGAGCGGCGCGTTCACCACCACCTGGTCCGGTCCGGGAGCGGGCCCCACCAGACCTGATGGAGCGGCTGCCGCACCGAACGCACGACCGGCCGCGAAGTCCATGTCCCAGGCCAGCACGCGTGGTTCAGCGATGACGCCCGCACCGGTGCCGCCCGTCGCCGCGACCTGCTGGACCCGAGCGGAAAGCACGCCGTCGACGTCGGGTGAACGCGTCAGCTGCAGAAGGCGATCGGCGACGATGCCTCCGGCATCCGCATCGGTGCTGACCACTCGCTCGTCGACGTTGCCGAGAGTGCGGTAGGCCACCTGGCGGACCGAGAAACCGAGCGTGTCACCGACGACCAGCGACCCGACGATGATCGCCGCGCCGAGGCTCGCACCGGCCATGACCAGCAGGCCTTCGGTACGACGCCGCGCGACCTGACGGACGGCGAGGCGGCGCACGACCGGCCAGCGCAGCGCCGGCCACGCAAGAAGCGCCAGCCCGACCAGAAGAATCCCGGCGAGCGGCGCGGTCAGCTCGGGATACATCACTCACCTCGTGAGCAGCGCGGGTGCAGGCGGTGCGTGTCGTGGGCTGTCGTCGACCAACATGCCGTCGCGCATCCGGATTATCCGACCGGCTCGCTCGCCGATCGCGGAGTCGTGGGTGACGAGGACGATCGTCTGCCGGTCACGGGCGTTCAGCTCACAGAGGAGATCCATGATCTCGGTGGCCATGGTCGAGTCCAGGTTGCCGGTCGGTTCGTCCGCCCACACGATCGCCGGACGGCCGACGAGAGCGCGCGCGATCGTGACGCGCTGCTGTTCGCCGCCCGACATCTCGGCGGGGCGGTGGTTGACCCGATGACCCAGACCGACCCGCTCGAGCATCGCGACCGCCCGCTCGCGCGCCGCGGCCGGCGACGTGCCGACGAGCAGCAGTGGTAGCTCCACGTTCTCGGCCGCACTGAAGACCGGGATCAGGTTGAACGCCTGAAAGATGAAACCCATCGTCTTCGCGCGGTGCTCGGTGCGGTCCCCGTCCCTCATCGCGAACAGGTCTCTTCCCTGGACGACGACGTGACCGGAGTCGATGTCGTCGAGTCCGGACAGGCAGTTGAGCAACGTCGTCTTGCCGGAGCCGCTCGGCCCCATCACAGCGACGAGCTCGCCCGGCTCGACGGTCAGCGTCAGACTCTTGAGGGCCTGGACCGCCACTTCACCGGTGCGGTAGATCTTCGCGACGTCGGTCGCGACGAGGATCGGTTGGTCCGTCATCACGTCACCACATCCCGGACGAGCGGGCAGGACATGCACCTCGGGCCACCACGACCGCGACCGAGCTCGCTGCCCGCGATCGTGATGACGTCGATGCCTGCCCTGCGCAGTTTGGTGTTGGTGTCGGCGTTGCGCTCATAGGCCACGACGACTCCCGGGCGCACGGCCAGCACGTTGTTGCCGTCGTCCCACTGCTCGCGTTCGGCCTCGACGCTGTCGCCGCCGGTCGTGAGCACGCGGACGTTCGGGAGGCCGAGCGCGTCCGCGACCGCGGGGAAGACTCCCGGCTCCACGGCGACGACCGGACGGCCGTCGACGCCGGGCGTCAGCGACCACACCCGCAGCGACTCCGCCACGGCGGGATACGCGATGAAGGCATCCCGGTCGACCATGGTCAGGACCGCGTCGAGGTGCATGAAGGCCCTCGACTTCGGCAGCTCGACCGCGAGAACGCGTCGTGCGAAGCCGGCGTCGAAGAGGCGGGTCGCGAGGATCTCCACGGTCTGCGGCGCCGTGCGTTCGCCCATGCCGATGATCACGGCGCCGTTGCCGAGGACGAGGACGTCGCCACCCTCGATCGTGGCCGGAGCGCTGTCGCCGCGATCGGCGCCGTACCAGACCGGGAAGCGCTCTTCGGCGAACATCGGGTGGAAGAGGTAGATGGCCTGCACGTGAACGGTTTCGCGGGCCCGCGCCGGCTTCGCCATGGGGTTGATGGAGACCCCGCTGTAGATCCAGCAAGAGGGATCACGGGTGAACATGTGGTTGGGCAGCGGCGGCAGGACGAAGTCGGCGGGACGCAGGGTCGCGAGTCGCAGGCTGGGCACGTCTCGACCGAGCTCGGCCCGGGTGAGTCCCCCGATGAGGTGGCGCGCCATCGTCTCGGGATCGAGCGACCGCAGATGGTCCCGAACCGGCGCCACCAGTGTCGGGCCGAGGGTGCGGTGCGTCGCCACCCGGTCCAGCACCCAGTCCACGGCCGCTTCCGTCTTGAGTGCCTCGGCGAGCAGGTCCCCGAGCAGCACCACGTCGACACCGAGGTCGCGCAGCGCGTCGGCGAAAACGTCGTGTTCCTGTCTGGCCCTCTTCACCCAGAGGATCTCGTCGAACAGCAGATCGTCGACGTTGGACGGCGTGAGTCGCTGCAGCTCGAGGTCAGGGCGGTGCAGCATGACACGGCGCAACGTCCCGACCTCGGAGTGAACGCCGAATCCGGTCGGCACGGGCATCGGCATCAGACGGAGACCGCCTCGACTGTCATGGCGTCACCTCGTGGGGAATCGACGGACGAGCACCGGGCTCGTCACATGCCTGATCACCGCCATGGCCGTGCTGCCGAAAAGCACACGAGCGAGCGGCGGGCGAGCATGGGTCGTCAGGGCGACCAGCGTGCCGGTCTTCGCCTCGACGTACTGCGTGATGTCTCGGCCGGGATGCGTTCCGGTCAGGCGCACGAGCCGCACGACCCGCTCATCCGCGGAGAGCGCTTCCGTGGCCTCCTCGAGGCGCAGGTTCTGGCGAAGGATGGAGTGGTAGTCCGCCTCAGGGCCGCGGTCCATGATGGCCAGCACCTCGATCGGAAGGTCGAAGGCTGTGGCAAGCGCCTGAACGTCCTCGGCCAGCGCCGTGGGCATCCCCGAGAACTCCGGGTCGAGACACAGGACTACGCGCCGGAACGGAACCGGTGAGATCTGGTAGCGCGGTCCGGCGAGGAGCATCGGGCCATGCCATCGGTGGAGGACGCCGTCGGCCGTGCTTCCGGTCACCAGCTCGGTCGCGACGTTGTGGCCTCGTGTCGACATGACCAGCAGCGACTGCTCCTGGTCGAGCAGGCTGACGATGCCGTCCGCAGCGCTTCGCGCGGCGACGACGTCGACCTTCACGCGTCCGCCCGCCGGGCCGTTGCCGACGACCATGGCATGCGACCCCTCGTCCAGCCACGGCGAGGACGTGTCGACGTGCAGCACGTGCCTGGGTACGCCGAAGGCGTGCGCCATCCGGGTCGCGAGCGAGAGCACCCGCCAGCTCCGCGGCGAGAAGTCCACCGGGAGAACCACCTGCGCGAAGCTCGTTGCGACCTTGCTCCTGGTCATGCTCGACACGGTCACGGCGCACCTCCACCCTGACGCTCCTGTATGGCGGCGACCGCGCCCAGAGGCTTAGGTCCTGCCGAATTCAGCCGTTCGACCGCGCGCGGCGCGAGGCGGGTGGATCATCGAAGCGAGCGCCTCAGAAGGCAGGTGCGCACGTGGACAAGTCGGACTTCACGGCCGAACAGGCGGCGCCGCAACAGCGGTCGCAGATGGTCTTTCCGCAGATCGCCCGGCTGGAGCTCGACGAGCTCCTCACGCAGCTGATCGAACGGGCGCAGGACGTGCTCGAGACCCAAGGGCGACTCCGCGCGCTTCTCTCGGCCACCCAGGCCGTGTCCGAGGACCTCAGCCTGCCGCACCTGCTGCGGCGCATCGTCGAGTCGGCGTGCCAGCTGGTCGGCGCGCAGTACGGCGCCATCGGTGTCATCGGTGCCGACGGGGGGCTGGAAGAGTTCATCCATGTCGGGATGACGGACGAGATGTCCGCGAAGATCGGAAACCTGCCTACCGGTGACGGGATCCTGGGGCTGCTCATCTCCGAGCCCAAGCCGCTGCGGCTCCAGGATCTGCGCGGACACCGCGACGCCGTCGGGTTCCCCGCCGGACATCCGGCGATGCACTCCTTCCTCGGCGTGCCGGTGCGGGTCAGGGATCGCGTGTTCGGCAACATCTACCTGACGGAGAAGGCCGGCGGCCGGCCGTTCACCGCCGAGGACGAGGAGCTGCTCGTCGCGCTGGCCGGTGCCGCCGCCATCGCGATCGACCACGCGCAGCTCTACGCCGACGCCCGCGCCCGGCACCAGGCACTGTCGGCCGCCGCCGAGCTCGGCCAACGAGTGGAGGGGGCGCCGAACCCGTTCGCCGTCATCGCCGA
This sequence comes from Mycobacteriales bacterium, assembly GCA_035695045.1. Lineage (GTDB taxonomy): Bacteria > Actinomycetota > Actinomycetes > JAFAQI01 > JAFAQI01 > DASSKP01. The sequence goes on along the minus strand of DASSEX010000085.1, from coordinate 35,110 downwards.
CCAGATGCGCGGGGTCGGTGCTGCCGACCTGTGCGTCGTCGTCGCGAGATCCGCGAGCGGGACGTGGCGCGTCGTCGCGGCTGACGGCGGCGACGCAGGTGCCGTGCGGGGCATGGTCGTACGCGATCCGTCGCCGGAGGCCATGCTCGCCGACCTGCGTGCCCACGGCGTCGACGTCAGCGACTGCTTCGCCACCACGCTCGGCACGGGCAGCGACCTGGTGCATCTGTGGCTGTGTCGCGGCCGAGATGCGCGTCCGTTCGAGCCGACTGACCAGGACGCGGTGCACATCCTCGCCGAGCACGCTGCGGCTGCGCTGGCGCAGCTGAACGCACGCCGGAACGCTCAGCTCGTCGAGCTGCTGCAACAACGCGACGCGATCGCGGCGGAGATGAACGACCAGGTCGTCTCGCGCCTGTTCGCCGCCGGCTTGTCACTCCAGAGCATCGCCGGCCGGGTGTCGGACCAGGACCTGCGCGGTCAGCTCCAGGATGAGACGACCCGCCTCGACGAGATCATCAAGACCATCCGCAACAGCATCTTCCACACCTCGGCGAGCCGGCCGGATGCCTGAGGCTCTTGTCCGGCGGCCGTCGCCACGGCTCGCCGAGGGGCTGGTCACGCACATCGAACGGCAGCCGGTCGACCACGCGCTCGCCGAACAGCAGTGGCTCGGCTACGTGTCGGCACTGGCCGCCTCCGGCTGGAAACCGATCGACGTCCCGCCGGCGGACGACTGCCCGGACAGCGTCTTCGTGGAGGACACCGTCGTCATGTTCGGCAGCCTGGCGGTGATCACTCGGCCGGGCGCACCGTCCCGCCGGCCGGAGATCGAAGCCATGCCTGACGTGCTGGCCGGCCTGGAGATCGAGACGGCGTACATCGACGCGCCGGGAACCCTGGACGGCGGCGACGTGCTCAAGGTCGGGACGGATGTCTATGTCGGTCAAGGCGGCCGCACCAACGCCGATGGCATCCGCCAGCTGCGGCAGCTGGTCCGGCCGCGCGGCTTGACGGTCGTCGCGGTGCCGGTCACCAAGGTCCTGCATCTCAAGTCCGCGGTCACCGCGCTGCCCGACGGGACGGTCGTCGGCTTCGACCCACTGGTCGACGACACTCGCCTCTTCCCGCGCTACCGGTCGATGCCCGAGGAGTCGGGAGCGCACGTCGTCGTCCTGGACGAGGACCGCGTGTTGATGGCAGCCGACTGCCCGCGCAGTGCTGCTCTCGTGGCGAGCCTCGGCTATGACGTCGTACCGGTCGGCATCGGTGAGTTCCAGAAGCTGGAGGGTTGCGTCACCTGCTTGTCCGTCCGACTCCGCGACCGCTGACGCGGGTCACGACGTACGACGCCACCGCGAGCATCGAGATCCCGAGCAGCTCCGGCACGTCGAGCGGTCGAGTTCCGAGAAGCTCCTGCAGCGGCGCGACGTAGATGCCGGCCAGCAGCAGCCCGACCGACATGACCACTGCCACCGGCAGCAGCAGGTTGTCCCTCGTGAGAACCCGGGCGCGGACACCCATGGCAACGCCGAGCTGAGCCATGCCGAGAGCGAAGAACGTCGCGCTGCGCCACTCGGCCTGACCCGGACGCAGGACCGCACCGACGGACAACGTGATCGCCGTCGTGACGGCAGCGCACACAGCGATGCGTTGCCAGAGACCGGCACCGAGCACTGGTTCCCGCGGCGGCCGCGGAGGCCGGCGCAACACAGACGGATCAGCCGGTTCGGCGCCCATCGCGACGCCGGGCAGACCGTGCGTCAGCAGGTTGATCCACAGGATCTGCGCGGGGAGCAGCGGCAGCGTCATGCCGAGGAACGGGCCGACGACCATGACGAGCAGCTCGGCGACGCCGCCGGCGAGCCCGAAGAGCAGGAAGCGGCGGACGTTGTCATAGGCACGGCGACCCTCCTCGACGGCAACGATGAGCGTGCCGAGCTCGTCGTCCGCAAGGACGAGATCCGCGGCCTGTCGAGCGGCTTCGGTGCCGCGCCGGCCCATCGCGACGCCGATGTCGGCCTGCCGGAGCGCCGGCGAGTCGTTGACGCCGTCGCCCGTCATCGCGACCACGTCGCCGGCGCGCTGCAGCGACTCGACGATGCGCAGCTTGTCCTCGGGCGTCGCCCTCGCATGGAGCTCGACACCGAGCTCGGTGCCGAGCCCGGCCTGACGAGCGACCGAGATCGCGGTCCGCGCGTCGTCGCCGGTGATGACGACCGGAGTGATCCCGGCGCCGCGGAACCCCGCGACCGTCGCAGCCGCAGACTCCCGCACCGGGTCGGCCAGGGCCACCATTCCCAGGAGTTGCAGCCGGAGGTGGTCGACGTCGATCTGGCGGGGGTCGGTGTCGACGGTCGCGGCAGCGACAGCGAGCACCCGGTAACCGTCGCTCGCCATCGCGGCCGCTTGCTGCCGCGCGCGGTCGACGGTCGCCGCGTCGTTCGTCAGCCGCGTCTCGGACAGCAGCACGTCGGGCGCACCCTTGGTGATGACCAGGGGGCCCGCAGGCTGCGCATGGATCGTGGTCATCGACCGGCGAGAGCTCTCGAACGGCCACTCGGCAAGGCGGGGTGCTGCCTCTTCCAGCAGGTCACGATGCCAGCCGGCGCGCGCAGCCGTCCGCAGCAACGCCGCCTCGGTGGGATCGCCGGTCGCCGTCCAGGTGTCCGTCGGTGCCAGCGCCGGCGTCAGCCGGGCGTCGTTGCACAGAGCCGCGGCACGCAGCAGAAGTGACTCGGGTCCCTCCCACTCCTCGTCCAGATCGACCCGACCGCGTGCCGGTGTCCAGAGGGAGGCGACCGCCATCCGCCCGTGGGTCAGGGTCCCGGTCTTGTCCGTGGCGACGACGGTGACGGATCCCAGGGTCTCGACCGCCGGCAGCCGGCGCACGATGGCGTGATGCGCTGCCATCCGCCGGGCACCGAGTGCGAGCGCAAGGGTGACCACCGCAGGCAGTGACTCGGGGACGGCGGCGACGACGAGACTGACCGCTGTCACCGCCATCAGCTCGACGGTCTGCCCGCGGGCCAGCCCTGTCGCGAAGACGACGATCGACAGCGCGGCCGCGCCAACGGCCAGCCAGCGGCCGAGCTGGACCAGCCGTCGCTGCAGTGGCGTCGCCGGTGGGCGCTCCCTCACGAGAGCGGCGATGCGACCCAGAGCGCTGGCCGACCCGGTCGTGGTGACGAGCATCACCGCCCGGCCGCGCACGACCACGGTGCCCGCGGACAAGAGCGGAGCCGTCAGCAACGACTTCTCGACGGGTTCGGCCTCGCCGGTGAGCGCGGACTCGTCGACCAGCACCCGAACCGCGTCCACCAGGTCACCGTCCGCAGGGACGATGTCACCCTCACCGAGAACGACGGCGTCCCCGGGCACGACCTCTTCCGCAGGGATCGTGACGACGACGCCGTCGCGTCGCACGTGAGCGGACGGGCCGGTCAGCGCCGCCAGCGCCTCGATCGCATGATCCGCACGGATTTCTTGTACGACGCCGACCGTCGAGTTCACCACCACGACGAGCGCGATGATCACCGCGTCGGTCCCGTCGCCGGTCGCGAGCGTCAGCACGATCGCCGTCAGCAGCACGAGGATCAACGGGTCGGTCAGCTGTGCGGCGACGCGTCGCCAGAGCAGCGGTCGCGGCGGCTGTCCGACCCGGTTAGGCCCACGGTCACGCAGGCGAGCAGCAGCCTCCGCCGAACAAAGGCCGACGTCAGCGGCGGGCGGGACGAGCGTCGCCGTGGACATGACGGCTCACGACGCTTCGCGAACCTCGTCGAGACTCAACCGCATCCGGCCCTCACCGCACTCGTAGGTGCAGGTGATGACGTGACCGATCGCGCGGAGCAGCCGGCAGATGGGGATGTTGTCGGCGAAGTACGTCGCGGTGAACTCATGGACCCCGCGGCTACGAGCGAGCTCCACGAGATGGGTGAGGAGCGCGAGACCCAGCCCGTCGCGCTGCCAGTCCTTGGCGACCTCGATCGCGACCTCGGCCGTCGGCTTGTCGTCGGGCCGGTCGAACTGCGCGACGCCGACGAGCCTGCCGGTGTCGTCGAAGGCTCCCAGCACGAGGTCGTGCACGCCGTCCGCGTGCCTGAGCTGGTTGACGAGGTATGAGTCGGGTGGCGGAGTGCCGAGGAAGCGCCGCCGCAGATCCATCGGGTCCGCACGGTGCAGGGCGTCGAGCAGCGCCGTCGCGTCGCGTCGCTCCAGCGGGCGCATCGTCACGCTGCGGCCGTCCCTCAACACCGTCACCTTCATCACGCCTCGAGTGAACCGGTCCGTACCCCTTTCCGCCCAGGGTCTTTCGGCCCTGTCGCGTACCTCACACGCGGGCGAGCGTGAAAGCCGACCCGATCAGACGGTGAAGAGGGTGATCCGTGGTGACCGCGCATGCGCCCACCGCTGCGGCTCGACATGGGCGGCAGCGACTTCGTCGGCGGCGGTGGAGCGACATGAACCGTCACCAGCATCCGCACGCGAGATGACCGCTCCGCAGACTCAGTCAGCCCCTGCGCCGGCCCAGGCACGAGGGCTGACGTCTGCGCAGGCGGCCGAACGCCGGCGCGAGGGCCTGGGCAACGACTACGCGCCCCCGACCAGCCGCCCGACGCGCCTGATCATCCGGACGAACATCTTCACGCGGTTCAACGCGCTGCTCGGTTCGCTGCTGGTCGTGATCCTGATCGTGGGGCCGCTTCAGGACGCGCTGTTCGGTCTCGCCCTTCTGTGCAACACGCTCGTCGGCATCGTCCAGGAGCTGCGGGCGAAGCGCGCCCTCGACCGGCTCGCCGTCGTCACGGCCGCGCGTGCGACGGTGGTCCGAGACGACGCTGCCGTGTCACTTCCGGCTGAGGACGTGGTGGTCGGGGATCTGGTCGAGCTGAGCTCGGGCGACCAGGTCGTGGTCGACGGCGACGTGGTCGACGTACACGGCCTGCGTGTCGACGAGTCGTTGCTCACCGGTGAGTCGGACCCGGTCGACAAGTCACCGGGCACGCAGGTGCTCTCCGGCAGCTTCGTCGTGGCCGGCTGGGCACGCTACGTCGTCACGGCGGTGGGTGCGCGCTCCTATGCAGCCGGCCTGTCGGAGAGCGCGCGCGAGTTCTCGCTCGCCACGAGTGAGCTCCGCGACGGCATCAACCGCATCCTCCAGGTCATCACGTGGGTCCTGGTGCCGACGGCGGTCCTGCTGTTCTGGAGCCAGCTGAGCCGCGCGAACAACCTCGGCGACGCCCTGCGGGCGTCGGTCGCGGGCACCGTGACCATGGTGCCCGAGGGGCTCATCCTGCTGACCAGCATCGCGTTCGCCGTCGGGGCGCTGCGGTTGGCCCGGCGGAGGGTCCTCGCCCGCGAGCTCCCGTCGATCGAGGGTCTCGCGCGCGTGGACACTCTGTGCATCGACAAGACCGGCACGCTGACGAGCGGACGGTTGCAGGTGACCCGCGTAATCCCGCTTGCGGATGACCCGGACGTCGCGACCGCGCTGGGAGCGCTCGCCCGGCTGGAGCCCCATCCGAACGCGACGGCAGCGGCGCTCGCCGACGCCTATCCGAAGAGCGACTGGGTCGCAGAGCAGACCTTCCCCTTCACCTCCGCCGAGAAGTGGAGCGGTGCGGACTTCGCCGGCCATGGTCGCTGGCTGCTCGGCGCACCGGACGTGCTCAGCTCCGAGGAGGAGGTACGCCGCCTGACCTCGGAGCTCGCCGCGGACGGAGCGCGCGTGCTGCTCGTCGCCAGGGCGACGCCCCACTCCGGCGGCGGCGCGACGCAACGGCGGCCGGTTGCCCTGGTGGCGTTGCGCGACGAGATCCGCCCCGACGCCGCGAAGACGCTCACCTACCTGCGCAGCCAGGGCGTGACCGTCCGGGTCATCTCCGGCGACCATCCGCAGACGGTCGGGCGCATAGCCGGGGAGGTCGGGCTCGACGCCGGCTCCCCCGTCGATGCGCGCACGCTCGACCTCGATGACCCCGCCTCGGCGACAGTGATCGACCGCACGACGGTCTTCGGACGGGTGACGCCGGAGCAGAAGCAGGGCATCGTGCGGTCGCTTCAGTCGCGCGGCCACGTCGTGGCGATGACCGGCGACGGCGTCAATGACGTCCTCGCGCTGAAGGTTGCCGATGTCGGCATCGCGATGGGCGCAGGTTCGGCGGCCACCCGCGCAGTCGCGCAGCTCGTGCTGCTCGACAGCGCGTTCACCGCGGTCCCGGCGATCATCAGTGAGGGCCGCCGCGTCATCGCGAACATGGAGCGCGTCGCCAACCTCTTCCTGACGAAGACCGTCTACGCGACACTGCTCGCCATCGCCGTCGGCATCGCGCGCCTGCCGTTCCCGTTCCTCCCGCGTCATCTCACGCTCGTCAGCACCCTCAGCATCGGGATCCCGGCGTTCGTGCTCGCGCTGGCCCGCAACTCGCGACGTGCGCGTCCGCACTTCGTCGTGCGGGTCGCCCGCTTCGCAATCCCGGCGGGCCTGGTCGCGGCGGCGGCGACGTACCTGACCTACCTCGCTGCCAGGGACCAGCCGGGGACGTCTCTTCAAGAGGCGAGGACCACGTGCACCATTGCGTTGCTGGCGATCGCGTTGTGGGTGCTCGCGATCATCGCCCGGCAGGGGAAGGAACGCTCCGCCTGGCTGGTCCCCACGATGGCGGCGGGGTTCGTGGTCGTGCTCGCTGTGCCCGGGTTCCGGGAGTTCTTCGCGTTGACGCTCCCGGGCCCGTTGCTGCTGCTCGCGGCAACCGGTGCGGTCGCCCTGGCGGGGTTCGCGATGGAGTCCGGCTGGCGGCTCGCCGGATGGGCGAAGGCCCGCGTGAAGTGATCCTCACGCGGGCCCCCGTCCCCCGCTTCACGTCTTCGTGATGACGACCTTGAGCGCGTGCTCGGTGCCCGCGTTGGCGAATGTCTCGTAGGCGTGCTCGATGTCCGCCAGCGTGAAGTGGTGAGTGGCGAACGGCTTGGCCGACAGCTGACCGGACGCGACCATGCGCAGGAGGGTCGGCGTGCTGTAGGTGTCCACCAGCCCGGTGGTGATCGTCACATCCTTCGCCCACAGCGCGTCGAGGGCGAGGGACGCCGGCTTGCCGTGCACACCGATGTTGGCCACGTGGCCGCCCGGCCGGACGAGACGCGTGCAGAGCTCGAACGTCTCCGGGATCCCGACTGCCTCGATCACGACATCTGCACCGAGGTCGTCGGTGAGGGCATTGATGCGGGCGACGGCGTCTTCGCGGCCGGAGTTGACGGTCTCGTCCGCGCCGAACTGCTTCGCCATCTCCAGCCGGCTGTCGGCAAGGTCGACCGCGACGATGTGCCGCGGGCTGAACAGCCGCGCCGTCAAGGTCGCGGCGAGGCCGATCGGGCCGGCTCCGACGACGACCACCACGTCAGCCGGCTGCACGGTGCCGTTGAGGATGCCCACCTCGTACGACGTCGGGAGGATGTCGGACAACATCACCGCTTCCTCGTCACTGACCGATGCCGGAAGCTTGTAGAGCGAGGTGTCCGCGAACGGAATGCGGACGTACTCCGCCTGCGTGCCGTCGATCAGGTGACCGAGGACCCATCCGCCGCCACCCCGGCACTGGCCGTAGCGACCCTCGCGGCAGAACCGGCAGCGCCCGCAGGAGCTGATGCAGGAGACCAGGACCCGATCGCCGGGGCGGAAGTTGGTGACGGCGTCACCGACTGCCTCGACGGTGCCGACGGCCTCGTGACCGAGGATGCGACCCGGCGTGACCTCGGGCACATCACCCTTGAGGATGTGCAGGTCAGTGCCGCAGATCGTGGTGGTGTCGACGCCGATGATGGCGTCGGTTGCGTCGACGATGACAGGGTCGGGGACGTCCTGCCACTGCCTCTTGCCCGGTCCGCCGTAGACGAGTGCGCGCATGCTGGGCTCCTTCTGGGCCGTCTTCATCCGGAGCTCGAAACGAGCTCAACTGACGGGTCCCACGCTGCGCGAAGGCGTCGCCGGGCGGATAGAGGCGTAGGTCCTGCCGCCCCTGGTCAGAACATCTCTCGCGCCGCTGCCCGGAGCTGCTCGCGGGCGTCCGGCGCGGCCGCGTGCTCAATCAGCTCCTGCGCCTGCTCCTTCTGCGGACGGCCCCAGATCGTGGCGATGCCCTGCTCCGTGACGACGTACGAATGCTGGAAGGACGTCGCCGGCGAGGCGAGCCGGTCGACGATCGTCGACGTCCGGGACCGGTCGTGCCAGGACGGAAGCGCGATGATCGCGTGGCCGCCGATCGAGTGCACCGCCCCGACGATGAAGTCGGTCTGGCCGCCGAATCCCGAGTAGATCCGATCGTGCACGTAGGACGCGTTCGCCTGTGCGAACAGGTCGACCTGCAACGCGGCGTTGATCGACGTCATCACCGTCTGCTGGGCGATGACGGCCGGGTCGTTCGCGCGTTCCGTGCGGCACATCACGACCTTCGCCTCACCGGTCAGCCACTCGTAGAAGGTGCTGCTGCCCGCGGCGAACGACGTCGTGATGTGGGTGTCTTCGAGCGCACCTGCCTGCGACAGGTGCATGACGCCGTCGCTGATCATCTCGCTCCAGACCTTCAGGCCACGGCGAGCGTGCAGAGCTGCGAGTGCGGCATCCGGTACGGCGCCGATGCCGAGCTGCAACGTCGCACCGTCGGGCACGAGCGAAGCGACGTTCTCTCCGATGACGCGCTGGAGGTCGCCGATGACCGGTCGGGGCAGCTCGCCGAGCGGCTTGTCCACCTCGATCGCGAGGTCGACGTCGTCAACGGGCAACAACGCATCGCCGAGCAGGTAGGGCATCTGCGGGTTGACCTGTGCGACGACGAGAGCGCCGCGGGAGCGGGCCAGCTCGATGGCGGCCGGAAGGATGTTGACCTCGACTCCGAGGGACAGCATCCCGTCACGCGGCGGCGCGGTGTGCACCATGACGATGTCCGGCGGAAGCCGCCGCTTGAGCAGCGTCGGGACGAGACTGAGCCGGCAGGGGAAGTACGCGAGGGAGGGACGGCCGCGCATCCCGGCCCCGACGAAGGGCGTCTCGAAGGTGACACCGGGACGCTCGGGGATGCCGGGCGGCGCATTGAGGGCGAACAGCCGATAGCGCTCGATGGCGCGGTCGACGGCTGCCAGCGCCTCCCACGGGATGGCGTGGTTGCCGCTGACGACCACTCGCGGTTCGTCGTAGGGCACGGCCTCGAGCCGTGACTGCAGCTCCTCGGGAGTGACGCGCTCCATGCGAGGAGCCTGTCACGACGACAGGCGTCGCATCTCGCGTTCGATCTGCTCTTCCGAGAACTCCTCGCCGTGATAGACGTCCCAGGCGTTCATCACGACGCCGATTCCCCAGAAGGCGATGAAGAAGACCGGCCAGAAGAAGCCGTGCCGGCCGGTCGTGAACCACACGAGCACCAAGCAGCTGTTGACGAGGGCATAGACGAGCAGGTGCGCGTGGAAGTCTCTCTTCTTCTTGAGCTGCCGGACGGCCCGATCACGCGCTGTCACCTCGGCAGGTGTCCCCGATTCTTCGACAACGGTCGACGTGGGCATCACGACCTCCTTGACAGTGTTCGTTGCGAGTGCTGCATCGCGGTCACCAGCCGTTGAGGGCCACGAAGGAGTAGCCGGCCGCTCGGACGGCCGCAATGATTCGCGGAAGTGCATCGGCGTCGAACGTGGTCCCGTCGTCGGGGTTCGCGCCCAGATGCATCAGCACGATCGCACCGGGCTGCAATGCGGCCCGCACGCGCGTCACGACGTCGGCAGCAGTACCGGCGGCGCGGCCTTGCCAACCGCGGCTGTCGACGGTCCAGCCGATGGCGCCGTACCCCATCGCGTGCACGATCTGCAGGGTGCGCGCGTCGTACTCACCGAACGGGAAGCGGAACCACGGTCGGGGGCTGTGACCCACAACCGGCTTCAGCTGCTGTTCGGCCCGGGTGATCTGGTCCTTGATCGCAGCCGATGTCAGCCGGGTCAGGTGTGGATGCGTCATCGTGTGGTTGCCGATGAGGTAATGACCGCCGGCGATCGCCGCGGCCGTGCCTGGGTGGGTGCGGACGAAGTCGCCGGTCAGGAAGAAGGTCGCCGGCACGCCGGCGGCACGCAGCGTGGAGAGGATCGCCGCGGCACCTTGCGCACCGGATCCACCGTCGAACGTGAGGGCCACGACGCGACGCGTCGTCGGGATCCGGGTGACGGGCGAACCGCGTAACCACGCGGGCAGTGCGACGGGCGGCGATGTCGTCGCCGGGGGCGTGCTCGGCACCGGCCGGGTGGTCGTGGGTCGCACCGTCGGCCGGGTCGAGGTCGTCGTACCGGGCGTGCTCGTCGATGGCGTCTGCGTGGGCGAGGCCGTCGACGTCGGAGTGCCCGACGGCTCGGGCCGTGTCGCCGGCCCGGAGCCGTTGCCGCATGCCGCCAGCAGGGCCACGCACCCGATCGCGGCGAGGGCGCCTCGACCGGTCATCGGGAGCTCCGCCGGCTCTAGATGCTCGGCGTGAGCACGACGGTCGACTCGCCGTGGTGAGCGAGAGCAGTCGCGACCGACCCGACGACGAGCCGGTGCAGGCCACCGGCGCCGCGCCGCCCCGCGACCGTCACGTTGGCGCGCTTCGACTCCCACGCCAGCACGTGCGCCGGATGCCCGTCGAGCACCCGGATCGTGACACCCGCCGCGACCTCGCGCCCACGGTCGGCCACCTCCTTGGCGAGGAGCTCGCGCAGCGCGTGGCGCGCCTCCCGGTGGATCGTCGCCGACGGATACGTCAGCGCAGCGGGGAACCCCGGCCCGACGGGAAGGGCCAGCGGCTCCACGACGGTGAGCACCGTCAACCGCTGGCCGGTCTGATCGGCATAGTCCATCGCCCAGCGCAGGGCACTGCGGGCGTTCTCGGAATCGTCGACACCGACCAGCACGCCCCGGGCCCGCGGGCGGCGGGGCCGCACCATCGCGACCGGCACGGTGGAGTGACTGGCGCAGTACGTCGACACCGATCCCAGCAGCAGCCGGGAGACGGCCCCCATCCCGTGGGTGCCGACGACGAGCAGGTCGGCGTCCTTCGCGCGCTCGACCAGATGGTGCGCGGGGTGGCCGCGCAGCACCTCGGTCATCACCCGCTCGGCCGGAAGCTCCGACTCCTCCCGCAGCCGCGCGAGTCGTGCCCGGCAGTCGGCCTCGGGGTCCCACCGGCCATACGTGATCGGCGCACCCTGGAACGTCGGCCATTCCCACGTGGTCAGGAGACGGAGGCTTCCCCCCGTGACGCGTGCGTGTTCGGCGGCCCAACCAAGCGCCGTTTCGGACTCGGGTGACCCGTCGCACCCGACGAGAATCGAAGGTCGCTGCAGAGTCATCGCACACCTCCCCGAACGACTTCCACGCTGGACCGGTGTGGCGACGAGTGCTAGGGCCGGAGGTCCCGCGTTGCCAGCCGGCGCCGCAGCTCGTCCGCAGCCCAGACGATGAAAGGGAACGTCGCGATGACGGCGAGGGTCAGCGGAGGCGGCACCGCCATGCCGAGGAGACCGCTCAGTCCGGGCAGCGTCACGACCGCCGCCGTGAACCCGACCTCGAACGCGACACCGGCGAGAAGCAGGCGGTTGCTCCAGATGCCCATGTCCCGGATGCGGGCTCGGTCGCGGCGGGCAGCCCATGCGGTCCCGAGCTGGCAGGCGACGATCCCGACGAAGGTCGCCGTCGTCGCCTCCTGATAGCCGTGGTGCAGGGGCGAGGAGCGGCCGGTCGCTGCGCCCGGATGCCAGCCGACGTGTTGGAGGGTGAGGAAGAACGCCCCGCACACCAGTGCGGCGGAGACACCACCGAGGAGCAGCCACGCGCGGGTGAGAAGCGGACGGGTGACGACGTTCTCCGAGCGCGGCCGCGGCGGCGCGGACATCGTCCCCGGCTCGGCGCCCTCGCGTCCCAAAGCGAGCGCCGGCAACGTCTCCGTGCCGAGGTCGATCGCGAGGATCTGGACGACCGTCAACGGCAGCGGGACCAGCCCCCCGGCCAACGCGAAGACGAGGAACGGGACGATCTCCGGAGTCGCGTGGGCGAAGATGTAGAGGATGAACTTCCGTACGTTGGCGTAGACCCGACGGCCCTCCTCGACAGCTGCCGCGATCGTCGCGAAGTTGTCGTCGGTCAGCACCATCGTCGCCGACTCGCGGGCCACGTCGGTGCCGCTCAACCCCATGGCGACACCGATGTCCGCCCGGTGCAGTGCGGGCGCGTCGTTCACGCCGTCACCCGTCATGGCAACGACGTGACCGAGCGCGCGCAGCGCGTCCGCGATGCGAAGCTTCGCCTCCGGAGAGCTACGCGCGAAGACGATCTCGGCGTCCCGGGCGAGCACTTCGTCGAGCTCGGGCTCGGTCATGGCATCCAGCTCGTCACCGGAGATGACCACCAGCCCGTCGCGTCCGATACCCACGTCGCGCGCAATGTGGGCGGCGGTCGCGCCGTTGTCGCCCGTGACGACGTGAATCCTGATGCCGGCGTCGTGACATGCCGCGATCGCAGCGGGCACCTCGGGCCGAGGTGGGTCCAGCAGCCCGACGACGCCGAGCAGAACGAGATCGCGCTCCGCTGCATCCGCATCGGCGACGACCGTCAGCTCGCGGCGCGACGCGATCGCGAGCACACGTAGACCGTCCCGCGCCATGTCATCCGCGACGTCGCGCGCCGCTGCGGCGCCGTCGGTGGGCAGCGCTGCGACATCCGTGCCGACGACATCGGCGCATCTCGGCAAGACCGCCTCGACCGCACCCTTCGCGTAGATCGCGAAGGCGGCGTCCTCGCGCTGGACGACGGACATCCTCCGGCGCTCCGAGCTGAAGCGGAAAAGGGCCACCCGCGCTGCGTCCCGCTCTTCGACGAGGCGGCGGCGATCGCCCGGAGCCGTCAGCTCGAAGAGAGCCAGCTCGGTCGCATCCGCACTCGTCGGTCCTTCGGCGGTCTCCACGACGGTGGAACACGCGGCGATCGCGGCGACGAGCGGCTCGGCACCCGGGGCGCCCGGGGCGACGGGGCCGGTGGCCGGCGTCCACATCCGCACGACGGCCATCCGGTTCAGCGTCAACGTGCCGGTCTTGTCGGTGCAGATCACCGTCGTCGCACCGAGCGTCTCGACGGCGCTGAGCCGCTTCACCACCGCACCTCGCCCGGCCAGGCTGCGCACGCCGACGGCCAGGGCCAGGGTGATCGTCGGCAGCAGTCCCTCCGGCACGTTGGCCACGAGAAGCCCGACGGCAAAGAGGAACGAGTCGTGCGCCGACAGCCCGGCCAGCAGGCCGAGCGGCATGAAGAGGGCGCCGACGACGGTCCCCACGGCGGCGATGAGCCAGGCGACCGTGCGCACCTGGCGCTCCAGCGGGCTGCGGTCGCGCGTCACCCGTTGGGACAGTGCGGCGATCCGGCCGAGCTCGGTGTGGCTGCCCGTCGCGAAGACGAGTGCCCGGGCTTCCCCCGCTGTGCACAGCGTCCCGGACAGCACGAGGTTGGTCTGGCTCATCCATCTGCCTGTGCCGCCCGCCGAAGGCCCGGCCGAGCGGTCGACCGGCATCGACTCACCGGTGACGGCCGACATGTCCACTTCGAGGTCGCCGGAGACCAGGCGCGCGTCGGCACTGATCCGGTCGCCTTCCTCGATGACGAGGAGGTCGCCCGGCACGAGCTCGGCGGCAGCGACCGAGCAGGAGACACCGTCACGAATGACGACGGACGACGCAGGCAGCAGCGAGTTGAGCGCCTCGGCAGCGCGCTCCGCCTGCTGTTCCTGCACGAACGCGAAGAGGGCGTTGACCACGATGACGGCGACGATCGCCGCAGCGATGCCGTGGGTGCCCGACAACCACGCCAGCGCTGCTGCGGCCCAGAGAACCAGGGCGAGCGGGTGGACCAGCTGGTCGGAGAGATCCCTCAGCCAACGGGACCCCGCAGGCGGAGGCAGCATGTTCGGACCGACCTGCAGGAGCCGGCGGTGAGCCTCCCTGTCCGACAGCCCGTTCGCGGAGGTCCGCAGTCGACGCAGGAAGGCGGGAAGGGGTTCGCCGGCATCGGCGACCTGGACCTCGATGTCGAGCCCGGGCGGCTCCGCGGAGCGTGCTTCCGCGTCGCGTGCGCCGTCCCACAGCTCGACCACTGCCCCACCATGGGCAGCCCGGCGCCGACGCTGCCAGGGTCGATGGTCCCGGATGGGCCATTCGCCCCTACCGTCGCCGCGACGCCACAGGTACACGGAAAGGATGAGGACGAGGATCGCCGTGGCCGCAGCCGCGATGCTCGTGGCCGGTGCCGCGTGCGGGACGCGACTGCCCGACTCCGCGTTCACCTCGTCCGGGTCTCTCCCGGCATCGCCGACTGCGTCGCCGGGCGCGTCCGTGAACGGCGTGACGTCGACCTCGATCACCATCGGGACGATCGCCAGCCTGACGAACTTGTTCGACCCGGCCGCGTTTGCCGGCCCGAGCTACGGTCTTCGCGCATTCATCGACGACGTCAACCGCAGTGGCGGCATCAACGGGCGGCGACTCGTGCTCAAGGTCTGCGACGACAAGGGCAACGGCGCCGAGAACGTCAGCTGTGTGCACCGACTCATCGAGCAGGACAGGGTGTTCGCTCTGGTGTCGTCGGCCATCCTCGACTACGCGGGCGCGAAGACGGTCAACGACGCGGCAGTGCCCGACATCGGTGCACAGCCGATCGATCTGGCCTACACGAAGTACCCGCACCTTTGGGACGTCACGGGTGAGAGCTACCCACGCAACGGCGAGATCGGATGGCACGGACAGCTCCGTGGCGGCACAGAGACGTACCGCTTCTTCAAGGACCGGTTCCCCGGGGACCCGCTGCGCGCCGGCGTCGTCTACTTCAACGAGTTGTCGTCGAAGGCTTATGCGGACTCGCTCACGCGCGGCTTGCGGACCGAGGGCTACACCGTCGTACGAGCGCAGGTCAACTTCGCACTGCCGGACTACGACTCGGTGGCCATCAAGTTCCGGCAGGCCGGCGTCCGGTACGTCTACGACGCGATCGACCGGCTGGGCAACGAGCGGTTGTGCAAGGCGATGGATGAGAACCGCCTGTTCGTCAGGGCGAAGGTCAGCACCACCCAGGCCTGGAACGCCGACGTCCTCAGTGACTACCGGGACAGCCCGCGCTGCCGCAACTCGCTCTACGTCACCGGGGGCGTCCGCAGCTTCGACGCCGCCGGCGTGCCGGAGGTGCAACGGTTCCGGCAGGCGATGGCGCGGCTCGGATGGGACGAGCCGGGGACGATGTCGGCGTGGGCCCTCGAGGGATGGGCGGGGGCTCAGTGGTTCGCCGACGCGGCCGCCTCCTGCGGAAAGAACCTCACGCGCGCGTGTGTCGAGCGCTACATGGGCCGGGCCGTGCCGTACGACGCGCGCGGCCTGCTCCTCCCCCGCACCTTCACGGTCGGCCCTGCCCAGCTCACACGGCACCTCGCCTGCGTGAACGTCGCGCGCTGGGAGGACACGATGAACGGCGGAAGGGGCGGTTGGGCCGAACAGGTGGCGGACATGAAGCGCAACTGCTTCGTCGTCCCGGACATCGGCTACCGGCCATGAAGCGGCGACGACCCGCCATGTCACGTCCGCGGCGTGTCGAGATCGACGCGGCGCTGCGCGCCCTCGGCTACTGCGGTCGCTGCGACGTCAGCGGACGGCGGCGCTGCTACCGGCGCGCGAAGCACCGCGGTCGCTGCGAGTTCTTCGAGAGCTTCCAGCTGATGCGCCGCTGACCCGGCGCGTCGATCGGCGGCGGCTGTGCGCTCAGGCGCGCTGCACCTCGCCGTGGTGGTGGATCAGGGTGTCCGGCCCCGGGAAGAGCAGGCCTTCATGCCCGTCCTCCGACCACCGGACGAGATACGGCGGCCCACCGTCGGGTCCGTGCACCTCGAGGATCTCCCCGTCGCGGTCCGGCTCGCCGACGTGTGTGGAGCGGACGATGATGCGGTCGCCTGCCTCA
The DNA here is from genome assembly GCA_035695045.1 of Mycobacteriales bacterium. Classification (GTDB taxonomy): domain Bacteria; phylum Actinomycetota; class Actinomycetes; order JAFAQI01; family JAFAQI01; genus DASSKP01. Next base: position 19,113 of record DASSEX010000085.1, on the reverse strand, counting down.
GCCTTCATGACCTGACCCCTCCTCCGGTACGACGACCACCGGGCACTCTGCGTGGTGCACGACAGTGCTGCTCACCGATCCCAGCAGCAAGCGGCTGACGGGGTTGGATCCCCGCCTTCCGACGACGACCATCGACGCGTCCCGTGACATGTCGGTCAGCACCTTCGCGGGGCTACCTCCGACGACCTTCACCTTCACGGAGACGCCCGCCACGTCCCGGTGCCGGGCGACCGTCGACTTCACGACGCGATCGGCCCAGCTTCGGGTGGAACGGCGTACGTCGTGCACGTGACCCGCCGCGTCGCTGGCGTAGAAACCCGGCGTTGCGACAGGCAGGTCGTTCACGACACTGACCACGGTCAACGGCTCGTGACGCTCGGCAGCCTCGGTGAGGGCCCAGTCCAGCGCGCTCATCGCGTCCGGCGCGTCCTCGAGCCCGACGACGATCCCGCTCATCTGTCCCACCTCGTCTTCTCTGTCGCTTCGTACAACACCAGCGTCCGAGGTGAGGCCATCCCGCGGACAGAGGCTTAGGGCCTCAGTTACGTGCGGCTCGGTTCAGAGCCGGACGTGCTGGCCGAGGGACGCCACGGTGACCGACCAGCCGAGCTCGCCACGGATACGGCCCGCCATCGCATCCGCCGCTTCCGGCTCGCCGTGCACGACGTAGCAGCTCGACGGCGGCCGCGGGGCCCTACGCAGCCAGTCGACGATCTCGCCGGCGTCGGCGTGCACCGAGAAGAACGGCACGTTGACGATCTCGGCACGCACCGGCACGTTCCGGCCGTGCAGCTTGACCGAGCGTGCGCCGTCGAGCAGGTCACGCCCGCGGGTGCCCACGGCCTGGTAGCCGGCGAGGACGACGGTGTTGCGTGCTTCCGGCATGAGCGACTCGAGATGTTGCAGCACCCGCCCTCCCGTCGCCATGCCCGACGCAGAGATGATCAGGCACGGCCAGCGCGGGTTGTTGATCGTCTTGGACTCCGCCGCGGTCCGCAGCTCGTGCACGTTGCCCGGGTCGAACGGGTCTACGGCCGGAAGGTCATCGCGCAGCTCCGGATCGTGCCGGCGAATGGCCTCGCGATACACCCGCAGAGCGGCCAGCGCCATCGGGCTGTCGACGTAGATGGGGATGTCCGGGATCGCATCGGCACGGCGGAGCTCGCGCAGGCTCATGAGGATGACCTCGGTGCGGTCCACCGCGAAGGCGGGGATGACGACAGAGCCGCCCCGCGCCACGGTGCGCCGGATCGCGTCGGCGAGCCGGTCATGGTCCTCGTCGCGATCATGCTGCCGGTTTCCGTACGTCGACTCGACGACGATCGTGTCCGCCTCGGGTGGCGGCGGCGGGGGACGCAGCAGTGGATGCCGGTTACGGCCGAGGTCGCCGGAGAACAGCACGCGTGGACCGTCAGCCGGCGTGAGCAGCACCGACGCCGATCCGAGGATGTGACCCGCCGGCTGCAGCTCCGCGGCCAGGTCCGGTCCGACGGTGACCGATGCACCGAAGGCAACCGGCCGGAACAACGCGACAGCGGCATCTACGTCCGCGTCCGTGTAGAGAGGCAGCGGCGGGTCGTGCTTCGAGTAGCCGTGAACCCGCGCATGCTCCGCGTCCTCGGCAAGCAGATGCGCGCTGTCGGTCAGCACGATGTCGGCCAGTGCAGCGGTCCCGGAGCTCAGGTAGATCGGACCGCTGAAGCCGTCGCGGACGAGGGCCGGGAGGTACCCACTGTGGTCGAGGTGCGCGTGACTGATGACCGCGGCGTCGATGTCGCCCGGCGGCCGCGGGAACGGGTCCCAGTTGCGTCGCCGTAGCTCGCGCAGACCTTGGAACAGCCCGCAGTCGACGAGCACCTGAGTGCCGCCGGCGGTCACGAGGAACTTGCTGCCGGTGACCGTGCCGGCGCCCCCGAGGAAATCCAGGCCGGCGGGCACGGGGCTCATTCTGTCCTCCGGTCCACGTACGCGCACATGGTCAACGCAACCGCACGAAGCGATAACCGGCACTCTGATACGCAGTGATGATCTGCGGCAGCGCGGCGACGGTCGCAGGGTTTCCGGCGGTCGAGTTGTGCAGAAGGATGACCGGATGCAGCTGGGTGAGCCCTGCCCTCGCCCGCGAGACGATGCGGCGAACCCAGTAGGTGGAGGATGAACCCTGCGCCTTCCAGTCCTCGGGATCGACGGACCACGTCCAGAACCCCAGGTCGCGTGCCGTGGCAAGGCGAAGTGTCGTCGCGTTGTACTCGCCGTAAGGCGGCCGGAAGAGGCACGGCCGCACACCGACGAGTCGCTCGAGAGCGGCCGAGGTGCGGTCGATCTCGCGCGCTTGCGCATACGCCGTCAGCAGGTCCATCTGCGGGTGGTCCCAGGTGTGGTTGCCGATCGTCTCCCCGAGACGAACCTCGCGCTGAAGTGGTGCCAGGTGATTCGCCAGGTTGACGCCGAGATTGAAGAACGTCGCGCGCACGCCTCGTTGCTCGAGGACGTTCAGGATCGACGTCGTGCTCCGGCCGGGGCCGTCGTCGAAGGTCAGTGCCACCGTCCGACCGGTGCCGGGCGCCCGCGATCGCACGACCAGGGCGGGGTCCGGGCAGCTGTTGAGCACGAGACGCGGGGGGCTCACGCCGAGCCGTAGCTCATCCGCAACGGCGGGCACCGCCGCCAACCCCGCGAGCAGGTACGTCGCCACCGCCACCGCAGTGATCCGCCTGCGCATCATCAGTACACCCACATCGGTTGTCCGACCTTCGCGATTCCCGAGTCCCAGAGCCAGTTCATGGCGGCCATGCCGACCCGGACGCATCCGTGCGATGCCGGATAGGGCGGCACCTCGAGGTATCCGTGCAGGGCGTAGCCGCCGACGAAGTAAGCGGGCCGCCAGAGCCAGCCGAGGGTCGAGTGGTCCCAGCCGTCGACCATCCGCTCGATGTGGAAGCGCCCGCGTGGCGTCGTCGCCCGGTAGGTCCCGCCGCGGTCGACGTACACGTACTCGCCGCCGGTCGACACGTGCAGGACCCACTGCACCCGGCCGCCGACGACGACGAGCAGGAGCTGGTGCGGGACGTCGATCTCCAACGCGTCACCTGCGCTGGTGCGGGCCGACGGTTGCGTCCGCCGTGCGAGCGCGGCGAGGGTTGCGCGCCCGACCACTCCGTCCACGCTGATGCCGGCCGCGTGCTGCAGGGCGTAGACGGCTTGCTCCGTCTCGCCACCGAAGACCGCGTCGGGCTTGCCGAGCCAGTAGCCGAGTCCTACCAGCTTCTGCTGAAGCCGCAGCACCGCCGGGCCACGGTCACCGAAGCGCAGCAGCCGATCGGTCTGCCGCGGGGCCGACGGAGCAGCAGAGGGGGACGCCGGCGAGACCGTGGCGGACGGGGAGGCCGGAGCCGACGGCGAGATCGTCTCCCCTGGCTGGGTCACCGATGGTCGTGGTTGCGACGTGCCGTCGACCGAGCTGCCGGTCCCGCAGGCGAGGGCGGTGCTCACGACGACGGGTACGAAGAGCGCCGATCTCCAGCCGCTCATCGTGCACCTCCCGCGTGCTCTGACCGTCCCGCACGACTGACCGCGCGGATAGGGCCACAAGTCCGCTGATCAGAGGTCTCACGCACTTCGCGCACGTCTCTACGGAGTTGCCCGGACGGGCTAGTTCTCGGGGCCCGGGTCCAGGGACCAAAGTCCCTAAGCGACGAGGCGCCCCCGATGGTTTGCTGCAGGCGGACCTCACGCAGGCGGGTGGAGATGCACGTGGACAACTCCTTCGACCGGCACGCCACTCATGCCGAGATGCTGGCGATGACCCAGAGGCTCATCGCTGAGTACGCCGGCAGGATCGCTGCCGCTCGCGTCATCGACTGCGTGTCCCTCAGCCGGGAACACCTCCTGCGGAGCGGTGTCCGGCGTGGTCTCGTCCCTGCCACGGAGGCCTCGGCTCGCTTGCGCCTTGCCGCTCGCGTGCCGAGTCACTCCGTGGCCTGAAGGACGACGCTGCAGATCAGCGCCCCAGGGTGCCGAAGTACGTGACGTCCGCGTAAGAACTCCCGTAGTAGGAGTAGTCGGGGATGTCATAGGACAGCGTGCTGCCATCGAGCGAGACCGTCAGCGTGCCGGCAAGCGTCGGGAAGCTGAATGCCCACCCGGACGTGCTCGTGTCGACCGCTTGGCGGGGCACGCCGTAGGCGAGGTGGTGCACACCGTCGACGAAGATGTTGAACGTCGCCGTGGCGAGCGTGCCGTGATGGATCGCGACGTTCCACGTCCCACTCGCGGGTGACGTGGTCGCCGGCCCTGTCTCCGGCGTGTAGACGACCTGGGTGAAGGTCCCGTGGAAGGTCTGGTCCGGAGTCGCTGCGGCGGGCGCGGCCGACACCCCCGTGACAGCGAGTGCAGCGACAGCAGCGGCTGTGGCGATGCGCGCGATTCTCATGATCCGTCCTCTCTGTTCACTCAACGACCGGCGCCCACGCGCACACGTGCACGTTGCGCCTCATGACTACTTCGTGGAGCAGTTGCGCCGAAGAGGTGCCGAGTCGTGGTCGCCAGCCACATGACGCCGATGCCGGCTGCGAGACCGGCAAGTGCCGCGGCTGATCCGGTGAGCACAGCAGCGACACCGACGACCAGGACGAGGACACCGCCGACCCGAAGAGCGGCGGCGGCGGGCGTCGCCACCCCGTGACTGGTCATGGCCGCTGTGTCCGCGCCCGAGACGCACCCGAACACGCCCAGCAGCAGCATCAGAGCCGCCACGGCACGCGGACTGCCGAACCCGGGAATCGTCACCGCGAGACTGACGACGTAGAAGCCGAGCGCGACAGCCACCCACAGCATGGCGAGCAGGTCACGGCGTAGGGCTTTCCGGCCGACCATGGCCATGCACCTCCGTGCCGACGACATCGCAGCCTGGACACCGATGTCGTGTCGGCGCGGCAAGCGTCGAGCCGGGCGCGAGAGCGGTCCAGAGTCGAAAGACCTGCGCCGCAGAGCTCGTGACCTTCGGCCTCGGCGTCCGTGACCAACGCCGGGTGTCGGCGCGCACGCCGGCGGCGCAGGATCGTGGCATGTTGGGGCGCATTGCGCGCACGTGGCGCGCGACCCTCGTCGCAACCGGTGTCTCCCTCGCGCTCTTGGGTGCCTGTGCGCCGACCGCGACATCCGAGGGGCCGCGGACGACGCCGCGACCGGATGCGCTCGCGCCGGCGGCGACCACGGCAGTGGTCGGACAGTCGGTCTGGGTCAACGTCGCGGTGGCGACCCTCTGGGTCCTGCCGTCGTCGCCGCGACCGGTCGATGCCCCCGCGCTGAGCAATCCGGTGCACATCGCGAGCTGGCTCAACGCCATGTCCACGACGCAACGACGGGGACTCGTCGGTCGGGTCGAGACGCAGTCGCTCTACGGAGAACGGCTGCTCGTCACCGGCGTGCGCACCGGATGGCTGCACGTGGTCGCAGTGACGCAACCGACACATCGCGACAGCCGTGGGTACCCCGGCTGGGTCCCGCTGCGTCAGGTCACGACACATCGACCCGTCTCGACGTCGTACGTCGCCACCGTCGTGCGTCGCCTGGCGAACCTGCGCACGACCACCGGTTCGCTCGCCATCCGGGTGAGCTTCGGCACCCGACTGCCCGTGCAGTCCGTCGGCACCACCCGGACCACCGTCTACACACCGACCGGCGGGCGGCGGACGATCGCGAACACCGACATCGTCCGCCGGCTGATCTCATCGCGTGCGCTTCCGCTGACCGCTGCGTCCGTCATGGCCTCGGCACGGCTGTTCGTCGGCACGCCTTATCTCTGGGGCGGTCGTTCGGGCTGGGCGGTCGACTGCTCGGGCTTCACCAACATCGTGTACGGCGTGCACGGTGTGCGGCTTCCGCGGGACGCCGACGACCAGGCGAGGCGGGGACGCGCGATCGCCATCGGAGCGCAGCGGTCGAGTGACCTGATGTTCTTCCGGCACGGTACGACGATCGACCACGTCGGGTTCTACGCCGGCGGCGACCTACTGCTTCATGCACCGCACACCGGCGCATTCGTCGGGACGACCTCGGTCGGTGCGGTGACCGGACTGGTCGCCGTCCGACGGTTCGTCTGAGATCGGACCCGGCCGAGGGTTCACTCAGGCCACGAGCGCGGCGCGCCGCACGCGGCGGCAACGGCGCCCACGACACCGGCGGCACCATCCGCGTCGGTGTCGACGACCGAGGCCTCGGGCCACGGCGCGAACTGCGCACGCAGCCGATTCCTGACGTCGACGTCGGCCTCCGACCTGCCCAGACCGCGGGCGCGCTCGGCGATGCGTTGTGCGGCCGTCGCGTCGTCCACGACCACGCACATCTCCGTCAGGTCGGCGGCGTGCCGCCGGGCGACCTCACGGGCCGCAGCGCGATGCGCGTCCGTGGCGAAAGTGGCGTCGAGGACGACGTGCTCACCGTGCGCCAACCGGTCCGCAGCGCGACGCATCATCTCGTCGTACACGCGGTTGGTCACGGCCGGCGAGTAGCGACCGGCGCCGTACGCCGCCGGGCCGCCGGTCGGCGCCAGCTCCCAGCGCACGGCGTCCGAGCTCACCACGGTGGCCGGTAGCCGGCCCGCGAGAAGCGCCGACATCGTCGACTTGCCTGCTCCCGGAAGACCGCCGACGACCACGAGCCGCACCTGCGCCGACTGAAGGTGCCGGATGCACATCGCGAGGAGGTCGCGCGGCACCCGCGTCGTCACGTTCAGCTGCTGGGCGCGGATCGCCGCGACCTTGGCCCGGACGAGTGCGCGATGCGCGATGTAGAAGTGCTCCAGCGTCGTCGGATGGTTCTCACCCGCTTCGGCGGCGTACTTGTCCATGAAGAGCCGACCGAGGTCGGGCCGTCCCAGCCGCTCCAGATCCATCACCAGAGAGGCGACATCGAGAAGCACGTCGGCGACGCGCAGCCGCTGGTCGAACTCGAGGCAGTCGAGGACCCGCGGTTCGTCGGCGAGCAGGAAGACGTCGTCCGCGAGCAGGTCGCCGTGTCCTTCTCGCACCAGCCCAGCACTCAGGCGGTCACGGAAGAGCGCCGACCGGCCCTCCACGTAGCGCTGGGCCAGCCACTCGGCGGCGTCGAGGTCCTCGGTCGGGAGCTCGTCGGGAGACAGCGCACTCGCCTGTGCGACGTTGTCGCGCCACAGCTGCCCCGGGTGGGTCCAGATGTCGACGGCGACGTCGCGTCCCACCACCGGAGCATGCTCGTGGAAGGCGGCGAAGAGGCGCGCGAGGCGGATGACGTCGTCCGCCAGCGATGGGACGCCACGGGCGACGAGCGCGGAGAGCGACCGGTCCAGCGGAAGCCGGCGCATGAGCACGCCGTGCTCGACGGCAGCGCCGTCGACCACGATGTCGGAGACGCCCAGGTAGACGTCCGGCGCGAGACGACGGTTGAGCCTGACCTCGTCGGCGCAGGCCGCCCGGCGTGCCTCGATCGAGCTGAAGTCGAGGAAGCCCAGGGACACCGGCTTCTTGACCTTCAGGACGTGGTCACCGGCGAAGTACAGCGCTGCCGTGTGTGTCTCGACGGCGGCTGCCCACCCGTCCACCAGCGGCGCGGACATTTCGCACCACTTCCTCTCCGCTGATCGCAAAGCGGACGGGACCTTGGTCCCGTTACGCCTGGCCCGGGAAAACTCCTGTGGACGACTGCTCGACCGGCTGACGCAAGATCGTCCGCAGGCGCTCCGGCGCGCAACGGCGCGGATCCGACAGGTAGATCTCGTGGTGACGGCCCCGCGGGCGGCAACCCGCCGCGGCGATGGCCGCGTGCAACGCCTGGACGGTCCGCAGCTCCTCCGAGTAGGGACCCACATGCAGCGTCTGCGCCGCCCGGCCCTCGGTCCACGTGAGGTAGCGAACCCGGTCGATCGCTCCGGCGAGCTCCGGTCGCCGGCGCTCGGTCGCGCGCGCCGTCTGCACGACGAACGCCTCGTCAGCGGCCTGTGGCACCCGGATCATCGCCTGCCACCGCCACGCCTGCTTCTGCCGGGCGGTGAAGCCCCCGGCGGCCGACGCGGCCGCGAAGTCGGAGACGGGGCTCGGGCTCCACCACAGCGCCTCGAGGGGCGAGACCTTCTCGTCCACGCCGCGCTCCCGCAACGCGAACCGGAGGGCATAGGCCACCGGGAAGAGCGCCGAGAGTGCAGCCGCGAACTCCGTGCCGCCCGGGTCTCCCGAGCCGTCGACGACGAGGAACGTCGCCGTCCCCACGTCGACGAAGTCCACCCGTCCGGCCCGTGCGCGGTAGAGCGTGGCGGCGTCCACCGGCGCGATCGTCGTCATGCGAGAAATGCTCGGCTGCGGCAGGCGGCGAGCAACAGGGCCGATGGTCACTGATCGAGACCCCCATGAGAGAACTCTCACTGGGCTCTCAGTGGTGGCTCACCTCCGCTGCCGATGCTGACCTCATGAGCGCAGGACTGGAGACCCTCGGCGGTCACGCCGAGCAGCTCCGACTGCTCCGGCCCTACGAGCGCTCTCACCCGGTGACCGCACCTGAGCATCTGCTCGACGAGCTCGAGGCAGCGGGCCTCACCGGTCGCGGCGGCGCCGGGTTCCCCACCCACCTCAAGATGCGCGGCGTGCTCGCCGGTCAGGGACCTCGCATCGTCGTCGCAAACGGTGCAGAGGGTGAGCCGGCGAGCAACAAGGACAAGACGTTGCTCGCCGTCAACCCGCACCTCGTGCTGGACGGCCTGCAGCTCGCGGCCCAGCTCGTCGCCGCCGACCGCGCGTTCCTCTACGTCCACGACGCGCCCGACCTCATCGCCGCGGCCATCCGCGCACTCGCCGAGCGCGAGACGAGCCACGCGGATCCCTGCCGGGTCGAGCTCGTGACCGCGCCGCCGGCGTTCGTGTCCGGCGAGGAGTCGTCCGTCGTCTCCCGCATCAGTGGCGGCCCGGCGGTGCCCCGCTCGAAGCCACCACGCGTCTTCGAGTGCGGCGCGTTCGGACGGCCGACGTTGGTCCAGAACGTCGAGACGCTTGCACATGTCGCCTATATCGCCCGCGCCGGTGCCGCGGAGTTTCGTCGGTTGGGACCCCCCGCCCAGCCGGGCACGATGCTCTTCACCGTCACCGGCGCGGTGCACGACCCAGGTGTCGTCGAGGCTCCTGTCGGCACGCCGCTCGTCGAGCTCCTCGAGCTGGCCGGCGGCCTGTCCGCGCATCCGCAAGCGGTCCTTCTCGGCGGCTACCACGGGAGCTGGGCACCGTGGGAGACCGCGCGGATGCTGAGCATGTCCAACGAGGCGCTCCGACCGTGCGGACTGTCGGTCGGTGCCGGCGTCGTCGTCGTGCTGCCGGCGGACGTGTGCGGTCCCGCCGAGGTGGCGCGCGTCCTCGACTACCTCGCCGCTTCGTCGGCCGGCCAGTGCGGACCGTGCGTCTTCGGGCTTCCGGCCCTCGCGGCGTCGTACCGCCAGGTCACGGGCCGCCGGCCCGGCGGGCGACACCGCCGACGACTGGCGGAGCTACCGGACCTGCTCGAGCGCCGCGGCGGCTGCCACCACCCGGACGGCAGCCTGCGGTTCCTCAGGTCGGCCCAGGTCACGTTCGCCGGACATCTGGCCACGCATCGACGCGGGAAGTGCCCGTTGCGCGATCATCCTGCGGTGCTGCCCATCCCCGTCACGGGTCGATCAGCCGGTAGCCCGCGCCCCGCACGGTGTGGATCAACGGCTCAAGGCCGGGCCGGTTGAGCTTCTTGCGGAGATACCCGACGTAGACGTCCACGACGTTCGTGCCCGGGTCGAGGTCGTACTGCCACACCTTGTTGAGGATGTGCGCGCGAGTGAACAGCTTGGTGGGCGCGTGCATGAACAGCTCGAGCAGCGCCCACTCGCGCGGTGCGAGGTCGATGCGCCTCCCGGCCCGCCAGGCGACCTTCGTCGACGTGTCCAGCCGGAGATCACCCACGATCAGCTCGTTGCTCGTGGGTGCCTCGACCGTACGACGCACCGCGCGCATCCGAGCGAGCAGCTCCTCGAAGGCGAAGGGCTTGGTCAGGTAGTCGTTGGCGCCCGCGTCCAGCCCACGTACGCGGTCGCTGACCTCGGCGCGCGCGGTGAGCACGATGACCGGCACCGCCGAGCCTCGCCGCCGCAGCCGGCGCAGGATGTCCTCGCCGTCACCGGCCGGGAGCCCGAGGTCGAGCAGCACGAGATCGACGGTGTCGCCGTACAGGTCCAGTGCGGCTTCGGCTTCGGTCGCCGTGGTCGCGCACGTGACCGAGTGGCCCTCTGCCGTGAGGCCCTTGTCGAGGAAGGACACGATGCGCTCGTCGTCCTCGATGACTAGGACACGCATTGCGGCTCCGGCTCGTCGGGTGCATCGGCGTGCACGTCGACGGTCGACGACGGCGGCAGCACGATCGACACCCGACATCCACCTTGCGGGCTGTCACCGATGAAGAGGTCTCCGCCGTGCGCGCGTGCGACCGCCTGGGCGATGGCCAGGCCGAGACCGCTTCCCTCGGAGTCGGCGGCGCCGGGTCGGGCGAACCGCCCGAGCACCGTCGTGCGGCGCTGCGGCGGGATGCCCGGACCGCTGTCGTCGACCGACAGTGTCGTGCGTCCGAACTCGTCGCGGTGGGCGGCGACCGCGATGATGTCGCCCTCTCGGGTCGCGCGGACCGCGTTGTCGATGAGGTTGAGCAGTGCGCCGCGAAGCTTCGCTGCATCGACGCGGAGCACCACGTCCGGCACCTCGGAGAGCTCCCAGCGACGAGGAGCGATGACGCGGGTGGTCTCGACGAGATCGCGGCAGAAGCTGCGGAGGTCGACGGGCTCGATCGAGAGGAAGTCGGGTTCCAGAGCGTGACCGAGCATCAGTAGCTGCTCGACGAGTGCCTTCATGTGATCGATCTCGTCGACCACGAGGTGGACGGTCGCGCGCACCGCGGCGGGGTCTTCGGCATCCGTCCGCTCGAGCACCTCGAGATGGCCGCGGGCGACCGTGAGCGGCGTGCGCAGCTGGTGCGACACATCGGAGAGGAGTCGCCGCTGCGCCGCCATCGCCGCCGACAGCTTGTCCGCCATCACGTCGAAGGTGGCGGCGAGCCGCCCGACCTCGTCGGTGTCGTTCGGGTCGTGCAGCCTGCGGTCCAGGGCACCTGCTGCGATGTCGGACGCCGTGTCCGTGATCCGCCCCACCCGCCCGAGCAGCCGTCGCAGCATCACATAGCTGCCGGCGACCGCGGCGGCGAGGGCGATGGCCGCCTCGCCGATCGCGAGGTCCCGGACCCGCCCGAGGTCCTCGTGAGCACTGTCGAGGTCGGCAGCGGCGACGAGCGTCGCTGCCGGCGCGCCGCCGACGACCAACGGCACCGCGGTCGCGAGATAGGTGTGTTTCCGGACGACCAGCTGCTTGCTGAGTCCGGCCGCGGGAGGTGTCCTGCTCCAGGTCCTCAGTGCCGGCGACGACAGGAGCGGACCCGACCCTGCGCTCCCGATCAGCGCACCATCGGGAAGCAGCACCGCGAGTGACTCCCCGCTGGGAAGCACGCGGCTGCTCAGATAGCTCTCGCTGAACGCCGACAGTCTCTGCCCGGCGGGCCGCACCCCGGCGGCGTCGCGGAATGCCTGCAGCTCCAGGACGAGCGAGCGTGTCGTGGAGGCATCGGACTGTGCGCGGAACGTCCGCAGCAAGCCGAAGAGCGCCAGGCCGATGATGACCGCCAGCATCAGCGCGACGAAGGCTGCCAGCCGAGCGGCGGTCCCCCACCGCAGCCGACGAAACCCCCTCGGCCCGGTCATCGATCCCTGGGTTCCCCCGATGCACTGCCGCTGCCGTCGTCGTGGCGATCCCCGCTCTCACGCACGACCGGTTGGACAGCCGGTACGACCACGGTCGCGGAGGACGTCGGCGTCGGCGACGGCTTCGTCTTCTTCTGCCGAGTCGTCGACGCCGCACGCGGACTCTGCGTCGTCGTGTCGGCCGCTGACGGCGCGGGGTTCACGACCAGCTGCGACGGCACACCCGGTCCACTGGCCAGGGCCGGCAGTACGACGGCCACGAAGACGACCGCCGTCAGGAGGACGAGACCGAGCGGCACCGTCCACCACAGGCGAGCGGCATACGCCGCGTCCGTCCCGCCGGATCTCACCGGACCACGCTATGCGTTGGAGTGACGCTCTGTATGAGAGACAGCGCACGTCGCGGGCACGCACGCACCGCCGCCCGCGCCGCCCGTCGTTGCCGCGAGGTGCGGATCTCCGTCGGGTCGACCCACGCATAACCCCAGTCGTCGAGCCCGACCCGCTCCGGAAACAGCCATGCGCAGATGCCGTGGCCGTCGCACTTCACCATGTCGACGGCCAGCGACTCATGCCCTTCATCCGTCATGTCGCATGCCTTTCCGTGACATAGGCGGACGTCGGCACCAACCGCCGGGTGACGACGAGGAGGGCGACGAGCCCACCGGTGACGGCGTACATGAAGCGCAACCGCGGGGTGTCGCTGCCGGCCAGCAGGCCGTGCGTCCAGCCGAGGGCGAAGACGAACGACGCGACGCCGTGTATCGGCCGCCATGCCCGGCCGGTCAGTCGTCCGGCCAGGGCGGCCGACCCGCCGACGAGAACGGCGAGGTAGAGGCTGACCGTTCCGAGAGCGACCGCGAACGGCCGGTAGCCGGACGCACCCGGCACCACCGCGCCGAGCACGCCGACTCCGGCAAACGCGTCGAGCACGAGCGCGACGACGTGACCGAGGACGAGCACGATGGTCGCGGCGGCGAGCACCGCGTGCAGACGAATCCTCGTCGCCGGCGCAGGCCAGTGCCAGCGGTGCGCAACCGGATGCCGCAGCCACAGCCCGAGCGCCGTCAAGGCGGTCAGCGAGAGATAGCCGGCGATGCCGAGCCCACGCCCGAGGATCCACGGCAACATGCGGCCGACCGGGCCGGCGCCCACCCAGCTCGACATCGCGAAGCCGGCGAGCCCACCCATCACCGCTGTGACGGCCGTGAGCCTCGCCACCGAGCGGATGCCGCTCGTCATGGACGGCTCCACTCCACGACGGACGCCAGCGGCTGCGACCACTCGATGACGCCGTTCTCGTCGACCCAGAGAGCCGCGAGGCCGAGGTGCTCTGCCGTGGCCCGTACGCCGCGGCGCCCGGTGAGGAACAACGTCTTGCTCGCGACCTCTGCGGTCGCGGGATCCGTGTCCACCACGGTCACCGCCGCGAGGCCCTGGCCGCCCGGCTGCCCGCTGCGGGGATCGATGAGGTGATGCACGTCGTGGCCGGCGATCTGCCAGGAGCGGATCCGCACGGACGACGTTGCGACCGCCGCGTCGCGCACTGCGAGCACGGCGAGCGGCTGCGTCGGGTCGTCCGGGTCTTCGACGCCCACCCGCCAAGGAGCACCGTTCGCGGCGACGCCGCGGCACAGGCAGTCACCGCCGGCCTCGACGAGCGACCCGATGTCGCTGCGCAGCCGGTCCGCCGCCCATCGCACCGCCAGTCCCTTGCCGATGCCGCCGAGGTCGATCGGCACGGGGCCGACCCGCACCTCGCTCGACGAGCGCCGGAACTCCGGTCGCCAGTCGCCCATCCCCATCCGCGGCACCAACGCGGTGGCATCGCGGTACGACGGCGCGGCGTGCTTCAGCGAGCGGTCGTAGCCGAGCCGCACCAGGTCGCCCAGCACGCGAGGGTCGAAGCGGCCGAACGTACGGCGGTAGGCGGCGTACGCCTCGACGATCGCGTCGAAGCAGTACGGCGACACCGCGACCCATTCCTCACCCTGCGCGTTCGCGCGCATGAGGTCGCTCGTCGGATCGAACCGGGTGCACGTGCGGTCGACGTCGTGGAAAACCTGCAAGGCGTCGGCGAGCCGGTGCTCTGCATCATCCGCGGACTCGTCCGACACGAGCCGGACGGTGATCCGGCTCGCCATGGCGTTGGTCTCCGCTACTCGCTCGATGCCGACGGCATCACGGATGAGCACCCGAGGCTCCCGTCGTCGTCTGCGTCGCCGGCGGCGCTGCCTGGACAACCGGAGGCGCCGCCACGGTGGTCTGCGGCAACGAGCTCTGCGGCACCTGAACGCTCGGCAGCTGCGCGGCGATGGCCGGCAGGTTGGCCAGCTTTGCTCGCGGCAGGTCGTCCTCCTCCGACAGCAGCCGGGCGAGGTCGCGGCGTACCTGCTGCAAGCTGATGCGTGCGGCGTCGATCTGGCGGGAGGTGCCCGTCGTGTTGACGGGAGCCACGGACGGGACAGCTGACGCGCTGTTGCGCACCGGAACAGCGGCTGCCCAACCGACCGCGGCCGCAGCACCCAAGGAGACGACAGCCGTCGTCACGAGTCCGACGTGTCGTCGCGCTGACCCTCGTGGCTGGTCAGTCATCACCGCCACCCGAGGACTCGCTCTCGCCGCCGGCAGCGCCGGCGCCGCTGGCGCCGGTGGTGGCGTGCACCGCTGTCGTCGATGCGGGCGCGGGAGCCGGCGCGAAGGTCACTGCCGAGCCCGCGCGGGCGCGAGCGGCCTGCGCCTGGGCCAGCGCGTTCTGCGCGGCGACGATCCGCTGGTGCAGCGCCGCGAGCGAACGCTCGCCGGCGTGTACCTGTCCGGCGAGGCGCACCCGGGCCCGCTGGACCGCCAGCTTGAGGGCGTGGTCCTCCTGAAGGAGAGCATCGACCTGCCCCTGCAGGGACACGGTGTTGGGCGTGGCGGTGGCGGGTCGCGCGGCCGCTGCCGGCTGGGCGCCGTCGCCCACCGCAGCCAGTCCGGCGAACGCACCGCCACCGGCGCCGCCGACGAGCGCAGCGGATGCGAGCCAGGTCTTCACTGTCGTCATGCCTTGAGCGTCGGCCGGATCGCTAAGGGCATCGTTAAGAGCGGATGAGAGTCCTCTCATCGGCGGCGCGCAGCCGAACGACGGCGGTCAGACCGCCACCCTCCGTCTCCTCGAGCGCGATGGTTCCGTGGTCGGTCGACACCAGACGATCGACGATGGCGAGCCCGAGACCGGACTTGCGACCGGACTGGTCGGTCTCGAACCGGTCGAAGGCACTCGCGCGGCGCGCGGCCGACATGCCCGGTCCGTTGTCGGCAACCGTCAGGACGACCTCATCGCGTCCGGACCGGAGTGAGACCTTCACCTCGTCACCGGGACTCAGGGCATCCATCGCGTTGGCGATCAGGTTGTCGAGCACCTGCTCGAGATGACCGGTGGTGACCAACGCAACCGCGGGTTCCATGCTGACCGACAGCGCGACCTCGCGCTCCTGAGCCAGCGGTTGCCACATCTCCACGCGTTCCATGACCACGTCCGCGACATCCACCGGCGACGACTCGGACGTCGTCTCCTCGGCGCGGGCTACCGCGAGCAAACCGTCGAGCAGGCGGTTGAGCCTGGCGATCTCGCGCAACGCATCGCTCAGCTCGGCGAGGACCGGCTCCTGCGCGTCCTCGGCGAGAAGCTCGAGTCGTAGCTGCAATGCGGCAAGCGGCGTCCTTAGCTGATGCGAGACGTCAGCGGTCATGTTGCGCTGGCTCTCCAGGAGCACCGCCAGCCGTTGTGCCATCTCGTTGAACGCGGTGGCAACCGCGCGCACCTCCGGCGGCCCTGTCTCCACGTCGGTACGCCGGCTCAGGTCACCGTGTCCCATCGCCGTCGCCGCCGCGCCGAGGTCACGGAGCGGATGACCGATCCACCTCGCCAGACCGCCGGCCAGCACGGCGCCGAGGGCAACGGTCACGGCTGCCGCGGTCGCAAGGGCGAGCCACAGCGCGTGCACGCGACGGTCCAACGGGTCCGCGTTGCGCACGAGCACAACGGTGCCGTCCGGCCGAAGGGGTGACCCGACTGGCGCCGTCACGACCACGGCATCGTGCTCGGTCGCCGTACGACGTCCGCGGACAGCAGCGAGGACATCCGGCGTGATCGGCCGCCCGGCCTTGACGATCACCTGGCCACGCTGCCCGAGGATGACGATGCCGTCACCCTCGTCCACGGACGGCGCGGCCGACTGATGTTGCTCGGTCGCGTCGCCAGAGTCGCCGAGGCGTTCCTCTTCCGCATTGGCGAACGCGCGCGCCGCACTCTGTGCGCTGAGCCGGAAGTCCGTGCGCTGCTGCTCCGAGAGCTTCACACCCAGCGGGCCGACCACGAGCACGAGCAGGACGAGCAGGACGCCGATGAAGCCGGCGAGAATGCGGCGGGTCATGACTTGCGCAGCCTGAACCCGTGGCCATGCACCGTTTCGATGAGGGACGGGTCACCGAGCTTGCGGCGCAACGACGCGATGTGCACGTCGAGCACCTTCATGGGGCCGTACCAGTTCACGTCCCATGCGCGATCGAAGATCTCCTCACGGGCGACCGCTCGGCCCGGCTCGCTCGCCAGGCACATGAGGATGTCGAACTCCTTACCGGTCAACGCGACCGGCTCTCCGTGCATGGAGACCTTGCGCCCGGCGACATCGATCGTCAGCGGCCCGCAGCTGATGGTGCCGCGCTCGGCGTCGGGCCGGGTGCGCCGGAGGACGGCGCGCATCCTGGCGAGCAGCTCCGCGAAGCCGAACGGCTTGGCGATGTAGTCGTCCGCCCCGGAGTCCAGCGCCGTCACCCGCTGTCGCTCCGTGTCACGAGCGGTCACGACCACGATGGGTGCGGCGGTGATCTGCCGCAGCCGGCCGCAGAGGTCGATGCCGTCCCCGTCCGGGAGGCCGAGATCGAGCAGGATGATGTCCGCGCCTGCGCGGGGTAACGCCTCCCCCGCAGAGCCGACGAGCTCGACCTCGCAGCCGGCTCGCGCCAGGCCGCGGGCCAGCTGCTCCCCCATGGAAGGATCGTCTTCGACGACGAGCACGCGGACGCCGGCCAACGCCTCGTCGTGACTCACGTGATCAACGCTAGACCGTGATCGCCGCGTCGGTCTCTAGACAGTCTCTTAACCGCTGGCGGGAAATCATCGACCCGATGCCTCCCACGACGCGCGCCAGAACCGCCCCCTCCCCTCCCGCGGCCGACGGGCCACCGGCGTGGCTCGCCGGCCAGCAGTGGCGCCAGCTGCGGTTGCGACAGCCGGGCTGGTTGATCCTGCCGTTGCGCGCGTTCCTGGGTGTCACGTTCGTCTACGCCTCGCTGCAGAAGCTGGCGAACCCGACGTACCTCAACCCGGCCAACCCGTCGTCGGTCGTCGGGCAGATGCGGTTGCTGCGTCATGTCAGCCCAATCGGGCCGCTCCTGGGCCTGTCGCTGCACGCGCCGACGTTGGTCGGCTTGATGATCGCGTTCGGCGAGCTCGCCGTGGGTGTCGCCGCCCTCCTCGGGTTGTGGACCCGGCTCGCGGCGCTCGGCGGCATGGCGCTGTCGCTGACGTTCCTCCTCACCGTGAGCTGGCGCACGACGCCGTACTACTACGGCTCGGACATCGTGTTCTTCTTCGCGTGGATGACCATCGCCGCAATCGGCGCGGGCAACGTGCTCAGTCTCGACGGGTGGCTGCTCCACCGGGCCAGGTCCGACGTCGGCCTGCGCGAGGTTCCCGCCGTCGTCGGGGTCGAGGTGCCGCGGCTGCGCGAGCTGTGCGGCCGCAACGACGCCTGCGGGCTTCGGGCGAGCGGCGCATGTGGCCGCTCACACTGCGGCATCTTCCCCGCCGCCGAGCAGCTGCGTCCTGCGGTCGCCGAGCAGCTCGACCGCCGCCGCGTCCTGCTCGGAGGACGCGCTGTCCTCCTCACGGGAGTGGCAGCGCTCGCCACCGGAGGCGTCACCGCGTGGCTCGGCAGGCTCGTAGGCGGCACCACCGCCGCGAAGCAGTCGAGCCTGGGCAAGCCGTCGCATCCGTCCCGTACGCCGGCCGCGAAGACGTCGAGTGCCCCCGCCAAGAAGGCGCCCGGGACCGCGATCGGTCAGGCGTCGCAGGTGCCCGTTGGGCAGGCCGGCCAGTTCACCGATCCGGCCAGCGGAAACCCCGCCTGGGTGGTGCACCCGAGCAGCAGCACGTTCGTCGCGTTCTCCGCGGTGTGCACCCACGCCGGTTGCAGCGTCCAGTTCGACTCGAGCAGCATGCAGTTCATCTGCCCGTGTCACGGTGGCACGTACGACGCGAAGACCGGGCAGGTGCTCGCCGGTCCGCCGCCCGCGCCGCTGTCATCGATTCCCGTCCACGTGGTCAACGGCGAGATCCGGGTGGACTGAGCTGACATGACTCGTCCTCCTGTTGTCACCGGCATGCCCCGTGTCGTCAGTGATGTCGTCGCCAGTGCATCCGGCGCGGAGCTGCGTAAGGATCCGGTCGAGCCGCGCACCGGCGGCCCGGCCGGCAACGCCCGGCTGACCGCATGGGCCGGGCTGCTGCTCCTCGTGGGGTTCATCGCGGAGTGCTTCACGCTGCTGTCGCTGCAGAGCATGCTGAGCGCGCACATCCTGATCGGCGCGGTGCTCATTCCGCTGGTGCTGCTGAAGACCGGGACGACCGGCTGGCGCATCGCGCGCTACTACCTCGGATCCGCTGCCTACCGCGCCGCCGGCCCGCCGCCACTGCTGCTGCGTCTCCTCGGGCCCTTCGTCGTCTTGACGGGGCTCGCAGTCCTCGGTAGCGGCCTCGCCCTGATCCCCCTCGGCAGCAACGGGTCGTTCAACGCGCTGTTCACCGTCGCCGGTCAGCGCATCGACCCGCTGACGATCCACAAGCTCTGCTTCGTGCTGTGGCTGGTCGTCACCGGCGCTCACGTGCTGGCCCGGACCGTCCCGGCCGTGCAGCTCAGCGACGTACGCCGGGAGCGCCGGTTGCCGGGCTCAGCCGCGCGCGTCGCAGTTGTGGTCGTGACCCTGGCGCTGAGCGTCGTCACGGGCGTCGTGGTCATGCACCTGCCGACCGACTGGAGCCACTACCAGTTCCAGGAGTTCGGCGGCGGCGACCAGTAAGCACACTTCGAGGGCTTTCGCCTCTGGAAAGTTGCGGCAGCCGGCCGAACACTGAGCGCGCAGGCTCGTGCGGCCGCCTCGAGGAGTGATCGCGATGCTCGTCGTCATCGGTTATGAGTCCATGTACGGCAACACCCACCGGATCGCGGACGCGGTCGCGGCCGGCTTCGCCCCGGATGACGACGTCACGGTGAAGCCGA
>DASSEX010000084.1:0-7706 GCA_035695045.1 Mycobacteriales bacterium | reverse complement strand
GCGAGCCACTCGTCGGCGAACTTCGTCGCGTCGCTGTAGTCGGGGGAGCAGACGACGACCTTCTGCCCGCGGTAGCGCGCCTCGGTCATCCAGTGCGCATCCGGTGTGCGGGTCACCGGGACGTTGGAGCCCCACAGCACGAGGTACGACGCGTCCCACCAGTCCCCGGACTCCGGCACGTCGGTCTGGTCGCCGAACACCTGCGGCGACGCGACCGGGAGGTCGGCGTACCAGTCGTAGAAGGAGAGCATCGGTGCGCCGAGCAGCGCGTGGTAGCGCGCCCCTGCCGCGTGCGACACCATCGACATCGCCGGGATCGGCGAGAAGCCGGCGACGCGGTCCGGACCCCAGGTCTTGATGGTGTGCACCTGCGCAGCCGCGACGATCTCGACCGCCTCGTCCCACGTCGCGCGGACGAAGCCGCCCTTGCCGCGCGCCGTCTTGTACCGCGCGGACAGCTCGGGGTCACTGACGATCGACGCCCACGCCGCGACGGCGTCTCCGTGGTGGTGCGCCTTTGCTGCACGGAACAGCTCGAGCAGCGCGCCGCGCACGTACGGATAGCGCACCCGCGTCGGCGAGTAGGTGTACCAGCTGAACGCCGCACCGCGCGGGCAGCCGCGCGGCTCGTACTCCGGCTTGTCCGGCCCTACCGACGGGTAGTCGGTCTGCTGCGACTCCCACGTGATGATCCCGTCCTTGACGTAGACCTTCCACGAGCACGAGCCGGTGCAGTTGACGCCATGCGTCGAGCGCACAACCTTGTCGTGACTCCAGCGGTCGCGGTAGAAGCTGTCCGCGTCGCGTCCGCCGATCTGGTGCAACGTGCGCAGATCGTCGCTGATCTCGCCTTTGCGCAGGTGCCGGCCGAGGCGCACGAGCGCCTCGTCCACCGGCGTGTCCAGACCGGTCTCGCTGGGGGTCGTACGGTCTCGCGTCGCCACGTGTTCCTTCCTATCGCGCGGCGATCCGCTCGCAGCATCCGGTGGCCTGACCCGCATGACCCGATTTCGAGGGATGCCCGGACGGCATACTTATGCCGCGAGGGCATCCCGTTTTTTCCACCCCGTCGCGGGTCGGGACCTTTGGCCCTGCACCACCGCGTCGGCCCGGCGCATTCTCCGGCCATGAGCGGGACCATCACGGGCTTCGAGCGGCCGCTGACCAAGTCCGAGGCGCACTGGGCGGTCGAGCAGGCTGCGAAGGCGCCGTCGATCCACAACACGCAGCCCTGGCGCTTTCGCTGGTTCCTCGACACGTTCGACCTGTACGCCGACCGGAGCCGCCACCTGTCGGCGATCGATCCCGACGGTCGTGAGCTGACCATCAGCTGTGGCGCGGCGTTGTTGGGGCTGCGCATCGCTCTGCGCAAGGTCGGCTTCGACTCGAAGGTCCACGTGCTGCCCGACCGTCGCGACCCTGATCTGCTCGCCAGAGTCGTCGCCCACGAAGCAGACCCGGCGACGCTCGAGGAACGCCTCACCTTCGCCGCACTGCTGCATCGGCACACCTATCGAGGTGGTTTCGAGGACCGGCCGGTCCCCTCCGCTGTCCTCGTCGACCTGCAGCGTGCGGCGGAGGTCGAGGGGGCAGAGCTCGTCTACGTGCACGACCTCGGCCAGCGTCGTCGCGTCCTCACGCTCGCGCGCGCCGCGACCGACGCGATGGCGAAGAACGAGGACGTCCGTGCCGAGATCATGGACTGGACGCCGCCGCCCGGCAGCAAGCGCCGCGACGGTGTTCCCGCGTCCGCCTACGAAGCGGAGCCGCGACGTCACGAGGAGGACCTGCCCGCCCGCGACTTCGACCTGGGTCGGGGTCAGGGTTCGCTGCCGTCGACGTCGCCGGTGCCTGCCGGTGTCATCGGCATGCTCGCCACCGTCGGCGACCGCGAGGTCGACTGGCTGTCGGCCGGCCAGGCGCTGCAGCGTGTGCTGGTTCGCGCGCGTCGATACGAGGTGTCGGCGGCCGTGCACTCGCAGCTCACCGAGCTGGCGTCGTCGCGCAACGAGCTTCGCCGCGAGTTCTACAACAACGGGTGGCCGCAGCTCGTGCTGCGCTTCGGCTACGCGCCGGCGGGCCTGCCGACGCCGCGCCGTCCGGTCGACGAGGTCATCGACCTGACCTGACCTCGGACCACTCGCTCGCAGCGGCGAGGCAGGCGACGAACAACGCGAACGTCAGCACGTGCACGGCGGTGCACCACAGACAGATCGCATGCAGGGACAGCAGCTCGACCCCGACGAGATAGAGCACCGAGACCATGCCGACGGCGACGCCGGCGAGCCGGGCTCGCGAGACCCACGGGTTCCGTGCGCGCCACATCCAGGGCAGCGACAGCAGCAGCATGCCGGCGAAGAACACGATGCCGAGCACCGCGACCGGCACCGGCCCGACCATCGACTCGCTGCTCGTCGTCACCTTGACGCAGTTCACGACGCCGGTGTCCGGGCACGCGAGGGCGGCTGGTTCGGCGTAGTGCGTGTAGGTCAGGTAGGCCGACGTCCCCAACCCCGCCACGCTCAGCGCGAGCGTGACGGGCACGGCCCAGCGTGGGGGCCCGGCATCACCGGCAGACATCGCTCAGCCGTGCAGCTTCGACGTCGCGGCGACCACCGCGGGGTCGGTGCAGACGTTCGCCGGCTGGCCCTTGGTCACGCTGCAGATCGCGGCGGTCAGCATGTTGGCTGCACCGCCCACGCCTTGCGCGGTAGGACTCTGCACGCTGGCGATCGACATGGCGATGTCGTCGGCCGACATGCCCTTCAAGACACCGGGGTCGTACGACGCCCCGCGCTGCACGTAACGACCGGCGAAGTCGACCAGGGGGAAGGAGCTGCCGTACTTCGTGAGCAGCGCCAGCTCTGAATTGGTCGCCTTGTCGAGCGGCCGGTAGTGCCCGCGGCTGACGGCGACGTTGTCGTAGAGCTCGCGCGCGACGAACGAGAGATAGTCGCTGCGGTAGCCGACGTCGTGGAAGGAGAACGTCGCGGTGTCCGGGAACACGTCTTGATGCGCTGAGGTCGTCAGGCCGATGTGCGAGAACGTGCCGAACCGGCCCAGCGCGAGGACGAGCGGCCAGCGCTCCGCGGCGCAGAACGGGCAGTAGTCGGCACCGAGGTAGAGGATCTCCGGCTTGCCGTTGCTGGTGAGCGCCGCGTCCTGGACGGCGACCGGCGCGCGCTTCACCGTGCCGACGCCGATGGAGCTCAACGTCTGGCTCGGTGTGGCGATGAGCATCTTCGCGATCGCCGTTCCGTCGGCGTACGAGCTCTTGCCCGACGAGCCCTTCGAACCGGACGAGCCGGTGAGCGCGGAGACGGCGAGCATCGCGCCGACGACCACGAGGACGACGGCGACACCGCCACCGACGAGTTGCCGCCGGCGACGTCGTACCCGGGCCGCTCGGGCGCGAGCAGCAGCCTCCAGCTGCTGCTGCCGTCGTCGGCTGTCCCGAGCCGCTGCCGTCGATGTCATGACGTCCTCACACCCCCGCGAGTGCGGACGGCGTCGGTTCGACGACACGTCCGGTGATCTGGCCGATGGTGATGGCGACGAACTGGTCACGTCCTTCACCAACTGCGCTGCTGACGCGGCTCGCCACCGCGCGTACGACGTCGCTGCCGTCGAGGTGGTGGGCGACGCCCACGACGAGGACGCTCCAGCCGCTACGCCCGTCGCGGGCCAGCTCGTCGACCTCGAACGCGACGACGGTGTCCTCTGTCGCCCGCGCAAGCATTCCGCCGGGTTCGGTGCGGAAGACGATGGTCGTCCGGCCGGTCATCGCGTAGTTGACGGGGACGATCGCCGGCAGTGCCCGTGAGGTCACGGCGATCCGGCCGATCGAGTGCTGGGCCAGCTTGGCCATGCACTCGGTCTGCGTCAGGCTCGTGAAGGACATGTGGTCAGCCTCGGTGTCGACGGAAGGGCAGGACAGGGTCAAAGGTCCTGCGACGCGTGGACAAGACGGCCCGCGACGTTGCGCGGGGTGATGACGACGTACTCGTCGCGGGGGCCAGCCACCCAGGGCCGGAGCCCCAGCGCGTCCAGCCGGCGGCGCTCGGTCTCGCTGGTCACCACGCGGGCCTGGCCGATGACGACGACGCTCCAGCCGGTACGGCTCTCGACGTCGATCGCGTCCGCCTCGAAGGCGACGATCTCCCGCCGGGAGGCTGCGGTGAGCTTCGGGCCGCGCCCGGTCCGGAACACGATCGTCTCGCCGTCGACGGTGAAGTTCACCGGGACGATCACGGGCAGCCCGCCGTGCACGCCGAACGACAGCCTGCCGATCTCCGCACCGGCGAGCAGCTCCCAGCACTCGTCGGGTGCGATCGCGTCGATCGCCTGGCCCGGTCCGTCGGCGCGCGCTCCCGGCGCGAGCCGGTCCCGCTGCTCCCACCGCTCCGTCTCCTCGAGCACCGCCCGCCCCGCGTTGACGATCGCGGAGGCGAAGAAGCGAGGGACGAACTGGGCAATCGATGGCATGCCGCCAAGCATCGAGACCGAAGTGGCCACGGGACCAGGGCCGAAGGTCCCGACAGGCATGTCCGGGACCAAAGTCCTTTCCAACCGGGTCAAGGGGCTCTGCCCGGTCGCCGCCGGCCCGCCGAGACTTGCGTCATGGACATCGAGCAACTCCGCACTGTCACCCAGTTCGCGTCTTTGGCGCCGTCGGTGCACAACACCCAGCCGTGGCAGTTCACCGCGGACGGCCACACCATCGAGGTGCGCGCCGACATGGGGCGGACGCTTCACGTCCTGGACCCGGCCGCACGCCAGCTGCACATCAGCTGCGGCGTCGCGGTCGAGTTCGCTCGACTCGCCGTCAGGGCTCTCGGCTACGACTGCGTGGTCCGGTTGCTGCCGGAGCCTGACGGCGACTCGACTCTCTTCGCCACTCTCACCGTGGGCCACAAGGTGCCGGTCAGCCCGACCGAGCGCCGGCTCATCGACGCGATCCCGCGCCGGTACACCGACCGTGGCCCGTACGACGCCAAGCAGCTCCCCGGAGAGCTGCTGCACCGGATTCGCGAAGCCGCTTCCGCCCGGGGCAGCTGGCTACGCGTGCTCGATCGGCCTGGAGACCGGACGACAGCAGCGATGCTGCTCGCCGAGGCCGAAGAGATCGAGTCGAGCGAGGCGGCGTACCACGAGGAGCTCGCCGCGTGGCGCCGTACCGGCTCCGCCCCGGACGGCATCCCCGTCCAGGCCGCGCAGCCGTGGGACGAGGGCGTCGTCAGCGACGTCCCGCTCCGGGACTTCATCGGCACCGGCACGCACGTGGCGCCGGCCGACCTCTCTTCGCCGCCGTCGGTCGAGCGGGACACGCTCGTGCTGCTCGGCAGCGACGACGACACTCCCGCCGGCTGGCTGCGCACGGGGCGCGCCCTGGCGTTGGTCCTTCTCATCCTCACCGACGCAGGCGCCACGAGCCAGCCCCTCGGACCGGTCGTCGACGTTCCCGCTACCCGAGCACGGCTCCAGCGAGGGCTGGGTCTGCTCGGCCACCCGCAACTCCTGCTGCGGGTTGGATATGGCCACGGGGCCCCCACCACCGGGCGGCGGGACGTCGACGACCTGCTGAAAGTGACGGCCCTGGCTTAGGGTCCGTTGTGTGACCGATCGATCCCGGGACGAGCCTCGGGCGGCTCTGTCCGGGCTCGGTGCCCTCGACCTGCCGGTCCTGCTGGCCGAGGTCACCGAACGGGTCGAGAGCGTGGCGCTGCTCGCCGAACGGCTGCAGGCGCTGCTCCAGGCCGTCGTGTCGATCGGCTCGCAGCTCGACCTCGGGGCCGTCCTCATGCGGATCACCGAGACGGCCGCCGAGCTCGCCGATGCGCAGTACGCCGCCCTCGGTGTGCTCGACCCGAGCGGCGACAGCCGGCTGTCGGAGTTCGTCACGGTCGGGATCGGCGACGAGCTGCGCGCGAAGATCGGTGACCTGCCGCACGGTCGCGGCGTGCTGGGCGTGCTCATCAAGGAGCCGCGGGCGATCCGGCTCGCGGACCTGGCGGACCACCCGGCGTCGTACGGCTTCCCGCCCAACCACCCGCCGATGCACACGTTCCTCGGAGTGCCGATCACCGTGCGCGGTGAGGCGTTCGGCAACCTCTACCTGACGGAGAAGCGCGGCGGCGGCGAGTTCACCGAAGGCGACGAGCAGGTCGTGATCGCGCTCGCGTCGGCGGCCGGCCTGGCGATCCAGAACGCGCGGCTCTACGAGCAGGCGCAGCGCCGTCAGCAGTGGCTCGAGGCCGCGAGCGGGATCCAGACCCGGATGCTGGCCGGAAGCGACCCGTCGGAGGTGTTTCCCGACCTCGTCGCGGCGGCACGGCAGCTGGCCGACGCCGACATCGCGATGCTGGCGCTGCCGGTCGGCGACGGGACGCTGCGGGTGGCGGCGAGCGACGGCGAAGGCGCGGACCAGCTCACCGACCAGATCATTGCCGCCGAGTCGCTGGCCGCGTCGGTGATGCGGGAAGGTGCTCCGACGACGGTCGCCGACGCGCAGACCGACCCGCGTGTCTGGCCGGGCTTGCTGCACGCCGCCGGCGTCGGGCCCGCTCTGTACGTACCGCTCGGCTCCGGCTCCGGCGAGGCGCTCGGGACGCTCGTCGTCGGCCGGCTGGGGGACAAGGCGCGGTTCGGTGACGAGGTGCTGCGGCTGGTCGAGAGCTTCGCCGGCCAGGCGGCCATCTCGCTACGTCTGGGTGCTGCTGCTGCCGACCGGGAGCAGGTCGCCGTGCTCGGCGACCGCGACCGGATCGCCCGCGACCTGCACGACCTGGTGATCCAGCGGCTGTTCGCGACGGCCATGTCGCTCGAGGGCGCGCTGCGTGGCATGTCCGACGAGGCCGCGACGCGGGTCCGCACGGCGGTCGACGATCTCGACGCGACGATCAAGGAGATTCGTACGTCGATCTTCGCCCTGCAGAACCCTGCCCCCGCGTCCGGCGAAGGCATCCGCTCGGCGGTCCTGACCGCTGCCCGGGCGGCGTCGACGTCGCTGGGCTTCGAGCCCTCGGTGGCGTTCGCCGGACCGGTCGACACGGTCGTGCCGCCCGGCGTGGGCGAGCAGATGCTGGCCGTCGTCCGGGAGGCGTTGAGCAACGCGGCCCGCCACGCGGGTGCGAAGTCCGTGTCGGTGTCGATCACGGCTGACCCTTCTTCCGTCGTGCTCGTCGTGGTGGACGACGGGAAGGGGTTGTCGGCGGGCGGGCGGCGTAGCGGCCTGGCCAACCTCGAGCGACGCGCGGCCGACCTCGGCGGGACGTTCACCGCGGAGAACCGGGACGGTGGCGGCACCGTCGTCACCTGGCAGGTGCCGCTCCCGAGCTAGAGCGAGCGCGCGCCGGCCGTGCCGGACCGTGGCCCTCCGCGCCGGCGCATGGCCCTCCGCGCCGCCGCATGGCCCCCCGTAGGGGGTGAAATTTTCGGGATGCCGGAGTGGCATAGATATGCCGTCGTGGCATCCGCAAATTTCGGGTGAGTAGGGCGGCACTCGGGCGAGCGCGCCCCGTGATGCCCCCAGCGGGTGGCAGCGGCGTATGGCCCGGGCTATATCGGAAGGCGATCTGATTTGCCGGGCACCCTCGACGAAGGGCCGCCGCCAAACCGGCCCAGACCGAACGACGTTCGCTCAGACGGCGCAAATCCGCGCATCTCCGTCCGCCGTTCGACGGACATCGACCTCACACGCGGCGACT
>DASSEX010000083.1:0-22065 GCA_035695045.1 Mycobacteriales bacterium | reverse complement strand
GTGCCGTTCTCCGACACCTCTATCGCCCCTCATCGTCGCAACCGCAGATTCAGCTTTCGGCGCCCGAGCACAGCAGTGCGCCAACAGAGCCGTTACTCGACGGGGGCCTTGCGGATGGGGGCAGTCGTCAGCCACGCGAGGATGGCTGCCGGAAGGGCATAGAAGCTCCCGACGATGACGCCTTGCACAGCCGCGATGGTCAGGAGCACCGCGACGACGATCGCCCCGGCTCGGTACATGCCTGGTGTCCGGGTGAACGCGGCTGGAGTAAGGCACAACAGTGCCAGGAAACCAGCGCCGAGTGCCACTGCCTGCCACGCGGTGTCGCTGGAACCGGACCGTGCGTTTTGGATGACCACGGCAACCACCAGCGCGAGCGCAACCAGTGCTTGGCGACGAACGGCTGCCATACGCATACGCATCACCATCCCAGGCCGGCGCCAAGTATGTGCGGCGAGTTCACGTGTGGACGGACGCACCGGCGCTGTTCAGACTCTGCGGCAGGGCGCGCGTTTCCTCGCGGGCGAGATCACGGCGGCCGCGCTGATCGGACGGTCTTTCCACGACCTGGCGGCCGACGCCCACTGACCGGCCTCCTGGGAGAGTTCGTCCAGGTGGCCGACGAATGGGAGCCACCTGGGCCGACGCGCGTCGCGGCGACGGAGGAGCTGCGTCGGGTCTGCCGCGAGATCGTGGCGTCGAACGCCCAAAAGGTGCCGTTCTGTCGCATGGACCTTCGCCCCTTGTGTGGCGGTCGACCTCGACTCACCGTCGGGTCGGTGGAGGTGTCGCTATGGAGGCCTTGGTATCGGCGCCGTGGCTGGCGGAGAATCTGGACGGCCCGGGTCTGCGCGTTTTCGACGCGACGCTGCTGGTCCGACGACGGCTGTTTGTCCCGACGGTGCGCACCGGCCACCGCGAATGGCGCCGCGCACACATTCCGGGAAGTTCGTTCGCCAGCTTGTTCGCGTTGTCCGACCCGACGAAGTCCCGCCGCTCGATCACGTTCCCGTCGGCCGAGCACTTCGCCGCGGTGATCGGGGCGCTGGGCGTCGCTACCGACAGCCGGGTCGTGATCTACGACCGTCGCGACAACATGTGGGCTGCGCGGCTGTGGTGGATGCTGCGGGCGTTCGGCTTGGACGACGCCGCCGTCCTCGACGGAGGGTGGTCAGCGTGGCAGCGCGGCGGCTACCCGGTCTGCACCCAGCCGTGCAGCTACCCGCCCGCGACATTCGCGCCGACCCCACGACGAGGACTCGTTGTGGGGAAACGCGAGGTGCTGAACGCCATCGACGACCCGGACGTCTGCCTGGTGAACGCCCTCGGTCGCCGGCAGCACCGCGGTGAGGTGAACGAATACGGCCGGCGCGGCCATATTCCGGGATCCCGCAACGTCACCGCGTGGGAGGTGCTCGACCGCGAGACTCACTGTTACCGCCCACTGCCCGAACTTCGCGGCAAGGTCGGGACGATCCTCGACGCGCCGCGGGTGATCACCTACTGCGGTGCAGGTGCCGCGGCAGCAAGCATCGCGCACGTGCTCACCCGGCTCGGGCACACCAACGTCGCCGTGTACGACGGCGGCCTGCTCGAGTGGTGCGCCGACCGGGACCTCCCGCTGGAGGTCGGCGCCTGAGTGAAGTAACCGGACGCGTAACTGCCATTCGTCGCGTCTGCTTTGCCGCAGGAGATGTGCCGTTCTCCACCCGCGCCGTGGACATGCACAGGAGACTGGAGGAGGGTTCAGCCATGGCAGCGGACGAGGACATCTTCTCCAGGATCAAGTCATTGGTTGACGAGGAGCACTCCCTTGTGGGTGCAGACTCGGCGGAGCGCCGTCGGCACCTCGAGGAGCAGTTGGACCAGTGTTGGGACCTGCTTCGACAGCGCCAGGCCAGGCGTGAGTTCGGCGGCGACCCGGCGGATGCGAGCCCGCGACCAGTCCAAGAGGTGAAGGGCTACCTTCAGTAGCACCTCGAGTGCCGTCAGTGCGCGGCGACGTACATCCCGAACAGGAGCGCCGCCGCGATGAAGAAGACCGACCAGTAGAAGCCGCGGACGAAGAAGATCACGGCGTCGATGAGGCCGCTGATCCAGTCCAGAAAGTCCACGTCTTACTGGTCGGCCGCGAGACGCCTCGACTTCAATCCGACCGTTGCCTCGCCGGCAATCCGCTACGAAGATGACGGTGGCTGCTAGGGGGCGACATGAACACGAGCGAGACGAGCGCAGACAGCGCAACGTGTGGGGTCATGTACGGGACAGGTGCCCGTGGTCTGCAAGACGCGTTCGACAGCCGCCGGCTCGCCGACCGACTGGACAGCCTGACCGTGCACGACACGCTCACCGATGACGACCGAGATCTCATCGCCAGGCAGAGCTTCTTCCTTCTCGCCACCGTGGGCGCCGATGGTTGGCCCGACGTCTCGTACAAGGGCGGTGCTCCGGGTTTCGTTCGTGCCGTCGACGAGCACACGATCTGCTTTCCGAGTTACGACGGCAACGGGATGTTCCGCAGTCTTGGCAACATCGAGGACGACGGGCGGGTCGCGCTGCTCTTCGTCGACCTTGAGAAGCCGTGGCGGCTTCGCGTTCACGGTGTCGCGGGTCTCGCGACCGACGAAGAGGCGACCAGTAACTTCCCTGGCGCACTGGCAGTGGTGACGGTCAGGGTCGGCCGGGCCTTCCCCAACTGTGGCCGCTACATCCATGACTTCGCGTCGGGGACCCTCTCTCGGCACGTGCCGGCACAGGGATACACGCCACCGGTGCCCGACTGGAAGAAGTCGCGTGAGATCGCGCCGTACCTCCCCGCCGACCAGCTCAGCGATTAGCACGCATCATTGGATGTCGCGACCGTGCCGTTAGCGAGCGCATCGCTATCGCCACGGTCGCGCTGTCGCTGCCGGGTTCCTCGGGCTGATCTGGGTCAGCGGTGCGCGGCGGCAGCCAGGCCGTGGCGGAGTGCGGCGACCTCGATCTCGACGGCTGCCGCGACGCCGGCGCTCTCCGGCTGCGCGACCGAGAGCAGTGCGTCGGCCGCGACGTGCTGGATCTGTCGAGCGCTGGTGACGACCTCGGCAGCCTGGTGGCGAGCGGAGGTGCTGCTGCCGGCCGTCCCGGCCCTGAGGGCGGCGTCGACCGCCCGCGCAGCTGAACGCAGCTGGTGCACGAGCACACGCAGCTCGCCCGTGGGCGCGCCGGCGGACCGGGCTGCGCGGACCGCCCGCTCGGCTGCGCCCACCGCTCGCCACATCTGGTGGCGCTGGTGCTGGGCAGCCCACCAGCGCCGGTCGGCGACGGGGCTTGCGGCGATGAGGGCGACGGCACCGCCGGCGCCGCGGGCGACCAAGGGCACCGCGGACCGGAGATGCCGCCATCGGCGGAGGCGTCGGCGGGCCGCGCGCACGGCCAGCCACGCCGCCGCGGCAGCGGCGACTGTGCCGGCGAGGAAGACGACCGCGGCCGTCTCGACCACTACTTGTCCCGCGCCCGCAAGCACCATGCCGAAAGCCTAAGCCGCGAGAGCCGCCGCAGCGGGCTGAAGATGCAAGTACGCCGTCAGCCCGCGGCGGGCGTCAGCCGGACCGGGAGGGTTCGGAGGGCGTTGTTGAGGTTGCTCCTGACCCAGCGGTGCTCACCGTCGGGCTCGATCCCGCTGAAGGTCGACAGCAGCTCGGTGAAGAAGACCTTCGCCTCCAGCCGTGCCAGATGTGCACCGACACAGAAGTGCTCCGCGTGCCCGAAGGACAGATGGCGGTTGGGGGAGCGCCGGATGTCGAAGTCGTCCGGACGGTCGAAGACGCGCTCGTCGCGGTTGGCGGACGTGTAGTACATCGCGACCTTGTCGCCCGCCGCGATGACCGTGCCTTCGACCTCGGTGTCCGCTGTCGCCGTACGACGGAAGTAGTGCAGCGGGTTCGCGTAGCGCAGCATCTCCTCGACCGCACCATCGACGAGCGACGGGTCGTCGCGCAGCAGTCGCTCCTGGTCGCGGTGCTCCATGAGAGCGAGTACGCCGTTCGCGAGCAACGTCTGCGTCGTGTCCTGACCGGCGGTCACCAGCTGCACGAAGAGCGATGCGAACTCGATCGCCGACTTGCTCGCCAGGAGAACGGTCGTCAGGTCGTCGGGCTTCTCCTCGGCCGCGAGCCGCGCCGTCGCGAACTCGAAGGCGTAGAGGGCCATCTCCTGGCTGGCCACACCTGCCGCTCCGGGTTCGTCCGCGAACTCCGGGTCCTGCCCGCGCGTGATCCGCTCGGCGAGGTGGTGGATGCGTTCCCAGTCGTCGCGCGGAAGGCCCATCAGCCGGCCGACCACCCGGGTCGGAAGCGGCGCCGCGAGCTCACCGACGACGTCGACCTCGCCCTTCGACCGCGCGGTCTCGAAGACCTCGGTGCAGATCTCGCGGACCTGCTGCTCCAGGCCGGCGACGGCACGCGGCGTCAGCCGGGCGACGACCGGGCGTCGTACCTCGCGGTGCACCGGCGGGTCCATCGCGAGCAACATGCCGCGCATCTGCTCCAGCTGTGGCGCGGCGAGGTCCTCGAGCATCACCCCGCCCGCCGCGGACGAGAAGAGCAACGGCTGCCGGGCGACGGTCTCGACGCCGGCGTGCGAGAGGACCGCCCAGTACGCCGTGCCGTCCGGGGCGACCTGTCGGTGAAGCGGCGCCTCGCGCCGCAGCTGCGCGAACAACGCGTGCGGCGCGCCGGCTGCGTAGAGGTCGGGGTCGCCGAGGCTGATCGTTCGCGCGTGGCGACGTGGTCCTGCAGCGCCGGATGTCACGTCAGCTGACGAGGACGTTCGGACGGCCGAGTCCCGCGGCCTCGCACAGCGCGTAGTACGCGGCCAGCGTCGACGGGCCGTCCGTGATCGAGTCGACCGACCCGTCCTCGCGCAGGTTGAGGTTGGCGCCGTACATGTGGAACCACGCGCGGGTGTCGTCCTCGAGCACCTCGAGCGTGTGCACCGAGCCGGCCGGCTCGTAGAGGAACGAGCCGGCCCGGTTGACGTAGTCGTACTCGCGGTACTTCCACGCGCCGGACGTCGTGTAGCCGAACACCGGGCCGGTGTGCCGGTGCGTCTGCACGGCGAAGCCGCTCTGGAAGACGTTCTCCACGATCCAGAGCCCTTCGGCCTCGTCCACGCGGATGACCTTCAGCAGGTTGCCGCCGCCGATGTCGACGAACGGCAGGTCGTCACGGCCGACATGGACTGCGAGCGGCAATGCTTGTGTCGTCATGCCGGTCACCGTACGACGTCCTACCGCAGCGACGCGGCGTAGCCCGCGGTGTGGTTGTGCTGCTTCACGCAGCCGGGCGAGTTCCACGCAGGTCCGCAGTCCTGGTTGAAACTGCCCCACGCGGAACCGTCAGGAGCGATCGCGACACCGAGGAAGTCGTTGCCGGCCTGCTGCTGGTTGAACGGCGGCGGATACGGCACCGGTGTGCCGTCGAAGTAACCGGATCCCTGCACGTTGTCGCCGTAGAGCATCGGGCGATCGGCCGGGTTGACCCGTGCGCTGAACAGCAGTGGACCGTGCGAGCTACGGAAACCGGCCTCGACGTCGCGGGTCGACGTGAGGTAGCCGTCCCAGGTCGTCTGCCCCTTGCGCTGGCCGAGATACGCGAAGGCTGCATCACCGCGCGGCGAGACGGCGAACGACCACATCTTGATGGCGGCCACACCAGGTGCCGTCACGTCGACCGGCTTGGTCCAGGTGATGCCCTTGGTGTGCGACAGCCGCAGCATGAGCCGGTTGCCGTCCTGGTAGGCCAGCAGGAACGTGCCGTCCCGCGTGATGCGCAGCTCCGGGCTGCCGCCGATGCCTCCGAGCTGCGGGCTCGGGACGGGCAGCGTCACCGGCGCGGTCTGCCCACGAAGGATGGGGAACGACATCGCCTCGTCGGTGCTGCGCGCGAGGTACGTCGACCCGGCGCAGGCGACCATCACGTAGAGCGAGCCGTCCGGCGCTGCCTGCGGGTAGTAGCCGTCGATCGCGGAGTAGACCTCACCCTGGCCGTTGCACTCCGGATGCTGTGGCGCCGCGCCCGTGAACAGGACCGCACCGCGGTCCCACGTCGTCCCGCCGTCGAGTGACCGGAAGCACAGACGGCCGGCGATGACGGGGCTGACGAAGCCGACGTTGGTGTTGGCGCAGAAGTAGAGGACGTCCGGGTAGCCCTTCGGCTTCGGTGCACCTGCCGGTGCGCGACCGGAGGTGAAACGGGGGTTCTCCGGCAGCGTCAGCCCACTGATGACGGTGTGATGCCAGTGCTTCAGGTCGTCGGACCAGTTGACGTGCGCCGGGCCTTCCTGCTGGGCGCCCGCCGAGGGCGCCAGCGGGATCGGGCCGTAGTCCTCGAAGAAGAACCGTCCGGTCGACGGGTCGACGTAGCTGCTGTGGTCGGTCGGGTTCCACGTGATGCCGGATGGCTTCACGACCGACCAGTGCGCTCCGCGGTCGCCGGTGACGGCGAGCGCGGCGGGGCTGGCGTTGGACTGCGAGTCGGAGCTTGCCGGGATCGGCGCCGTCCCGGTGCCGGCGAGCCCACTGGGCAGGACGGCCGGCGCGTAGACGACGGTGCCGTCGTTGCGCACGACGATGTGGCTCTCCGCGCCGGGGTAACCGGTCGGCCGGCCACATGCGCGGGGGAGGTGCCTCGGCTGCGGGTGCAGCACGTGCCCTCCACCGAAGTGCGCGACGGCGACGGTCCCGCTGCACGAGGGCGTCCCCTTGCCGGAGGTCGACGCGGTCGCGGGAAGTACGGCGGCGGTGAGCGCGACCACTGCGGCGGACGCGCTGAGCAGGCGCTGCATGGCAAGGACTTCGACGCTCTGCGGACCGGCTCCTGCCCGGCTCCCCCCGAACCTGACGGGTCGTCAGAAACGGGTTAGGCTCGCCGGCATGGCGCCTGAGTCGACGCTCGACGAGTTCCCCAAGATCATCTCGGTTGACGACCACATCGTCGAGCCGCCCGACCTCTGGCAGGAGCGGCTGCCGGCGGCCATGAAGGAGCGTGGACCGAAGGTGGTCTTCGCGCCCAAGGGCGACGTCACGTTCGTCGGAGGCCGGCTCACGGTCAACATGGGCGAGCCTGGAAGCGGCCCCGACGTGGCCTGGTGGATCTACGAAGACCTCAAGCGGCCGCTGATGCGCCTCGACGCAGCGGTCGGGTTCGACCGCGACGAGGTGGACCTGCGGCTGGTCAACTACGACCAGATGCGCAAGGGCGCGTGGTCGGTCAAGGAGCGTCTGGAGGACATGGACGCCAACTGGACCGACGCGCAGATGTGCTTCCCGACGTTTCCGCGGTTCTGCGGGCAGACGTTCTACGAGGCGAAGGACAAGGACGTCGCGCTCGAGTGCGTGAAGGCCTACAACGACTTCCAGGTCGACGTGCTCGGCAAGGAGTCGGGCGGCCGGCTGATCCCGCTCATCATCGTGCCGCTGTGGGACCCCGAGCTGATGGCCGCGGAGGTGCGTCGCAACGCCGAGCGCGGGGTGCGCGCGGTCTGCTTCAGCGAGATTCCGCCGCGGCTCAACCTGCCGAGCGTGCACACCGACCACTGGGACCCGTTCCTCGCGGCGTGCAACGAGACCGGCACCGTCATCAACATGCACATCGGCTCGTCGTCGCAGATGCCCTCGACGTCGAAGGACGCTCCGGCCGCGGTCGGCTCGACGCTGACCTTCGCCAACTCGTGCTTCTCGCTCGTCGACTGGTTGATGAGCGGCATCTTCAACCGGTTCACCGACCTGAAGATCGCCTACAGCGAGGGTTCGATCGGCTGGATTCCCTACGTGATCCACCGGGCGGACGTCGTGTGGGAGGAGAACCGCGGCTGGGGCGGCGTTGCGGAGAAGGTGACCCGGCCGCCGAGCGAGCTCTACTACGAGCACGTCCTCGGCTGTTTCTTCGACGACCCGCACGGCCTGCTCAACCTCGACCACATCGGCGTGCGCAACGTCGCCTACGAGAGCGACTACCCGCATTCCGACTCGACCTGGCCCAACACCCGCGCGGTCGCCGAGGAGCAGATGAAGCACCTCGACCGCGACGTGGTCGAGAAGATCGTCCGGGGCAACGCGATCGAGTGGTACGACCTGTCGCCCGAAGGCCGCTGGAAGGGCTGAGCACGTGTCTCTGGACTACCTGATCAAGGGTGCCACGATCGTCGACGGCAGCGGTTCGGCGCCGTACGTCGGTGACGTGGGCATCAAGGACGGCAAGATCGCCGCGCTCGGTGACATCAGTGACGAGGCGAACGAGACGTACGACGCCGCCGGGATGGTCGTCGCCCCGGGCTTCATCGACAATCACACGCACTACGACGCGCAGCTGTTCTGGGACCCGATGATGACGCCGAGCAACGTGCACGGCGTGACGACGGTGCTCGGCGGCAACTGCGGGTTCACGCTCGCGCCGCTCAAGGCCGAGGACGCCGACTACATCCGGCGGATGATGCAGAAGGTCGAAGGCATGCCGCTCGAGGCGCTCGAGGGTGGGGTGCCGTGGGGCTGGGAGACCTTCGCCGAGTATCTCGACGCCGTGGAGCAGTCCGGTCTCTCGCTGAACGCCGGCTTCCTCGTCGGTCACTGCGCGATCCGCCGCTACGTCATGGGCGCCGACGCCACCGACCGCGAGGCGACGGACGACGAGATCAAGCAGATCGTCGCGTTGCTGCACGAGTCGATCGAGGCCGGCGGGCTCGGGTTCTCCACGACGTTGTCCTCGACGCACTCCGACGGCGAGGGCAAGCCGGTCGCGAGCCGCAAGGCGAGCACGGAGGAGCTGCTCGCGCTCTGTCAGGCCGTCGGTGAGCACGAGGGGACTTTCCTCGAGGGCATCGTTCCCGGGTGTCTCGACAAGTTCGCCGACGACGAGGTCGAGCTGCTCGCGCAGATGTCTGCGGCGGCGAAGCGCTCGCTCAACTGGAACCTGCTCACCATCGACTCCCGCGAGCCGGACCGCATCCCGCGGCAGCTCGAGGCGTCGAAGCGCGCGCGTGAGCTCGGTGGGCGCGTGATCGCGCTGACCATGCCGGTGCTCGTCCCGATGAACATGAGCCTGCGCAACTTCTGCGGTCTGTGGCTGATCCCGGGCTGGGGTGAGGTCCTCAACCGCCCTGTTCCCGACCGGATCGAGAAGCTGCGCGACCCCGAGGTGCGCGCGCATCTGGTCGAGCGCGCCAACAGCAAGGAGGCCGGCGTGTTCCGCCGGCTCGGCAACTTCGGCCGCTACGTCATCGGCGACACCTACAGCGAGGCCAACGAGGGGCTGAAGGGGCGGACGGTCAAGGAGATCGCCGCCGAGCGCGGGCAGGAGCCGTTCGACGCGCTCGTCGACATCTGCATCAACGACGAGCTGAAGACGATCCTCTGGCCGATGCCGACCGACAGCGACCCGGACACCTGGGCGCTGCGCGAGCAGGCGTGGCGGGAGGACGACATCATGCTCGGCGGATCGGACGCCGGCGCGCATCTCGACCGGATGGCGGGCGCACCCTTTCCGACCCGCTTCCTCGGTGACATGATCCGCGGTCGCAAGCTCGTCAGCCTGGAGCGCGCGGTGCAGATGCTGACCGGTGCTCAGGCCGACGTCTTCGGGCTGAAGGACCGCGGCTACCTCCGCGAGGGTTACCACGCCGACGTCGTCGTCTTCGATCCGCAGGAGGTCGGGTCGGAGGACGCGAGCCTGGTCTTCGATCTGCCCGGCGAGGCGCCGCGGCTGACCGCGGGGTCGATCGGCGTGAAGCGGGTGCTTGTCAACGGGGTCGAGACGTTGCGCGACGGCGTCGCCACCGGCAGCCGACCGGGCACGCTGCTGCGCTCCGGCCGCGACACGGTGACGGTCCCGACGAGCTAGCCGGAGTCGCGCTCCGCACGTTGGTCGCGCTCGGCCAGCAAGGCCTCGGTCGCGCGGCGGACGTTCATCGCGAACGTCGCGATCAGCACGCTGGCGGTCAACCGCTGGAGCCGGTCGAAGCGTTCGCGCACCTCGTCCCATCGGTCGGGCGGCGGTGCGCCGTCGTACGGCTCGAGAGCGCAGTCGAGGCAGGTCTCGACAAATCGCCGGGCGAGGTCCTGCGTCGCCGTCGTGACGGCGAGCTGCATGTCGTAGAGGCTGAGGACCGGCATGCCGACCTGGGTGAGGTCGCGCGCCGCCTCGAGCACGTGGCGGCTCGGCATCAGGTAGCGGTCGTCGCCGAGCTCGACCAGCAGCCCGGTCTCGAGCGCCGCGGCAAGTCGCTCGGTGTCGCGCTGCACGTCGAACATCGACGTGAGCTGCTCGCGCGTCAGCTCGATCTCGTCCGACTCGAGCAGTGGCGCGAGGACGAGCCGGGCGAGCGCGGTGCGGTCGTCGCCGTCCTGGGCGAGGAGGGCGGAGATGGCGGCGAGGTTGTAGCCGCGCTCCTGCAGCTCCTGGATCCGGCGCAGAGCGTGCTCGTGGGAGGGACCGTAGAAGGCGAGGCGGCCGTTGCGCTCGGGCGGCGGCAGCAGGCCGCGGGACTGGTGGGCGCGGATGTTGCGCGCGGTCATGCCGACGAGATCGGCAAGCTCTTCGAGAGTGATCGGCCAGTCGACGCCGCCAGCACTGCTGTTTCCCCCGCCGGACGCGGCTGTCACGGTTGCTCCTCCCCGATGGAACCCGTCGATGATTATGCGTCGGATCGGGACGCGCTACGGGGGAGTGAGGCCGGGTGTGCCGCCACGGGGGTAACGGCACACCCGGTGACCACAGCATAACCCACGTTGACATGGATCCGTGTAAGGGTGAGCCAACTAGGTCCGGCGGGGCAGCTGCTCCGTGATCGGCGTGACCTCGGGCATGGCGAAGTCGCGGCGCAGCCAGTTGCCGCCGTCGACCACGAGCACGTGCCCGGTGACGAAGGACGCGTACGGCGACGCGAGCCAGGTGACCGCCCAGCCGAGCTCGTGCGGCTCGCCCACCCGACCGGCGGGCTGACGCCGGGCATCGACCCGCTCGTCGCGTGCGGCCCGCAGCGCCTCCGGCATGTCGTCGTGCGGGAACAGTCCCGGGGCGACCGCGTTCACGCGGATGCCGTCGACGGCCCACTCGACGGCCAGCGACTTCGTGAGGCTGATGACACCGGCCTTCGCAGCGGCGGAGTGGGCCATGCCGGGGCCGCCCGTCATTGCAGCTGTGGTGACGATGTTGACGACAGTGGCCGCGGTACCGGTGCCGACCGCGCGACGGTGCAGCTCCTGCGAGCAGAATAACGTGCCGTCGAGCACGATCCGCTCGACGGCACGCCAGCCGTTGGGGGAGAGCTCGGCGGCAGCGACGGGGAAGTTCGCCGCAGCGTTGTTGACGAGCACCGACACCGGCGTGCCGAGCTCGGCCTCCGCCGTGTCGAAAGCCGCGGCGATGGAGTCGGGTTCGCGGACATCGAGCTCGATGCCGACGGCTTGCGCACCCACGGCTTCGACGGCGCTGACGCCGGCATCGCGGTGCTCGGCGTTGCGGCTGGCGACGGCAACGGCCGCGCCGAGCCGGCCGAACTCGACGGCGACCGCCTTGCCGAGACCGGTGCCTCCACCGGTGACCAGCACCGCCCGGCCGGCATACGTGCCCGCCGGCAGCATGCGCGTGCCCACTGGAGGCGGGGGCGGCAGGGGCATGGGGCTACTTGC
Source organism: Mycobacteriales bacterium (assembly GCA_035695045.1). GTDB lineage: Bacteria > Actinomycetota > Actinomycetes > JAFAQI01 > JAFAQI01 > DASSKP01. The sequence goes on along the minus strand of DASSEX010000083.1, from coordinate 10,400 downwards.
CCTCGAAGTTCACCGGTTGCCTCGCCGCCTTCGCGGCGTAGCCCTTCGGCATGTCCTCCGAGACGAACTCGACCGACGAGCTCATCGCTTCGAAACGCAGCGCCTCGGCGAGGCCGTGGTCCGCGAAAGCGTTGATCGTGCGCTTGATGCTCTGCACCGCGAGTGGTGCGTTGTCGCGGATCTCGCGGGCGATGCCATAGGCGGTCTCGTCGAGCTGCTCTCGGGTCGTGACCGACTGCACGATGCCGAGCCGCTCGGCGGTCGCGGCGTCGATGCGACGGCCGGTCAGGGCGAGCAGCTTGGCCCAGCCGGCGCCGACCTCACGGGCAAGGCGAAGATCGCCACCCGCGTCGACGCCGACTCCGACCGTGGCCTCCGGCAGCGCGAAGACGGCGTCGTCGGATGCGACGCGGATGTCGCACATCAACGCGAGCTCGAAGCCGAAGCCCAGGCAGTAGCCGTGCACCGCCGCGACGATCGGTTGCGGCAGGTCGCTGAACGCGTGGAACCGTTCGTGCACCCAGCGGATGCCTTCGTAGTAGTTGCGGACCTTCTCCGCGGGCGACCGGCCGGTGACGCGGTCCTCCGGCATGCCCAGGTCGACCCCTGCGCAGAACGCGCGGCCCTCGGCGCGCAGGACCACGACGCGCACGGTGTCGTCGAAGCGGATCTCGTCGGCCCGCTTGCCGAGCTGGCGGGAGGCCTCCCAGGACCACGCGTTCAGCTTGTCCGGACGGTCGACGGTCAGCGTGGCGATGCCGTCGTCGACGGAGAGCCGGAGCATCCAGTCGGACTCCGGCTCGGCGGGCTCCATCCGCACCATGCTCTGTTTTCCTCCGCGTGGTCCCCACGACGGACAATATGACGACCCGTCAGAAAACCGCGACCCCGCCCTTGCTGGGCAATGTTGGAACGTGTTCTACTGCCGCGGTGGGCCGGATGAAGATCGTCGTGGACTACGACGAATGCGAAGCCAATGCCGTCTGCGTCGGGATCCTTCCCGAGGTGTTCGAAGTCGACGACGACGACAACCTGCACCTGCACGAGGAGTACCCCCCGGACGACAAGCTCGACAAGGTCCGTGAGGCCGTCGACTCGTGTCCCAAACGCGCGCTCGCGCTCAAGGAGGTCGACGAGTGAAGGCCGCGATCCTGCACCAGGTCGGCGACGACGCACTCGAGGTGCGCGACGACATCACCAGCACACCCGTCGGCGCCGGCAAGGTGCGCATCAAGATTCGCGCGACCGGTGTCTGCCACTCCGACCTCTCTGCGATGACCGGCACGATCCCGGTCGCCGTACCAGCGGTCCTCGGCCACGAAGGCGCGGGTGAGGTCGTCGAGGTCGGCGCGGGTGTCACCGGTCTGTCGGAGGGCGACCACGTCGTGGTCTGCTGGTCGCCTCAGTGCGGCGCGTGCAGGGACTGCGTCAACGGTCAGCCACAGCTCTGCATGGCCTACATGCTCAACGCGTTCAGCGACGCGCACTTCATCATGGGCACGACGCCCGTGTTCGGCATGGCCGGTGCCGGCACGTTCGCCGAGGAGCTCATCGTCCTCGAGCAGGGCGCCATCAAGATCGACAAGGACGTCCCGCTGGACGTCGCGTCGCTGCTCGGCTGCGGTGTCATGACCGGCGTCGGTGCGGCGATCAACGCGGCGAAGGTCGAGCCCGGCTCCTCTGTCGTCGTCATCGGATGCGGAGGCGTCGGCATCAGCGCGATCCAAGGTGCCCGTGCCGCGGGTGCGGCGGTGATCGTCGCGGTCGACATGGTCGAGCAGAAGCTCGACTGGGCGCGCAAGTTCGGCGCCACGCACGCGGTCACCCCTTCGGACCTTCCGCAGGCGATGCGCGAGCTGACCGGCGGTGCCGGTTTCGACTACGGCTTCGAGGTCGTCGGCCGGAGCGACACCATCAAGGCGGCGTACGACGCCACCCGGCGCGGCGGGACGACCGTCGTCGTGGGTGTCGGTCGCGCCGACGACATGGTGCAGCTCAGCTCGTTCGATCTCTTCTACAACGAGAAGAACCTGCGCGGCAGCTACTACGGATCGGCAAACATCCAGCGCGACTTCCCGCGGCTGATCGGTCTGTGGCGCGCCGGTCGGATCGACCTCGACGGCATGATCACCCGCCGGCTCAAGCTCGACGACGTCAACGACGCGTTCGAGGTGATGAAGGCCGGCGAGGCCATCCGTCAGGTCATCACGTTCGACTGACGACCGATGCATCTCGGCGTCGCACTGTTCGCGACGGACCTGACGAGCGACGTCCGCGACGTCGCTCGCGCTGCTGAGGACGCGGGGTTCGAGAGCCTGTTCGTCGCGGAGCACACGCACATCCCCACGTCGCGGCGGACGGCGTACCCGATGGGTGGGGAGCTGCCCGCGGAGTACGCGCGGACGCAGGACCCGTTCATCGCGCTGATGGCCGCTGCGGGCGTCACGTCGCACCTCAAGCTCGGCACCGGCGTGTGTCTCGTCGTCGAACGCGACCCGATCGTCCTGGCCAAGGAGGCGTCGACGCTCGACGTTCTCTCCGACGGCCGCGTGCTGTTCGGCGTCGGCGCCGGTTGGAACGAGGAGGAGCTCGCCCACCACGGTGTCGCCTTCGGGGACCGGTTCGAGGTCCTGCGCGAGCGGGTCGAGCTGATGCAGCAGCTGTGGACGCAGGACGAGGCGGCGTACGACGGCAAGCATGCGCGACTCGAACCGTCCTGGCAGTGGCCGAAGCCGGTGCAGTCGCCGCTGCCGGTGTTGGTCGGCGGTGGCGGGCGTCGCGCGATGCAGCTGGCTGTCGACCTCGGCGCCGGCTGGATGCCGATGCCGTCGAAGACCAAGCTCGCCGAGCGACTGCGAATCCTGGCGGACGTCGCGTCCGCGTCCGGGCGGCCGGCGCCTCCGGTCACCATGTATCTCGTCCGACCGGAGCGGGCAGTGATCGAGCACTATGCCTCGCTGGGTATCGAGCGCTGCGTCTTCCTTCTCCCGACTCGAGGGGATGCCGTGAACGCCGTTCGTGAGATCGCAGGACAGGTGCTGTGAAAGGGCGCGCGCTGGTTCTCGGCGGGGGAGGTGTGGCCGGCATCGGTTGGGAGACCGGCGTCCTGTTCGGGCTGGCCGAGGGCGGTGTCGACGTGACGGCCGCAGACGTCGTCATCGGGACCTCTGCGGGTTCGGCTGTCGGTGCCCAGCTGCTGAGCGGTACGCCGCTCGCCGAGCTGTATGACCGGCACGTCTTCCCTGAGGGCCCGTCCACCGAGATCGCGGCCGAGCTCGACGTCGAGAAGATGGTGGCCGACTGGAGCGCGCTGCTGGCGAACCACGAGCCCGGGCCGGATCTGCGCGCAGCGATCGGACGCTACGCGCTGGCAGCCGGCACGGTTCCCGAGCGAGCGCGCCGAGGCGTGATCGGGGCGCGGCTGCCGTCGCACGACTGGCCGGTGTCCCCGCTGCAGATCGTCGCAGTCGACGCGTCGACGGGTGAGGAGCGGATCTTCACCGCAGACGACGGCGTGCCACTGGTCGATGCGGTCGCCGCGAGCTGTGCGGTGCCGGGAATCTGGCCGCCGGTGACGATCGGCGACCGGCGCTACGTCGACGGCGGCGTGCGCACCTCCGCCAACGTCGATCTCGCGGAAGGCCATGGCGTGGTTCTCGTGCTCGCGCCGGTGAACGACCTCACCGCGCCGGAGCCGGCGATCGCCAAGCGGCTGGAGAAGGTCGAGAAGAAGTCCACTGTCTTCACGATCCGGCCCGACGAGGCGTCGGTCGCGGCCATCGGAGCCAACCCGCTCGACCCGTCCGCCGCGGGACCGGCGGCCCGCGCCGGTCGTGAGCAGGGTGCGGCGCTGGTCGCCGAGGTGTCCGAGATCTGGGCGCAGTGACGTCGGACCTGCGAGTCGGCGTCCTGGGCGCCGCCCGCATCGCGCCGCTGGCGATCGTGAAGCCGGCGCGCGTCGTGCCGGGCGTCGCGGTGACGGCTGTGGCGGCTCGCGACCGGTCGCGGGCGGAGGCGTTTGCGACGAAGCACGGGATCCCGCGGGTGCACGCGTCGTACGACGAGCTCGTCGACGACCCCGAGATCGACGCCGTCTACATCCCGCTGCCCAACGGTCTGCACGCCGAGTGGACGTTGAAGGCCATCGCGGCAGGCAAGCACGTCTTGTGCGAGAAGCCGTTCACCAGCAACGCAGCCGAGGCGCAGCAGGTCGCTGACGTGGCGGAGATGTCGGACGTCGTCGTCATGGAGGCGTTCCACTACCGCTACCACGAGCTCGCGCAACGCATGCAGGCCGTTGTGCACGACGGGACCATCGGCGACGTAGAAAGCGTGCGCACCTGGCTGTGCTTCCCGCTACCGAAGTTCAGCGACATCCGCTACGACTACGCCCTCGCCGGCGGCGCGACGATGGACTGCTGCTACCCCGTGCACGCCATGCGCCTGCTTGGTCCGGGTGAGCCCGAGGTCGTGTCCGCGTCGGCGAAGCTGCTCGGCCGAAGCGAAGGCAAGATCGACCGGGCGATGAGCACCCACTTCCGTTTCGCGAACGGAGCCGTCGGCCGGAGCGAGGCGTCGATGTGGTCGCACCGGCTCCTGCGGGTGGCTGCGCACGTCGAGGGGACACGTGGGCAGATGAAGGTCCTCAACTACGTCGCGCCGCAGATCTACAACTCGCTGAAGGTCACGGTCAACGGCAAGACGACGCGTGAGCGAGTGCGCGGTGACGCGTCGTACGTCGCCCAGCTGAAGGCGTTCGTCGCGGCGGTGCGGGACGGCACGCCGTTCCCGACAACGCCTCGGGACGCCGTTGTCACGATGCGTCTGATCGACGACATCTATCGCGCTGCAGGGATGCCGCTGCGCGGCGAGTAAGGATCCTCGTCGCGCGCCGCCGCCGTCGCTAACCTGAGGCCGTGGCGGAGCCGGCGGAGTTCGTCGTCGACTCGGTTGCCTTCCGAGCCGCGACGCCCCGCCGGCGGGTCCGGTTCTTGGTCTTCGCGACCTACGTAGCCGTCCTCGCCGTGTGGTCTGTCGCCGTCGCCATCTATGCACATCCGGTCCTCGGCGCCCTGGCCGCCGCCTTCTTCGTTGAGCTCGGTGTCGCGATCGTCCGGGTTGCCGGCAGCTCGGGTGATGCCGTCATCGATCCCGTCATCGACCCTGTCGCGGCAACCCGCATTGCCGAGCCGCTGAAAGAGCTGTGCGCGAAAGCCGGTTGCATCCTTCCGCTCGTCCTCATCCGCAACGACCAGATGCGCGCGGCGGCGGTTGTCGAGCGCGGAAGCAGGCCCCTGCTGATCTTGTCCGCGCCGTTTGTCGAGAGCGTGAACCATCGGCAGCTCCGCGCACTGCTTGCGCACGAGGTCGTGCACCTCGCGCACAGCGACACCGGTCGGTTGCGGCGACGAGGACGCATCCTCATGCTGACATCGGTGCTCGCCGGTGGCGTCACCGCGGCTGCGCTCCAAGCCGGCAGTGCGCTTCCCATCGTGATCGCAGGGATGGTCCTCGGCGCTCGGCTGGTGTCGATCCCGCTCGCTCTCGCGCAGCGCCGGCTCGAGAGGCGTGCAGACCGCGAGGGTGCCGGGCTCTGCGAAGATCCGCGGGCGTTGGCGGAGGCTCTGGCCGCGGCAGCTGACATGTCGCAACAGACGCGCGCTCGGCTCTTCGGCCCGCCGATCGTGCGATCACTGTTGTGGCCCGTCGTGGGCAGGCTGCCCACGCACCCTCCGATGGCCGAGCGGCGCGAGCGCTCTTGGTCATGTCAGGGGAACACCTATCGACGCAACTGCCGTCGGCGCGGTAGTGGGGAGCGACAAGCGCTATCTGGACCAGCGGAGGCGAGCATGCCAGTCCACGAGATCAGGATGTCCCTGCCGCGCGCGTCAGTGATCAACAGTGACGTCGAGATCGAGGTGTGGAGCGACAGCGCCAAGCTCGGTGAGCTGCACCTGAGCAAGGGCACGATCGACTGGCGACCGGCACACACGGCCCGGGAGATCAAGCTGACGTGGGAGAAGTTCGCCCGGCTGATGGAGGACTGCTCCACCTACTGACCCCTGAGCGGCGACCCCGAACGGTCGCTGAGGAGCCGGTCGAGAGTGCGTCGGCCCCAGGCGCTCATCACGGCGTTCGAGGTCGCGTAGTACCAGACCAGACCTATGGCCTGCTGGAGCGCCCAGGCCATCCCACGGCGCCACTGGACGTCGCTGATCTCCAGCGACTCACGGACGACCTGTCGTGGTCCGGCGTCGAGAAGATGCCAGACCGAGACGAGGTCGAGCGCCGGATCGGCTGCCGCGAAGCCGCCGGTGTCGAGAACGCCGACCAGCCGGCCGCCCGCGACGAGGACGTTGTTCGGAGTGAGGTCGCCGTGGGACATCGTGTCGTCGTCGACTTCCGGCAGTGCGCGGAGTTCGGCCCACATCGCTCGACATGAGGCGACGTCGACCGCTCCTTCGCTGCGGGTGAAACAGAGCTCCATCCAGTCGTCGTGGTCCCGGAGGTGCCCGCCTCGTCCGGTTCCGCTGAAGCGGCGACCGTTCGTGTCGGCGGCGCGCAGTGCACGCAGCAGGCGGCTCAGGTCCTCGGCGAACGGGACGGACTGGCCAGGGTCTTCCGCGAGCGCGTCGCGGCCGGGTAGCCACGTGTGCACGCTCCACGGCAGCGGGTACCCGTGGCCCGGCCTCCCGAGGGCGACCGGGCGCGGCGCGGGGAATGGGCAGACGTCGGCGAACTCCGTTCCTGCAGCGGCTTCCTGTTCGAGGGCGGCCCGCATGGTGTCGGGATCGGAGGCGCGCAACGGGAAGCGAGCGGCGAGGGAGTCGCCGACGCGGAAGATCGCGTTCATGGTCGCTGCCGTCGTCAGCTCGCGGACCGGCATGTCCGCCCATTGCGGGAACTGTTCCGTGATCAGTCGAACGGCAGTGGCGGCGTCGACGCGGACTTCGTCGTCGTGCATGGCCACTGACAGGATCCTGCCTATACGGCGACTTCGAAGTCGCCGCTCGCGCCGTGCTCGTAGGCATCCACGAGAACCGGCGAAAGGCGACGTACGCCGGCCGCGGCAAGGGTGAAGTCCACGGCCAACCGATGCCAGGTTGGCCAGCGGCGCAACATCGGATGAGCATCGCCGCGGACGACGAGACGCGCGACGGTCGCACCTGCAGCAGCCGCCCGACGCGCGTAGTCGAGTGAGTCGTGCGGCGGCGTCACCGTGTCGCGGTCGCCCTGCAGGAGCAGCAGACGCCGGCCGGCGGTCTGCGCCACCGGCTCGTGCGAGGGTGTCCAGGGCGCCATGCCGACGACGGCCACGACGTTGCTGTCGTCGCACACGCGGATCGCCGTCCGTGCGCCCATCGAATGGCCGAGAAGGATCACCGGCACGTCGCCGTGTCGCCTCTTCACGGACTCCAGCGCTGCGCGCGCGTCCGCGACCGGCGACGCCTCGGGCCCGTTCCAGCCACGGACGCGGTAACGCACCGGGTCGACGACGAGACCCAGCCGATGGCCTCGGGCCCGAAGCGTCGCCGCGATGGGCAGCATGCGCAGGCCGGGAAGGTTGCGACGCCCGACCGGGTCGAAGCTGTGTTCCTTGCCGCCGTGCAGGACCAGAGCGACTGCCGTGACGGAGCGGCTCAATGCGCGAGGTCGGCCAGCGTGGGGGCCGTGCCGCCGAGGTGTGCCGGCAGCCACCACTCCTGACCGGGCGAAGGGCGCTCCGGGTAGTCGCGCTGCACCTCGTCGATCATCCGGGTGAGCGTCTCCGCCAGTCGCGCCGTCAGCGCTGCGGCGTCCTCGCCCGGTGCGGGCAGCAGCGGCTCACCGACGCGGATGGTGACCGGCACGTGTCGCTGCAGCCGCGGCTTACGACCTTTGGTCCAGAGTCGATGGGCGCCCCAGGTGACGACCGGCACGATGGGCACACCGGCGTCCAACGCCATCCTCGCGGCGCCGGACTTCATCGGGATCGGCGTGAACGCCTGAGAGATCGTCGCCTCCGGGAAGACGCCGATGAGCTCACCGTCGTGCAGGGCACGCACGGCCGCTGCGTAAGCGGAGCCGCCGGCCCGACGATCGACCGGAATGTGATGCATGCTGCGCATCAACGGCCCGCTGAGCTTGTGGTCGAACACCGACTTCTTCGCCATGAACCGGACGAGTCGGTGGGGGAGCGCCGCGTAACCGACGAGCATGAAGTCGAAGTAGCTGACGTGGTTCGCCGCGACGACAGCGCCGCCGGTCGACGGGATGTGGTGCGCACCTTCGAGGGTGATGCGGAAGTCGAGACCGCGGAAGAGCCCGAGGGCGGTGCGGATGACCGCGCGGTACGGCCGGTCGTTGCGGGGCATGCGTCGACGCTACCGACTCAGACCGCGCGGTAGCAGCGCAGGCCGTCGACGTCGTCGTACTGCACCCGCCCCTGGGCGGCGAGCAGCTCGAGATGTGCTGCCGTCTCGGCGATCGCCAGCATCTGGTTGAACGGGTCGAGCTCGTCGAGCTTGCGCTCTCTGCGCGTCCAGGTGAGCTGGCCGGCGACGTCGTACGCCGACACCGCACCCCTGTCGATTGCGGCGAGGGTCTGGTCGAGACGGGTTCCGTGGTGCGCGACCAGCTCGTCGACCCGCGCATGCACGCTCTCGGTGACCGGTCCGTGAGCCGGCAGCAGGCGAGCGTCCGGCCGCTCCCGCACGACCGCCAACGACGACAGGAAGTCGCCGAGCGGGTTGGGCGAGAGCACCGGCTCGAAGCCGATCGACGGCGTGATCGTCGGCAGCACGTGGTCACCGGCGAAGAGCAGCCCGTTGCCCACGTCGTGGAAGACCATGTGGCCTTGCGTGTGGCCCGGCGTCGGGACGGCTTCGAGGTGGACCGGACCGGCCTCGATGCGCTCGCCGCCGTTGAGCCAGATGTCCGGCAGCTCCCATCCTGCCTTCACCGGGTCGTGGTCGGGACCGAGCGCCGCCATCAGCTTGTCGACGAGCTCGCTTGCCCCGAGCAGCCGCAGGTGCTGGAGCTGCTCCTTCAAGGGCGCCCGGGCCGGCGTCATGACGATGTCGAGGGAACCTTTGTCGCCGGCGCCGAGGCTGACGCTCGTGCCGAACTCGCGACGCACGTAGATCGCCTGCGTGTAGTGGTCGCGATGGACGTGAGTGACGAGGAACCGCCGGACGTCGGCCAGCGTGTGGCCGAGTGCGTCGAGGGCGGCGTCCAATGCCGCCCGCGCGGCCGGGATCGCCCAGCCCGAGTCGACGAGCACGAGCCCGTCGTCCGCCGCTATCGCATAGACGTTGACGGCGCGCAGGCCGTCGTTGGGGAGCGGCAGCGGGAGACGGTGCACGCCGGGGCTCACCTCGTAAGCGCCCGGCGCCGTCCAGTCGCCGGCGTTGCCGGGGTCAGGGGTGACGTCCACGTGGTCAGTGTCCAGCAACGTCGATTCAGTGCTGCTGATGCCACCCGTTCACGCTCGCCGCCACGTCGGCGACCAGGTCGCCGAGCGTGAGGTTGACGTCGATGTCGTGGAAGCCCCAGAGCGCACCGAGCCGCTCGTGCAGCAGGGCGGCGTTGCGGCGCCCGGCGGCGGTCGGCGCGATCTGCAGCCAGGTCGCGCCCCCGCCGGTGCGGCACTGTGCGGTGGCCTGTCCGAGGTACGCCGTCCAGGGCGTGCTCGCGCCGCTGTGCGCCAGCGCGCTCGGAAAGTACGGATGCAGGCCGAGCGCTGCGTGGCTCCCCGGCGAGACGGGGTTGACGCACGCGACCTGCAGCCCCGGCGTCCGTACGTCGCCATTGAGCAGGCTGACGCCGCTTCCCGGCCGGCCGAAGAACGCCCCGAGTGGTGGTGGGCCGGGGAACGTCGAGAAGGCGATCACACATCCCGGCTCGCCGGGGCGCGTGCACAGCGGGATGTGGTGGAGGTCCCCGCCGATGGTCCTGCCTTGGGCCACCGCGAGGTTGCCACCGAGGATCAGCGAGAGCGCGATCTGTCGACGTATGGCGGGTTGGTGGTCGATCTCGTTGCGCAGCAGCCGGATGAGCATGGCGGCCCCTTGCGAGTGCCCGATCAGCACGATCGGTCTCGTGGGGTCGTGAGCCGCGAGAAAGCTGTTCCATCCGGCTCGCAGGCTCTCGTAGGCGATCTGGTGCGCGGTCGAGTCCGGCGCTCCATCGGTCAGGTTGAACAGGTCGCCGAGGGTGCGCTGCCGGTACATCGGCGCCCACACGTCGCAGACCGCGGAGAAGCGTGCGGCCTGCACCAGCGCGACCTGGCGTTCCGCGGCCTGGATGCGCAGGTCGGCGTTGGCCGTCGACTCGCCGCTGACCGTCGGGTACGCGTAGAAGCAGTCGGCGGGAGAAGGCTTCGGGTGTCGCGTCGTGCGGGGGTCGGGCTGGATCGTTCG
>DASSEX010000082.1:0-60149 GCA_035695045.1 Mycobacteriales bacterium | reverse complement strand
CGACGACCTTGCCCAGGTCGTCGCGCGACTGACGATCACCGCCTACTGAGCGCACTCGCGGCAGATCATCTTCTTCTCGTCGACCAACTGGCTGCGGTGACGCACGAGGAAGCAGCTGTTGCACGTGAACTCGTCGACCTGCTTCGGGACGACGCGGACGGTCAGCTCCTCACCGGAGAGGTCCGCCCCCGGAAGCTCGAGCGACTCGGCGAGCTCCGCCTCGTCGACATCGACGGCGCCCGCCTGGGCGTCACGACGAGCCTTCAGCTCCTCGATGCTGTCTTCGCCCAGCTCGTCGTCGGTGCGCGGCTGGTCGTAATCGGTTGCCATCAGGTCCTGCCCTTCCCTATCTCAGCGCGAGTAGAACGCAGCAACCGGTGAACTTGTGCCCGTCCGCCGCAACTATTTCTGCCGCGCTGCGCCGCGCACCGTACCAGCGGCACCTGAGGGAAGCCATGTCTGCCACCATGCGTCGGTCAGCGAAGGAGGAACTGTGGCGGTCTACGCGCTCGGCGACCGTGTCCCGACGATCGATTCATCCGCGTTTGTCCACCCGGACGCGGTAGTCATCGGGAACGTGACGATCGGTCCGGAGTCCACCGTGTGGCCGCACGCAGTGCTGCGCGGCGACTACGGCGAGATCTTCGTCGGCGCTCAGACATCGGTTCAGGACGGGACCGTCGTGCACGCGACCGAGGAACATCCCACGCGGATCGGCGACCGGTGTGTGATCGGTCACATCGCCCACCTCGAGGGCTGCACGGTCGAGGACGACAGCCTCGTCGGGTCGGGCTCGGTCATCCTGCACCGCGCGGTCGTGCGCAGCGGTGCACTCGTCGGTGCCGGCGCCGTCGTCCCCAACGACATGGAGGTTCCCTCCGGCGCCATGGCGCTCGGGATTCCCGCCAAGATCAGGCCGGACGCCGTACGTCCGGGCAGCTTCGACGAGAACGTCGAGACCTACGTCGCCAACGGCAAGCGCTACGCGACCGATCTGCGCCGTATCGACTAGCGATCAGAGCGGCGGGTAGGGCGACCGCATGGCGACGATCGGCTACTTCCTGTCCTCGGAGGAACATCCGGGTAGCGAGCTGGTGAAGGCGGCTGTGCTCGCCGAGCGAGCGGGCTTCCGGGCCGCGTGGATCAGCGACCACTTCCATCCGTGGCTCGAAGAGCAGGGTCACAGCCCGTTCGTGTGGTCGGTGCTCGGCGGCATCGCCGCCGCGACCGAGCGCCTGCGCGTGACCACGGCCGTGACCGCACCCATCGTGCGGATCCACCCCGCGATCATCGCCCAGGCAGCGGCGACGACAGCCGAGCTGTTCGAGCGCTGCGGCGCTGGTGGCACCGGCCGCTTCGCGCTCGGTCTCGGCACCGGCGAGGCGCTCAACGAACACATCCTCGGCGACAAGTGGCCGACGCCCGAGGAGCGCCTGGACATGCTCGAGGAAGCCGTCGAGATCATCCGCACGATGTGGGAGGGCGAGGTCGTCGACCACGACGGCGCGCACTACGTCGTGGAGAACGCCCGCCTCTACACGCTGCCCCAGACACCGCCCCGGATCCTGCTCTCCGGCTTCGGTCCGAAGTCGATCCAGCTCGCGGCGCGGGTCGCCGACGGCTACATCACGACGTCGCCGGACGGCGACGCGATCAAGCAGTACCGCGACGCCGGCGGCAAGGGAACACTCCAGGCGGGCGTGAAGGTCTGCTGGCACGAGGACAAGCAGCAGGCGGTCAAGATCGCGCACAGGACCTGGCGCAACTCGATGGTGCCCGGCCAGCTCGCGCAGGAGCTCGCGATGCCGGACTTCTTCGACCAGGCGAGCGAGCTCGTGACCGAGGACATGGTCGCGGAGAAGGTCACGTGCGGCAACGACCCGGAAGACCACGTAGCGGCGATCAAGGAGTACGTCGACGCCGGCTTCGACGAGGTCTACGTCGCCCAGATGGGTCCGGACCAGGAAGGCATGATCGCCTTCTACGAGACCGAGGTGCTCCCCCGGCTGTCGTCCGGCTGAGTCCGACTGCTGCGGCTGAAGTAGCCGACCGCCAGCAGCACGGTCAGCTCGGCGAACACGGTCACGAGCCGCGACGCAACGGCTGCGCCCTTCAGGTCGGCCTGGGGGTAGAGCCGGCTCAGCATCCAGACGTAGACGACTTCACGCACGCCGACGCCACTCGGCGCGAACACGACCACGAGACCGACCGCCCAGGCGACGCAAGACGCCCCTGCGACGTAGAGCGGGTACGTCGGGTCGCGCACCCCGGACACCGCGATCTGCGCCAGGATCCCGGAGATGCCGTAGGCGACGTAGCCGACGGCGTACGTGATCGAGGCACGCGCCACCGCGCGGCGGCTCACCCTCGTGCGCCGCTCCAGCCACCGCCCGGCGACGACAGGCACGAAGGCGACGAGGGCGAGCGGGAGCCAGCGCGGGTTGTGCACGCTCGCCCAGACGGCTCCGGCACCGAGCGCGACGCACAGGACGGTGACGTTCTCGGCACCGACGGCGGCCGCCTTGTCACGGAGGCGCCCCTGCACGGTCGTGGCACGCGCGAGCGGCGCCCAGATGCCGCCGGGGAGATAGCGCGCGACCTGGGTGCGGCACCACGAGCCGAACCAGCGGGCCTCGAAGCGCTCGGCGACCAGTACCGACCAACCCAGCGCCAGACACGACCACCAGGCCACTGCCGCGAGGTAGGAGCCGAGGAGCGGCCACCAGTGCAGGTCGCCGACGTCGATCTTGCGCGTCGCCTGGTAGGCGAACCACGCGACCAGCGCGATCGCGAAGGGGTAGTAGACGACCCGCAGGACCGCGATCAGCCGGGGGGCGCGGGCCTTGAGCTCGTCGAACCTTCGGAGGGCCGCGGTCAGCCTGCGGTGGGCGGCCTGCGCCCGGGCCGACGGCGGCGGGGCCTGCTTGTCCTCGACCGCCGTCACCGACCCGCCTGCCGACCGGCCCGGCGGGCGCGGCGGCGTTCGCGGGCCCATGTGGTCAGGATGACGCGTGCGTAGCGCCCGCCGTAGAGCAGGTTGTGGCCTTTCTTGCTCTCGCCGGCCAGCCGCTTGTGCATGGTGATCGGCCGCTCGGCGATGCGGTAGCCGGCGTAGATGGCCCCGATCAGCAGCTCGGAGGTCTGGTACTGCACCTGGACCTGCTCGACCTTCTGCGGGATCTCGGCCTTCATCGCACGGAAGCCGCTGGACGTGTCCGTGACGTGCACGCCGGTGAGAGCGCTGACGAGGCGGGCGAAGACGGCGACGCCGGCCGACCGGAAGGCGTCCTCGGTCTCCGCCGTTCCGAGCGCGCGGGAGCCGATGACGAAGTCGGCCTCACCCGACGCGAGCGGCTCGAGCACCGTCGGGATCTCGCGAGGGTCCCACTGCATGTCGGCGTCGAGCGTGACGATGAACCGCCCACCGAGGTCGCTGATCAGCTGGTAGCCGAGACGCAGGGCCACGCCGTGGCCGCAGTTGCGCTCGAGCCGGGCCAGGTGGACGCCGTCGTACTTGCCGACCACCTCGGCCGTACGGTCCGTGCTTCCGTCGTCGACGACGAGGATGTCGATCGCCAGGCCACAGGCCCGCGGCGGGATCGCCTCCAGGACGGCGCCGACGCAGTCCTCCTCGTCGTACGCCGCGATCAGGGCGACGACGGGGGCGAACCGGAAGCCCTCTCCCACCCGCTCGCGGAACTCGCGCAGCGCCGCCTCCCGTACGGCGGGGATGTAGGGCCGCTCCTTTTTGTTGGCGCTCACCAGGCTCCTCGGATTGCTCGGCGCACCCTACCCGGCGCGCCCGAGCCGGGCCGAAATCGGGCGGATGGAAGAATGCCCACAGGGAAAGGTCCAGGTAACGGGCCGGACAGGGAGTGACGCGTGCAGATCATCGTGCTGGGTGGCGACGGCTTCTGTGGGTGGCCGACCGCGCTCCACCTGTCGGCCAGCGGACACGACGTCACGATCGTCGACAACCTGGTCCGCCGGAAGATCGACATCGAGCTCGAGGTCGACTCCCTGACGCCGATCTCGCCCCTGAGCAAGCGGCTCGAGGCGTGGGAAGAGGTCAGCGGCAAGCGCATCCGGCACGTCAACCTCGACGTCGCGCAGAACTACCAGCGGCTGCTGGACCTGCTTCTGGAGCTGCGGCCGGACGCCGTCGTGCACTTCGCCGAGCAGCGCGCGGCGCCGTACTCGATGAAGTCGTCGTGGCACAAGCGCTACACGGTCAGCAACAACATCAACGCGACGCACAACGTGCTGGCCGCAGTCGTCGAGAGCGGCCTCGACATCCACGTCGTCCACCTCGGCACCATGGGCGTCTACGGCTACGGCACGGCCGGCATCAAGATCCCCGAGGGCTACCTCAAGGTGAAGATCTCGACCGACGACGGTGACGACGTCGAGACCGAGATCCTCTATCCACCCAACCCGGGCTCGATCTACCACATGACGAAGACGCAGGACCAGCTGCTCTTCGCCTACTACAACAAGAACGACAAGGTCCGCGTCACCGACCTGCACCAGGGCATCGTGTGGGGCACGCAGACCCAGGAGACCAAGCTCGACGAGCGGCTGATCAACCGGTTCGACTACGACGGCGACTACGGCACCGTCCTCAACCGGTTCCTCATGCAGGCGGCGATCGGCTACCCGTTGACCGTGCACGGCACCGGCGGCCAGACGCGCGCGTTCATCCATCTCCAGGACTCCGTGCGCTGCATCCAGCTCGCCGTCGAGAACCCCCCGACGCCGGGCGAGCGGGTCCGCGTGTTCAACCAGATGACAGAAGCGCACCGGGTCAACGACCTGGCCAAGATGGTCTCCCGGATGACGGGCGCGGAGATCGACTACGTCGACAACCCGCGCAACGAGGCGGCCGAGAACGAGCTGCTGGTGGCCAACGACAACCTGCTCGAGCTCGGGTTGGTCCCGACCACGCTCGAGGAGGGCCTGCTCCTCGAGGTCACCGAGATCGCCGAGCGCTTTGCCCACCGCTGCGACGCCTCGCGCATCCCGTGTCGCTCGCTGTGGGTCCGCTCAGGCCCGACTCCGGCGCCCACCGCCGACCCCTACCCCGGCTCGTCGGACCCGAGGTCTGCCGCCAAGCACTGACCGCCACCGGCCTCGCGGGCCGCGCGCCACGCGACGTCGTACCCTGGCCCGAACGTCGTTCGGTTCCACGGGAGGGGCCGCTCAGTGGACTTTCGGGACACACCTGAAGAAGCGTCGTTCCGCACGGAGCTGCGGGAGTGGTTGCGCAGCAACCTGCCCGCCGACTGGACCGAGCGGCCGCCGACGGTCGGCCGGTTCGACGTCGACCTGAGCCGGGAGTGGAGCCGCAAGCTGTACGACGCCGGCTACGTCGGCATCACGTGGCCGAAGGAGTACGGCGGCGGCGGTCTCCCGCACACCTTCCAGGGCATCTACCTGGAGGAGACGGCCCGCATCGGTGCGCCGGACCACATCGGCGGCATCGGTCTCGGCATGGCCGGGCCGACGATCATCGCCTGGGGCAGCGACGAGCAGAAGAAGCGCTACCTCGCGAAGCTGCTCTCCGGCGAGGAGGTCTGGTGCCAGGGCTTCAGCGAGCCGGGCAGCGGTTCGGACCTCGCGGGCGCGAAGACCCGCGCCGAGCTCGACGGCGACGAATGGGTCGTCAACGGGCAGAAGGTCTGGTCGTCGTGGGCACACATCGCCGACTGGTGCATCCTCGTGGTCCGCACCGACCCTGACGCGTCGAAGCACGCCGGACTCTCCTACCTGCTCGTCGACATGCACTCCCCCGGTGTCGAGGTGCGGCCGCTGAAGCAGATCACCGGCGACCCGGAGTTCAACGAGATCTTCTTCACCGACGTGCGGGTGCCGCGCGAGTCGATGCTCGGACAGCCCGGTGAGGGCTGGAACGTCGCGATGACGACGCTGCTCCACGAGCGCGGGACGTTGGGCTTCGCCCTCACGGCGATGCTCGAGCGCGCGGTGCTCAATCTCGTCAAGCTCGCTCGGCTCCCGGGGCCGGACGGTGCCCGGCCGGCCGACGATCCCGTCGTCCGCGACCGGATCGCGCAGCAGTGGATCGACCTGCAGGCGTTGCGCTTCACCAACTACCGCTCGTTGACCTCGTTGGAGAAGACCGGCGTGCCGGGACCGGAGGGATCGGTGGCGAAGCTGCACTGGTCTGAGACCAACCAGCGGCTCACCAAGCTCGCGCTGTCGCTGGAGGGTCTCGCGGCACAGCTCGACGGTGAAGGAGCGATCTGGGACGGCTACTGGCAGTACCAGCAGCTGCGCAGCCGCGGCAACACCATCGAGGCCGGCACCTCCGAGATCCTCCGCAACATCATCGCCGAGCGCGTCGTCGGCCTCCCCCGCTCCCGCTAGAGCCTTCGCCCGCAGTGGGCTGAGCGCGCACGTGCGTCTTCAGCCCGCTGCGGCGGTGAGACAGACAGAAGGACGAGACATGGATTTTGCTTTCAGTGAGGAGCAGGAGGCGCTGCGCGCCTCGGCGCGTGACTACCTCGCCGACCGCTTCCCGCTCGACCGGGTCGTGCAGCTCGCCGACAGCGACGCGGGCTGGGACCCGGCGACGTGGCGAGAGCTCGCGAACATGGGGTGGCTCGATCCGGAGCTCGGCGTCCTGGAGCACGCCGTACTCGCGGAGGAGACCGGGTTCGGCCTGCTGCCGGCTCCGCTGTTTGCAACGCTTGCGCTGGCCGGCCCGCTGCTCGACGAGGAGCTGCGCAGCGGAGTGGCTGCCGGCGAACGCTCGGTGACGCTGGCTTCCGCCGGCGACGTGACCGTGAGCGGCGACCGGCTCTCCGGCTCGCGACGGCTCGTTCCCGACCTGACGTCCGTGACGGATGTCGTCGTACCGACCGCGAACGGCGTCTTCGCCGTCGACGTCGCCGCGCATCCCGACGTCGTCGTCGGGCGCTCGACGGTGGACCGCACGCGACGGCTCGGCGAGCTGCGCCTGGACAACACGCCCGCCCGCCGGCTCGACGTGTCGATCGACGCCCTGACCGATGTACGACGCCGCTCGCTCGCCTGGGCTTCGTGCGAAGCAGTCGGTGTCGCGCAGCGCGCGCTCGACCTGGCCGCCGACTACACCAAGACGCGGCAGCAGTTCGGTCGCGTCATCGGCACCTACCAGGGGGTGTCGCACCGGGTCTCCAACATCTTCGTCTCGGTGCAGCTCGGGCGGTCGCTCGCCTACTGGGCGGCGTGGGCGGTCGCCGAGGCCGACGTGCAGCAGGACGTGGCTGTCGCGGCGGCGAAGGCGGCCGCAACCGAAGGCGCCGTGTTCTCCTGCGAGAACGCGATCCAGGCGCATGGAGGCATCGGCTTCACCTGGGAGCACGTGCTGCACCGCTTCTACAAGCGGGCGCAGTGGCTCGAAGCGTTCGAAGGGTTCGGCCGGGTGCACCGCGCGAGGATCGCCGCCGCGATCCTCGATGACGCAGCCGACGGCGAGGCAGCAGCGTGATCGAGCTGACGAAGGTTCTCTACACCGCGAAGGCCACGGCCGAAGGCGGCCGCGAGGGCCACACGGCGAGTGACGACGGGCGCCTCGACGTGAAGCTCGTCCCGCCGGTCGAGCTCGGCGGGCCGGCCGAAGGTGTGGGGACCAACCCGGAGCAGCTGTTCGCGGCCGGCTACTCGTCGTGCTTCCACTCCGCGTTGAAGCTCGTCGCGCGGCGGATGAAGCTCGACGCCGAGGGCTCGACGGTGACCGCCGAGGTCGGGATCGGCCCGGCCGAGGGGATGGTCGGCTACGGGCTGGCGGTGCGCCTCGTCATCGCGTTGCCGAAGGTCGACGACGCCGAGCAGGCGCAGCAGCTCGTCGACACCGCGCACCAGGTCTGCCCCTACAGCAATGCCATCCGCGGCAACGTGGACGTCGAGCTGTCCCTCGCCTGAGGGCAACGCTTCCTCGCGTCCCTGACCGCCGGGACTTCCGGCCCTAGCGGACGTCTCGAGCCGCACCGCACGGTGGTCCCGTGGAGCAGGTGATTGTCGGGGCCATGCCGCTCGACGTGCTGGAGCCCGTCCTCGGCGAGTCTCGGTTCCGTGGCTTCGCCGATGTGGCGAGCAAGGCCGCGGCGGCGCTGCACGGGCGCGCCGTGGTCAACGTCAACTCGACGGCCACCGGCGGTGGCGTCGCCGAGATGCTGCCGACACTGCTTGCCTATGCCCGCGGCGTCGATATCGACGTCCGCTGGCTGGTGATCTACGGCGGTGCGGACTTCTTCACCGTGACCAAGCGCGTTCACAACAACATCTACGGGGTTCACGGCGACGGCGGCGAGCTGGGTCGTGCCCAGCGACGGCTCTACGAGAAGACGCTGCAGCCTCAGGTCGAGGACCTGTTGACGATGGTTCAGCCCTCGGACGTGGTCATCCTGCACGACCCACAGACGCTCGGTCTGGCGCCGATGCTGCGTCGCGCGCGCGTGCCGGTCGTCTGGCGTTGCCACATCGGGGCGGACGGCACGAACGACTACACCGAACGCGGCTGGCGGTTCCTGGCGCCGTACCTCGAGGCCGTCGACCTCCTCGTCGTGTCACGGAAGTCGTTCGCACCACCTGGCTTCCCGGCCGATCGGGTCGTCGTCATCCCGCCGTCGGTCGACCCGCTGGCCGTCAAGAACGTCGATCTGGACGCAGCGACGGTGGACCGGTTGCTCGCCTACACAGGGCTCATCCAGGGCCGCAACGGCGGGCCGCCGACCTACCAGCGACGGGACGGCTCACCGGCGCGTGTCGACCGCCAGGCCGACGTGCTGCAGCTGGGTCCGCCGCCGCCTCCGGATGCACCGCTGGTCGTGCAGGTCTCGCGATGGGACGCCCTGAAGGACATGGCGGGAGTCCTGACGGCGTTCGCCGAGCACGTCGACGGCACGACCGACGCGCACCTGCTCCTCGTCGGGCCGAACGTGACCGGCGTCGCGGACGACCCGGAGAGTGTCGCGGTCTTCGAGGACTGCTCCGAGCGCTGGCGCGCCCTGCCGCACGCGGAGCGCCGACGGGTACATCTGGCATGCCTCCCGACCGCCGACACCGAGGAGAACGCGGTGATCGTCAACGCGCTGCAGCGTCGCGCGACGGTCGTGGCCCAGAAGAGCCTGGCCGAGGGATTCGGCCTCACCGTCATCGAGGCGATGTGGAAGAACAAGCCGGTGGTGGCGAGCGCCGTCGGCGGCATCGTGGACCAGATCACCGACGACGGCTGCGGGTCACTGATCGAGGACCCGCACGACCTCGCGGCCTTCGGTGCCGCGGTCCGACGGCTCCTCGACGATCCGGAGCTTCCGGCCAAGATCGGTGCCGCGGCGCACGAGCGTGCCCGGGAGTTCCTGCCGGACGTCCACCTGACGCGCTGGGCGGAGCTGCTCACCAGCCTCCCTCGCGCTGACTGAACCTGGCGTGCAACGCTTGGTCACGAGACTCGCGAGGAGACTGACATGTCCGTGACCACAGACCGCCCGCAGACCGAAGGCGGCGAGACGTTCGACTCCCTGGCCCCCGCGACGGGCGATGTCGTTGCCACGCTGCCGCTGCACGGTGAGGCAGAGGTGCGCGAAGCCGTGCAGCGCGCCCGCAAGGCCGCGCAGTGGTGGGGCTCGCTGTCCTTCGACGAGCGCGGCCGCCGGCTGCGCGCCTACGCAGGCGTCCTTGCCCGTCGCCGCGACGAGCTGCTCGACCTCATCTCACGCGAGAACGGCAAGCCGCGGGTCGATGCGCTGATCGAACACACGCTCGTGCTGGAGCACCTCAACTGGGCGGCGAAGAACGCACGCCGCATCATGAAGCCGCGCAAGGTGTCCGGCTCGATGCTGCTCTCCAACATCAAGCCGATCCTGGAGTACCAGCCCCTCGGTGTGGTCGGCGTGATCGGACCGTGGAACTACCCGCTGTTCACACCGATGGGATCCATCGCCTACGCGCTCGCCGCAGGCAACGCGGTCGTCTTCAAGCCGAGCGAGTACACACCCGCAATCGGCGTCTGGCTGGCCGACGCATTCAGCGAGGTCGTCCCCGAGCACCCGGTCTTCCAGGTCGTGACCGGCTTCGGCGAGACGGGCGCGGCGCTGTGCCGTGCCGGCGTCGACAAGCTCGCCTTCACCGGTTCGGCACCGACCGGCCGGAAGATCATGGCTGCCTGCGCAGAGACACTGACACCGGTGTTGCTCGAGCTCGGCGGCAACGACGCGCTGCTCGTCGACAGCGACGCCGACATCCACGCGGCCGCGCGCGCAGCGTTGTGGGGCGGATGCTCCAACGCCGGCCAGACCTGCATCGGCATCGAGCGCGTCTATGTCGTCGATGCGGTCTACGACAAGTTCATCGACGAGCTCACGACGTTGGCAGCGGACGTCCGCGCCGGCGAAGGCGCGGCGCTCGGCCCGATGACGATGCCGAAGCAGATCGACGTCGTACAGGCGCATGTCGACGACGCACTGTCGCGCGGCGCGCGTGCGGTCGTCGGCGGCCCCGGCAGCATCCGCGCGCCGTGGATCGACCCGATCGTCCTCGTCGACGTTCCCGACGACGCGCGCATGATGCGCGAGGAGACGTTCGGTCCCGTGCTCGCGGTCAACCGGGTGTCAACCCTGGACGAGGCGGTCGACAAGGCCAACCGCACGTCGTACGGGCTCGGTGCCGCGGTGTTCGGCAAGAAGCGCGGGTACGACGCCGCGCGCCGTCTGCGCAGCGGGATGGCCAGCGTCAACTCCGCACTGTCGTTCGCGGGCTTCCCGGCCCTGCCGTTCGGGGGTGTCGGCGAGTCGGGCTTCGGCCGGATCCACGGCGAGGACGGGCTGAAGGAGTTCACCCGTCCGAAGTCGATCGCGAAGGTGAAGTACTCCGTGCCGATCGAGATGATGGCGTTCGACCGCCCGGCATGGCTGCCCGCGATGATCGAGCGACTGGACAACTTCCGGTTCGGCCGGCGTAAGGGCTAGGAGTACGCGACGGCGAGCTTGATGACCTCGCGGACGTACCAGTCCGCGTGGTTGTAGGCCCAGATGGCGTCGTACAGCGACTGGCCGCCGAGCCCGGCGCCGGCGTAACAGAGAAAGCGCGCAGCCGTGTAGACGGCGTCGTTCGGATCGTTGATGTTCGCTATGCCGTCGTGGTCACCGTCGACGGCATACGCGGCGAACGTCGACGGCAGGAACTGCATGGGTCCCATGGCGCCCTTGCTCGACACGTGCGTGTTGGCACCGTGGCCGGTCTCGACCGCGCCGATCGCCGCGAGCACCGTCCACGGCAGACCTGCGCATGTGGTCGCCGCCGCGCGGTAGAGCGCGAGGTACGACGCCGGGATCGTGGCGCGCGCATAGGCACTGAGCAATGCGTCCTGGTTGACCGGTCGCGGCCGTAGCGACTGCAGGTGCGCACGCGCGCCGAACAGGTGCCGGACGTCCGAGCGCAGGCGGTCGATGTCGACGTGCGGCGCACTGACGACCAGCTCCCGTGCCGGCCGGAACCCGAGCGTCGTCGCCTCCTCCGCGCTGACGAGGCCGTCTGGGCTGCCGAGCCCGAGAGCGGCGAACGCTCCCAGTCGCAGCGGGAAGTACCCGTTGCGCGCGCCCACGACGAACGTCGCGCCGAGGCGGCGGCGATAGCGCTGCGCCTTCGCGTACGACAGGGTCAGCTCGTTGCGCGCAACGGACGCCCACAGCGCGTCGGAACGCGCAGTGAGGCTGGGCGTGAGGCCGCGAACGTCCGGGCCCGCCCCCAGCACGGTCAGCCGGTGGCCGTGGACGTCGATCGTGCCGCGGGAGAGCACGGCGACGGTCAGAACGCCGGGTCGGCGCTGCAGGCGTGCGACAGCCGCCGGCCGTGCGGCTGCCGGAAGGATGACCACAGCGTCCGGTCGCCGGATGCGCAGCGGTATGTCCGCTGCCGGCCGGACAGCGCGGTCGGCCCGCTTCTCCGGCGGCCGGGTCGTGGTCGACAGGACGATGTGCTTCTCGGCCGCCGGCGTCGCCGCTGCCCGACCATGTTGGGCGGCTGCGATGGCCCGGCCGCCGACGACCAGGCCGGTGAGAGCGCACAGGGCGGCGAGCGTGTTCAGGGCGCGGCTGTGCCGCGCGACGACCCGGTAGTGGCGAGGGAACCCGCGGTGCCGGGCACGCCGGACACGAGCGTGGGGCACGGTGTGACAGACCTCCTGCTGACTGGCGGCCCCCGCGCCGCACCATCCCCCAGCTACAGAACTACGGCGCCGGCGGCCGAGATCCTGCCGGACCGGCGCCGTTCGTCGCGGCGAGCATCGTCTCCAGGGCGTCGTACAGCGTCGGGTTGGCGGCCAGCGCGATCGACTCCGCGAGTGGGCCGCCGCCGACGGTGCCGACGCGTGCGCCCGCTTCCTGGGCGATGAGCGCGCCGGCCGCCCAGTCCCAGGGCTTGAGACGCTCCTCGAAGTACCCGTCGACCTGGCCGGCGGCGACGGCACAGAGGTCGAGCGCAGCAGCACCCATACGCCTGATGTCCCGGACCCTCGGCAGGACGGCCCGCAGGACCTCCGCCTGCGCCGCGCGCCGCTGGGCGTCGTACGAGAAGCCGGTGGCGACGAGCGCGAGGGCGGGATCGCTCTCGTCGCGGCACGTCAGGGGCCTGCCGTTGCAGCGGGCACCGCCGCCGCGGGTCGCGGTGTAGGCGTCGCCCGTGGCGACGTCGAGGACGACGCCGGCGACCATCTCCCCGGCGACCTCGGCCGCGATGGACACGGCGTACTGCGGCAGGTCGTAGAGGTAGTTGACGGTGCCGTCGAGCGGGTCGACGTACCAGCGCACACCGCCGGCCGCGGTGTCACCCGAGCTGCCGCTCTCCTCGGCCACGACGGCATCCTCTGGCCTGGCCGCCTCGAGCCCGGCGAGGATCAGGCGTTCGGATGCGCGGTCGGTGACCGTCACGGCGTCGGTCGGCGTCGCCTTCGTGTCGGTGCCGAGATCCGCCGGTCTGTCCCGAATGAGAGCTGCTGCGTCGTGGGCCAGCCGAAGCGCCAGCTCGAGCAGCTCGTTCGGGTCGACGGAGGCGGTGGTCACCGGGGCATCCTCACGTATCCGACCTACCATGCGGCAGTGACCCCTCCGCAGCTCCCGACGTCGCCGCTGCTGGCGCGCATCCGTGAGGCGGTCATCGGCGACGACACCCTGATGGACGGCCCCTACGGCCCGCGACGGGTCACCTACTGCGACTACACGGCCAGCGGCCGTGCGCTGTCGTTCATCGAGGACTTCATCCGCTGTGAAGTGCTGCCGCGCTATGCGAACACGCACACCGAGGCGAGCGGGACGGGTCTGCAGACGACGAGGTTGCGCGAAGACGCCCGGCGAATCATTCGCGACGCCCTCGGTGGCGACGACGAGGTCCTCGTCATCTTCACGGGGTCGGGGACGACCGGCGCCATCGACAAGATGGTGCGCATCCTCGGACTACGGGTGCCGACACAGCTGGACGACAGGTACGGGTGGTCGGCGACCGTCCCGGACGCCGAGCGTCCGGTCGTGTTCGTCGGACCGTTCGAGCACCACTCCAACGAGCTGCCGTGGCGCGAGTCGATCGCGGACGTCGTCGAGATCCCTGAAGACGCCGACGGCCATCTCGATCTGACCGTGCTCGAGCGGAGGCTCGTCGAGTTCGCGGACCGGCCGCTGCGCATCGGCTCGTTCTCGGCCGCGAGCAACGTGACCGGCATCGTGACCGACACCGTGCGCGTCACACAGCTGCTGCACCGGCACGGGGCGCTCTCGTTCTGGGACTGTGCTGCGGCGGCGCCGTACGTCGACATCGACATGTGTCCGGCGGGCCTCCCCGACGCCGCGAAGGACGCCGTCTTCCTGTCGCCGCACAAGCTGATCGGTGGGCCGGGCACGCCGGGCGTGCTTGCGGTACGCCGGTCACTCGTCGCCAACCGCGTGCCGACGGTGCCGGGTGGCGGGACGGTGGCCTACGTCAACCCGGAGGAGCACGTCTACCTCGACGATCCGGTGCTGCGTGAGGAAGGCGGGACGCCGGACATCGTCGGCTCGATCCGCGCAGGGCTGGTCTTCCAGCTCAAGCAGGCTGTCGGGGTGCCGGTCATCCGAGCGGCTGAGGAGGCCTTGCTGCGCCGAGCCGTCGACGCATGGTCGGTCGAGCCTTCGATCGAGATCCTCGGCAACCCGGACGCCGAACGACTGTCGATCGTGTCTTTCGTCGTACGACGTCCCGGCGGCCGCTATCTGCACCACAACTTCGTCGTCGCGCTGCTCAACGACCTGTTCGGCATCCAGTCCCGCGGCGGATGCTCCTGCGCAGGGCCGTACGGTCACCGCCTGCTCGGCATCGACCTGGAGCGCTCGCACGCGTTCGAACGCGAGATCACGCACGGCTGCGAAGGCATCAAGCCCGGCTGGGTGCGGGTGAACTTCACCTACTTCCTCGACGAGCACGTCGCCGACTACGTCATCGAGGCGGTGCGTTTCGTCGCGCGCGACGGCGCGAAGTTCCTCACCGACTACCGCTTCGACGTGGCGACGGGGCTCTGGCACCACAAGCTCGGGCCGATCGAGCCGCCGCTACGGCTCGCGGACGTGCGTTACGACGGCACGACCGGAGAGATGACGTATCCGCGCCACGACGTCCGAGCGCCCGAGTCCGTGCTCGACGAGCACCTCCGGGAGGCGGAGAAGCTCGCGGCCGAACGCGACGTCCCGGAGTGCAGCCAACCGCCGGCCGGCCTCCGCGAGGACTTCGAAGCCCTCCGCTGGTTCGACCTCCCCGCCACCTGCCTCCCGACCTGACCAATCGCCAGATCTCGGCCATAGAAGGCGGATATCTGGCGATGCACAGGGCCGCCGGTTGTCCACCGTCGGCGGCAGCGTTGTCCGTGAGCCCGGTGACCTCGTCCACGCTTGCCGAATGCCTCGAACCATCAAGACGGCAGCGACGCTCGAGGCACTCCTCCACGCCCAGGATGGTGTCGCGACCGTAGACCAGCTGCTCGGACACGGGATCAGCCGCAACGCCATCGACAAACGCGTCACCCGCGGCCGATGGCAGCGGCTGATCAGCGGCGTCATCCTGACGGAGCCCGGCAGCCGGACGCGCCGGCAGCTGTTGATCGCCGCAAGCCTGTGGGCAGGCGCAGACGCCGCGATAGACGGTGTCGATGCCCTCCGTTGGTACGGCCTCGACGTGCCGCGGCCAGCCGGAGACCGTGTCCATGTCGTCGTTCCCGCTTTGTCCCAGCACCGCACCCGTGGGTTTGTCGTCGTACGACGCGCTCTCGCGCAGATAACGGTTGGAGATCACGGTCTTGTCCCCTACGTCGATGCCGCGACGGCCGCGATCGTCGCGGCGCGGAACGAACGAGACACGCGACGTGGCATCAACCTGCTGTCGCGTTCGCTGCAGCAGGGTGTCGTGACGGTGCGGTCTCTGCAGACGGCTCGGCAACTCATCGGAGACAAGTGGTGCCGTCCGACCGACGGCGCACTCCTGGCGGTAGGCGTGGGGCTTCGCTCGTCGGCCGAAGCCGACCTGAGACGGCTTTGGAGCACGAGCGCGCTGCTTCCTGAACCGACGTGGAATCAATGGCTGGATCTCGGCGACGGTGGACCATTTGTCTGTGTCGATGCGTTGATCAAGTCAGCGGGCATGGCCCAGGAAGTGATCGGCCGGAAGTACCACGCGTGGGGGGCTCAGTACGAGGACACGGCCGCGCGCAAGGAACGGCTTCAGGCCTGCGGGATCGTGGTGACGGATGCAACGCCGATGCGAATCCGACGCGCCGGGCCGGCTCTGCTCGCGAACATCGAACGCATCTACAAGCAGCACGCCGGTCGCGGCATGCCCGACGGAGTCCGACTCATCAAGCCGCCGGGCATTGCCACATAGCGGCCTTCTATGGCCGCTATGCGGCGATTGCTTGGGGCTACTTGCGGCGGGACTTGCGGATTGCCCAGGCGAGGAAGCCGACGCCTGCAGCCGCGCCGACGGCCGGCAACGCGGTCTTGACCGTGTCGCTGGTCGCGGCTCCGCCCACCTTCGCCGCTGCGCCGCTCGCCGCATCGCCGACCGCTGCGGCAGCTGACGACACTGTGCTGCCCGACGACGCCGGCTTCGGCGGCGCCGGCGCGAGCGTCGCCGTCGACGTCGACGCGGTGCGCGTCGCGGTCAGACCCGACAACGCCCCACCCCGCGCCGGCCGCTTGATCGGCGACGGGCCGCTGCCTCCGGCCGGCCCGACCCGCCGACGGTCCTTGCGGCGGCCGATCTTCAGCCCGAGAAAGACCGGGTCGTACTTCGTGTCGACCACGCGCTCCTTCAACGGGATGATGCCGTTGTCGGTGATGTGGATGCCCTCCGGGCACACCTCGGTGCAGCACTTCGTGATGTTGCAGTAGCCGAGGCCCTCGTCCTCCTGCGCCATCTGCCGACGGTCGAGAGTGTCCAGCGGATGCATGTCGAGCTCGGCGTAGCGGATGAAGAACCGTGGCCCGGCGAACGC
This sequence comes from Mycobacteriales bacterium, assembly GCA_035695045.1. Taxonomy (GTDB): domain Bacteria; phylum Actinomycetota; class Actinomycetes; order JAFAQI01; family JAFAQI01; genus DASSKP01. The sequence continues at coordinate 43,642 of DASSEX010000082.1, read as the reverse complement.
TTCCTTGTTCTCCTCGTGGTCACGGACGACGTGACAGGTGTTCTGGCAGAGGAAGCACTCGATGCACTTGCGGAACTCCTGCCCGCGCTCGACGTCGACCTGCTGCATGCGGAACTGACCGCCCGCGTTGGAACCGGCCGGCGTGAACGCCGGCACCTCACGTGCCTTCTCGTAGTTGAAGGTGACGTCGGTCACCAGGTCGCGGATCACCGGGAAGGTCCGCATCGGCGTGACCGTGATCGTCTCGGTGGGGTCGAACGACGACAGGCGCGTCATGCACATCAGCCGCGGCTTGCCGTTGATCTCCGCGCTGCACGAGCCGCACTTGCCGGCCTTGCAGTTCCACCGCACCGCCAGGTCGGGAGCCTGTTCGGCCTGGAGCCGGTGGATCGCATCGAGGACGACCTCACCCTCCTCCACGGGCACGGAGAACGACGTGAAGCCGCCGCCGGACGCGTCGCCGCGCCACACCCGCATGTTGAGGTCGTAACCCATCAGTGCGTCTCCTCGAAGAGCGTCTTGAGGTCGTCGGGCATCTGCGGCAGCGGCTGCTTGTCGATCGAGATCGACCCGCGCTTCTCACGAACGACGAGATTGACCTTGCCCCATTCGGGGTCGGTCGCGGGGTAGTCGTCGCGCGTGTGTCCCCCGCGGCTCTCGGTGCGCAGCAGCGCGGCGCGCGCGATGCACTCCGACACCGTCAGCATCGACCGCAGATCGAGCGCGGTGTGCCAGCCCGGGTTGTACTCGCGACCCATGCCCTGCACCGACACCGTCTTGGCGCGTTCCTTCAGCGCGTCGAGCTCCTTGATCGCGGTCTCGAGCTCCTCACCCTTGCGGATGATGCCGACCAGGCTCTGCATCGTCGCCTGGAGGTCCTTCATCACCGCGAACGGGTTCTCGCCGGTGCGGCCGAACGGCGCCAGCGCCTCCTCGGCAGCTGCGCTGACGTCGGCCTCCGCCAGATGCGGCCGCGTGGACAGGCCGGCGACGTACGACGCCGCGCTCTCCCCCGCCCTCTTGCCGAAGACCAGCAGGTCGGACAGCGAGTTACCGCCGAGTCGGTTGGAACCGTGCATCCCGCCGGAGACCTCACCGGCTGCATAGAGCCCGGAGACGGTCGCCGCCTGGCTGTCGGCGTCGACCTCGATGCCACCCATCACGTAGTGGCACGTCGGCGCGACCTCCATCGGCTCCTTGGTGATGTCGACGTCACCGAGCTCCTTGAACTGGTGGTACATCGACGGAAGCCGGCGCTTGATGTCCTCGGCCGTGCGCCGGGTCGCGATGTCGAGGAAGACACCGCCGTGCGGCGATCCCCGACCGGCCTTGATCTCCGAGTTGATGGCCCGGGCGACCTCGTCGCGCGGCAGCAGCTCCGGCGGACGACGGTTGTTCTTGTGGTCGTCGTACCAGGCGTCGGCTTCCTGCTCGTTGTCCGCGGTCTCCGCTTTGAAGAAGTCCGGGATGTAGTCGAACATGAACCGCTTGCCGTCGGAGTTGCGCAGCACGCCGCCCTCGCCACGCACCGACTCGGTGATGAGGATGCCCTTCACCGACGGCGGCCAGACCATGCCGGTCGGGTGGAACTGCACGAACTCCATGTTGAGCAGCGACGCGCCCGCCCACAGCGCCATCGCATGGCCGTCGCCGGTGTACTCCCAGGAGTTGGACGTGACCTGGAACGACTTGCCGATGCCGCCGGTCGCCAGCACGATCGCCGGCGCGGTGAACTTGATGAACGAACCGGTCTCACGCCAGTAGCCGAACGCGCCGGCGATCCGGTCGCCGTCCTTCAGCAGGCGCGTGACCGTGCATTCCATGAACACGTCGATGCCGAGCTGCACCACGCGCTGCTGCAGCGTCCGGATGATCTCCAGGCCGGTGCGGTCACCCACGTGCGCAAGGCGCGCGTAGCGGTGGCCGCCGAAGTCGCGCTGGGAGATCTTGCCGTCCTTGGTGCGGTCGAAGAGCGCGCCCCACTCCTCGAGCTCCCACACCCGGTCCGGCGCCTCCTGCGCGTGCAGCTGCGCCATCCGCCAGTTGTTGAGCATCTTGCCGCCGCGCATGGTGTCGCGGAAGTGCACCTGCCAGTTGTCCTCGGGCCAGACGTTGCCCATCGCCGCTGCGGCGCCACCCTCGGCCATGACGGTGTGCGCCTTGCCGAGAAGCGACTTGCAGACGATGGCCGTCCGGGCACCCGCCTCGTGCGCCGCGATCGCAGCACGCAGGCCGGCGCCGCCGGCGCCGATGACGACGACGTCGTAGTCGTGTGACTCGTACTCAGTCATGTGAAGTAGCCCCGCCCCGGCCTAGAAGACGTGGTGGAAGTCGTGGAAGGTCCCGTTGGACACGAGACGGATGTAGCCGTCGGCGACCACGATCCAGATCAACGACGCCCACGCCCACTGCATGTGCTTGTTGTTGAGCTTGCTCACGAAGCCCCACATCTTGTAGCGGACGGGGTGCTTGCTGAAGTTGTTGATCCGGCCGGCCGTGATGTGCCGGCACGAGTGGCAGCCGAGCGTGTAGCCGAGGATCAGCACCGCGTTGACGAGCAGGATGATGCTGCCGACACCGATGCCGAAGTGACCGTCGAAGTCGAAGCCCAGGACCGCGTCCCAGGTCAGGATCCCGGCGAAGATGACCGCGAAGTACCACGCGTAACGGTGGATGTTCTGGAAGATCAGCGGGAAGCGGGTCTCGCCGGTGTACTTCCCGTGCGGCTCGGCCACGGCGCACGCCGGCGGCGACAGCCAGAACGACCGGTAGTAGGCCTTGCGGTAGTAGTAACAGGTCGTCCGGAAGGCCAGCGGGAAGATCAGGATGTAGAGCGCCGGCGAGATCCACTGCGGCCCCGGCAGCTGCGCCCAGTCGGCCTGCGGCGGGCAGCCCTTGACGAAGCAGGGCGAGAAGAACGGCGAGAGGTAGGGGTGCGCGTAGTAGATCCGGTGTGTCGTACCCGCGACGATCGGATGGTCGAAGGCCGCCCACGTCGCATAGACGACAAAGGCGGCGAATCCGACCGCGATGATCAGCGGTTGGAGCCACCACCGGTCCTGGCGTAGCGTGCGCGCCTTGATGTCCGCCCGCGGGCGGGCAACGGTCTCCGATGACATAGGTGACATTCTCCCGACGCCGTGTGCTGACCGACACACCGGGGCACGTACGGAAGGGAAGTCGGTCCCCGGGTGTTGGATAGGACGTGATGACGACGACAACCGCCGCTCCGCCGGTCTCCCCGGCCGAGCGTTGCGACCGCTGCGGCGCCCGCGCCGCTGTCCGCGCCGTGCTGCCCGGCGGCTCCGACCTCCTGTTCTGCGCCCATCACGGCCGCGCCCACGCCGACCGTCTCCGCGCCATCGCGGTGGAGATCCGCGACGACGAGGGTGTGCTCGGCGCTCCCTGATCCTGTGAGCAACCTCACGAAGGCCCCGGGCGGTTTCGTCCGGGGCCTTCGTCGTCGCTGGTCTCAGCCTTCAATCGCCGGATAGCGGCCATAGATGGCCGACATGTGGCGATTGAGGGTCAGGCGGGGTCGCCGGAGCGAGTGGCGATCAGGCGGGCGAGGTCGTCGAGCTGGCTGCGAAGCCACCGCTCGACGTCGTTGGACCGGACGGCCTCGGCAGCCCCCGACAGCATCTTCTGTCGCTCCTCGACGTCCATCGTCAACGCTTCGTACATCGCGTCCGCCTGCTGCTGGACGTCCATCGGGTGCACGGTGATGGCGTAGTCGCCCAGCTCCTCGTGTGCACCCGTCGTCTCGCTCAGCAGCAGCACGCCGTCGCGCTGGTTGACGAGCACGGCCTCCTTCGCGACGAGGTTCATGCCGTCGTTGACCGCGTTGACGACGAGCACGTCGGCGAGCTGGTACGCCGCCACGGCGAACGCCATGTCCTCCTGGAGGCGCAGGTCGATCGGCTGCCAGCCCTCCGCGTGATGGCGCGCGTTGATCTCGGCGACGACGGCGCCGACTTGCGCCAGGTAGTCGACGTACTCCGGCACGTCCTGCCGGCTCGGCATGAGCGAGGCGAGGAACGTCACCCGGCCGCGCAGCTCGGGATAGTCGTCGAGGAGCTGGCCGAAGGCGCGGAAGCCGCGGACGATGTTCTTCGACGGGTCGGTGCGGTCGACGCGGACGATCAGCTGGCGGCCGTCCGTCAGGTGGAGGTCGGCCAGCGCCTCACGATGGTGCGCGACCTCATCGCTGGCGGCGAGCTTCTCGACGGCGTCGGTGTCGACGGAGATGGGGTAGGCGCGCGCGGCCACGCTGCGGGACCCGCCGTCGGCGTCGTTCAGGTAGATCGCACCTGCACGGTAGTCGACGTCGAGGTCACAGATCGCCTGCGTGCAGAAGAGGAAGTTGCGGGCGAAGCGACGGGTGTGGAACGCGACGACGTCGCACCCGAGCAGCCCGTTGAGCAAGGCGTCCCGCATCCGCGGCGGGAGCATCCGCCACAGGTCGGTCGTCGGCCACGGGATGTGCACGAAGTGGCTGATGATCGCGTCCGGGCAGCGCTCCCGGACCATCTGGCCGACGAGGTAGAAGTGGTAGTCGTGCAGCATCACAAGCGCGCGACCACCGCGGCGCTCGACCTCCTCGGCGACCGCGTCGGCGAACTGCTGGTTGACCGCGACGTAGCCGTCATCGAAAGCCTGGTGGATGTCGGCCGTGATGTTGGGCTCACTGGCGGCGCCGTAGAGACCGTGCTGGACGAACCACAGCAGCGGGTTGGCGATCTTCGTGTAGAACGCGTCGTGCTGGTCATGGTCGACGTCGACGTAGCGCACGTTGAGAGTGGGCCCGGTCGGGCCGCTGTCCTCGTCGACGATCTGGGGATGCGGCGAGAAGGCGATCTCGATCGAGTGCCCCTCGTGCTCCGCCGCCACATGGGCGTCGGCCTCGTTGGCGGCGGCGCAGACCCACACCGCGTCGTCGAGATGCTCGGCGAGGCCCATCAGCGCCGTAACAAGGCCGCCGGCCCCCCGCTTGAGCGTGAGGCCGGACGGCGTACGTCGGAAAGACGCGGGTCCTCGATGCGACAACAGGACCACCGGAAGGTCCAGTGGGTTGCCGCTCGCCATGCCTTTACCCTGCCCGACGCCGTCCGGCCGCACACCGGCGGGTCCGGCGAAACCGGACGATCTTCGCAGGTCAGCGGCTCGCGGGCCGCACGCTCACTGCAGCGCGAGCAGCGACGCGCGGGCTGTGTAGCGGTCGCCGTGACGGAAGAGCAGCAGCGGCAGCCCGAAGCACGCGGACAGGTTGGAGGAGCGCATCACCTGCCGGATCGGACCGCTCGCGACCACCTCACCGCTGCGCAGGAGCAGCGCGTGGGTGAAGCCGGACGGCACCTCCTCGACGTGGTGCGAGACGAGCACGAGCGCCGGCGCGGAGGGGTCCGCCGTCAGCCGCCCGAGGGTGCGCAGCAGGGCCTCCCGCGCGCCGAGGTCGAGCCCGGCGGCGGGCTCGTCGAGCAGCAGGACCTCGGGGTCCGTCATCAGCGCGCGGGCGAGCTGCACTCGCTTGCGCTCCCCTTCGGACAGCGTGCCGAACGCGCGGTCGACCAGCGCCCGGCAACCGAGCTGGAGCAGCAGCTCGAGCGCACGGCCTTCGTCGACGTCGTCGTAGCGCTCGCGACCGCGGCGCACCGTGGCGTAGGAGGCGGTCAGTACGACGTCCAGCACGCGTTCGTCGGCGGGGAGACGGTCGGCGAGCGACGCGCTGGCCCAGCCGACCCGAGGGAGAAGGTCGTCGAGATCGGCGTCGTCGAGCGACTCGCCGAGCAGGTCCACGGCCCCCGTCGTCGGCCGCAGCGCGCCCGCCGCGACCTGCAGCAGTGTGGTCTTGCCGGCGCCGTTGGCGCCGAGCACGACCCAGCGCTCGCCCGGTCGCACGGTCCACGAGATCTCGCGCAGCAGGGTGGCGTCACCCCGGCGCACGCTGACATCCGTCAGCCGGACGACGGCGTCGTCCGGCTGCAGCTCGACCGCAGCCGTCACGAACCGCAGGTTAGGTGGCGACGGCCGACAAACCGGGTTCCCACGCCGGAAGGGCAGGCTCGAACATGACCGGGTTGACCAGGTACTCCCGGACCGCAGCGGCGAACTGTGCGGCCTGCGACCCGTCGGCGTACCGGTGGTCGAACGTTGCGGTCAACGTGAGCATCGGCCGGGCGACGACCCGGCCCGCGACGACGACGGCCTTCTCCTGGACGGCGCCGACGAGCACGAGCACCGGCACCCGGTAGTGCCGCGCCAGCGGCGAGAAGGCGCGGCTGATCCCCCACATGCCGACCGACGTCACCATCGCGGAACCGAAGGGCTCGCGCGGGAGGCCGAGCTTCGGCAGGTCGATGTCGAGGTCGGTCGTCACGAACGCCGACAACCGGATGGCAGGCCCGAGGAGCCAGCCGGGTACGCGCTCGAGCATCGTCTTCGTGCGACCGAACTCCTCGTCGGTCCCGGTGCGGATCGCGGAGCAGCGTCGCTCCACCTCCGCCGCGACGTCCCAGACCGCAAGCTTGTCGACCGAGCCCACCTTCACCCCGGACAGCTCCTCGTCCGGAGCGGCGACGATGAAGAACACGTCAAGGCTCGTGCGGTCGTGCTCCCGACCGTGGCCGAGCCGCACCTGCAACCGGGGCACCGCCGTGAGGCCGTGCGCCACCGCACGTCCGACCAGGTGCGTGACCGTGACGTGGGCGCCGGTTGCGCGCCGAACCTCGTCGAGATACCTGAGCAGGTCGGCGGCGTCGACCTCCATCTCCCCGTAGAACTGTGGGTCGTTCGGCGGGCCCCACATCGCCGCCGCCAGCTTGCGCCAACCCGTGACACGTCGCGCCATCACGACCTCCTCGCCGTCTGCGAGCAGCGTCCTGCCGCGTGGGGAGGAGCGACCAGGGCCGAAGGACCCCTCGTCAGGAGCGGGCGAGCTCCCGGATGAGGTAGGCGCGCCGACGTTGCAGGACGTCGAGCGACGCGGCGGCGGACGGCGGCCCGGGCACGGCGTGCCGGGCCATCCCGTGCACCTTGGCGTGCGGCTGCCCGCTCCGGGCGGCGAGCTGCGACACGAGACCGTTGAGCTCACGCCGCAGCGCGGCGACCTGTTGCCACTGCGGGGTCTCCTCCTTCGGGATCTCCGCGTCGTCGCCCGCTGCCGCCCCTGCCCGGCGCCGGTGCTCGCGGTCACGCCGCGCGAGCAACGCGGCGGTCTGCTCCGGCGACAGCAGCCCCGGGAGCCCGAGGTAGTCCTCGTCGTCCTCGCTGAGCGCCACCGCTTCGGCGACGACCGCCCGCCCGCCGTGCAGGACGTGCGCGAACTCCGCTTCCGCATCCAGTGCTTCGTAGCCGTCGCCGAGCGGCTCGTCCTCACGCTCGGGCACGACCAGGTCCAGCTCGTCGTTGCCCGAGGAGGGTGGCGGGATGACGTGGTTGCGCTCGGACTCGAGCTCGGCAGCCAGCGCGAGCAGCGGCCGGACCGCCGGCAGGAAGACGGTCGCGGACTCGCCGGGACGGCGGGCCCGGACGACCCGGCCGACGGCCTGGGCGAAGAACAGCGGTGTCCGGTACGACGTCATCCACGCCAGGCAGGCCGCCCGGGGGACGTCGACGCCTTCGCTGATCATGCGCACGCAGACCGCGATGCGTTGCATGCCGCTGGTGAACGCGGCGATCTTCTTGTTGGCCTTCGGGTCGTCGGACAGGATGACGACAGGCTTCTCGCCGGTGACGCGGTGGACGATCTCGGCATACGCGCGGGCGTCGTCCTGGTCGGACGCCAGCACGAGACCGGCAGCATCCGGCATGCCGTGCGCACGCAGGTGCGTGATCCGCTCATCCATCGCGGCGATCACGTGCGGCACCCATCGGCCCTTGGGGTTGAGTGCTGTCTTCCACGCCTGTGCCTCGGTCTTCTTCGTCGCCGCTTCGGTCAGCGACGCCGCGACCACCTCGCCGGCACTGTTGCGCCAGCGGGACACGCCTGTGTAAGCCGCGAACACCACCGGGCGAACCACCCGGTCGGCGAGCGCGTTGCCGTAGCCGTAGGTGAAGTCGGCCACGCTCTCGAGACCGCCGTCGCCGACGCTGTCGTAGCGAACGAACGGGATGCGCTCGTCCGGCCGCGTGCGAAACGGCGTCCCCGTCAGGGCCAGCCGGCGCCGCGCAGGTCCGAAGGCGTCCGCGACCGCCTCTCCCCAGGACAGCCCGTCACCCGCGTGGTGGATCTCGTCGAGCACGACGAGACTGCGCCGGGCCTCGGTGCGCGCCCGATGCAGCATCGGCGCGCCGGCGACCTGCGCGTAGGTCGTGACGTAGCCGCGGAAGTCCGGCCGCACCGGCCCGTCGCTGTTGAGCAGCTGCGGGTCGAGGGCGATGCCCGCGCGGTGGGCTGCCTCCGCCCACTGCGTCCGCAGGTGGTCGGTCGGGCAGACGATGATCACGCGGTCGATCGCGCGCTGCGCGAACAGCACCTGCGCAACCGCGAGGGCGAAGGTTGTCTTACCTGCGCCGGGTGTCGCCGTGACGAGGAAGTCAGGGGCGCCCGCACGCATGTACGCCGCCAGGGCCTGCCGTTGCCAGACACGCAACTGTGATCCATTGCGCGCAGCGTGCGACGAGGCCCCGGTCGGCAGGCCGGGGTCAGAGGGTTGTGCAGTCATGGAAGGTGCCGAGACTAACCCGCACCAACCGAGCGAAGACCGTTACGACACTCGCTTGTAGGCGCGCACCGCGAGCGGCATGAAGAAGGCCAGGATCGCGACCAGCCAGACGACCGACAGCCACAGGTTGTCGCCCATCGGCGTGCCGAGTGCGAGCGACCGCAACGCGTTGATCACGTGGGTGATCGGCTGGTTGTCAGCGAAGGCCTGCAGCCAGCCGGGCATCGTCCCCACCTGCACGAACGCCGACGACACGAACGTCAACGGGAACAGCCAGATCAAGCCGAAGGCCTGCACGGCCTCCTCCTGACGCAGGGCGAGACCGATGAACATCGACACGCAGCACACCGTGAGGCCGAACGCTTCCGCGAGCAGCACCATGGCGACCGCGTCGACGACTCCGCCGTGGAAACGGAACCCGACGAGATAGCCGACACCGACGATCACCAGCAAGGTGATGAGCATCCGAATGCTATCGGCCATCAACCGGCCCATCAGGACCGCCGATCTCGCGATCGGCATCACCCGGAGACGGTCGATGACGCCCTTCTGTGCCTCGATCGCGAGCGAGATCGCCGTCGCCATCGAGGCGAAGGCAGCCGTCTGCCCGATGACACCGGGCAGCAGGTAGTTGACATAGCCGCCGGGGATCCCGTGCGCAGGGATCGCACCCCCGAAGACGTACCGGAACAGCAGCGTGAAGATCGTCGGCTGCACGACCGTGAAGACGAGGTACGCCGGCACCCGTCGCCAGACGGTGAGGTTGCGCCAGGTCAGCACCCAGGCATCGCTGGCGGCCCAGCGCAGCCGACCGCCGGCCGGCGCGACGATCGTGGCACTGGTCATGCGGTCACCTTCGTCGCGTCGGCTGACTGCTGATCGGGCGGGGCGACGTCGGATGACTCCTCAGCGGGACGGCCGGTGAGGGCGAGGAAGACGTCGTCGAGAGACGGGCGGCGCAGGGCCAGACCGGTGACGGTGACCTTGGCCGCGTCGAGGCGCCGTACGGCGTCCAGCAACGCCTCGGAACCGCTTGCCCCGACGCGCACCGACACCAGGCCGGTCTCCCGGTCGACGTCGACGCCGCGGTCACCCAGGTGCGCGACGGAGTCGGCCGCCGCGGAGATCTGTCCGCGATCCGGCACCGTGAACTCGATCACGTCGCCACCGATCTGCGTCTTCAGCTCCGAGGCGGTGCCGCGAGCGATGACCTTGCCGTGGTCGATGACCACGATGGAGTCGGCAAGCTCGTCGGCCTCGTCGAGGTACTGCGTCGTGAGCAGCAGGGTCGTGCCTCCGGCGACGAGACTGCGGATGACATCCCACATGCCGATGCGGCTGCGGGGGTCCAGACCCGTCGTCGGCTCATCGAGGAACAGCACCGGCGGATGCGCGACGAGACCCGCGGCAAGGTCGAGCCGGCGGAGCATGCCCCCGGAGTAGGTCTTCGCCTGCCGTTCACCGGCGTCGGCGAGATCGAACTGCTGGAGCAGCGCCTCGGCGCGCGACCGCGCCTCGCTACGCGCGAGGTGGTTGAGGCGTCCGACCATCTCGAGGTTCTCCCTGCCCGTCAGCTCGTCGACGATCGCCGTCGACTGACCGGTCAGTCCGATGAGACGTCGTACCGCCGCGGCCTGGTGCACGACGTCATGACCCAGGACCTGCGCAGAGCCGCCGTCGGGCTGGAGCAGGGTCGTGAGGATGCGCACCGCCGTCGTCTTGCCGGCACCGTTCGGCCCCAGCACGCCGAGGACGGTGCCGGCGTCGACGGTCAGGTCGACGCCTCGCAGCGCCTCCACCGGCGCACTCTTGCCCCGACCACGGAAGGTCTTGCGCAGGTCCTCGACGACGACGGCGTGATCACCCACGCCGCGACCCTAGGCGATCCGGCGGCAGAGGCGCCTGCGATTTCGCCGCCGGCAGAGCGACGGAGTCACCCGCGCTAGAGGTCGTGGCGACGAGTCGCCGGCGCTCCTGACGGCGGGTCCGACGTGAGCAACCACACCGGGTTACTACTTCCGACGATCACCCCGTCGGCGTTCAGGACCTGGACGCGGTAGAAGCAGGAGCTCGATGCATCTATCTGGACGGTTGCCGTGTTGCCCGAGAACTGTGAGACGGGCAATGTGCTCGCGATCGCCGTACCGGGGTCTGGAGCGTCGCTGTAATCGACGGGGCCTCCGACGACCTGCACGGCGCCACCGGCCGGCAGCGAAGTCGCGAGGACGGTCAACTTGCGGGTAGCCGCCGACGAGCCGACGGACACCGAACCCATCTGAAGCTTGTCGTCGACGAGGAGGTCGATCTCCCCGCCGGGCCACCACTGCATGTGTGAGAGATACGCGCGACCTCCAGCCAGGGACTGCACGACATCCGCATCAGAACGCGACGAGGTCCAGATACCGGTCACGAACCCGTTCCCGAACTGTCCCCAGGCCCGTCCCTCGTGGTCATCCGTCACGCCGTTTCCGGTGAGGAAGCGTCCCGTGCGAGAGAACGTGTCCCAGAGATCCAGGTGCGCAGCTGTGCCGACGTGGCCGCGCAGCGCGTAACCCACCTCCAGGATGTCGACTCCGTACTCATGCACCGCGCGCATGTTTCCGAAGAGCTGACGGCGCAGCACGGTCTGCTGGTCCGGGCTGGCAAGAGGCCCCGCGCTGTACCCGAAGGGGTGGTTCCACGACACCAGGCCGCCCTGTGCGTGGACGTTGGACACGATCTGCGCCTTGAGGGCGTCCAGGTCGGAAGGGAGGGTTGCGTAATCCGGGATGTACTGCGGGATCCCGAACGGGTTGAGGTCGGGCAGATAGTGGCTGACCTCGATGCTCGGGCGAACGGTCAGGCTCGGGAACTTGGACTGGTACCAGGCCGCCAGGTGCGCTTGCTGGTCCGCGGCGGCGGTCGGCGTGTTCTGCGTGCGCGCGAACCGCAGTCCCTCGACCCGGATATCCGCGACGGCCCCACGGTGCGGGCTCGTCGCGCACAAGGACAGACCGGCCATCACGTTGTCGGCCGGAAAGATTGCGGGCCAGAACGAGGCCGCGTCCCGCGCCGGCGACAGTCGTCTGATGCTGTTCGAAGTCGGAGTCGGCAGCTCGACGACGGCGCGCCGCCCGCTTCGCTGCAGGTAGCGCCTGCGGGCCGGGCGGCCGAACCGGTAGACAAGCTCGAGTTGACCCGCGGCCCGGTCGCCCGCGGCGGGGTGGTAGCTGAGCGGGACGTGTACGTCGAACCGGGCGCCGTGTGTCAACCGCACGGCACCGAAGGTCAGAACGAGGGTTTGCCCCGCGATCGAGGTGTGCAGCCGGCGAGCGGCCTGCCCCATCGGAGCGGGGTCGATGGCCATCGTCACCGATGCCGCCGCGGCCACCGCCGCACTCTCGGCCAACAGGCGCACTGACCCGCCATCGACCGTCATCGCGTGTCGCAACAGGCGCCCCTGCGAAGTGCGGAGCCACTTCGCGCCGACGAGCGTCCTGAGATAGTGCATCGCGAGAACACGCGTGTCGTGGTCCGTCATGTAGAGCAGGTCGACCTGGTTGCGAACGGCCTGCCGGAACTGCGCCTCCCAGCTGCCGTTTCCCTCTGACCAGCTTCCGTGCACGTGCATGGCTGCCCGCACGGGCGGGACACCGTCGAAGCCCGCGACCGCTTCTGCTGCGCTGGCCGGGAGCCAGACCGCCTCGGGAAGAGCCAGCCCGGCAATGCCCAAGGCTCCTGCGGAGAGAAAGCCACGCCTGCTGAACGTCGCGCGTTCGCCGGACACGGCGTCCGCCGACTCGCACTCCTCGGACTGCGGCATCCTCAGCCTCCCCCCGCCGCGGCAAGTCTCGACTGCGTATCGACCGAGCGCAAGCGATTCGTAAGAATTCGCATCAGAGGGGAAAGTCGGTAGCGAGGACACCGCGTGGGACTGAATCCGGGCATTTCGTGCCGAACACAGGAATTGCCCGGGCAGGATGCCCGGGCAATTCCGTCAGGTGCAGAGCGTCGTGGCGAAGATGTCAGGCGTGCGTGATCTCGCACTGGCTCTTGTCGTTGCCCCAGGTCGACTGCACGGCGAACGAGCCGGTCCCGAGGGTGATGTTCTGCGAGGCACCGGTGCCCGAAGAGATCCAGGCGCACTTGTCGGCGTTCTCCGAGCCCTGGATGTCGGTCCAGCCGCCCGCCGGGAACTGGTCGGTGATGGTCTCGGCGTACTCGTGACCGAAGACGATCGTGAAGCCGTCGTCCACGCCGGCGCTGCCGGGGTTGACGAAGTTCTCACCACAGCTGGAACCCATGTCGAGCTGGTACGGATCGTTGGCGAAGGCGAGCCCGCCGGACGGGTCGCTGACACCGACGTCGCCCGTCCAGTCGTGCCACGCACACCAGTTGCTCGTCGGGGTGTTGAAGCCGTCCGGGTGCGTGCCGGTCGGCGACAGGATCGCGTACTGCGCGTTGCGGTTGGAGCCGGCCGCAGTGTTACCGAAATGCGCAGCGGCGTTGACGGCCTCCTGGCCGATCTGCGTCTGCGTCGCCTGGCTGGGTGCGGCCGAGGAATTGTCGTACCAGATGCCAGCCAGTGCGCCACCCGTCGGGTAACCGACGTGCGGCGCCGAGGTCGGGCACGACGTCGAGCCGGAGGAGACGCCCTCGCAGTACTGCGTCATGACCTTGGACCAGCCCTCGCTGTTGGTCCCGAGGCCCTTGAAGAACTCCTGCACGACGGGCGCGGCACTACCCGGGTCGTTGCTGAAGGTGGTGTCGCCCTTGGAGTTGGTCCCTGCAGTCCCCCACTGGCTGCCCCAGAAGACGAGGTAGACCTTCGGCGCACCCGTCGTGACACCGACACCGTTGGTGCCGCCGCCGTAGCTGAGGTTGGTGGCGATCGGCAGGTTGATCGGCAGGCCGAGAGAGTTCTTCGCCTGGTTGGCCGCCCCTTCCACCGTCGGCACGAGGCCGTGCCGGTAGGAGTGGTTGTCGGTCGAACCGGCCTGTGCGGTCGGGACGACCGCGACGCCGACGGCGACGGTGGCAGCCGCCACCAAACCGGCGCGGGCCAACCGTGAGGAGCGCGTGCGGTGCGAGGCCATGAACGGGTTCCTTCTCGTCCGAGGACAGGGACAGGCGGTCGAGACCGCCACTGCTGGGACAACGGGCGGTCGACCCGAACCTCGCGCCGTCACAACCCGGAAGATGTCCAGATTCTCATGATTTGTGGCGAATCACAAGGCTTCGGCGAGCGCGACTCCCCTGATCGAGGCGTCGAGGACCTGCACTGTGTGCGCGAGGGCAACGGTGCGACCGGCGCGTTCGGCGGCGGCATGGATCTGCAGCAGACAGCCGGGATTGGCCGTGACGAGAACGTCTGCGCCCGTGTCGAGGACGTGGGCCGCCTTACGGTCGCCGAGAGCGCGAGCGGCATCCGGCTGGAAGAGGTTGTAGACGCCGGCGGACCCGCAGCAGATGTCGGCCTCGGCGATCTCACGGAGTTGGAGGTCCGGGATGCCCGCCAGCAGCTCGCGTGGCTGGATGCGCACGCCCTGCGCGTGCGACAGGTGACACGCATCGTGGTACGCCGCGGTCAACGGCAGCGGATGCCTCGGTGCGACCGGACCGAGGTCCGCCAGGAGCTCGGTCACGTCGCGCACCTTGGCGGCGAAGGCCGCCGCGCGTTCGGCCCAACCGGGCTCGTCGGCGAGCACCTCGGCGTAGTCCTTCATCGACGAACCGCATCCCGCTGCGTTCACGACGACGGCATCGACCTGCAGCGACTCGAACGTCGTGATCGTCCGCTTGGCGAATCGCACCGCTTCATCGTGTCGACCGGAGTGCAGAGAGAGCGCACCGCAGCAGCCCTGCAAGGCGGGAGCGACGACCTCGCATCCCTCTGCCGAGAGCACGCGAGCGGTCGCGGCGTTGACGCCCGGGAAGAACTCGCGCTGCACACAGCCGAGCAGCATCCCGACCCGAGCGCGGCGCGCCCCCTGCGCCGGTGTGCTCTCGGCGACCTCCTCCCGCTCACGCCCGACGGGCGGCATCAGGCGCTCCATGGCACCGACGGTCGGTGGCAGCCGGTCGAGCAGGCGGCTTCGCCCGACGAGGCGCGCCGCACCGCTGCGCTGGTATGCCCGCAGCAGTGGTCGCATCGCGCGCAGTCGCCGCGGATACGGAAACAGATGGAACACGAGACTGCGCAAGGCGCGATCGGAAGGAGACCGCTCATGCGTCTCTTCGACATGCGCCCGCGTCGCTTCGATCAGCCGGTCGTACCGGACGCCGGACGGACATGCCGTGACACACGCCATGCAGCCAAGGCACTGGTCGAAATGGCGGACCATCGCATCGTCGAGCGGCTCGCCTTCGAGACGCTGCTTCATGAGGTAGATCCGACCGCGCGGCGAGTCCATCTCCTCGCCCCACAGGAGGTAGGTCGGACACGACGGTAGGCAGAACCCGCAGTGAACACAGTCCGCTACGAGCCCCGCGTCGATGCCGGTCGCCGACTCCGGGACCCCTTGCGTCATCTGCGGTTCAGATCCCACCGACGAACCTCCCGGGACTCATCCTGGCGTCAGGGTCGAACTGCGCCTTGACCCGGCGCATGACCTCGAGTCCGCGAACCGGTCCCCACACGTCGATGCCGGCCTTGACGTCCGGTGGAGCGTCGAGGACCAGGACCGACCCGTCGTGCGGACCGACCTCGCGTCGCAGCTCGTCGACGGAGGCAGCGACGTCCGTCGCGTCGGCCGCGACCGCGGCGTGGATGACACCCGAACCAGCGTGCGCGACCAGCCGGCACCCGGGCAGTCGACGCCGTACGACGTCCACCACCGGCGACAGTGACGAGAGCCGGTGCGTCACCTTCAGTGCGACGTCGCCGTCGCGCCACGGGCGCGAGCCGAACGCCTCGGGCAACGCGTCCCCGACCTCGCCACGACCCGCGAGAGACAGCAGGTCACGCGCCTGGCTCTCGGCGGCGCCCTCGACCGTCTCGAAGAGCGCGTGGAGACGCTCGCCATCCCACTCCAACGCCGCGGGCTCCAAAGGCGACCGCAGGACCGCGCCGACCAGCGGGCCGGGATCGGCGACATCGAGCGAGACGACGCGCCGCGCGGGTGCGACGGGATGCAGCCGGAACGTGCACTCCGCGATGACGCCCAGCGTCCCGAACGCCCCGGTGACCAGCTTGCCGAGGTCGTAGCCGGCGACGTTCTTCACCACCTTGCCGCCCGAACGCGCGATCGTGCCGTCGGCGAGCACCACGGTCACGCCGATGAGCAGGTCACGGGGAGTGCCGAACCGCAGCCGACGCGGCCCGCTGGTCGCCGTCGACACCACGCCACCGACGGTCGCGTGGCGCTCCGGCGGATCGAGCGAGAGCCACTGCCCGGCAGCGCCGAGCGCAGTCTGGAGGTCGGTCAGGCTCGTTCCGGCCTGGACGGTGACGACGAGATCTCCGGACGCGTGCTCGACGACGTCGTTCATCGCCGTGAGGTCGAGGAGCATGTCCGGGTTGGGGGTGGACGCACCCCACGACCACTTCGTGCCGCCGCCGCGTGCGCGAACGGTGCCGCTGCTGTCACGCAGAGCCGTCGAGAGCTCTTCGACGGAACGCGGTCGTGAGGTCTCCATCAGAAGATCTCGGCGACGCCGGCTTCCTGCAACGGATGAGCACCCGTGCGTCGACCGGGTCGCTCGCCGCACAGCCGCGGCGTCGGGAAGACCTTGCCCGGGTTGCAGAGGTTGTCCGGGTCGAACGCGCATCGCACCAGCTGCATGACATCGAGGTCGACGTCACTGAACATCCGGCTCATGTGCTTCTTCTTGTCGGCCCCGACGCCGTGCTCGCCCGTGATGGAGCCGCCGTGCTCGATGCACAGGTCGAGGATGCGGCTCGAGACCTCCTCGGCGCGCTCCGTCTCCTGCTTCGCCTCGTCGAACAGCACGAGCGGGTGCAGGTTGCCGTCGCCGGCGTGGAACACGTTGGCGACCCGGATGCCGGTCTCCTCGGAGAGGCTCGCGATGTCACGCAGGACCTGAGCGAGTGAGGTGCGGGGCACGACGCCGTCCTGCACGATGTAGTCGGGACTGATCCGCCCGACCGCGGCAAAGGCGGACTTCCGGCCGCGCCAGATGCTCGCGCGCTGTGCGTCATCCGCGGCCACCCGGATCTCGAACGCACCACGCTCGCGGCAGAAGCCGTCGACTGCTGCGAGATGCGCCTCGACCTCCGCGAGCGGTCCGTCGAGCTCCACGATGAGCACCGCGCCGGCGCCGGTGGGATATCCGCACTTGACCGCCGCCTCGGCGGCCTCGATGGCGAGAGCGTCCATCATCTCCACCGCGGCAGGCACCACGCCGGCCGCGATGATGTCGCTCACGGCGCCCCCGGCGTCGTCCATCGTGCGGAACCCCGCGAGCAACGTCTGCACGGTCTCCGGCCTGCGCAGCAGGCGGACGGTGACCTCGGTGGCGATGCCGAGCGTGCCCTCACTGCCGACGAAAGCTCCGACGAGGTCGTAACCCGGCGGGTCGGGCGCGCGGCCGCCGAACGTCTCGACGGTGCCGTCCGGCATCACGACCTCGAGGCCGGTGACATGGTTGACGGTGAAGCCGTACTTCAGGCAGTGGGCGCCGCCGGAGTTCTCCGCGACGTTGCCACCGATCGAGCAGATCTGCTGGCTCGACGGGTCCGGCGCGTAGTAGAAGCCGTGCGGGTTCGCCGCGCGCGTCACGTCGAGGTTGATCGCACCTGGCTCCACGACCGCGCGCTGGTCGTCGACGTCCACCTCGCGGATGTGACTCATCCGCGACAGCACGATGAGGACGCCGTCCTCCCGCGGCAGCGCGCCGCCGGACAGACCCGTGCCGGCCCCCCGCGCGACGAACGGCACCCCCGACTCATGGCAGCGGCGGACGACGTACGACACGTCGTCGGTCGTGCGCGCGAGAACGACCAGGCCCGGGATGCAGCGGTACGCCGCCAGACCGTCGCACTCGTACGTCCGCAGCTGCACCCGGTCGGTCACCACGGCGTCACGCCCGAGATGGCCGACGAAGTCGGCCGCGAGCCCGTTGAGTGCGACGTTATCCCCCTTCGCGGATGCCTCGGAAGGTGGATTACGTCGCACTCAACAGGTCCTAGTCGAGGAGGTCGTAGGCCGGGAGGGTGAGGAACGCGGCGAAGTTGTCGGCGAGCGCCACCTGCTCGAAGATGTCCCGCGCTTCCTTCCACCGGCCGCTGTCGTAGGTGTCGGCGCCGATCTCCTGGCGGATCTTGTCGGTCTCCTCGTCGGCGTACTTGCGCACCAGCTCGGCGGTGACCTGCTCCCCGGTGTCGGCGAGGGTCACGTCGTTGTGCACCCACTGCCAGATCTGCGACCGCGAGATCTCGGCGGTGGCGGCGTCCTCCATCAGGTTGTGAATGGCGGCGGCACCCATGCCGCGCAGCCACGACTCGATGTAGCGGATGCCCACGTCGACGTTGGTGCGCAGGCCGGCGCTCGTCTGGTCGCCCGGCGTCTCGCTCGCGGCGAGCAGCTGGTCGGCCGTGACGGAGACCTCGGGCCGCTGCTTGTCGATCTGGTTGGGCTTGTCGCCGAGGACCTTGTCGAAGACCTCCATCGCGACCGGGACGAGGTCCGGGTGCGCTACCCACGTGCCGTCGAAGCCGTCGGTCGCCTCGCGCTCCTTGTCGGCGCGGACCTTCGTCAGCGCCTGCTCGTTGACCTCCGGGTCCTTGCGGCTCGGGATGAACGCAGCCATGCCGCCCATCGCGAACGCCCCGCGCTTGTGACACGTCTGCACGAGCAGCTCGGTGTAGGCGCGCATGAAGGGCACCGTCATCGTGACGCTGTTGCGGTCCGGCAGCAGGTACTCGTCACCCCGGTCGCGGAACGTCTTGATCATCGAGAACATGTAGTCCCAGCGGCCGGCGTTGAGCCCGTAGGAGTGCTCCCGCAGCTCGTAGAGGATCTCCTCCATCTCGAAGGCCGCCGGGATCGTCTCGATGAGCACCGTCGCCCGGATCGTGCCGCGCGGCACACCGAGCGCGTCCTGCGCGTGGTTGAAGACGTCGTTCCACAGCCGCGCCTCGAGGTGCGACTCCATCTTGGGGAGGTAGAAGTAGGGCCGGGTGCCCTTGTCGAGCAGGCGCTGGACGTTGTGGAAGAAGTACATGCCGAAGTCGAACAGGGAACCGCTCATCGGCGCGTCGTCGACGAGGACGTGCTTCTCCGGCAGATGCCAGCCGCGCGGGCGCGGCATGAGCATCGCGATCGTCTCGTTGAGCTTGTACTCCTTGCCCTCGGGCGACGTGAAGTCGACGCGACGCTCGATCGCGTCGGTCAGGTTGATCTGCCCCTGGACCATGTTCTGCCAGGTCGGGGTGTTGGCGTCCTCGAAGTCCGCCATGAAGACCTTGGCGCCCGAGTTGAGAGCGTTGATGAGCATCTTGCGCTCGGTGGGGCCGGTGATCTCGACGCGGCGGTCCTGGAGATCTGCGACCGGCGCGACCTTCCAGGACGGGTCCTCGCGGACACTCTTGGTCTCCTCGAGGAAGCCGAGCTTGCCGGTGTCGGCAGCCTGCTGGCGGCGCTGCTGCCGGCGGGCGAGCAGCTCCTCGCGGGTCTTGCCGAACGTGCGCTGCAGGTCGGCCACGAAAGCGAGCGCCTCCGGCGTGAGCACCTCGTCGTAGCGGTCGCCGCTTGGACCGACCACCTTCGCTGCGTCACTGCCCGCCATCAAGTTCCTCCGCGCGATCGTCCAGAAGTCTGCTGTCAGTAGACGATTGTCCCTGCGCGGCCCGCGACCTGCCGATGCGGGTCTAGGAACGGCGACGCCGGCGCAGGATGAACAGCAGGATCAGCACCGCGACGAGCACCGGAGCCAGCCGCTTCGCGATCGAGCCCCCCGCGACATCGAACAGGTCGATCGGCTCCGCCGGGGGCCGAGGCGCCGGTGCGACCGGCCGGACCGCGGGCTCCTCCGCCTGAGCAGCAGCGACCGTCGACGTCTCCTGCGGAACGGGAGCGGACGCTGCCGGCGGGGCGTCGGCGGTCACCGCTGCCGGCGGGCTCGCCTTCTTCGCGGACGTGGCCGGCTTGGACGCCGCCGCCTTCTTGGCCGTTGCCGGCGTCGCCTTCGACGTGGCGGTCTTCTTTGCTGCGGTGGCGGTGGCGGCCGCGGTCTTCTTCGCCGCTGCCGGCACGTCCGCCGCCTGCTGCTCGGCCGGTGCTCCCCCGGCGGGCGCCGGCGCCGTCTTGATCTCGTCCTCGAGGCACTTCGCGAACTGGTCGATCAGCTTGGCGGCGACCTCGCTCATCACCCCGCGCCCGAACTGTGCCGGCCGCCCGGTGACGTTGAGGTCCGTGACGACCCGCACCTTCGTCCTGGCACCTTCACCGACGAGCGTGGTGGTCACCGTGGCGCCGGCGGTGCCGCTGCCGCGGGACTCCTTGCCCTTCGCCTCGATCACCGCGCTGTGCGTCGCGTCGTCCTTGCTGAGGAACTTCGCCTCACCCTTGTAGGTGACGGTGATCGGTCCGACCTTCACCTTGACCGTGCCGGTGAACTCGTCACCGTCGACGGACGTCAGGGTCGCACCGGGCATGCAGGGCGCAACCCGTTCGACGTCGAGCAGCACCTGCCAGGCCTCGTCCACCGGAACCGGGACGGTGAACTCGTTCTCGAGGTTCATGCGCTGCCCTTCGTGGCGTCGTGAGTCAGGCGTTCGAGGTCTCGTGGCGTGTCGATGTCGAGATCACTACCCAGATCGTCGCAGGCGACCAGCACGACCTCTTCGCTGTGGGTGTCCAGCCATCGGCGCGCTCCGATGTCGCCCTCTGCCGTCGCCATGACCCCGGCCCAGACTGATGCGTCCAGGACGACGGGATTGCGACGGCGGCCGTCGTACGACGCCGACACTGCAGCCACCCCGTCCGAGTGGTGCGCGACGAGTCGACGGACGAGTTCGGGGCCGACCTGCGGCTGGTCGACGAGGAGCACGGCGGCAGCCGACGCCCGGAGGTCACCCAACGCCGTCAGCCCGGTGCACAACGACGACCCCATTCCGGTCGACCAGCCCTCGTTCACGACGACGACGGCGTCGCCGAGCTCGGCAGTCCGTGCCACCTCGGTCGCCGCCGCGCCGAGTACGACGACGACGGGGGCGCAGCCGGCGAGCCGGAGTGTGGCGACGGCGCGTTCGACGAGGAGCTGCCCGTCGACCCGGAGCAGGGCCTTCGGTGTGCCGAGACGTCGCCCCTCGCCGGCAGCGAGCACGAGCCCCGCGACCGTCATGCCTTGACGTGACCCTCGTGATGGATCGCGCCGGCCGTGTCGCCCAGTGGCCGCCCGCTGCCGCCCCAGCGAAGACCGATGATCTCGGCAGCGATCGACACCGCTGTCTCCTCGGGTGTGCGCGCGCCGAGGTCGAGACCGATCGGCGACCGCAGCCGGCCGAGCTCGGCATCGGACAAGCCTTGTTCCCTCAGCCGGCTCAGCCGGTCGTCGTGGGTGCGTCGCGAGCCCATCGCGCCGATGTAGGCGGCCGGCGTGCGCAGCGCGACCTCGAGAAGAGGCACGTCGAACTTCGGGTCGTGGGTCAGCACCGTGATGACGGTCCGCTCGTCCACCGCGGTCGCGGCGAGGTAGCGGTGCGGCCACTCGCAGACGACCTCGTCGGCGTCGGGGAACCGCCGCTCGGTGGCGAAGACGGGCCGCGCGTCGCAAACGGTGACGCGGTAGCCGAGGTACTTGCCGATTCGCGCAACGGCTGCCGCGAAGTCGATCGCGCCGAAGACGAGCATTCGCGGCGGCGGCGCGAACGACTCGATGAAGACGGCGACCTCGTCCTGACGACGCTCACCGTTCGGGCCGTAGTGCCGGACGCCGGTCTGTCCCTGCGCGAGCATCCCCCGGGCGTCGTCGACGACCGCTGCGTCCAGTCCCTCCGCGCCGAGAGTGCTCTCGGTGCGGTCGGCCCAGACGGCGACCTGTGCCGCGACCGGGGCGTCGCCGCTGATGACCGTCGCCAGCGCCACCGGCTCCTCGCGGCCCACCGACTGCGCGACGACGTCGAACGTCGGCATCCGCCGCCGGTCGACCGGTCGGACGAGGATGTCGAGGATGCCGCCGCAGGTCAGGCCGACGGCGAACGCGTCCTCGTCGCTGATGCCATACGTCTGCAGCACCGGCTCGCCGGTCTCGAGAACCTCCTGGGCCAGCTCGTAGACCGCACCTTCGACGCAGCCGCCGGAGACGCTCCCGATCGCCTCACCGTCTGCGCTGACCGCCATCGACGCACCGGGCTGCCGGGGCGCGCTGCCGCGGACCGAGACCACTGTCGCCAGGGCGAAGGTGGTGTCGGCGGACCACCACGCGCGCAGCTGGGAAAGCAGGTCACGCATGGGCCAGCCTCCTGGACGCGACGATCGGGCGGATATGCCCGGAAGCTGCGGGGTCACGAGCTCCCGCGACGAGGGCGGCGAGCCGCTCCAACGCGGCGAGGCTGTGCCCGGACACGAACTCGTCAACGTGCGGAAGGGCCGCCGCCATCCCGCCCGCGACCGGAGCGAAGCCCGCGCGACCGGCGCGCGGGTTGCTCCAGACGACTCGGTGCGCCAGCCGATGCAGCCGAGCCATCTGCTCGCCGAGCATTGTCGGGTCGCCGCGCTCCCATCCGTCCGACAGCACGACGACGACCGCGCCGCGCGCCATGCCGCGCTGTCCCCACTCGTCGAGGAAGTGCTTCACCAGATCCCCGAGCCGGGTTCCGCCGGACCAGTCGGGTACGGCCTCCGCAATGGCGCGTAGCGCGACGTCGGCATCGCGATGGGCCATCTCGCGCGTCACCCGGGTGAGTCGCGTGCCGACGGTGAAGACCTCGGTTGCGGGACCTCTCAACCGATGACTCGCGGCGTGTGCGAACCGGAGCAACGCGTCGGCGTAGGCGCTCATCGAACCGCTGACGTCGACGAGCAGCACGACCCGGCGCGGCTGCAACCTGCGGACCCGAGTGGCGATCTCGACCGGTTCGCCACCGCTGCGCAGCAGCTGCTGCAGCGTGCGCCTCCTGTCGACGGTCGAGCCACGGCCGGGCGTCGTACGACGGGTCCGGCGGGCCTCTCCCGGCAGCGCGAAAGCGGCCAGCAGCCGTGCCAGCAGCATTCGGTCGGAAGCGCTCAGTGACGCGATGTCGCGGTAACGGAGGATCTCGGTGCGGCTCGCCGCCGCCGGCACGGCGCTCGCCTCGTCATCGGTGTCCGGCGCCGGCCCGCCCTCATCTCCTGCGGACATCGAGACGAGCTTCAGCTGCGCCGCCGGAGCGACGGGGCGGCGGACGAGCGCCGCCGGCCGATCGCCGAAATACGCCGCGAAGACGCGGTCGTAGCGGCGGACGTCGTCAGCGCTGGAGCACAGCGTCAGCCGCCCAGCCCAGTAGACGTCGGCGCGCAGTGCAGGGTCGAGCAGCGAGAGCGCGGACATCAACGCATGGACGCGATCGGGACTGGCATCGACACCGGCGGCGCGCAGGGTTCGGGCCAGCCCGACCACGGTGTCGGTGCTGTCGCTCGGCCGGTCAGGCGCCACCGACCGCCTCCGCCAGCAGGTGAGGCAGTCCCCCGCGAGCGATGCGGTCATGGTCCTCGCGGTACTTCAACACGGCACCCAACGTCCGCGTGGCGGTGTCGGCATCGAGGTGCTGCGCACCGAGAGCGAGCAGCGCCTCGGTCCAGTCCAGCGTCTCCGCTACCCCCGGTGGTTTGAGCAGGTCCTCCTCACGGAGCCGCTGCACCGCTGCGGTGACCTCGGCGGCCAGTCGATCGCTGGCGTTCGGACAGCGACGCCGCACGATCGCGACCTCCCGGTCGAACGACGGATGCTCGACCCAGTGGTAGAGGCACCGCCGTTTGAGCGCGTCGTGGACCTCACGCGTGCGGTTGCTCGTCACGACCACCACGGGCGGCGAGTCGGCCCGGATCGTGCCGAGCTCGGGGATCGACACGGTGAAGTCGGAAAGCACTTCGAGAAGAAACGCCTCGAACTCGTCGTCGGCGCGGTCGACCTCGTCGACCAGCAGCACGCAGGGACTCGTCTCGATCGCCTGCAACAGCGGTCGCGCGATCAGGAAACGGCGGCTGTAGAGCTCACCTTCGAGCCGCGCCGCGTCCGCGGAAGTGCCGGCCGAGTCGCCATGAGAGGCCGCCTCGACCGCGCGCAGGTGCAGCAGCTGACGCGGGAAGTCCCAGTCGTAGAGCGCCTGAGCGGCGTCGATGCCTTCGTAGCACTGCAGCCGGATCAGCGGAGCGTCGAGCACGGCCGCGAGCGACCGGGCGAGCGCCGTCTTGCCGACACCCGCGTCACCTTCGACGAAGAGTGGGCGGCGCATGGTCAGCGCGAGGTACGCCGCCGTCGCGACTCCGTCGTCCGGCAGGTAGCCGACGGCGTCAAGGGCCTCGGCCAACTCTCCGGGCGAACTGAGCTCCACGCCGCCAGTCTCACCCGTCTTCGCCGAGTTGTCAGATACGGATCCGCACTTTCGAGTCACGACGGCGGACACTCCGGTGCGAGTTGACCGCATCGCACTCTTGCACCGCCGAACGGCGGATGGCTCAGAGACCGAGAGTGGCGCCCTGCAGCTTTTCCACGGCTGTGGTGCTGCCGACGAGGTCGACCTTCGCCGCGTCCTTGCGGTTGAACGCAAGCAGCATCAGCTCGCTCGGCCGGCCGTGGACCTCGAGCCGCTCGCCCTTGCCGACCCGCACCGGCTCGCCCACGGTCGGCACCAGCGTCACCTCGGCATCCACCCTGCGGAACGACAGCCGCGCCTGCTTCGACAGGCGCCGCCAGATCGTCCGCTCGAAGTCGTCGGGCAGATCTCTGGCGGGCATGCCGTTGGGACGGCGTACGTCCTCGGTGTGCACGAAGTACTCCACCGTGTTGATCGCCGAGTCCAAGGGCCCGATGCGCAGGTGCACCGGGACGTGGCGCATCCGGCGAAGGATCTCCTCGAACCCGATGGTGCGAAGGGCGCTCGCCATCACCCGCTCGGTGTAGGCCGACAACGGCCCCAGCGGCAGCACTCCCAGCGCAGCGTCCGGCCGGCGCTCCCGCACGTAGATGTGCGCGGCCATGTCCTTCGTCTGCCATCCCTCGCAGAGCGTGGGCGCGTCCGGACCGAGCTCCTCGAGCGCATCGATCAGTGCCGTCCGCTCGTGCTCCGCCCAGGTCACGAGAAGCAGGCTACGTGCCGGCTGCCGCCAGAACTGCGCGCCGGGTCAGCACCCGAGCCAGGTGCCGGCGGTAGTCGGCCTGACCGCCGAGGTCGCTGGGCGGGTTGGTCCCGTCGTCGGCCTTCTCGGCTGCTGCGCCGACCGCTGCAGCGTCGGCGGCGGCGCCTGCGAGCGCTGACTCGACCGCCCGCGCCCGGACGGGCGTCGGCCCCATGTTCGTCAGGCCGATCCGGGCCTCGGCGATGTCGCCGTTGCTGCGGCGGACCGCCGCAGCAACACCCACGATGGCCCAGGCCTGCGCCACACGATGGAACTTCTCGTAGTGGAAGCCCCAGCCGTCGCCGAGCTTCGGGACGCGGATCTCCACGAGCAGCTCGCCGGGCTCGATCGCGGTCTGCAGGTAGTCGCTGAAGAACTCCCCCGCACCGACCGTACGGCGTCCTCCTCCGGACGAGGCGATGGTGAAGGACGCGTCGAGCGCAACGGCAACCGCCGGCAGGTCACCGGCCGGGTCCGCATGTGACAGCGATCCCCCGAAGGTTCCACGGTGGCGCACCTGACGGTCGGCCACCGTCGCCGTCGCGAGCGCGACCAGCGGCGCGTGCTTGTGCACCAGCGGGTCCGCGAGCACCTCGGCGTGCGTCGTCGAGGCGCCGATGACGATGGCGTCACCGTCGTCGCGGACACCCTTCATGGCGGCGATGCCGCCGACATCGACGAGGGTCGACGGATACGCCAGCCGCAGCCGGAGCAGCGGGATCAGGCTCTGGCCACCGGCGAGAACTTTCGCGTCCTCTCCCCCGCCGGCCAGCGCCGACGTCGCTTCGTCGACCGACGACACCCGCACGTAGTCGAACTCAGGAGGGATCACTTCGCACCTCCTTGCTGCAATGCGCGCCAGACGTGCTCGGGACTGCACGGCATCGGGACGTCCACGACACCGCGAGGACGTAGCGCGTCGACGACGGCGTTGACGACAGCCGGCGTGGACGCGATCGTCCCCGCCTCACCGACTCCCTTCACCCCGAGCGGGTTGGACGTCGCCGGCGTCTCCGTCCGGTCGGTCGTGAACCTCGGCAGGTCGGCCGCCGTCGGGACGTAGTAGTCGACGAGCGTCCCCGTGGTGAGGTTGCCGTCGGCGTCGTACAGCGCCTCCTCGAAGAGTGCCTGGGCAATCCCCTGCGCGAGTCCGCCGTGCACCTGGCCCTCGACGATGATCGGGTTGATGACCCTCCCGACGTCGTCGACGGCGACGTACTTGCGGATCTTCACGAACCCGGTCTCGGTGTCCACCTCGACGGCGCACAAGTGCGTGCCGTGCGGGAAGGAGAAGTTCTCCGGGTCCATGACGTAGTCGCTGTTGAGCGTCGGCTCCATGCCCTCGGGGAAGTTGTGCGAGGCAAAGGTGGCGAGCGCGACCTCTTGGATCGACAGCTTCGCCTCCGGTGAGCCCTTCACGCTGAACGAGCCGCCGGCGAACTCCACGTCGTTCTCCGCGGCCTCGAGCAGGTGTGCGGCCACGCGCTTCGCCTTGTCGATGACCTTGCCGCAGGCCAGGTGCACCGCGACTCCGCCCACGACCAGCGACCGCGAGCCATAGGTGTCCATGCCCTGAGGCGCGGCGCGGGTGTCGGAGTGGATGACCTCGACGTCCTCGAACGGCACGCCAAGGGCGTCCGCCGCGATCTGCGACCACGCCGTGACGTGTCCCTGCCCGTGCGGAGCTGTGCCGGTGACGACCTCGACCTTGCCGGTCGGCAACATGCGGATCGCCGCGGCCTCCCAGCCGCCCGCGCCGTAGGACAGCGACCCGAGCACGCGCGACGGCGCGAGACCGCACATCTCCGTGAACGTCGAGATGCCGATGCCGAGCTGCACGGGGTCTTTGTCCGCCCGTCGCTTGTCCTGCTCGCGGCGCAACCCGTCGTAGTCGAACAGCTCCATCGCCTTGGCGGTTGCCGCCTCGTAGTTGCCGCTGTCGTAGGTGAGGCCAGCGACGGTCGTGTAGGGAAACTCCTCGTGCCGGATCCAGTTCTTGCGGCGCAGCTCCATCGGGTCCATGCCGAGCTCGGCCGCGAGCTCGTCCATGATCCGCTCGATCGCGAACGTCGCCTCGGGCCGGCCGGCGCCGCGGTAGGCGTCCGTCGGCGTCTTCGTCGTGAAGACCCCGTGGCAGGTGAACGACAGCGCCTCCATCTTGTAGATGGCGTTGAACATGAACGCGCCCAGCAGCGGCACGCCTGGCGTCACCAGCTGCAGGTAGGCGCCCATGTCGGCCATCAGGTCGACCTTCAGCCCGAGCAACGTGCCGTCGCTCGTCGCCGCGATCTCGATGTCCTGGATCTGGTCGCGGCCGTGGATGGTCGCCTGGTAGCCCTCGCTGCGCGTCTCGGTCCACTTCACCGGCCGGCCGAGGCGCTTCGCGACGACGAGAGCCAGCACCTCCTCCGCGTAGACGTTGAGCTTCGAGCCGAAGCCGCCGCCGACGTCAGGCGCTATGACACGGATCTTGTGCTCGGGAGTCCCGGTCACCATGGCCAGCATCAGCCGCAGGATGTGCGGAATCTGCGTGGCGGAGTAGACGGTGTACTCGTCAGCAGCCGCGATCGGAGCGACCACGACCGAGCGCGGCTCCATGGCTGTGGGGATCAGCCGTTGCTGCAGGAACCGTCGCTTGACGACGACGTCGGCCTTCGACTTCGCGACGTCGTAGTCGCCGCCGGCGAACGGCCAGGTGAAGCACCTGTTGGTGCCCAGGTCGGAGTGCACGAGCACCTCGTCCTTGAGGGCCTGTTCCATGTCGACGACAGCCGGCAGCTGCTCGTAGTCGACCTCGATCGCCTCCAGCGCGTCGGCGGCGGCGTAGCGGTCGCGCGCGACGACGACTGCGACCCCGTCACCGACGTAGCGCACCTCGTCGACGGCGAGCGGCGGGTGGTTGGGGTGTTTCATGTCCGCCGTCACGGGCCAGGCACAGGGCAGCGCCCCCTGCTCATCGGCGAGATCACGACCGCTGTACGCCGCCACCACTCCGGGTCGCTCCAGCGCGGCGCTCACGTCGACGCGGGTGATGCGGGCGTGCGCCATCGGGCTGCGCAGCACGGCCATGTGCACCATGCCGGGGAACTGGATGTTGTCCGTCCAGTTGGTCTGCCCGGTGACGAGCCGCGCGTCCTCTTTGCGCAGGCGGCGGCGGCCGACCTCGCGACTGTCGTCAGGGGACGAGATCTCGTCAGCAGCCTGCAGGGCGACTGCGCCCGGGTCGATCTCGCTCATGACCGGACCGCCTCACCCGACTTGAGCTGACCCGCGGCCTGAAGCACGGCATCGACGATGTTCTGGTAGCCGGTGCACCGGCAGAGGTTGCCCTCGAGGCCTTCGCGCACCTCATCCTCGGAGGGCGTCGGGTTTTCGTTCAGCAGGTCGACGGCGGCCATGATCATGCCGGGCGTGCAGTAACCGCACTGAAGAGCATGTCGCTCGTGGAAGGCCTTCTGCACCGGATGCCACTCGCCGTCGGTCGCCAGTCCCTGGATGGTCGTGACCTCCGCACCATCCGCCTGCACCGCGAGAACCGTGCAGCTCTTGACGGCCTTTCCGTCGAGATGAACGGTGCAGGCGCCGCAGTTGGAGGTGTCGCACCCGACGGGTGTGCCGGTGCGCCCGAGCCGTTCGCGGAGGTAGTGGACGAGGAGCAGCCGGGGCTCGACGTCGTCGTCATAGCGCACGCCGTCGACCGTCGTTCGGATGCGGGCCATCGATCCTCCCGAGGTAGATGACCGGACACTAGGCACGTGCGTTCGCGGATGTCACTAGGGCGATGTAACTGGTGAGAAAGGCATAGCGTCGGGGTGTGTCGACCGCGCCGGAGCACGTCCGCTTCTGCCTGGCCTGCGGCCAGTCGATGACGACGATGACCGTGCACGGCACCGCGCGGCGCGTCTGCACGCAGTGCCGCGAAATCCACTACGCGGATCCCAAGGTCGCCGTCGGCGTGGCCGTCTTCCGCGATGACCGACTGCTGCTGGTTCGTCGCGTGATGGAACCGGGTCGGGGTCGCTGGACGGTGCCCGGCGGTTACCTCGACGTCGGCGAGGACCCGAGGGATGCGGCTGCGCGCGAGGTGGCCGAAGAGGCATCTGTGGTGGTCCGCGTCGGTGACGTCATCGATGTCTTCGCGAACCCACCGGAGGAGGGCAGCACCGTGTTCGTCCTCTACCGGGGGCACTGGGTCAGTGGCGAACCGCAGGCCGGCGACGACGCCGATGACGCCGCCTTCTTCGGCCGGTCCGAGCTGCCTCCGCTCGCCTTCAGCAGCACCGCGGCCGCAGTGAACGGCTGGCCATCGCGTGATTGACTCCGAGACCGTGGCAGCCGACCGGATTGCTGACATCCTCGCCGGGAGACGCATCCTGCTCACGGGGGTGACCGGCTTCGTCGGTGAGGCGCTGCTGGAGCGGATCCTGCACGACCTTCCGGAGACGTCGGTCGTCGTCGTTGTCCGGGCCCGAGGTGCCCTCTCCGCGAACGACCGCGTCGTCCAGCTGCTCCGCAAGCCGGCTTTCGGGCGGCTTCGGGCACGTGACGGCGACGCCGCCGTCGATGCCCTTGTCGGCACGCGCATCACGGTGCTCGAGGGTGACCTCCCGCACGTGCCGCCGCTGCCGGACGACCTCGACGTCGTCGTGCACTGTGCGGGCGAGGTGTCGTTCGACCCGCCCATCGACGATGGCTTCGCGACCAACCTGCACGGCTCACTCGCGCTCCTCGAAGCCGTGAAGGCAAGCGGCTCCCGTCCGCACTATCTCCACGTCTCGACGGCGTACGTCGCCGGTCGTCGGGAGGGCCATGTCACCGAGGGCTCGCTCGAGCACTCCGTCGACTGGCGCAGCGAGGCCGAGGCGGCGACAAGGATGCGGGTCGCGGCCGACGACGCGAGCCGGACGCCCGAGCAGCTCGCGGAGTTCCTCAAGGAGGCGGAGCAGGAACACGGCACGAGCGGACCGATCGCCGTGGCTGCCGACGCAGAGCGCAGGCGCGCGGAGTGGGTGAACAAGCGGCTGGTCGACGCCGGTCGGGAACGGGCCCGGACCCTCGGCTGGACCGACTGCTACACGTTCACCAAGGCGATGGCCGAACGCGCCGTCGAGCAGAGTGCGGGCGACCTCCCGCTGACGATCCTGCGGCCGACGATCATCGAGAGCGCGCTCGAGCAGCCGTATCCCGGCTGGATCGAGGGCTTCAAGATGGCCGAGCCGATCATCCTCGCCTACGGTCGCGGCGACCTGCCGGAGTTTCCCGGTGTGCCGGACTCGACGATCGACATCATCCCGATCGACTACGTCGTCAACGCAACGCTCGCGGCGGCCGCGCACCCGCCGGAGCCCGGCACGCCGGCGTACTTCACGATCTGCTCCGGCGCCCGCAACCCGCTGACGTTCTCCGCCCTCTACGAGCTGGTGCGCAGCTACTTCTGCGAGCATCCGCTGGAGCAGAGAGGACGCGGTGCGGCCCGGGTCGCGGAGTGGGAGTGGCCGGGAGCCGAACGGGTGGACCAGCTCCTCCGGCTCGCCGAACGCGCCCAGAAGACCGCTGACCGCGTCGTCACACATCTCCCCCGCTCGTCGAGGACGCGCGGCTGGGCACGCGACCTCGACCGGCAGAAGCGACGCGTGGAGTTCCTGCGTCGCTACTTCGACCTCTATCGCCCGTATGCCGAGGCCGAGCTGCACTTCACCGACGGCAGGACGCTTGGGCTGCACCGTGCGCTGCACCCCGACGACGCCGCCATGTTCGGGTTCGACGCTGCCGACATCGACTGGCCGCACTACATCGCGGGCGTACACACCCCCGCTGTCACGTCGACGCTGCGGGCACTCTCCGGCGGACCGACTCGCGGCGAGCCGACGAGGATCGGTCTCGGCGCCGCGAAGACGGACGCCGGACAGATCGTCGCCGTCTTCGACATGGACGGCACGCTGCTCCCCTCCAACGTCGTCGAGTCCTACCTCTGGCTCCGACTTCCCGAGCTGGCGGGGCCGCGCCGTGCCCGCGAGGTCGCCGAGGTCGCGCGGGCACTGCCCCGTTGGCTGCTCACCGAGCGGCGCGACCGTGGTGCGTTCCTGCGCGCCGTCTACCGCCGATATGCCGGCGCCGACTACGACGAGCTGCTGCGCATCGTCGACGAGCACGTGACCGGCACCGTGCTCGGGCGGCTGTCGCCCGGGGCAGCCAGGGCCGTGCGTGAGCATCGCGCGGCCGGCCATCGCACCGTTCTCGTCACAGGAGCCATCGCGCCGCTGACCCGCCCGGTCGCCCCGTTGTTCGACGAGATCGTCTCCGCTGAGCTCAGCATCGGGGCCGACGGCCGTTGCACGGGGTTCCTTGCCCGCCCGCCACTGGTCGGCGAGTCGCGAGCCGCATGGTTGCGGCACCGCGCGCAGGAAGCCGGCTGGGATCTCTCTGCGTCTTTCGCGTACGCCGACAGTGCAAGCGACCTGCCGCTGCTGCAGGCCGTCGGACATCCGGTCGTCATCGACCCGGACATCGCCTTGTCGCGGGTAGCCCGCCGGTCGCGCTGGCCGGTCGAGAACTGGCGCGCCACCGTGCCCGTCGGGCATCACATCCGCGCCGGCGACATGTCGGGAGCCTCGCGATGACTGTTCGCCGCGCCGGAGGCGCGCCATCGATCGCCGTGGAGGCGTCGCGGTGATCAATGCGCTGGAGGTCTATCGGTCGCTCCCCCGGTACGTCGCCGCGCGGACCGTCGGCGCGCGCATGCCGGGCCTGCTCGCGGGACCGCTGACCCCGCTGCGCCTCGTGCACCGGGAAGCGCCGAAACCGCGCCACAACGGATGGGTGCGCCTACGTCCTCGGCTGTCCGGCATCTGCGGCAGTGACCTGGCCACGCTGGCCGGGCACGCGTCGCTCTATCTCAGTGCCGTTGTCTCCATGCCGTTCGTGCCCGGGCACGAAGTCGTGGGCGAGACGCTGGACGACGGCCCGGGAATGCCTGCCGGCACCCGCGTCGTCCTCGACTCGGTCCTCTCGTGCGCGGCGCGCGGCCTCGAGCCGTGTGAGGCGTGCCGTTCCGAGCAGCGCAACCGGTGCGACCGGGTGACCGTCGGCCACGTCTCCCCCGGGCTGCAGACGGGTTTCTGCGCCGACACCGGTGGGGGGTGGAGCGGCGAGTTCATCGCGCACGTCTCGCAGCTGCACGCGGTGCCCGACGGGCTGCCCGACGAACGGGCCGTTCTCGTCGAGCCGATCGCCTGCGCCGTGCACGCCGCTCGCCGGGCGTCGGTGCGCGACGGCGAGTCCGTGCTCGTCGTCGGGGCGGGGGCCGTCGGGTTGTTCCTGACACTCGCTCTCCGCGAGCTCACCCCCGCGGCGAACATCACCGTCGTCGCAAAGCATCGCGGCCAGGCCGAGCTCGCGCGCTCGTTCGGCGCGACCGACGTGGTGTCACCACGAGAGGTCGTCGGTGGCGTGCGACGCGCGACGCGGGCGCTCCGACTCGAGCCGGAGCGCGGGCCGGCCTTCCTTCTCGGCGGCGTCGACGTCGCGATCGACGCGGTAGGCAGCCGGAGCACGATCGACACGGCGCTGCGGACGACCCGGGCCGGCGGACGCGTCCTGCTCGCAGGAATGCCCGCGGAGTCAGTGGACCTGACACCCGCGTGGTTCCGCGAGCTCGAGGTGACCGGCGCCTACGCCACGGCCGGCGACGCGTTCGACGTCGCGATGTCGATCGCTGCAGACGCGCCGCTCGACGGCCTGCTCGGCGTCACCTATCCGCTCGACCGCTGGCGTGAGGCACTCGACCATGCCGGCCAGGCCGGTCGGCTGGGTACGGTCAAGGTCGCCTTCGACATGAGAAGGAGTGCTGCCGCATGAGCCGGCCGGGATTCGTCCTCACCGTGGACGAGCGGACGCCACCGCTGTTGATGCACTCCGGGGAGTCGTTCCGTCTGGAGGAGTTCCCCCTCGGCTCTCGTGTCATCTACCCGCCGGAGTCGCTGCCGGGTGTGCCCGACGTCGACGAGGCGATCGAGCAGGCGCTGCTTCACCCGACCGACAGCGAACCGTTGCCCGAGCTGCTGCGCCCGGGGATGCGGCTGACGATCGCCTTCGACGACCTTTCTCTGCCGCTTCCGCCGATGCGCAAGCCCGACATCCGTCAGCGAATCCTCGAGCACGTCCTCGAGCACGCGGCGAGGGCCGGGGTGGACGACGTACAGCTGATCGCGGCGAACGCCCTGCACCGCCGGATGACGCCGGACGAGCTGAAGACGATCGTCGGCGAGCGCGTGTTCCGCAGCTTCTACCCCGACAACCTCGTCAACTTCGATGCCGAGGACCGCGACAACCTCGCGCATCTCGGCAAGACCGACAAGGACGAGGACGTCGAGATCTCGCGTCGTGCCGCCGAGTCCGACCTGTTGGTCTACGTCAACGTCAACCTCGTGGCGATGGACGGCGGCTGGAAGTCGACGGCGATCGGCCTGGCGTCGTACAACTCGCTGCGCCATCACCACAACAGCCACACGATGGTGCACTCGCGGTCGTTCATGGACCCGCACGCGTCACAGCTGCATTCGTCGGCGTGGCGCATGGGCAGGGTGCTGTCGGAACACGTCAAGGTGTTCCAGATCGAGACGACGCTCAACAACGACGCTTTTCCCTCGCAGTACGGCTTCCTCACCAAGCGCGAGTGGGAGTGGTCGCTGCGCGACCAGACGATGTTTCTCGGCGCGAAGCGCGGCATCGACCTCATGCCGGCGAAGGCGCGCCGCCGGCTGTTCCAGTCGATGGAGGCGCCCTACCAGGTCACCGGCATCAGCGCCGGCGCCGTCGAGCCGGTCCACGCGCAGACGCTCGAGCGGGTGCACCGTCAGCAGCTCGTCGAGGTCGACGGGCAGAGCGACATCGGCGTCTTCGGGCTGCCGTATCTCTGCCCCTACAACGTCAACAGTGTGATGAACCCGATCCTCGCTGCCTGCCTGGGGCTGGGCTACTTCTTCAACATGTACGTCGGCCAGCCGATCGTCCGCAAGGGCGGGGTGCTCATTCTCAACCACCCTGTGCCGTGGGAGTTCTCGACGCTGCACCATCCGAGCTACGTCGACTTCTTCGACGAGGTGCTGTCCGTGTCGACCGACCCGAAGGTCATCGAGCAGAAGTTCGAGCAGCAGTACGCAACCGATCCTTGGTACGTCCATCTCTACCGGACCTCGTACGCGTACCACGGCGTCCACCCCTTCTACATGTGGTACTGGTGCGCACACGCGCTCGACCATCTCGGCGAGGTCATCTGGGTCGGCGGCGATCGCCGCGCGGTGGCACGCATGGGCATGCGGTCCGCCTCGACGTTCGCCGATGCGCTGGAGATGGCGACGGACAGCGTCGGCCGGTCGCCGTCGATCACCTACCTGCACTCACCGCCGCACGCCCTGGCACAGGTCAAGTGACGCTCGTCCGCGATGTGAAGCAGGTCGCGCGCGGCTGGCGCTGGACCCATCGTCCGCTGCCGCCCCGCAGCGCCGAGCCGCATCACGTCTTCACCGAGCCGCGCGAGTTTCCCACCGACTGGGCCCGCTCACGACCGGCGCGAGTCGCCCGCGAGGTCATCCTGCGTGCGGGCCTCGGGCCGATCGTCCGCCGCGAGACGACACTGCACGTCGACGGTCTCGACGTGTTCGACGGTCTCGACGAACCCGTCGTCCTCGTCGCCAACCACTCGTCGCACCTCGACACCGCGCTGCTGCTGACCACCTTGCCGGTCGAGTGGCAGCGCAAGGTCACGGTCGGGGCCGCGGCCGACTACTTCTTCGATGCGTGGTGGCGCGCCGTCGGGTCCGCGCTCGCGTTCTCGACGTTCCCCATCGAGCGCAGCGGCGTGGGCCTGTCCGAGACACCGCTGCGGCTGCTCGCCGAGGGTTGGTCGGTGCTGATGTATCCGGAGGGCACCCGCTCGCCGGACGGCTGGGCCCGACGGTTCCGCCTCGGGGCGGCCTACCTTGCCTCTCAGGCACGGGTGCCCGTGCTGCCGGTCGCCATCGTCGGCTCCTACGCGGCGATGCCCAAGGGTCGGGGCTGGCCGAAGCCGGGCCGTCCGGAAGTCCACGTCCGGTACGGCCGGCCCCTGCGCCAGGCTGACCAGGAGTCACCCCGCGAGTTCGGCCAGCGGATCTCGACGGCCGTCTCGACACTTCTCGATGAGGACCGCAGCGACTGGTACGCCGCGATGCGCCGGGCAGCCGACGGCGCTACGCCCTCGCCGAGCGGGCCGGAGGCCGCGCACTGGCGACGGGTCTGGGAGTCGACCGCGTCACCGCAGTCAGTGCGACGACCCCGGCCGCGCGCCTGGCGCTGACAGTGCACTCGCGACGGCTGCGCCGAGGTAGCGCGCGAGTGAACGCGAGTAGGTGCTCGTCAGGTGGTGGGAATCGAAGTAGACGACGACGCCGCCGATCAGTGCGTGACACTTCACCTGGTCGCAGAAGTACTGCGTCAGCGGAATCGCTGTGGCCAGCTCCGGGTGCGCGAGAGCGAGCGAGAAAGTGATGTTCGGCCGCACGACGGACGAGCGCCGCACGGCGCAGGGGTCGTAGCGCGTCCTCGACTGGGCAAGGCACTGCGGGTCGATGACCGGTCGCATGCCGGGTACGTCGCCAGGGACGATGACGCGTATCCCGTGAGCAACCAGTCGTGACCAGGTCGCGAGGACTCGTTGCCGGGTCGCGGCCACCGCGGTCGCGGACCCGTTCATGCCCTCGAGGAACTGGTCGGCGTAGCGGTAGGAGGGAAACACGACCGCGTCCAGGTGCGGCGTCGACAGCAGGCGTTGCAGGACGAGGCGCGACCAGTTCAGGCAGTTGGGCGATGCGCCCGTTCCGTTCACCACCGGCGTCGTGATGAGCCCCAGGCAGTTGATCCGGGTCGCGACCAGGATCTGCCAGCCGTGCCGTTGTCCGTAGAGCTGTAGCGCGGGGACCAGCCGCCACGCGTGCGAGTTGCCGACGATCGCGATCGTGGCTCGCGGCGAGCTCTTGCGTCCGAGTGTGCAGAAGTCCGGCGTCGCGGCGTCGTAGCTCTGCAGGCAGGGGTCACCGTGACCGTCGGTCGCCGCGAACTCCGTGTCGAGATGCGCCGGTCGGGCGAACGGACGCGGACAGTGGTTCGCCGGCACCATGGCGGCGGCGCCGAAACACGAGTGTCGGTGCGACAGCAGCGCGCGGGTCTGCGCACGGGCGACGGCCGACACGAGCCGATGCGTGTTCTCGACCTGGGCGGTGAACAGCGAGCTGACCAGCACCAACCCGGCGACGCCTGTGGCAGCGAATCCGTAGGCGGGCCAGCGGCGCGCACGCCACCAACTGCCGCGGCGCACCGGATCCTCGACCACGCGCTTCGTCAGCGCCGCGAGGACGAGAGAGGCGAAGAGCACTGCCAGTCGGTCCGCCCAGGTCATGGGAGCGTGCGTCACCCAGGGCGCCGCGATGATGAGCGGCCAGTGCCACAGGTAGACCGAGTAGGAGTTGTCGCCGAGCCACTGCACCGGCCGAAGTCGCAGCATTCGCGATGGGGACCACGACATCTCGGACGACTGTGCCGCGATGACGACGGCCGTAGCGATGACCGGCCACGCGGCGATCGCGCCGGGAAACGCGTCCGCGCGGCTGATGCCGAACATCGCGGTTGCGACCCCGACCACCCCGATCCAGGACGCGGCTGCACGCCACCGCCCGGAGCCGGCGCCCGGAGCGCGCAGAACGACGCCGACCAGACCGCCGACTCCGAACTCCCACGCCCGGGTCGGCGTCGCGAAGAACGCCATGGCCGCGTCGTGGTGCGTCCACCAGATCGAGATGGCGAAGGAGACGAGAGTCGTCACCGACAGGACGAGCAGCAGCGCGCGGCGGCGACGTAGCGGCCCGCCACGGCCGCGGCCGATGACGGTCGCGAGCAGCATCAGCAACGGCCAGGCCAGGTAGAACTGCTCCTCGACCGAGAGCGACCAGTAGTGCTGGACCAGAGACGGCGCGTTCTCGGCCGCGAGGTAGTTGACGGCGTTCGCACCGAGCACCCAGTTCTCGATGTACGCCGCCGCCGCGCGGATCTGGGTCAGGTTGTCGAGCCACGCCACCCGTGGCATGGCGAAGACCACGATCGCGACGCAGGCCGCGAGAACCGTCACGGCAGCGGGGAGGATTCGGCGGACACGGCGCGCCCAGAACCGGGTGAGGCTGACCCGGCCGGTTGCCGTCATCTCCGCCACGAGCTGCTGCGTGATCAGGAAGCCGGAGATGACGAAGAAGACGTCGACACCGACGAAGCCGCCGCGCACCGCCGTCGGCCACAGGTGGAAGGCGACGACCCCGGCGACCGCCGCGGCCCGGAGCGCCTGGACCTCCGGGCGGAAGGCGCCGCGGCCGCTGGGAAGCTCATCGACGGCGTGGCCGGGCCGGCGGACCTCGTCCACCACGCACCTCCCCACGGCGAACTTCACCTCGCGAGAGGCGATCTACCACCACAGCCGCCGGCTATTCGCGTGCACCGCGACGTCCCCGGAGACGCCGACACCCCGCCGACACTAGGTCGGCGGGGTGACAGGGACGTGAAGCGCGCGGTCGTCAGCCCTTGCCGCGACCGGTCAGCATGTCGCGCACCCGGTCGAGCAGGCCGGCACCCGGGCCGAGTAGGGCGTTGAACGGCGGGTGGTCCGGCGCCGCCGGGTGCGGATGGGTCGGCACGATCTTCTTCAGGCCTTCCACGACCTTGCCGAGCTTGTCCAGCTCGTCCTGGCCGACCTCCTGACGGAACTTCGGGAAGGCCTCGGTCTCCTCTTCCTGGATGTGCTCGCGGATCGCGCTCTGCAGCTGACCCATCAGCACCGGGAACTGCGCGTCCTGCGGGTCCATCCCGTCGAGCTGCTTCATGATCTGCTCGGCTTCGGAATGCTCCGCGATCTCGTGCTCGACGACCTGCTCCCCGTTGGGGAGCGCCTTCT
The DNA here is from genome assembly GCA_035695045.1 of Mycobacteriales bacterium. GTDB lineage: Bacteria > Actinomycetota > Actinomycetes > JAFAQI01 > JAFAQI01 > DASSKP01. The sequence goes on along the minus strand of DASSEX010000082.1, from coordinate 5,747 downwards.
TCATCGCCGGGTAGACCGCCTGCTCCTCCGCCTCCGAGTGCCGGACCAGCTCGATGATGATCTTGTCGGCGATCGTCCGCCGCTCCTGAGGATCGGTCGCCTTCTCGAACTCGGCGAACATCTCCTCGACCTCGCGATGGTCGTGCTCCAGCAGCTCAATGACGTCGGGCATTCATGCTCCTTCAACAAGCGGTCGAAATTCAGAAGTTGTCCTGTTATCGGCGTCCCCGGGCCACTGAGGAGCAAACCGGACGGGGTTAGGTTCGGACCATGACTGCAGACCGGGAACGCGCCGTCGTCGAAGCCGTACCGAAGGGCTTGTTCATCGGCGGACGGTGGCGGGAGGCAAGCGGCGGCGCCACCATCTCCGTCGAGGACCCGTCGACCGGCGAAACCCTCTGCGATGTCGCGGACGGCACCCCGGACGACGCGGTCGCCGCACTCGACGCCGCCGCCGGTGTCCAGGACGAATGGGCCGGTACGCCGCCGCGCGAGCGCGGGGAGACCCTGCGCCGTGTCTTCGAGCTCATGAACGAACGCAGCGACGACCTCGCCCTGCTCATGACGCTGGAGATGGGCAAGCCGTTGGCGGAGGCAAAGGGCGAGGTGAGCTACGCCGCCGAGTTCTTCCGCTGGTTCGCCGAGGAAGCCGTTCGCATCGACGGTCGCTGGTCGCTCAACCCGGCCGGCTCGGGCCGGCTGTTGACGATGAAGCAGCCTCTCGGCCCCTGCCTGCTCATCACCCCGTGGAACTTCCCGATCGCGATGGGGACGCGCAAGATCGGCCCTGCCATTGCTGCGGGTTGCACGATGGTCGTCAAGCCTGCACAGCAGACGCCGCTGTCGATGCTGCTGCTGGCGTCTCTTCTCAAGGAAGCAGGCCTCCCGGACGGCGTACTGAACGTCGTCACCTCGTCGTCCGCATCGAAGGTGACCGCGCCGCTGTTCGACGACGCGCGGCTGCGCAAGGTGTCGTTCACGGGATCTACGCCGGTCGGCAAGAAGTTGATGGAGCAGGCGTCGAAGCACCTGCTGCGGATGTCGATGGAGCTGGGCGGCAATGCGCCGTACCTCGTGTTCGGCGACGCCGACCTCGACCATGCGGTCGACCAGGCGGTCGTCGCCAAGATGCGCAACATCGGCGAGTCCTGCGTCGCCGCCAACCGGTTCCACGTGCACGAGTCCGTCGCCGACGAGTTCGCGGCGCGGCTCGCCGAACGCCTGGGCGGCATGAAGGTCGGTCGGGGTGTCGACGAGGGGGTCGAGGTCGGACCGCTCATCGACGACGACCAGCGGTCGAAGGTTGCCGAGCTCGTCGACGACGCCGTGGGCAAGGGTGCCAAGGTGCTGACCGGGGGCGACAAGGTCGGCGACCGCGGCTATTTCTACGCGCCGACCGTCCTCTCCGGCATTCCTGACGACGCCACCCTGCTCCGCGAGGAGATCTTCGGACCGGTCGCCCCGATCAAGACGTTCGCCGCCGACCAGGAGGCGATCGACGCGGCGAACGACTCGGAGTTCGGCCTCGTCGCCTACGTCTTCACCCGTGACCTCCAGCGCGCCTTCCGCGTCACCGAGGGTCTCGAGGTCGGGATGGTCGGACTCAACCGCGGGCTCGTCAGCAACCCGGCCGCGCCGTTCGGCGGGGTGAAGGAGTCCGGCTTCGGCCGCGAAGGCGGCGCAGAGGGCATCGAGGAGTACCTCTACACCAAGTACGTCGCCGTCGATCTCTGATCGAGCGGCTGCGGAGACCTAGGGCGAGGCGACGATGCCGAGGTCGCGCGCCACCTGCAGAAACGCTCGCGCGAAGGCGTTGTCCGAGGTGCGCTCGGCGACCTGTGCCCAGTCGACCTGTTCGCGCAACGACCGCGCGAACGGCAGCATCTGGGAGAAGTCGCAGTAGTGCTCGTCCATCGCCAGCAGCTTGCTGGTGATGAGATCGGTCGAGGCAAGCACCGGCATCTCGACGCTCTCGACCTCGATCAGGTCCGACCGCTCGATCATCTCGACCGTCACGGGCATGGCCGTCGGCCGGAAGATGAGGTCGACCATGGAGTCGTCGCTGTAGACCTTGACGAGCCAGTCCTCGGGTGGGTGCTCGACCTCGAGGCCGGCCTTCGTCAGCACCTTCTCTGCGCGACCGACCTCCTCCTCCGGCAGATAGAAGTCGACGTCGTGGTCCGACTCCGGACCGCCACGCGCGTACAGCGCGTAGCCACCGGCGAGCGCGAACGGCACCTCGGCCTCCTTAAGGATGACCGCGACCCGCTTCAACGCCTCGCGCATCTGCTCCCGGTCGCCGTCCGCCATGTTGTCGTCGCTACCCCGCCACGCGGCGGCAACTCTCGGGCGCGGTGAGGTCCCGCCGCAGGGGGGCGCGGCGGGACCTCACACCCTGCGACTACTGCAGCTGCGTGATGGTGACGGTCTCGCCACTCGTCGGGTTGGTGCAGCTGATCGGTCCGCTCGAACCGAGCTGAGTCGCGAGCACGTTGGCGGTCACGCCGCATACGTTGGCCGCGACGTTCAAGGCCGCGCCGACCGCGATGTTGTCGTTGCTCAGCACGTCGTTGGCGACATTGGTAACCGTGACGTTGACCAGGCCGCCGGTGACGACCGGCCCCTGTGCCATCGCCGGAACGGCCGGCGCGAGAGCCAGGGTTCCGGTGGTCGCGAGTGTTGCGATTGCACGCTTCGTACGCGTCATGCCAGATCTCCTCAGTGCTGGGGGGTGGGAGTGCCTGGCCAGGCGGTGACTGTTCGTGCCTCCCCCATGAACGCGCTCCTCAACGCGTTACCGACGGATACAGCCGCCCGCGCCAAGATCACCTAGCCGTCCCGGTGACACCCTCGTGTCCGCGCGATTAGTGCTCGTGCACATCGAGAGACGTCGTGGCGGACCGAATGGCCCTGGTCACCGACCAGGCGGGGTGCTGCAGTCATGTCGTGGCTGTCGCGCGTCCACAGAGCGTCACCGCCTCCGAGCTGGCGGCGGCGACACCGGCTTCGCGTGACCGGTTCGTCGACTTCGTCCGAGTCGCCAGCATCGCGCTGGTCGTCGTCGGCCACCTCACCATCGCGGCGGTGGTTCGGCTGCACGGCAGTCTCCACGGCACCAACGCACTCAGCGCCACAGCGTGGCTGCGGCCGGCGACGTGGCTGTTCCAGGTCATGCCGGTGTTCTTCTTCGTCGGCGGATTCGCCAACGCGACCGCCTTGCGCCGGCGCAACGTGCGGACCGCGGACTTCCTCTGTCGGCGCGTCGAGCGGTTGACGACTCCCGCACTCGTGTTCGTCGCGGCGTGGCTGGTGGCCGCCGGACTGGCGGTCGCCTCCGGGGCAGACCCGGTGGCGGTGCGCGAAGCCGCCAAGATCGCGGCCCAACCGTTGTGGTTCATCGCGGTGTACCTGCTCGTGATCGCGGTCAGCCCGGTGCAGCTGCGTCTGCACCAGCGCTCACGCGGCGCGGTGCTGGTGAGCCTCCTCGGGGTCGTCGCCTGCGTGGACGCCATCCGCCTCACCGGCCTCGGCGCCGGGGCGGCAGACGTCAACTACCTGTTCGTCTTTCTCGTCGCGCAGGAGATGGGTTTCTTGTACGCCGACGGCGTGCTCGCGACAGTCCGGCCGAAGGTGCTCGTCTCCGTCGGCGCGCTGGCGGCCGCCCTCCTCGTCGTCCTCACCACGGCGGGGCCCTATCCGGTCAGCATGGTCGGCGTGCCGGGCCAGAAGGTCTCGAACATGAGCCCACCGACCGTGTGCATCGTCTTGCTGACGGTGGCGCAGACCGCGGCACTCCTGATGGCGCGTCCTCACGTGGAACGCTGGCTGCGCCGACCAGTCGTATGGAAGGCGACCATCGCCGGCAACGGCGTCGTGCTGTCCCTGTTCCTGTGGCACCTCACCGCGCTGGTCGTCGTCGCGTCCGCGTTCGCGGGCGCCGGTGCCCCCCTTCCGACTGCGGGATCGGCGCAGTGGTGGGCGTTCAAGCCGCTGTGGCTGGTCGGCACCGGCGCTGTCCTCGCTGGAATCGTCGCGATCGTCGCCCCGATCGAGCGGCGAAGTCTGGTCCGGCAGTCTCTCGGCAACCGTCGGACGGGCACCGCGCTCGCGATGGTCCTGCTGACTGCCGGCGGCATGGCCGTCATCGCAGCCACGGGCTTCACGGACCTGCTGGACACCGGCGGACGACACGTCCTCGGCCTCAGTGTGAGCCCCGCCATCGGTCTCGCCCTGCTCTGCGCCGGAGCGGCGTTGCGCTTCCGTCGATGAAACGGAAGGCCGATCTCAGGCCGGGGAGAGCAGGTCGGCCAGTTGCCTCGCATTGGTCTGCGCGTAGTTGCGATAGCAGTTGTCCGCTGGACCGGAAACGCTGTGCTGACCTGGGCTTTTACCTGCTTCAGCGGGTGCGGAGAGGGCTAATTTACCGTCACTCCAGAGCCCTCTCCCCCGCTCTCTGGCGCCCTTTCAGGGTAACCCTGGCCCGGAGTGCCGCCAAGCACCGAAACGGGGCTCTCAGACCGTGTCAGGTGTCCGCGTCAGCCATTGCTCATGCCGGCCAGGTACGCCGCGACGGCGTGGGCGGCGTGCCGGTCGAGGTTGGCCTGGGCCATGTCGTAGCGCATCGTCGTCCGCGGGTCGCTGTGCCGCATGGCCACCTGCATGTCTCGGATCGCCACGCCGGCGACGAGGCCGGTGGTGCAGAACGTGCGGCGCAGGCTGTGCGGACTGATCGGGTGACTGATGCCGGCCCGGGCGCACAGCCGGCGGAGCCGGCGTGCCGCACCGCCGGTGTCGAGGCGGCGGCCGAAGTTGTTGAGCAGGATCGGTCCATGATCGCGCTCCCCAACCGCGTCTCGGATGGCGCGCAGCACCGGGATCGGGAGCGGAATGTCTGCCGGCTTCGAGCCCTTCCCGATCACGTGCAGGATCTCGTAGCCGCTCTGGTAGCGGATGTCGTCGATGTCGGCGTGGCACGCCTCGGACACGCGTAGCCCGATCATGCCGAGGAGCGCGACGAGCGCGTGGTCACAACCGCCGGCTGCGCGGGCGACGGCGAGCAGCGCGGCGAACTCCAGCGGGTGCAGCACCGTGCGCTTCTGGCCCTGCCATTCGACCTTGGGGCGGGTGACGGCGTCGGCGGGGTTCGACGGGATCAACCCGTCGATCACGGCGTAGCGAAGGAAGCTCGCGACGGTGCAGAACCGCCGCGAGACCGTCGCCGGCGCGTATTCGGACGCTTCCAGGTGCCTCAGGTACATCTCGAGCTGCGCGCGGGTCACGCGCAGCGGCTGGACGTCGACCTGGGTGCACCAGCGGAGGTAGCAGCGCAGATCGACCCGGTACGACGTCAGCGTCGGCTCGCGGTAGCGCGCGAGGAAGCTGGCTAGGGCCAGCTTCGTGACGTCGAGGTAGTTCGGCACGAGCTCAGACATGGGATCCCCTCCCTGCTCGGGCTCGGGACGGTCCCGAACCTGAGCAGAGGGTCATCCGGTCCGGCAGGGCGGGTGGCCAAAATGCCGCGGTGGACCCGGCGTGACTCGACACGGCATGGTTGTCGCCGCAGAAGTGACGTCTGCCTCTGTTCACCCGACGCGATCTCGGTACATGGTGTCGGTGTAGGGGGTGGCGTTATGAACGCTTACCGGCTTCGCGGGCGGTCCCTCGGGGCCGTAGTGCTCGCGACACTCGCGGCGTTATCTACCCCGGCCGCCGGCGGCGGCCCTGGAGTTGCGGTGTCAGCGCCGCCC
>DASSEX010000081.1:0-119006 GCA_035695045.1 Mycobacteriales bacterium | reverse complement strand
ACCAGCAGCAGGGCGACGACCAGCTCCTCCACCAGCTCGTCCGACCACAGCGCGGGCAACGCCGGTACGTCCGGCGACCCCAGCCAGCCGCAGCCGGTCTCGAACGCCGACCAGAACTCGGGCGGCGCCAACGGACAGTGCACCGGAGCGACCTACTGCTCCACGCGTGACGGCAGCCCGTCGATGAACGGCAACGGCGGCGGCAAGGCCACCGGCAAGCCGTGCGCGGGTTGTGTCGGCAAGGCGGACAACAAGAACCCGCCCGGCCAGGAGAAGACGGACCCCTACGGCACGTTCCCGAACAACGGCTACGAGTGCGACCACAACAACGGCATCGGGAAGACCAACCCGGCGCACACCGGTTGCACGACCAGCGGCGGGACCACGGACTGCACCACCAACCCGACCGCGCCGGGGTGCAGCGGTGGTGGGACCGACTGCTCGACGAACCCGACCGCGCCGGAGTGCAGCGGTGGTGGGACGGACTGCTCGACGAACCCGACCGCGCCGGAGTGCAGCGGTGGTGGGACGGACTGCACCAGCAACCCGTCCGCGCCGGAGTGCAGCGGTGGCGGCACGGACTGCACCAGCAACCCGTCCGCGCCCGACTGCAGTGGTGGCGGCACGGACTGCTCGACCAACCCGGACGCCGCGGACTGCAGCGGCGACACCGGCTGCCCGGCCGGGGCCACCGACTGCACGCCGCCGTCCTGTGTCCCGACGGAGGCCAACGGCTTCTGCTCGACGGTCCTGGGTGAGCACCAGTCGCGGACCCCGAACACACCGGGTACGCCGTCCACGACCAACGTCCTCGGGGAGAAGGTCACCCGGACCCCCGGCGCACTGCCCTTCACCGGTGCGGAGGGGATCGGGCTCATGCTGGGCACGGCCGCGCTGGCCATGACCGTCGGTGGCGGGCTGATGCTCGCGTCGCGCCGGCGCCGTGGTGAGCTCGGCTGACCTGCACTTCTGCTCCACAAGGCCTGGGGCGCCATCCGAATTCGGGTGGCGCCCCACGCTTTTGACCCGTTCTCCGGGCGCTGGGTATCCTCGAACGTCGTACCAGAGCGCTGAACGCTGCGCGCTCTCCCTCAGATGATCTTCAGCGAAGGCTCCCACGTGCGCACGTACCAACCGAAGCCCGGCGACGTCCAGCGTCAGTGGCACGTCATCGACGCCACCGACGTCGTCCTCGGCCGGCTGGCCAGCCAGGCGGCACGTCTGCTGCGTGGCAAGCACAAGCCGATCTACGCCCCGCACGTCGACACCGGCGACTTCGTGATCATCGTCAACGCCGCCAAGGTCGCGCTGACCGGCGCCAAGCGCGAGCAGAAGCTCGCCTACCGCCACTCCGGCTACCCCGGCGGCCTCAAGCAGGTTCCCTACACCGAGCTGCTCGAGAAGCGCCCTGAGCGCGCCGTCGAGAAGGCCGTGAAGGGCATGCTCCCGCACACGACCCTCGGCCGTCAGATGGCGAGCAAGCTCAAGGTCTACGCCGGCCCGGAGCACCCCCACCAGGCTCAGCAGCCGGTGCCCTACGAGATCACCCAGGTCTCCCAAGTGAAGGCAGCGCAGTGACCGAGACCGCCCCCGAGAGCATCGCCGACGCCGCTGAGCTCCCGACCCCCGAGACCGTCACGCCGCAGCCGGTGGACACCGCCACCGAGGTCGCGGAGACGCCGGCCCCGCGTGCGCCGCGCCCGGTGATCGGTGGCCCGGTCGCCGCGACCGGCCGTCGCAAGGAGGCGATCGCGCGCGTGCGCCTCGTGCCCGGCACCGGCACCTGGACGATCAACGGCCGGACCCTCGACGACTACTTCCCGAACAAGGTCCACCAGCAGATCGTCAACGAGCCGCTGAAGACCCTCGACGTGGCCGACCGCTACGACGTCCTCGTGCGTGTGCAGGGTGGCGGCGTGTCCGGCCAGGCCGGCGCGGTCCGGCTCGGCATCGCCCGGGCTCTCACGGAGACCGACCCGGACGCCCGCCCGCCGCTGAAGAAGGCCGGCTTCCTCACCCGGGACGCGCGGGCCAAGGAGCGCAAGAAGTACGGCCTCAAGAAGGCCCGCAAGGCTCCGCAGTACAGCAAGCGGTAAGTGCCCCGCCTCTTCGGGACGGATGGGGTCCGGGGGGTCGCCAACGGCGACCTCACGCCGGAGCTCGCGCTGCGTCTCGCCGTCGCTGCTGCCCATGAGCTGCTCGAGCAGCGCGGAGGGGCAGCAGGTCGGCCGCTCGCCGTCGTCGGACGCGACACCCGGCCGTCCGGCGAGCTGCTCGAAGCCGCAGTGGCGGCCGGCCTTCTCGGTGCCGGCGTCGACGTCGAGCTGCTCGGCGTGACGCCGACACCCGCCGTCGCCCACGCGGTCACCGCGGACGGCGTCGACCTCGGCGTGATGATCTCCGCGAGTCACAACCCGATGCCGGACAACGGGATCAAGTTCTTCGCGCACGGCGGCTACAAGCTCGCGGACGAGACGGAGGCGCGGATCGAGGCGCACCTCGGCGAGAGCTGGGAGCGCCCGACCGGTGCGGGAGTCGGCCGGCGGCACGATGCGGACGCATCGCGTCGATCGGCGTCGTACGTCGACCACCTCGTGGCCAGCGTCCCGAAGAGGCTCGACGGTGTGCGGGTGGTCGTCGACTGCGCGAACGGTGCCGCGTCGGCCGTCGGCCCGGCGGCGTACCGCGCGGCCGGCGCGGACGTCGTGGTCATCAACGATGACGTCGCCGGATACCGGATCAACGACGGCTGCGGCGCCACGCACCCCGAGGCGGTGGCGGAGGCCGTCCGTGTCCACGGCGCAGACATCGGTCTCGCCCACGACGGCGACGCCGACCGGTGCGTCGCGGTCGACAGCGAGGGGCGCGTCGTCGACGGCGACCAGATCCTCGCCGTGCTCGCGCTGGGCATGAAGGAGCGCGGCCGGCTCGCGGGCGACACGGTCGTCGCCACGGTCATGAGTAACCTCGGCTTCAAGAAGGCGATGGCCGAGCACGGCATCGCCGTCGCCGACACCGCGGTGGGCGACCGCTACGTGCTGGAACGCATGCGCGCCGACGGCTACCGCCTCGGCGGTGAGCAGTCCGGTCACGTGATCCTGCTCGACCACGCGACGACCGGGGACGGCGTTCTCACGGGGCTGCATCTCGTGGCCCGCATGGCGGAGACCGGGCGAAGCCTCGCCGACCTCGCGAGCGTCGTCACCCGGCTGCCGCAGGTGCTGGTCAACGTCCGGGTCGCCGACAAGGACGCAGCAATGTCCACGTTGACCGAGCTCAGCGCGCGCGCCGATGCCGCGCTCGGTGCCGACGGACGTGTGCTGGTGCGACCCAGCGGCACTGAGCCGCTCATCCGGGTGATGGTCGAAGCCCCGACCGAGGAACAGGCCACCGAGGTCGCGGAGACGCTCGCTGCAGCGGTGCGCTGACGCCTCGCGGGTACGCTCGCCAGCATGTGCGGCATCGTCGGATACGTCGGGGATCAGCCCGCTCTGGACGTCGTCATGCAGGGGCTGCGGCGCCTGGAGTACCGCGGCTACGACTCGGCCGGCGTGGCCGTCCTCGACGACGGTGAGCTCGCCGTCGAGCGGCGCGCGGGCAAGCTCGCCAACCTCGACGCCGCACTGGCCGAACATGAGCTCCCGGGCACGCTCGGCATCGGCCACACGCGCTGGGCCACCCACGGAGCACCCACCGACCAGAACGCGCACCCGCACACCGACTGCAGCGGCGGCCTCGCGATCGTGCACAACGGGACGATCGAGAACTTCGCCGAGCTGCGCGACGGCCTCGAGATGCGCGGTCACACGCTGCGGAGCGAGACGGACACCGAAGCCGTCGCGCACCTGATCGAGGAGCGGTACGCCGACAGCGACGGCGATCTCGCCGCGGCCGTCCGCGCCGTGTGCCGCGAGCTCGAGGGCTCCTTCGTCCTCGTCGTCGCGCATCGCGACCATCCCGACCTCGTCATCGGCGCGCGCCGCAACCTGCCGCTCGTCGTCGGCCGGGGCGACGGCGAGAACTTCCTCGCGAGCGACGTCACCGCCTTCATCAACCACACCCGGGAGGCCCGGGCGATCGACCAGGACCAGGTGGTCGAGCTGCGGCGGGGCGGCGTACGGGTCACCGACCTGGACGGTGTCGACGTCGAGGGCGAGAGCTTCCACGTCGACTGGGACACCTCGGCCGCCGAGAAGGGCGGCTACGACTACTTCATGCTCAAGGAGATCCAGGAGCAGCCGGAGGCCGTCCGCGAGACGATCGGCGGTCGCATCGGTGCCGACGGACGGCTGCACCTGGACGAGCTCGCGATCAGCGACGAGGACATCCGCGGCTTCGACAAGGTCTTCATCGTCGCGTGCGGCTCCGCCTACCACTCCGGGCTCGTCGGCAAGTATGCAATCGAGCGCTGGTGCCGCCTGCCGTGCGAGGTCGAGATGGCGAGCGAGTTCCGCTACCGCGACCCCGTGCTCAACCGCAACACGCTCGTCATCGCCATCTCCCAGAGTGGTGAGACCGCGGACACGCTCGAGGCGGTGCGCCATGCACGCCAGCAGCGTGCCTGGGTGCTCGCGATCACCAACACGATCGGTTCGTCGATCGCTCGTGAGAGCGACGCCGCGTTCTACACGCGCGGCGGCCCGGAGATCGCGGTCGCGTCGACGAAGGCGGTGATGACGCAGCTCGCCGCGGTCTACCTGGTCGGTCTCTATCTCGCACAGGTCACCGGCAACCGCGACGCCGACGAGGTGCGCGCGCACTACCGCGACCTGTCGACGATCCCGGACCTGATCGCCGAGGTGTTGACGCGCATGGATCCCGTGCGCAAGCTCGCTCGCGAGCTCGCCAACGAGGAGCGGGTGCTGTTCCTCGGACGGCACGTGGGCTATCCGATCGCTCTCGAGGGAGCACTCAAGCTCAAGGAGCTCGCCTACGTCTCCGCCGAGGGCATGCCGGCCGGTGAGATCAAGCACGGTCCGATCGCGCTCATCGACAAGGGCACGCCGGTCGTCGTGATGGCGACCAGGCACGCCTTGCAGCCGAAGCTGGTCACCAACGTCCAGGAGATCCGGGCGCGAGGAGCGCGCACGATCGTGCTGGCGACCGATGGTGACGAGTCGGCGACTCCGTACGCCGACCATCTGATCCGACTGCCCGACACCAAGTCGCTGTTGTCGCCGATGCTCACTCTCGTGCCGTTGCAGGTGCTCGCGGCGGAGTTCGCCATGGCCCGCGGGCTCGACGTCGACCAGCCGCGCAACCTTGCAAAGTCCGTCACGGTCGAGTGATCCCGACGAGCTCGGTCGGTTCGCTCACGATTCCACGGGAGGCAACGTGCCGATCGTGGGCGTAGGTGTCGACATCGTCGACGTCGCACGTTTCGAGGCGTCTCTCCAGCGCACGCCGGGGCTGTTGGAGCGGCTGTTCACCGAGCGGGAACGGGTGCTTCCGGTTCGGTCGTTGGCGGCGCGGTTCGCGGCGAAGGAGGCGCTGGCCAAGGCGCTCGGAGCGCCGCAGGGACTCGGCTGGCACGACGCGGAGGTCGTGAGCGACGAGCACGGCCGCCCTTCGCTGCTGACTCGCTCCTCCGTCGCTGAGGCGGCGACGGCTGCCGGCGTCGACACCTGGCACCTCTCGCTGTCGCACGACGGGGGCAGCGCGGTGGCCATGGTCGTTGCCGAGGCGGCCGGATGAGGTTCGCCTACGACGCAGAGCAGGTGCGGGCTGCGGAGAAGCCGCTTCTCGCCGCTCTTCCCGAGGGTGCGTTGATGCAGCGCGCGGCGACGGCGCTCGCGAGACGGTGCGCGTCGGTTCTCGGGTCGACGTACGGCGCCCGCGTCGTCCTGCTCGTCGGCGCGGGCAACAACGGCGGCGACGCCCTCTATGCCGGTGCGCAGCTCAGTCGCCGCGGCGCGCGCGTGGATGCGGTGCAGACCGCGGAGCGCGTCCACGAGGCGGCGCTGGCGGCGTTCCTGGCAGCTGGCGGTCGCCGCACCGAGTCATCCCGACCCGCGGTCGACCAGCTGGTCCGGTCCGCGGACCTCGTCGTCGACGGGATGCTCGGGATCGGGGGCCGTGGTGGCCTGCGGGGTGAGCAGGCGAGGGTCGCCGCCCTGCTCGACGACGGAAACGCGGCTGTCGTGGCCGTTGACGTCCCGAGCGGCGTGGATGCGTCGACGGGCGCCGTCGACGGGCCGGCGGTGCGCGCCGACGTGACGGTGACGTTCGGGGCGCTCAAGACGGGCCTCGTCGTGTCACCGGGGGCGGGTCTCGCCGGGCTCGTCGAGGTCGTCGACATCGGCCTGGACCTGCCCGCCGCGGATGTTCGACTCCTCGATGCGGACGACGTCGCGGCGTTGGTCCCGCCACCTGAGGGCGAGACCGACAAGTACCGACGCGGTGTCGTCGGCGTCGCGGCGGGCAGCGAGCAGTACACCGGCGCGGCGGTGATGGCGGTGGGTGGCGCAGTGCGCGCCGGGGCCGGAATGGTGCGGTACGCCGGCCCGGCCCGGGCAGCCGACCAGGTCCGCACGGCCTGGCCGGAGGCTGTGGTCACCGACCTCGGCGTCGGGGACGGCTCAGCGGTCACAGCGATCGGCCGGGTGCAGGCATGGGTGGTCGGATCCGGCCTCGGCAGCGATGACGACGCGGAGCAGGTGGTGCGCGCCGTGCTCGACACCGACGTCCCGGTGGTCGTCGACGCCGACGCGATCGCAGTGATTGCGCGGTCGCCGGAGCTCGTCCACCGTCGTACGGCGCCCACCGTGCTGACTCCACACGCGGGAGAGTTCGCTCGCCTTGTGGGCACCGACCGTCAGGACGTCGAAGCGCGTCGGCTCGAGCACGCGAAGCGAGCTGCTGCTGAGCTGGGCGTCGTCGTCCTGCTGAAGGGCGCCACAACTCTCGTCGCGGCGCCCGAGGGCGGCGTCTGGGTCAACAGTGTCGACACGCCGTACCTCGCGACGGCGGGCAGTGGTGACGTGTTGTCGGGAGTCATCGGTGCCTTGCTCGCCGGAGGCGTCGAGGCCGCGGCAGCGGCGGCAGCGGGAGCGTTCCTGCACGGGCTCGCCGGTGTCCACGCCGCAGGGCGGCGGGCGGCGCCGATCGCTGCGATGGACATCGCCATGACGCTCCCCGAGGCGTGGCGGACGATCCGTGGCCGATGACGCCGATCGTGGAGTGACGCGGAGAATGGAAGGCATGGACCGTTTCGCCGCGACCGTCGACCTTGACGCGGTTCGTGACAACGTCGCGAACCTGTGTCGCCGTAGCGGCTCGGCGCAGGTGATGGCGGTCGTCAAGGCCGATGGCTACGGCCACGGCATGGTGCCGTGTGCACGAGCGAGTGTCGAAGCCGGCGCCGGATGGCTCGGGGTGGCGTTCGTCGAGGAGGCCCTCGCCCTGCGCGCCGCCGGGCTGCAGGTGCCGGTCCTCGCCTGGCTGGTCACACCCGGCGACGACGTCGTCGCGGCGGCGAACGCAGGCGTCGACATCAGCGTCTCCGCGACGTGGGGGCTGGACCTGGCGGCGGCCGCCGCGGAGGTCACCGGCCGGCCGACGCGCGTGCACCTCAAGGTCGACACCGGGCTCGGGCGTGCGGGCGTCACCGCCGCCGAGTGGCCGACCCTGGCAGAGGTCGCGGCGAAGCGGGTGGCCGACGGAAGCATCGAGCTCGTCGGGCTGTGGTCTCACCTCGCATACGCCGACGCGCCCGGCCACCCGACGATCGCGCGGCAGGTGTCGGCGTTCGGTGAGGCGTCAGAGGTCGCCGACCGCGCGGGACTGCGGCCGCAGCTCCGGCACCTGGCCAACTCCGCGGCCACCCTTGCCCTGCCCGACACGCACTTCGACCTGGTTCGCCCCGGCGTCGCGGTCTACGGGTTGTCGCCGGGGCCGGAGGTCGGGACTGCCGACACGTTGGGTCTGCGGCCCGCGATGCGCCTGACCGCGCAGGTCGCGCTCGCCAAGCAGGTGCCGGAAGGTCAGGGCGTGTCCTACGCCCATCGCTACACGACGACCCGTCCGACGACGTTGGCCCTGGTGCCGCTTGGTTACGCCGACGGTGTGCCGCGGCACGCGACCAACGTCGGACCTGTGCAGATCAACGGTCGTCGCTTCACGATCAGCGGGACGGTCTGCATGGACCAGTTCGTCGTCGACGTCGGCGACCTGTCGGTGGCGGCGGGCGACGAGGTCGTGCTGTTCGGACGCGGGAATGACGGGGAGCCGACGGCTGACGACTGGGCAGCTGCGATCGGCACCATCAACTACGAGATCGTCACGCGGATCGGGGCGCGGGTCCCGCGTCGCTACGTCGGAGGAGCGGCATGAACGGCAAGCGTCTCGGCATCGCCGCCGCTGCCGCCGGTGTCGCTGCCGGCGCCGTTGCCGCCGGCGTCGCGGCGGAACGACGAGTCGTCGGTCGGGCACGCAGCGGTCCCGACCGGTTCGCGGACGAACCGTTCGGCATGCTCCACACGGCGGGACGCACGGTGCTCGCCGACGACGGCGTGCCGTTGCACGTCGAGGTGGACGGCAACGAGGCCGCCGAGCTGACCGTCGTGTTCGTGCACGGCTTCACGTTGTCGATGGACTGCTGGCACTTCCAGCGGCGTGATCTGCGCGACGATGCCCGCCTCGTCTTCTTCGACCAGCGCAGCCACGGCGCTTCTGGACGCTCGCCACGCCACCACTCCACGATCGACCAGCTCGGCAGGGACCTCGAAGCAGTGCTTCGCGCGGTCGCGCCGGATGGGCCCGTCGTCCTCGTCGGGCACTCGATGGGCGGCATGACGATCCTCGCGTTGGCGGATCGCGCGCCGGAGCTGTTCGCGGAGCGGGTGGTCGGCGTCGGTCTGGTCAGCACGGCCGCGGGCGCGTTCGCGGAGACCGTCTTCGGCATTCCGGGCTTCGTCGGACGTGCCCTTCGTCCGGTCGCGCCGGGCGTGATCCGCGTCGCCAACCGCCGCGCCGCTCTGATCGAGTCCGGACGTAAGCGCGGGAGCGACCTTGCCTATGTGCTGACCCGCCGGTTCGCGTTCGGTGGCGCCGTACCTCCCTCGCTGGTCGACTTCATGGAGCGCATGGTCGCGCACACACCGGTCGAGGTGATGACCGAGTTCTTCGACACGTTCCTGAGCCACGACAAGCTCGAGGCGCTCGACGTGCTGCGCGACGTCGAGGCGCTGGTCCTGTGCGGCGAGAAGGACCTGCTGACGCCGCCGCACAACAGCCAGGTGATGGCGGACGCGCTGCCCGACGCCGAGCTGTTGCTCGTTCCCGGCGCGGGACACATGGTCATCCTCGAGCGGCCGGCGGTCGTGAACGCCGCACTCACGCGGTTGCTCGGGCGGGCCACGTCCAGGGCTGCGTCGGTGCGCTCGGCGTGAGCCGCCGCTCCGTCGACCCGTCGGTGACGGCGGTTGCGTCGCGGGCGCAGGAGTCGTCTGATCTGAGCCTGCTCGCCGACCGGGCCCGTGGCTGTCTCGCCTGTCCCGACCTGGTGCCCCATCGCACGACGGTGGTCGTCGGCGATTTTCCGCCGGCCGCGCGGTTGATGCTGGTGGGGGAGGCGCCGGGCGCGCAGGAGGACCTCAGCGGCCGGCCGTTCGTTGGCAAGGCGGGGCAGCTGCTCGACGAGCTCCTTGCGGAGGTGGGCATCGACCGTACGTCGACCGCCGTCGCCAACGTGGTGAAGTGTCGGCCCCCGGCGAACCGGCCGCCGACGACGGCGGAGGCACGGCGGTGCCGCGGCTGGCTGGATCGCCAGGTGGAGCTCGCCGACCCCTCGCTCGTCGTGACGCTCGGCGGCACGGCGCTGGCGTGGGCGCTGGGCGGTGGCATGCGTCTTCGCGACGCGAGGCAGCAGCTGCACGAGTGGCGGGGGCGGCGACTGCTGGCGACGTACCACCCGTCGGCCGCGATCCGCTTCGGGCCGGCCGGCGCACCGATGGCAGCGCTTCGGACCGACCTCCGCACCGCTGCGGAGCTGATGTGAGCGAGATCGTCGTACCGACCGCCGACGACATGCGCGCGCTCGGCACCCGCATCGCCCGGCTGGCCCAGCCGGGCGACCTGATCGTGCTGACCGGAGATCTCGGCGCCGGCAAGACGACCTTGGTGCAGGGCATCGGTGCCGGGCTCGGCGTCACCGGCCCGGTCGTGTCGCCGACCTTTGTCATCGCGCGGGTGCATCGCGACGGCCGGGTCCCGCTGGTCCACGTCGATGCCTACCGCCTCGGTTCGGTGGAGGAGGTGGACGACCTCGACCTCGATGCTGCGCTGGAGGACTCCGTGACGGTCGTCGAGTGGGGCGAGGGACTCGTCGAGGATCTGGCCGCCGACCGCTTGGAGGTGCGACTGGAGCGCTCCGCCGACGAGTCCGACGAGACGAGACGCGTGACGCTCACCGGTGTCGGTGCGCGCTGGTCGGCGTCAGACTTGCCGTCGTGAGCACACCGGTCGACTACACCGTCATCGCGCGCAACATCGACCCGTCGTCGGACAACAAGATCCACGACGACGCGGTGGCGCAGCAGTTCGGCTTCAGCGGTGCACTCGTGCCGGGCGTCGAGCTGTTCGCGTACCTGACTCATCCCCTCGTCGAGGCCTGGGGCTCGGAGTTCCTGTCGGGCGGTGGCATCGACGTCAGGTTCCGTCAGCCGGTCTACGACGGGGAGGAGGTCGTCGCGAGTGCGCGCGCGACCGGTGGGCCGGCGTACGAGCTGGCTCTGACCGGCCCGGACGGCGTGGTGCGGTCCGTCGGATCGGCGACCCCGGTGTCGGCGCGTGAGGTCTCTCTCGACGAGTTCGTCGAAACACCTCTGCGGGAAACCTTGCCGCCGGCGAGTGCGGACTCGCTGCGGCCGGGCCCGCTGGGCTCGATCAGCGAAGCGGTCGACAGCACGGTGGCGCAGCGATATCTCGACGACATCAGCGAGAAGCTGCCGCTCTACGCCGAGGACGCGGTCATCCATCCCGGGGCGCTGCTGCGCATGGTCAACGCACTGCTCGTCCGCAACGTCTCGCTCGGTCCGTGGATCCACACCGCGAGTGCATGCGCGTTTCTCGGTCTTGCCACGGCGCCGTCGACGCTGCGTGCGCACGGGATCGTGAGAGAGACCTTCGAACGCAACGGCAACGACTACGTCCGTTACGGCGCACTGGTGACGAGTGACGATCGTCCGGTCATGTACGTCGATCACACCGCGATCTACGCGGTTCGGGGACGGAGCGGGTAGTCGTGCGGACGTTGCCGATGGCGGAGGTGCGAGAGCCTGCGCCACGCGCGCGACGTCACGCGCTGATGGCCGGAGTGGTGGCTGTCTATCTGCTGACGGCGCTTGCCGTTCTCGCGCTCGACGGCGTCGTCCCGCGTCATCGCTGGCTGGCTCTCCATCTGCTCGGGCTCGGTGCGGCGACGAACGCGGTCATGGTCTGGAGCCGGCACTTCTCGCAGGCGCTGCTGCACGCGCGGCTGACGTCCGAACGAGCCGCCAACGTGCGCCTGGTGGGGCTGAACGCAGCGATCGGCGCGGTCCTGGCGGGCGTCGTGCTGTCGCTGCCGGCGCTCGCCGCTGCCGGCGCAATGGTGGTTGTGCTCGTCGTCGGCTGGCACGTCGCGGCGCTCCTCACGATGGCTCGCCGGCATCGGATGCCGGGCCCGCTCCGACGCGTCGTCGGTTTCTATGTCGCCTCCGGCGTCAGCCTTCTTCTCGGCGCGGGCCTGGGTGCGGCGCTGGCCGGCCGCTGGGTGGCGGACGACAGTGTCGTCCAGCAACGTCTGCACCTTGCCCACGCGCAGGTCAACCTGTTCGGATGGATCGGCCTGGCGGTGCTCGGAACCGAGGTCGTGTTGTGGCCGGCGGTGCTCCGGACCCGGATGACCGGGCTGGCGCCGCGGCTCGCGCCCGTCACGCTGGCCGCGTGCGCGACCGGGCTCGTGGTGCTCGTGGGCGGGCTGCTCGCCGGCAGCACTGCGGTCGCGCTCGCGGGCTGTGCGGCGTACGGCGCCGGTGTCGTCGTCGCGATGGTGCCGCTGATCCGGACCCTTCCCGGACAGCCGTCGAGGTCGCCCGCGGCGTGGTGGCTGGGCGCGAGCACGGGTTGGCTGCTGGCCGGGGTTGTCGTCGATGCGGTACGGCTGGCGACGCTGTCCGACGCCGACGCCGTTCTTCACCCGCTCGTGCCGCTGCTCGGGATCGGTCTCGTCGCCCAGGCACTCGTCGGTGCCCTCTCGTTCCTTCTGCCCGTGACGATCGGCGGTGGCCCGTCGGGGAACCGGCGGATGAGCGGCACGCTCGAGAGAGTGTGGAGGCTGCGGATCATCAGCGCGAACGCCGGGCTCCTGCTGGTCGTCGCGCCGGCGTCGTCCGTGCATCTCGTCGGTTGGGTTCTGACACTCGTGGGTCTCGGCGCGTTCGTGCCGCTGCTCGTGACTGCCTTGATGACGTCGGATGTCGCGGTGCCACCATGGCGGCATGACGCACGACGGAGTCCTGATCGACCGGAACGGTGACGTCGCGACGATCACGATGAACCGCCCGGAGCGACGCAACGCTCTCTCGCTCGACATGCTGACCGCACTCACCGACGCCTTTCGTGAGGTCGGCGGTTCCGACGCGCTCGGCGTCGTGCTCGCCGCGAACGGACCGGTGTTCTCCGCGGGCCATGACTTCCGGGACGTCGCCGGCGCGGACCACGCTTCGGTGCGCCGGCTGCTGCAGAGCTGCACCGAGCTGATGGACGTGGTCCAGCAGATCCCGCAACCGGTCGTTGCGCGAGTGCATGCACTCGCGACGGCGGCCGGCTGTCAGCTGGTGGCGTCGTGCGATCTGGCGGTGGCCGCGGAGAGCGCGGGCTTCGCAGCTCCGGGCGGCAAGGGCGGCTGGTTCTGCCACACGCCGATGGTTGCCATCGCCCGCAACGTGGGCCGCAAACGAGCCTTCGAGCTCGCGTTCTCCGGAGACGTCATCGACGCGCGGACGGCGTACGAGTGGGGACTGGTCAACCGGGTCGTCGCGGATGAGGACCTGGATGACGCCGTGGCCGACCTGATCGGACGCGTGACCAGGGGCAGCGCTCAGAGCAAGGGCATCGGCAAGCAGGCGCTGTACGCACAGATCGACCGTGACCAGCGCGCGGCGTACGACTACGCGATCGAGGTCATGGCCGCGACCAGCCAGCTGGCCGACGCGCAGGAAGGCATCCGTGCGTTCCTCGACAAGCGATCGCCCAAGTGGGGGCACGGCCGCGGCTAACCTGGTCGCTCGTGCTCGTCCTCGCTCTCGATACGTCGACACCGGCGACATCCGTTGCGCTGGTGGACGATCGGGACGTCCTCGCCGAGCGCACCGAGGTCGCCGCCAACCGGCACGGTGAGCTCCTCTCGCCGCTCATCGACGCCGTGCTGGTCGCAGCAGGAGTGCGCACGACCGACGTCGGCATGGTCGCCGTCGGTGTCGGCCCCGGCCCGTTCACCGGTCTTCGGGTCGGGATGGCGACCGCAGTCGGGTTCGCCGACGCGCTCGGCGTGCCGGTCCGTGGCGCCTGCTCGCTCGACGCCGTGGCGTGGGCTGCCGGGGACCGTCCGTGGGAAGCCGGGTTCGTCGTCGTGACCGACGCTCGGCGCAAGGAGGTCTACTGGGCGCGCTACGCGGGCGGACGCCGGGTCGACGGCCCGCTGGTCGACCGTCCCGCAGCAGTCGCCGCGCAGCTGGGGCCGGCAACGACGGTGGTGGGGTTCGCCGCGGGCATGTATCCCGCCGAGTTCGCCGGGCATGCGGTCGTTGACGTCGCTGGTTACCCCGCTGCTTCTGCAGTCGCGCGCTTGGGCGCGGATGACGCCTGGCAGGTCCCGGTGCACCCGATGTACCTGCGCCGCCCGGACGCGCGACCTCCCGGTGCACCGAAGCGGGTGACGCCCGTATGAGCGTCGAGCTGCACGTGATGCGGTGGTGGCACATCGAGCCGGTGATGCGGCTCGAACGCGAGCTGTTCGTCGAGGACGCGTGGACCGAGACGATGTTCTGGTCCGAGCTGGCCGAGCCCGACACGCGTCACTACGTCGTCGCATCCGACGGCGAGGACCTGGTCGGTTACGCCGGCTTGTGCGCCTACGACGCGGGTGAGGCCTACGTGCAGACGATCGGCGTCGACGCCGCGCGACGGCGGGCCGGCATCGGCACCGCGCTGCTGCTCGACCTGCTCGAAGACGCGGAACGTCGCCGATGCCCGCGGGTCGACCTGGAGGTCCGCGACGGCAACGACGAGGCGATCCGCCTCTACGAGCGCCATGGATTTCGGCGGATCGGCGTCCGTCGCGGCTACTACCAACCCAGTGGCGCCGACGCGGTCGTCATGCGACGGGAGAACGCGTCATGACCGCGCCGCTGGTGCTCGGCATCGAGACGTCGTGTGACGAGACCGGCGTCGGGATCGTGCGCGGCGGCGAGCTGCTCGCCGACGCGCTCGCCTCGAGTGTCGAGGAGCACGCCCGGTTCGGCGGCGTGGTTCCGGAGGTGGCCAGTCGGGCCCATCTCGAGGCGATGGTTCCGACGGTGCACCGGGCGCTGCAACAGGCGGACGTCCGTCTCGCCGACGTCGATGCGATCGCGGTCACGGCCGGGCCCGGACTCGCAGGCGCGCTACTCGTCGGAGTCGCGGCCGCAAAGGCCTACGCACTCGCGCTCGGCAAGCCGCTCTACGGCGTCAACCACTTGAGCGCACATGTCGCGGTCGACCGGATCGCACACGGCGATCTCCCGGAGCAGTGCATCGCGTTGCTCGTCTCCGGCGGCCACTCGTCCCTGCTCGTGGTCGACGACCTCACGAGCGACGTCGAGTCGTTGGGACAGACCATCGACGACGCGGCGGGCGAGGCGTTCGACAAGGTGGCGCGAGTGCTGGGCCTGCCGTTTCCGGGTGGGCCGCACATCGACCGGGTTGCCCGTGAGGGCGACGCGACGGCCATCGACTTCCCGCGCGGCGTCGTTCGGGATGCGCCGTACTCGTTCTCGTTCAGCGGCTTGAAGACAGCGGTTGCCCGCTGGGTCGAAGCGCGCGAACGAGCCGGTGAGCACGTCCCGGTCGCCGATGTCGCGGCGTCGTTCCAGGAAGCCGTTGCCGACGTGCTGACGGCTCGTGCCGTCGCTGCGTGCAAGGAGCGCGGTATCGACCATCTCGTCATCGGCGGCGGTGTCGCCGCCAACAGCAGGTTGCGGGCGCTCGCCGAGCAGCGTTGCGAGCCTGCCGGCATCACCTTGCGCGTGCCACCGCCGAAGCTGTGCACCGACAACGGTGCCATGGTCGCGGCACTCGGCGCGGTGCTCGTCGAGCGAGGCGTCGGCCCGTCTCCACTGGACCTGCCGGCCGATCCGTCGCTCTCGATCGCCTGAGGCAGGATGCGCGCATGGACACGAGCATCTGCGCACAGACCGTCTACCTCACCGGCCCCGACGGCGCCGAGATCGAGGCATACCTTGCCCGGCCGCAGGAGCAGACCGCGCGCGGAGGGATGGTGTTCATCCACCACCTTCCCGGCTACGACCGGGAGACGAAGGAGTTCGTCCGCCGCGCAGCGGACGCCGGCTACGACGCGGTCTGCCCCAACCTCTACAGCCGCGTCGGACGTGACGTCGCGCCGGACGACGCCGCGGCCAAGGTGCGCGCTGACGGCGGCGTCCGCGACGAGCAGGTGATGGGTGACGTGCGAGCGGCCGTCGAGCACCTTCGGTCGCTGCCGACGAGCAACGGCAAGGTTGCCGTCATCGGCCACTGCTCCGGCGGCCGGCAGACGTTCCTTGCCGCAGCGACGTTGCCCATCGATGCCGCGATCGTCTGCTACGGCGGCATGATCGCGGGTGACGGGCCGCCGCCGCAGCTGCCGTCGATGGTGCCGCTGGTCGACCGCGCCGGAGACGTGTCGTGCCCCGTGCTCGGACTGTTCGGCAACGACGACCAGTTCCCGACGCCGGCGCAGGTCGACGAGATCGACAAGGCGCTCACCGACGCGGGCAAGGTGCACGAGTTCCACCGCTACGACGGCGCCGGTCATGCGTTCTTCTCGCCGGACCGGACGGCGTACCGCGTCGAGGCGGCGCTCGACGGCTGGGAGCGGATCTGGTCTTTCGTCGGCACCCACCTCAAGGGCTGAGCCGCCGTGTGCACCTACGTCACCGAGACACTTCCCGTCACCGGCAGTGCGAAGGGTCCGACGGGATGGATCCGGGTGACCGACGCCAGCGTCTACTACGACCATCCCGTGCACGCGACCGCCGACCACACGCTCAACATCGACCTGCGCCGCCCGGCCGACGGACCGGCGGCCCGGGTGGGGGTCGAGCTGACGGCCGAGTCGGCGCGGTCCCTGGCCGAGTCGATCCTTCGCGTGCTCGACGAGGCTGCCCGCGCCTGAACCGGCAGGAGTCGGCGGCAGGACGTCGAACCCTTCAGCACCCAGACCGCGCTCGAAGGGGAGCTACCGGATGAACCGCCGCGCCACCTTGGCCCTCGCCACGATCGCCGCCGTCGGCGTTGCCGGCACCGCTCCCGCGCTGGCCGCCAAGCCGAAGCCCAAGCCGCTGAGCGGCACCTTCAGCTACACGGACGTCACGCCGGACCCGACCGTCACGGCCAACAGCGACGCGGCGAGCCACTGCCACGGCAACCTTCCGGCCGCGCCGACCGACGTCAACAGCCAGACGCTCAAGGTCAAGGGCAAGGGCATCCTGACCGTCGTCGGACACAACGCGCTCGACTGGGCCATGGAGGTCCGCGACTCCAAGGGGCTGGTCCTCGCCGGCTCTGACGGCGGGACGCCGACCGACCCCGAGGGCACCGTCGTGATGCTGCCCAAGGCGGGCAGCTACTCGGTGGTCTACTGCAACCTCGAGGGCGAGCCGAGCATCACGGCGTCGTACAAGTACGTCTACAAGTAGGCCCGCCGGACCCCGATTGACGGGCGGCGCGCGACCGTCGTAGATTGGCACTCGGTTCTCCTGAGTGCTAATCACTCGGCGCCTGGGAGTGCCAGCCCACGGCGGCACGTGCCGGCCCGACCCCCGCGACGGCGGTCCGGTTCTCCGCCGCCCCGTCAACCACCCGCAGCGAAGTGGGGGAGGTCAGGTCGTGACCACGGCCACCAAGGTCAACATCAAGCCGCTCGAGGACCGCATCGTCGTTCAGGTGCTGGAGTCCGAGCAGACGACGGCGTCCGGCATCGTCATCCCGGACACCGCCAAGGAGAAGCCGCAGGAGGGCAAGGTCCTCGCTGTCGGCCCGGGCCGGTTCGAAGACGGCCAGCGCTCGCCGATGGACGTCAAGGAGGGTGACACCGTCATCTTCTCGAAGTACGGCGGCACCGAGGTCAAGTACGGCTCGGAGGAGTACCTCATCCTCTCGGCCCGCGACGTCCTCGCCGTCGTCGACAAGTAACGAACGTCTGCTCGACGCCCCGGCGCCTGGACCAGGCCCGGGGCGTCGCGCTGTTCAGCGCGCCGATGTGCGCTGCTGTGAGAGGAACAGGAAGCGAATGTCGAAGATCCTGCAGTTCCACTCCGACGCGCGTGACTCGCTCCAGCGCGGTGTCGATCGCCTCGCCGACGCGGTGAAGGTGACGCTCGGCCCGAAGGGCCGCAACGTCGTCATCGACAAGAAGTGGGGCGCGCCGACGATCACCAACGACGGCGTGACCATCGCCAAGGAGATCGAGCTCGAGGACCCCTACGAGAACATGGGCGCCCAGCTCGCCAAGGAAGTGGCGACCAAGACCAACGACGTCGCCGGTGACGGTACGACGACAGCGACCGTGCTCGCCCAGGCGATGGTGCGCGAAGGCCTGCGCAACGTCGCGGCGGGTGCGCAGCCGATGGCGCTGAAGCGCGGCATCGACGCTGCGGTCGAGGCCGTCAGCGAGCGGCTGCTGAAGGACGCGCGCGAGGTCGACGACCAGGCCGAGGTCGCGCAGGTCGCGTCGATCTCCGCCCAGGACCCGAAGATCGGCGAGCTCATCGCCGAGGCGTTCAGCAAGGTCGGCAAGGACGGCGTCATCACCGTCGAGGAAGCCCAGACGATGGGACTCGAGCTCGAGTTCACCGAGGGCATGCAGTTCGACAAGGGCTACATCTCGCCGTACTTCGTCACCGACCCCGAGCGCATGGAGGCCGTTCTCGACGACCCCTACGTCCTGCTGGTGCAGGGCAAGGTCGGCGCGATCAGTGAGCTGCTGCCGCTGCTCGAGAAGGTCGTCCAGGCGAGCAAGCCGTTGCTCATCGTGGCCGAGGACGTCGAGGGCGAAGCGCTGTCGACGCTCGTCGTCAACAAGATCCGCGGCACCTTCACCGCCGTCGCCGTGAAGGCGCCGGGCTTCGGTGACCGCCGCAAGGCGATGCTCCAGGACATGGCCATCCTCACCGGCGGCCAGGTCGTCGCCGAGGAGGTCGGTCTCAAGCTCGACACCGTCGGCATCGAGGTGCTGGGCAAGGCCCGTCGCGTCACGGTCACGAAGGACAACACGACGATCGTCGACGGTGCCGGCGAGCAGAGCGCCATCGAGGACCGGATCCGCCAGATCCGTGGCGAGATCGAGGCGAGCGACTCCGACTGGGACCGCGAGAAGCTGCAGGAGCGGCTGGCCAAGCTGGCCGGTGGCGTCGGCATCATCCGGGTCGGCGCAGCGACCGAGGTCGAGCTCAAGGAGCGCAAGCACCGGCTCGAGGACGCCATCTCCGCGACCCGCGCCGCGATCGAGGAGGGCATCGTCGCCGGTGGCGGCAGCGCCCTGGTCTCGGCGTCGTCGGCTCTCGACGACAGCTGCGGCCTCACAGGTGACGAGGCGACCGGCGTCAACATCGTCCGGACCGCTCTCGTCGAGCCGCTTCGCTGGATCGCGCAGAACGCCGGCCACGAGGGCTACGTCGTGGTCAGCAAGGTGCGCGAGCTCCCGGCGGGCCAGGGCCTCAACGCGGCGACCGGCGAGTACGTCGACCTCGTCAAGGCCGGCGTCATCGACCCGGTGAAGGTCACCCGCTCCGCGGTGCGCAACGCCGCCTCGATCGCCGGCATGCTCCTGACGACCGAGACGATCGTCGCCGACAAGCCGGCCGAGCCCGAGGGCGACGCCGCCGGTCATGGCCACGGCCACAGCCACGGCCCCGGCGGTCACAGCCACTAGGCAACCGCCTGCACCAACCGAAAGCGTCCCGGCCGATTCCGACCGGGGCGCTTTCGGCTGTTCTGCCCTGGTCCGGCAGGAATCGTTGCCCCCACCGCGAAGAAAATTTCCGGCCTGGCCGTCACCTCGACTAGTCCTTTCGGGTTAGTCGGGCGACGCGCTGAGCAGAGGGGGAGATGTGCGGCGGACGATCGGATCCCTGGTCGCAACGCTTCTGGCGCTCGGTGCAGCGTTCGGTCTCGCCCCCGCCCACGCAGCCACGTGGACCTCGTCGAGCTACGCCTCGCGTCTCGTCCAGCTCGTCAACCAGGCCCGCCAGCAGCATGGCCTCCCTGCGCTGACGGTCACCTCGGGCACCTCGCAGGTGGCCGCCGCATGGACCGCGCACCTCGACTCCGCCCAGACCCTGTCGCACAACCCCGATCTGGCGCATCAGCTCGAGACACACGGCAGCCCGGACTGGACGACGTACGGCGAGAACGTCGGGGACGGGCCGGCCAACGACCCGGACGCCCTGTTCAACGCGTACATGAACTCCACCGAGCACCGCGACAACATCCTCAACGGGGCGTTCCGCTACACCGGCGTCGCGGTCGTCCTCGACGGCAGTACGGCGTGGAACACCTTCGACTTCGTCGACACCTACCACTCGACCACCAAGACGCAGACGACCTCGGTCAAGCCGAAGCCGGCCGTCACGAGCAGCCCGCGGCCCGCGGCCGTTGCGACGAGCAAGCCGGCGCCCGTTCCCACGGCCGCGACGACGCGCGCCTCCTCCGCGGCCGCCGCCCCGAGCCACCGTCGCGTGGTGCGTGCCAAGCGGGTCAGCCGGGCGCTGCCCCACACCGGCACCCGTCCGCTGGCAGACCCGACACCGGACCTCGGCCTCCTGCTCAGCTCGCAGGACCAGCACACCGCAGTGCTGGCCGCCTCGGTCCGCCCGCTGCCGGTGCCCCTTCCTCGCTCCAGCCAGCTGAGCATCGCGCTCGCAGGCCTGTTGCTCGGCTTCGTGGGTGCCCGCTGGTGGCAGGTCGCGCGCGCCGCGTGACCAGGCAGCGCCCGGATCGCTAGTCTGCCCGCGGCCAGCCCGGTCGGCCTGGGAGGAATCGTGGACGGCGATCTCGCGACGCTGCTCGCCTCGGGCGAGCGCGCGGCGTTCCACGGTCCGCCTGCTGCGGCCGTGGCCGATCTCGAGCGTGCGGTGGTCACCGCTCAGCGGGAGGGCCGCCGCGCCGAGGTCACGGCGGCCGCCTGGCTGCTCGGCGTGGCGCTGTCCGCATCGGGGCGTTACGGCAGCGCGCTGCGCGTTCTCGTGCCGCTGCTCGACGCGGGCGGGCACGCCGAGTCGGCACCGGAGACGAAGCTGTTCGCCGCGCTCGCGGCGGCGACCGCGGCGAGCATCCACCGTGGGCTCGGGCGGCACGAGCAGGCCCGTGAGCTGGACAGCCGCGGACTCGCGCTCGCCGAGGGCAGCGACGAGGCGACGTTCGACTGCACCCTGGGCCTCGCGACCGACGCGGTCGGTCTCGACGAGGCCGACGAGGCGCAGGCCCGGCTGTCCGATGCCGAGGACCTCGCCGACCAGCACGACGACGACTGGTGGCGGCAGCGGGTGCGCTTCGACTGGGCCCGAGCCGAGGTCGCGTTGCTCGTCGACGCGCCGCAGGAGGCGGTGACGGCCGCCGCGGCGAGTGTCGAACGGGCCGAGCGGGCCCGGGCGCCGCGTCACGTCGCCAAGGGGCTGCTCTTCCAGGGGGTCGCCGAGCTGCAGGCCGGCTCGCCCGAGTCGGCCGCGACGCTTCGCCGTGCCGCCACGCTGTCCGAAGGGCTGGGCGCGCTGCCGGTCGTCTGGCAGTCGCGGGCGCTCCTGGGGGCGCTGCTCGTCGGCACGTCGCCCGAGGAGAGCGCGAAGTCGCTGTCGGCCGCGCGTTCGGCCGTGCTGACGATGGCCGCCGACCTGCCCCCGGAGCTCCGCGACGAATGGCTGGCCCGGCCAAACGTGAGCGCGCTGCTCGAAGGCTGAGCCACCTATCCGCGCCGCCAGATTGTGCAGGCGGGCGGCTGCCTGATCGCTCGACCGGCTGTGGTGACCCACCCTGCCCGCCGACACTGCACCGTCGGGTCGCAGGGAGGTGAGACGTGACGACCGTCGTTCCGCGCGCCAGCGCGCTCGCCGGCCTGCTCCCTGCCGTCGTCCGCCTGCTCTGTGCCGCCGGCGCCGAGGCGGTCGACGACGTCGTACAGCTGTCCGCGCAGGCGCTCGGCTGCGAGGAGCTCGTCCTGCGTGACGCCGGCGGTCCCGGCGTCGTCGCGCGGGCGCAGCCGAGCCTGGTGCCGTCTCCCCGCCACGACCGGCAGCGGTGGGCGCTCGACGCGCCCGTACGACGCCGCGGATCGGTGCTCGCCGTGCTGACGGCGACGGCCGGAGAGCCGTTCACGCCGGAGCGGGCCTCGGCGTTGACCGCGGTCGCCGACGTTCTGGCTCTGGCGCTCGCGGCCGACCGCTCCGACGAGCCCGTCGACCTCCGTCGGCTCGCCGGGCAGGCCGTGCTCGACAGCGAGGCCGACCGCGCGCAGCTCGCCACCGCCCTGCACGACCGGGTCGCCCAGGACCTGGTGGCTCTGCAGTACACCGCCGAGCAGATCAGCGCGGGCAAGGCCGCGCCCGGAGATCTCCGCGAGCCGGTGCGGACTGCCGTGACGGCGTACCGGCAGGCCCAGCGTGACCTGCGCGCGCACGCCCTCGAGGCGGGCTTGCGATCTGCGCTCGCGGAGCTGGGGCGACGGGTCGCCGCCGACCGTCCGGATGACGGGCAGCCGCCGCTGCGGGTGACGATCCGGGCGAACGACGCACTGCTGGACGAGCTGCCCCCGCCCGTCGCGGTGACCGTCGAGCGCGTCGCGGAGGCGGTCCTGCGCGGCGCAACGAGCCGCGCGAGCGTGTTCGCAGCCGTTGAGGGCGAATCGGTGAAGTTGCGCGTGGATTCTGCCGACATTGCCTGTGACGCCAGCGAGATGGATCGCTGGAACCGCCGGGTGAGCGCGCTCGGCGGGCTCCTCCGATCCGACCCGGACGGTGTCACGCTCACGCTGCCCGCTGCGACCGAAGGAAGCCATGACGACGGTCCTCATCTGTGACGACCACCGGCAGGTCCGTGAGGGCCTGCGTCAGTCGGTGCAGACGGTTCCTGGCGTCGATCGGGTCGACACGGCCGCGAGCGGCGAGGAGGTTCTCGCCCGCTGGCCGGCGGAGCGCCAGGACCTCGTCCTGATGGATCTGCAGATGCCCGGTCTGGGCGGCCTCGAGGCAGCCCGCCGGCTCGTCCGGCAGCACCCGGACGCCAACGTCGTGATGCTGACCGGCGCTGCGGACCGCGATCTGGTCGCGCTGGCGATCTCCGGCGGCGCCCGCGGCTACCTGCACAAGGACGTCTCGCGCGAGGAGCTGTGTGCGGCGGTCGCGACAGCACTGTCCGTCTCCGCCTTGGCGGAGGCCGCTGACGACCGCGCGGAACCCGTGGACGCACAGGCACCGGAGCTCACCGAGCGCGAGCTGCAGGTGCTGACCGGCATGGCCGGCGGCAAGAGCAACGCGCAGATCGGCCGGGAGCTCTACCTCTCAGAGGACACGATCAAGACGCACGCCCGGCGGCTGTTCCGCAAGCTCGGCGTCAACGACCGCGCCCAGGCCGTCGCCTCCGGCTTCCGCCTCCGCCTCGTCCGCTAGCGAGACAACCGGCAGATGCCTTTGTCGGTTGAAGCGTGCGCTGTGAAGCTTCACCGGCCGGTTCGGCTGCGTCAGTCCTCGTCGAGATCGAGGACCGCGTCGGCGAACCCTCGGGCGTAGTCCCAGGACACGTACTCGGACGGG
Source organism: Mycobacteriales bacterium (assembly GCA_035695045.1). Taxonomy (GTDB): domain Bacteria; phylum Actinomycetota; class Actinomycetes; order JAFAQI01; family JAFAQI01; genus DASSKP01. The sequence goes on along the minus strand of DASSEX010000081.1, from coordinate 95,964 downwards.
TTGGGCTGGAACGCCGGCTCGTGCACGTGCGGCTGGCCCTGGTCGAGCAGCCGCTTGAGGTTGCCGCGCAGGAGATCCCACTCGAAGTAGTGCGGCTCCTCGCAGTCCTGGCAGTCGACCACGAGTCCGCGGACCGCCCGGGGCTCGAGCAGCGCCTGGAAGATCTCGAGATCCTCGAGATCGGCGAGCACGTCCTCGCGCTCCTCGGCCGTGAGCGGCTCCATCACGTCGTCGTCGTGGAGCGCGGCCGCGGGGTCGGCAGGATCACCCGCGAAGGGGTCCAGCGGAACGTCGTCGGCCACGCCCCCACCGTACGCCGCCGCGTCGCTCCCGGACCGTTCTTCGCGACGCCCGTAGAATGACGCTTTCCGCCACTCGCGAGTAGGTGTGATGGACGAGTCGCCCGGTTTCTCCTCCGACGAGGGCGGCCTGCCGCCGAAGTTCGCTCGGCTGGGACTGACCTTCGACGACGTGTTGCTGCTGCCTGCGGCCTCGGACGTGATCCCGAGCGAGGTGGACACGTCCGCACGGCTGTCGCGGTCGCTGCGACTGCGCACGCCGCTCGTCTCCAGCGCGATGGACACCGTGACCGAGGCGCGGATGGCCATCGCGATGGCACGTCAGGGCGGCGTCGGGGTCCTGCACCGCAACCTCGCCGTCGAGGACCAGGCGGCGCAGGTCGACATCGTCAAGCGTTCCGAGGCCGGCATGGTGACGCAGCCGATCACCTGCTCGCCGGAGGACACGATCGCGGCCGCCAACGCGCTGATGGGTCGCTACCGCATCTCCGGTGTTCCGGTCACGGACCCGGAGGGCGTGCTCGTCGGCATCGTGACCAACCGCGACATCCGCTTCGAGCCCAACCACGACCGGCTCGTGCGCGAGGTCATGACGGCGATGCCGCTCGTGACGGCGCCGGTGGGTGTCTCCCGCGACGACGCGCTGCGGCTGCTGCAGGACAACAAGGTCGAGAAGCTGCCGCTCGTCGACGACCGCGGCCATCTGCGCGGGCTCATCACGGTCAAGGACTTCGCGAAGACGCGCGACTACCCACTCGCGACGAAGGACGCCGAGGGACGACTCGTCGTCGGCGCGGCGGTCGGTGTCGGTGAGGACTCGTTCAAGCGCGCCATGACGCTCACCGAGGCGGGGGTCGACTTCCTGATCGTCGACACTGCGCACGGCCACTCGCGTGCCGTGCTCGAGATGGTCGCGCGGTTGAAGTCGACGATCTCCATCGACATCATCGGCGGCAACATCGCGACGGGCGCGGCCGCGCAGGCGCTCATCGACGCAGGCGCCGACGCGGTGAAGTGTGGTGTCGGCCCCGGCGCGATCTGCACCACGCGCGTCGTCGCCGGTGTCGGCGTACCGCAGATCTCGGCCATCTACGACGTGGCGCAGGTGGCGCGGCGGGCGGACGTCCCGGTGATCGCCGACGGCGGTGTCACCTACTCCGGCGACATCGCGAAGGCCATTGCGGCCGGCGCCGACGCGGTGATGCTCGGCTCGTTGCTCGCCGGCTGCGACGAGTCGCCGGGAGAGCTCATCTTCATCAACGGCAAGCAGTTCAAGTCCTATCGGGGCATGGGTTCGCTCGGCGCCATGCAGTCGCGGGGGCAGGCGCGCTCCTACTCGAAGGACCGCTACTTCCAGGACGACGTGCTGAGCGACGACAAGCTCGTCCCCGAGGGCATCGAAGGGCAGGTGCCCTACCGCGGTCCGCTCGGTGCCGTCGCGCATCAGCTCGTCGGTGGTCTTCGCGCGGCGATGGGTTACGTCGGTGCGGAGACCATCGAGCAGCTCCAGGAGGCGCAGTTCGTCCGCATCACGTCCGCGGGACTCAAGGAGAGCCACCCGCACGACATCCAGATGACGGTCGAAGCGCCCAACTACTCCAGCCGGTGACGATGCGATGAGAGACAACGTCGAGATCGGTCTCGGCCGGTCGGCGCGCCGCGGCTACCACTTGTCGGACGTCGGCATCGTGCCGTCGCGCCGCACCCGCGACATCGACCAGGTGTCGCTGACCTGGCAGATCGACGCGTATCGGTTCGAGATCCCGTTGATGGCCTTTCCGTCCGACGCGACGATGTCGCCGGCGACGGCCGCCGAGGTGCACCGGCTGGGCGGTCTCGGTGTTCTCGATGCCGAGGGCCTGTGGTCGCGTTACGACGACCCGTCGGACGTGCTGGCCGAGCTGGCGGATCTCGATCCCGAAGCCGCCACGGCGCGGCTGCAGCAGGTCTACTCCGAACCGGTGCGCGAGGAGCTCGTCGCGCAACGCATCAAGGAGCTGCGAGACTCGGGCGGGGTCGTGGCGGTGCGCGTCTCCCCGCAGCACACGCCGCGGCTGTCGCCGACGATCCTGTCCGCCGGCGTCGACCTCCTCGTCATCCAGGGGACGATCGTGTCGGCGGAACACGTGTCGACGTCGGTGACCGAGCCACCGCTCAACCTCAAGACCTTCATCGCCGACCTCGACGTCCCGGTGATCGTCGGCGGCTGCACCAACTACCAGACGGCTTTGCACCTGATGCGCACCGGCGCGGCTGGTGTGATCGTCGGTGTGGCGGCCGACGAGTGGTCGACCACGGCGCAGGTGCTCGGCATCGAGGTGCCGATGGCGACGGCCATCGTCGACGCCGCGGCGGCACGTCGCGACTACCTCGACGAGACCGGTGGGCGCTACGTGCACGTCATCGCCGCGGGCGGCGTCGAGACGAGCGGTGACATCGCGAAGGCGCTCGCCTGTGGTGCTGATGCCGTGATGCTGGGGGAGCCGCTCGCGATGGCGGCGGAGGCGCCCGCTCGCGGGTCGTGGTGGCACGCAGCTGCGTCGCACCCCAAGCTGCCGCGCGGGCGCTACGCCGGCGCCGGGCCGGACTGGCCGGTCGGCACGATGCAGGAGGTCCTGCGCGGCCCGTCGACGACACCCGAGGGCTATCTCAACCTGTTCGGTGGCCTCAAGCGCTCGATCGCGAAGGCGGGTTACTCCGACCTGAAGGAGTTCCAGCGGGTCGGTCTCATCGTCACCTCGTGACAGCGACCATCGCCACATGTCGGCCATAGAAGGCCGAGATACGGCGATTGCGGCTGCGCGGGAGCGACGGCGGCGGGCAGCCGAGCGATACCGGCCGGACGAGATCGACCTGTTGCTCGTCACGGAGGCTCCGCCGAGTGCGCTCGATCGCTACTTCTACTTCGAGGACGTGCTGACGCACGACTCGTTGTTCCGGTACGTCGTGCGGGGAGTGCTGGGCGAGACGCCCAGCAGGGACAAGGCGCCGTACCTCGACGAGCTGCGCGACCGCGGCGTGTTCCTCGTCGACATGTCGGAGGACCCGTTCGCGTCCCGACGTGACGTGCTGCCCGGTTGTGTGCCCGGACTTGTACGCCGGTGCTCGACGTTGCGGCCGCAGCGCGTCGTGCTGATCGGCGCCGCCACCTACGACCACGCGTTCGACGCCCTTCGACAGGCAGGCCTGCCGGTCGTCGACATCCGGCTGCCGTACCCCGGATCCGGGCAGCAGCGGAGGTTCCTGGAGGGCTTCCAGGTCGCGCTGAGGGTCAGCGACTAGCAGGACGTCACCCGTCGGCGTCGAAGTCGGGCGCGTCGATGACGACGGGAGCTCCTCATGCGCGTACGACCGCTTCTCACCGGCCTGACGGTGGCCACGCTCACCGCCGGAATCACGGTCGCGTTCCCTGCCGTCGCCCGACCCGCGCAGCCACACGCCACGTTCAGCCGGCCGATGATCCTCGCCGGCGGCGGGGCCGAGCCGTCGATCCGCGTGCCGGCGGACGGGCAGTCCGTCGCGTACGTCTCCGCGCCGACCGGCCTGGGCTCGAACTTCTGGCGGATCACGAAGAAGCGCTGGCCGGACGGGCGGATCTCGTTCCTGCAGAGCCCGGTGCAGCAGCCGGATGCCGGCACCGGCGGCGGCGACTCGGAGATCTCGGTCGGCGACGTGACGCAGGCCACGCCCGCGCATGCGTGCGCGCCGATCGCTTACTCCGGCCTGCACAACATCGACCTGCTCGACAACTTCACCGTCGCGACGTCGACCGACTGCGGCAAGACGTTCCAGCTGTTGAACCCGTTCGCCACCCAGAACACGCTGACCGACCGGCAATGGCAGGTCTTCGACGGGACGAAGACCAACTTCCTCATCTACCACCTGGTCAGCACCGGCCAGATCGTCGTGTCCGTGAGCCCGGACGCGGGCCAGCACTACGTGTCGCTCGGCGCCAGCAACGCCAACGGCATCATCGAGCCGCAGCTGCTCGCCGCCAGCGGCAGCACGCAGCAGATCGGCAACATCATCGTCAACCACGCGGAGCCGATCAAAGGCGTGACGAACCCGATCTCGGGTGAGCCGGTTCACGCGATGTACGCCATCTTCGGTCTCGCCACCGACACCCAGCAGGCGACCAAGTCGAACGCGCCGGGGTCGTCGTACAACGGGCTCAACGCGATCTTCGTCGGCAAGTCGGTCGACGGTGGTGTCACGTGGAAGGACACGAAGGTCTTCGAGGTCAACCCGGCGAGCCACCGTGAGCTGAACATGCTGTTCCCCGTCGTGACGTCGGACAGCGCCGGCAACCTCTACGCCGCATGGGCCGACACCTACAAGGTGGAGTACGCCGTCTCGACCGACCACGGCGCGCACTGGTCGAAGCCGATGCAGATCAACCGTGACAACCGTGCCGTCGGTCCGAACGGAAGCGACCGACCGGACGCCGGCAAGGCGGATGTCTTCCCGTGGATCGCAGCAGGCGGCAAGGGCCTGCTCGATGTCGTCTGGTACCACGGCAGCGGCGGAGCGCCGAAGTCCAACCAGGTCTACCGCGACCCGGGTGACAGCAAGACGAAGTGGACGGTCGCCTTCGCGCAGCTGCGCAACGCGGACCGCGTCGTGCGCGGAACGCCGCAGCCGACCGCGCTCGACTACAACGAGGCGATCACGCCCGTCGTGCACGTCGGTGACATCTGCCAGAACGGCACGTTCTGCTCGCTCGTCCCGGTACCCGGTGCGCCGTACTCGACCGGCGACCGCTCGCTGCTCGACTTCTTCCAGATCGCGATCGACAAGGAAGGTCGCGCCAACCTCGCCATCGCCGACAACGGAAAGGCGCCGGGACAGCTGTTCTCCGCGTTCACGCAGCAGCTGACGGGCTACTCGGTCACGACGGGACGCAAGCTGCCGTCGCTGAAGGTGCGATATGCCACCGTCGACTGCAACTCGATCGGCACGTTCACGGACCCTCGCGGCGACGCGACGTCGCTTGCGCTCGCGGACCCGCACCAGGCGAGCCAGGACGGCCTCGACCTGCGCGAGGGCTGGGTGACGTGGAACCCGCACTCCAAGGTCGCGACCTTCCACCTGAAGGTCACGAACCTGTCGGCCAACCCGCCGGCGGGCGGGACCGGGCAGATCTTCCGGTTCTACTTCGGCTGGGCCAACAAGGGCTACGGCGTCGAAGCGGACCGGGACCTCACGACGGGGACGTCGTTCTCGCTGATCTCGCACGGCACCGGCCTGCCCGGGACGATCTACTCAGGACTCAAGGGAGCGTTCGACGACGCGCACAACGAGGTCCGGGTCGACGTGCCGGCCGCAGCGTTCACGAAGTCGAGCGACCCGGCTTTCAAGGGTCCCGCCCTGCACACCGGCGGTGAGGTCATCGGCCTGGCCGGCGAGTCGCGCCGCAGCTACCCGGCCGCCCTGGCGCCCGTCTCCGACACGGCGACCGGGCAGTGCCCCGCTCTGCTCAGCGCCGGCGGCTCGTCCTCGGGCAGCGGTTTCCTGCCGGCCGCGCCGTCGCTGCCGGGAGGCGCCGCCGACCTGCTGCCCGGCGTCGTCGCGGCCGTGCTGATCGGCGCGGCGGCCTCGACGTTGACGTCGCGGCGGCGCGTCGCCTACATCTAGCGCGCCTCCGGCACGCCGTATGCCGGGTGAGGGCGCTCGTTACCCTCGACGGGTGAGTGAGCAGGCGACGGCGTACGACGCCGATGTGGTGGTCATCGGCAGCGGGTTCGGTGGATCGGTTGCAGCCCTGAGGGCTGCCGAGAAGGGTTACCGCGTCGCGGTGCTCGAGGCCGGGCGGCGGTTCACGAACGACACACTGCCGAAGACGTCCTGGGAGCTGAAGAAGTTCCTCTGGGCGCCCCGACTCGGAATGCTCGGAATTCAGCGGATCACGCCGCTCAACGACGTCCTCGTGCTCTCCGGCGCGGGCGTCGGTGGAGGCTCGCTGGTCTACGCCAACACGCTCTACACGCCGCTCGACGACTTCTTCGCCGACCGGCAGTGGGCGCACATCACCGACTGGAAGGCGGAGCTCGCGCCGTACTACGACCAGGCCGAGCGGATGCTCGGTGTCACCAAGAACACGACGATGACTCCGTCCGACATCGAGATGAAGGCCGTCGCGGACGAGATGGGCGTCGGGCACACGTTCACGTTGACGCCGGTGGGCGTGTTCTTCGGCCCGGCAGGCAAGACCGTGCCCGACCCGTACTTCGGTGGCGCGGGGCCGGAGCGCACCGGATGCATCCAGTGCGGCGAGTGCATGATCGGCTGCCGCCACAACGCCAAGAACCGGCTGGACCTGACCTATCTGCATCTGGCCGAGGGCCTCGGCGCGGTCATCCACCCCGAGACGACAGTGACGGCGGTGCGGCCGCGGCCCGAGGGCGGTTACGTCGTCGACGCGCGACACACCTCTCGCCGCAGTGAGCACGCGACGTTCTCGGCCGCGCAGGTGGTCTTCGCCGCCGGCACCCTCGGCACGCAACGGTTGCTCTTGCGCATGCGTGACGAGGGCGTGCTCCCGCGGCTGTCGTCACGGCTGGGTGAGCTGACTCGCACCAACTCCGAGGCGATCCTCGGCGCGATGTCGAACCGCAAGAACGTCGACTACACACGCGGAGTGGCGATCACGTCGTCGTTCTACCCGGACGCTCGAACGCATGTCGAGCCCGTCCGTTACGGCCGCGGTTCCAACGCGATGGGCCTGCTGTCCACGCACATGACCGACGGCGGCGGCCGCATCCCGCGCTGGCTGAAGTGGGTCGGGCAGGTGCTGCGGCATCCGCTGCTGACCCGCAAGCTGCTGTGGCTCCGCGGCTGGTCGGAGCGGACGATCATCGTGCTGGTCATGCAGTCGCTCGACAACTCACTGACCGTGCGGCGGAAGCGTTCGCTGTTCGGCGAGCGGCTGGTGACGAGTCAGGGGCACGGTGAGCCGAACCCGACCTGGATCCCTGTCGGCAACGAGGTGACCCGCCGCGTCGCGAAGCGCATCGACGGAACGCCCGGCGGCTCGGTCGGGGAGATCGCCAACATCCCCATGACCGCACACATCATCGGCGGCTGTCCCATCGGCGACAGCGCGGAGACGGGCGTCATCGACCCGTGGCACCGGTTGTACGGGTACGACGGGCTGCACGTCGTCGACGGTGCCGCGGTGAGCGCGAACCTCGGTGTCAACCCGTCGCTGACCATCACGGCTCAGGCCGAACGCGCGATGGCCTTCTGGCCGAACAAGGGCGACGCTGACCCACGGCCAGCGCTCGGGGCGTCGTACCAGCCGGTGCCGCCGGTGCCGCCGGTCCGGCCGAGCGTTCCCGCGGGCGCGCCGGCGGAGCTGCGGCTGCCGCTGTCCGCCGTCTGACGCGCAGGACGTCAGGGGAGCGGCGGAAGCGTCAGCGTCGGGACCGGCACCGGCAACGGAGAGGTCGTCGTCAGCGGCAGGGGGGAGATGCTGACCGTCGGCAGCGGAAGCGGTGACGTCGACAGGGTCGGCAGCTTCAGCAGAGTCGTGCCGGGCAATGGCGCGAGCCGGGACGGCGCTGCGTCCGGAAGCGGGGTCGGCGCCGTCGCAGGGACCGAGGTGGCTGTCGGGTTCGCGTCACTCGACGCGGGTCGCGAGCTGCGTGCGGGTGCTCGGCCGCCGCCATGAGGAGCCGGGCCGTCGTGGCTGACGTTCGAGACGCGCGGTAGCTGCGACCCGCCGTCGCGCGTCGTGACGGCGAACGCACCCGCCCCGGCCGTCAGGGCTGCGGCGGTCGACAACGCGAGCACCGGGCCCGTGATCGCGCCCGCCGCACTGGCGACATGGCTACCGGCGAAGGCGCGGCCGACGGCGGCGGTGACGGACGCGCCGAAGGCGGTGGAACCGGCGGCGGCGACGCGTTGCTCGAGAACGGCGTGTGCGCGCAACCGGTACCGACACCGCCGGCAGAGCGAGAGATGCCCCGACGCGGCTCGCACCTCCGGGTCGGTGCGCCCAGGTCGCGGCGCAACGAGAGCCCAGCCGCGGCACTCGTCGGCCGCGGTGACAGGGGCGGTGCCAGTGCCGCGCTCCACGAGCCGGCGGGCTGCCGGTGGGGTCACGTCGAAGAGGTTCGCCAAGCTGTCGAAGGAGACGTCCCGGCACAGATGCAGGTACGCCGCCAGGCCGCTGCGCTGACCGTCGTCGGCGCACCTCGCGACGACCGCGGCGACGACCTCGCGAGCCGTCGGCGAGTGATCCCCGTCGAGGTCACGCATCACCAGCCGAGCGAGCTCGCGCGCTGCCGCCGGGTCGCTTGCGGCGTGGGTCAGCTCATCGATGTCGTGAAGGACTCGGTGACCGAGCCGCCGTCGAGTGCGCATGTCGCGCCAGCCGTTCACGACTGCGCCGTGTCGCGGTCGTCAGGCGTCCCTGCGGCAACAGCGTTACCGCCCACCCCCTTGACGCGGTAGAGCGCCGCGTCGGCGACGGCTACCAGCTCCTCGACCGTGGTGGCGTCGGCCAGCCATCCGATGCCGATCGAGAACGTAACCCGCTGGTGCGCACTCGCGAGACCGGCAGCAGCTCGCGACGCCGAGAGCAGCCGACGAGCGACCGTCATGGCCTGCCGCTGCGTGGTCCGCGGCAGGACGATGGCGAACTCGTCACCTCCGAGTCGGCAGGGCACGTCGCTGGTGCGGGCGACGTCCGTCAGCACCTCGGCGACACCTCGCAGCACCGCGTCACCCGCGAGGTGCCCGTCCGTGTCGTTGACGCCCTTGAACCCGTCGAGGTCGATGAGAAGAAGTGCCGGTGGCGCCGTACGGGCGGCGGAGCTGATCTCGTGGCCGAGAACCTCGTTGAAGCCGGCGCGGTTCGGCAGGCCGGTGAGCGGGTCACGGGTCGCCTGCGACTCGAGCATCGCCGTCAGCTCGTCGACGTAGCCGGTCGTCGCCGCGGCGAGGACCTCGTCGATGACGCGGTGCCGGTTGTCGCTGGCCGCTGCCTGGACCGTCAGCAGCGCGCGGAGTGCGGAGACGTCCTCGATGAGTGCCCGGACGGTGTGGCCCTGCTGCGCACGCAGGACGCCGAGCGCGCCGGCGGTCGCGGCGAGCCGGACCGGGTCGGGCCGGCCGGCGACGGTGTGGGCGACCGCGTCCGCGAGGGCGCCGACGAGCGTCGGCGGCTCCGGGCCGAAGCGCGCCAGCCACATCCGGCGCCACTGCGCCGGCGCGCCTGAGACCGTCGCGGAGCGCCGCACGTTTCCTCATCGGCAGAAAGGACTAGTCAGTTCACTGCCGATATCGCCAGTTCGGAGTAGCCGCGGCCGGTGTCCGGCCGGGAATGTCGCGCATGGGCGGTTGCAGCGGCCGCGGATACGATGGCGGCATGACGGCAGAGGCCTTCGACACCGTCCTCGTCGTCGACTTCGGCGCCCAGTACGCCCAGCTCATCGCGCGCCGCGTCCGCGAGTGCCGGGTCTTCAGCGAGATCGTCCCGTCGAGCATGTCGGTCGACCAGATGCTCGCCAAGCGGCCGAAAGCGATCATCCTGTCCGGCGGCCCTTCCTCGGTCTACGCCGAAGGCGCACCGCAGGTCGACCCGGCGCTGTTCCAGGCCGGTGTGCCGGCGTTCGGCATCTGCTACGGCTTCCAGGCGATGGCGCGCGCGCTCGGTGGCGAGGTCCGGCAGACGGGGCTGTCGGAGTTCGGACATACGCCGCTGCGCGTGACGGAGCCGCGCTCCGCCTTGTTCACGGGACTGCCCGAGGCCCAGTCGGTGTGGATGTCACACGGTGACGCCGTCTGGGCCGCGCCGGCGGGTTTCGTCGTGACAGCGCAAACCGATGGCGCGCAGGTCGCGGCGTTCGAGGACGTCGCCCGTGGTCTCGCGGGTGTGCAGTTCCACCCGGAGGTCGTGCACACCCCGCACGGGCAGAAGGTGCTCGAGCACTTCCTCTATGACGTCGCCGGCTGCCGCCCGACGTGGACGATGGTCAACATCGTCGAGGAGCAGGTCGACAGGGTGCGCGCGCAGGTCGGTGGCAAGCGCGCGATCTGCGGACTGTCCGGTGGCGTCGACTCCGCGGTCGCTGCAGCACTCGTGCAGCGCGCCGTCGGCGACCGGCTCACCTGCGTCTTCGTCGACCATGGCCTGCTGCGCAAGGGGGAAGCCGAGCAGGTCGAGCGGGACTTCGTCGCGTCGACCGGTGTGCAGCTCAAGGTCGTGGACGCGTCGCAGCGCTTCCTCGACGCGCTGGCCGGGCTCACCGACCCGGAGGCCAAGCGCAAGGCGATCGGGCGTGAGTTCATCCGCGTGTTCGAGCAGGCAGCACGCGAGATCGTCGCCGAGTCGGAAGCGCATGGCGAGTCGGTCGAGTTCCTCGTGCAAGGCACGCTCTACCCCGACGTCGTCGAAAGCGGCGGCGGCGAGGGCGCGGCCAACATCAAGTCGCACCACAACGTCGGTGGCCTGCCCGACGACCTGCAGTTCCAGCTCGTCGAGCCGTTGCGCACGCTGTTCAAGGACGAGGTACGCCGAGTCGGTGAGGAGCTCGGTCTCCCTGCGGAGATCGTGTGGCGGCAGCCATTCCCCGGACCCGGCCTCGCCATCCGCGTCGTCGGCGAGGTGACCGCGGAGCGGCTCGCGGTGCTGCGCGAAGCAGATGCGATCGCCCGGGAAGAGCTCTCGGCTGCGGGACTCGACCGAGACATCTGGCAGTGCCCGGTCGTGCTTCTGGCCGACGTACGGTCGGTCGGCGTACAAGGGGACGGCCGCACCTACGGCCACCCCGTCGTCCTCCGGCCGGTCAGTTCTGAAGATGCCATGACGGCCGACTGGACCCGGGTGCCCTACGACGTCCTCGCCCGCATCTCGACACGCATCACCAACGAGGTCCGCGCGATCAACCGGGTCGTCCTCGACGTGACGAGCAAGCCGCCCGGCACCATCGAGTGGGAGTAGCGCTCCCGCGCCGCCCGGTGTGAGCTCGCTCAGGCCGGGACACGGTCACCGTCGACCTGGGCGAGACGGAGGATCGACGCCGTGACCTCCAGCAAAGCCGCGCATCTCTGCACCTCGCTGGCGGTGAACGCCGGCCCTTCGTAGCGGCCGACGAGGACGCGTAGGGGCGACTGGGGCAGAGAGGCGAGGATGAGCGCCTCGTGGCCCACCGTCAGGGCGCGTGCGCGGTCGAATGAGGGATCCGTCTCAGGCAACGGCGACGGTGCTCCTTGAGTAGCGACGAGTGCAAGCTCCGTCGCGCCGCGGTCGAAGGCCGCCGCCCAGTCCGCCAGCAGGACGTGGGGCAAGCCGTCGACGACGGTCTCCACGGCGCGGCGGGGGTGCTCGGCCGCCTGCCGGACCAGGTCCAGGTCGGACGTGTCGGCGGCGACCGCCACATGCCGGAGACCGTGGATGCGCAGCCCCGGGCACTCCTCGATCGCGCGGGTGAGCTCGTGCCACGACCGCGCGTACGGCCACTCGAGCAGCAGGTCGTCGACCGCCCGCCCCTGGTCCCGCTCGAGAACGGTGACCGACAGCACGTTCGCGCCGGCGCGGGACAGCGCGGCGGTCAGCGCCGCGAGCGAGCCGGGCCGGTCGGCGACGCTGACACGTAGGTGAGCGGGCATGTCTCCTCCTCGGTTGCGAGGAGCATCCGACCGGGACGTTGCCGTCGTGTTGCCGGCAGGTGAACCTCCGCCGCGACGCCCCACCGAGCCAGGCAGGAGTCAGGGCGTCCGGCGGCGAAGTCCCCTCAACCGACGGCGTCCAGACCGCCCGTCGCCAAGCGGAGGGTCCTGACATCCTCGGGGAGTCAGGACCTCTCGCCGCGCCAGGCCTCGCAGACGTGGTGCAGCTCGAACCGGTCCGCCGGTGTCGCGGCGCGGACTCTCTCGAGCAGGGCCGTCCGTTCGTGCTCGGGGAGCAGGATCGTCCGGCTCAGCGACAGCACCCACGCGGTCAGCCGCTCGGCGTCGTACGGCTCCCGGTGGGGGAAGAGCCTGCGCTCCGGTGTGGTGATGCCGGACAGGGCCGCATACGGCGGGGCCTGGTCGGGAGCGATGATGCTGGCGCGCATCTCGTCGTCGGCGACGACATCGCACACCCGTGCGGTGACCGGGTCCGCGTCATCGGCGAGGAGCCACAGCAGTCCGACCGTGCCACCGGGTCGCAGCACCCGCGAGATCTCCGACATCGCCCTGGGACCGTCGAACCAGTGGAACGCCTGACCGACCACGACGCAGTCGACCGACGCGTCGTCGAGCGGGATCTCCTCAGCCGTCCCGGCCATGGCGGACGCCGCCGGAGGGATGTGTGCGCGCATCTCGTCGGAAGGCTCCACGGCGATGACATCGAGCCCGCGCTCGACCAGCCGCTCCGTCAGCCGACCGGTGCCGGCCGCGAGGTCGAGCACCCGTCGCGCTTGCCCGGGAAGGATCCAGTCGATCGCTGCTGCGGGGTACGACGGCCGACCGACGGCATACGCATCCGCGGCGGAGCCGAACGACGTCCCCCGGGCCGACCAGGTCTCATCCGTCACCCAGCGCGGCGCAACGCGTGCCGCGCGCGCTCGACCGCGAGACAGCGATCCTCGACGTAGAGGAGGCCGTGCTCCGCGGCGATGGCGCGCGCCTCCGGCGAGACGATGCCGAGCTGCAGCCACACTGCCTTGGCGCCGACCTCGACAGCCTGTCGGACGACGTCCGGAGCCTCCGCGGAGGGCCGGAACACGTTGACGAACTCGACCTGCTCGGGGATGTCGGCCAGTCGACGGTAGACCGGCTCGCCGAGCAGTCGGTCGGCGTGCGGGTTGACCGGGATCACCCGCCAACCGTAGGCCTGCATGGCGGCCGGCACCGAGTGCGCGGCCTTGGTCGGGTCGGCGGACAGGCCGACGACGGCGACGGTGTCGAAGTCTTCGAGCATGCGCAGGGTCATCGCACTGGTCTCATCCACGACAGCCTCCTGCCCCTCCACGGCGGGCATTGCACATCGGCGGCCGGACGCGTTGGCTCTGCCTCAAGGGAAGACGACCGTGCGCTGCCCGTCGAGCAGAACGCGGTGCTCGAGATGCCAGCGCACGGCTCTGGCGAGCGCGACGCACTCGAGATCGCGGCCGACAGCTGCCAACGCCTCAGGTGAGTGCGCGTGCCCGACCCGCGCGACCTCCTGCTCGATGATCGGCCCTTCGTCGAGATCAGCGGTGACGTAGTGCGCCGTCGCGCCGATGAGCTTCACCCCGTGGTCGTAGGCCTGCTCGTACGGGCGGCCGCCACGGAAGCTCGGCAGGAACGAGTGGTGGATGTTGATGATGCGGCCGCGCAGAGCACCACACACGCGCGGTGACAGCACCTGCATGTAGCGGGCCAGCACGACCAGCTCGATCTCGAGCTGCTCGACCAGCTCGAGCAGCTGCTGCTCCTGCCGCTCGCGGGTGTCGTCGGCGATCGGGAGGTGGTGGAACGGTACGCCGCTGGCGCGGGCGAGCGGCTCGAGGTCGGTGTGGTTGCCGACGACGCCGACGATCTCGGCGGGCAGCGACCCTGATCGCCAGCGGTAGAGCAGGTCGTTGAGGCAGTGGCCCTGTCGCGAGACGAGGACGAGGACGTTGGGGCGATGCGTTGTCGCCATGACCTGCCAGTCCATGCCGAACACGGCCGCGACGTCGGCGAACTGCGTCCGGAGCGTGTCGATCGGCACCGTCGACGCGAAGTGCACCCGAAGGAAGAATGTCGACGTACGGGGACTGCCGTACTGCTGCGAGTCGATGATGTTGCACTCGCGCTCGGCGAGAAAGCCGGAGACCGCGTGAACGATGCCCGGTCGGTCCGGACACGACAAGGTGAGGACGAGCTCGCCGGCATCTTGACCAGCCACGTCCTCACCTTGTCATGACAGGCGTCTCAGGCCTGGGCGACCTGCTTGACGGCGGCGATGTCGAACTCGAGCTTGACCTTCTCGCTGACGAGGACGCCGCCGCGGTCGAGCGCGACGTTCCAGGCGAGGTCCCAGTCGCGGCGGTTGACGGTCGCGCGTCCCTCGAAGCCGGCGCGGAAGTTGCCCCACGGGTCGTTCGAGGTGCCGGTGAGCTCGAACTCGACGGCGACGGGGTTGGTCTTGTCGTTGATCGTGAGGTCGCCGATCAGCGTGTAGACGTCGTCGTCGACCTTCTCGACCTTGGTGCTGACGAAGGTGATCTTCGGGAAGCGCTCGATGTCGAAGAAGTCCGGTGTGCGCAGGTGCGCGTCCCGGTCGGCGTTGCCGGTGTCGACACTCGCGACGTCGATCTCGACCTTGGCCCAGCTCTGCTCCGGGTGCTCCTCGTCGAGGTGCACCTCGCCGCTGTAGACCTTGAAGCCGCCGCGGACGGTGGCGACCATCGCGTGCTTGGCGGCGAAGCCGAGCCGGCTGTGGGTCGGGTCGATCTGGTAGTCGCCGGTCAGGGTCTCGACGCCGGTGGCCTCGGAAGTGGTGGTGGTCATTGCTCCTCCAATTGTTGTGTCTGCAACTGTTGTAACGGACACTAACAGAAGGTCTTTGCTTGCGCAAGTATTCCGTCGTAGGCTGGGGACATGACCAGCCCGACCGCCGGCGCACCGCTCGACGAGCGGGAGATGGCGGCCTGGCACGCGCTGATCCGCTCCCACGCCCGCGTCGTACGGCGGCTCGAGGCCGAGCTGGAGTCGGAGCAGGGGCTCACGTTGCAGGCGTACGAGGTCCTGGCCCATCTCTCGGAGTCACCCGAGCGGCGGCTGCGGATGAGCGATCTCGCCGCGCTCGTGGTGCTGAGCCCGAGCGGCCTGACCCGGCTGGTCGACAAGCTGGCCGCGGACGGGCTCGTCGAACGCGCTCGCTGCGACTCCGACGCCCGGGTCGTCTACGCCGGGCTCACCGAGAAGGGCTTCGAGCGGCTGCGCGAGGCGTATCCGGTGCACTTGCGAGGTGTACGTCGCCATCTGATCGACCACCTCACCCCGCGACAGCTCGCCGCGATCGCCGAGGCGCTCGGCCCGTTGGGCACCGACTGCCCGACGGTCCCGTGACGGTCTCCGTCCGGCCGGCCCGTACCCGCGACGTCGCTCACATCCGGCGGCTGGTCGACCTCTACGCGGCGAAGCGCATCCTGCTGGACAAGGCGACGGTGACGCTCTACGAGGACGTGCAGGAGTTCCTCGTCGCCGAGACGGACGCCGCGGGCGTGGTCGGCTGCGGGGCGCTGCACGTGATGTGGGACGACCTCGCCGAGGTCCGGACGCTGGCGGTGGACCCCGCCGCGCGGGGGACCGGCGTCGGGCATCTGCTGCTCGACCGGCTGGTCGAACGAGCGCGCGACCTCGGAGTGCGCAAGGTGTTCTGCCTGACCTTCGAGGTGGAGTTCTTCAGCGCGCACGGCTTCCACGCGATCGAGGGTGAGCCGGTCGAGCCGGAGGTCTACGAGCAGCTCGTCCGCTCTTATGACGAAGGTGTGGCCGAGTTCCTCGGCCTGGAGCACGTCAAGCCCAACATCCTCGGCAACACCCGGATGCTCATCGAGCTCTGAGCGCTCAGGCGGTGTCCATCACCCAGAAGCCTTCGGCGAAGTGACCGTCCGGCATGCCGGCCAGCTTCGCGTTGGCGCCGTTCCAGTCTCCGAGGAGCGTGTCGAGATCCTCGACGCCCTCCATCTGGCTGACATGCGCCCGCAGCGCGGCCTTCTTGCGGTCGAAGGTCGCCGTGATGTCGACGTAGTGGTTGGCCCGCTCGCTGCCCATGACCCAGACCTCGGGCACCGCCCAGGCCTCGAGGTCGGCGAGGTCGGGGTAGGCGAAGGGGTTGCGCGCGTCCGGGTACACGGCGCACATCGCCGCCTCGCCCGCGGCCAGATGGTCGGGATGGCTCGCGTAGATGCGGACCATGTTGCGCTCCGGGCTCTGGCAGAGCACCCGCTGCGGCCGGACCTCGCGGATGACCCGGGCGATGTCACGGCGCAGGTCGAACGTCACCGTCAGACGGCCGTCGGGGTAGCCGAGGAAATGCACGTCGGAGACGCCGACCTCCGCGGCCGCCGCGCGTTGCTCATCGCGTCGGATCGGTCCGATGTGTCCTCGCGGCACGGCCGGATCGAAGCCGCCGGCGTCACCATCGGTGATCACGCAGTAGGCGACCTTGATCCCCGCGTCGGTCCACGTCGCGATGGTCCCGGCGGCGCCGAAGTCGACGTCGTCGGGATGGGCGGTGATCGCCAGCACCTGCTGGATCTCGGCATCCTCGAGCACGCCGCGAGGCTAGCCTCCGTGTCGGTCCTGCGGCGTAGGCTGGCAGCACCGTGAGCACCCTCGCCGTCGATCCGGAGACCCTGCTCGAGGGACTCAACCCGCAGCAGCGCGCGGCGGTGCTCCATGACAGCGGCCCCCTGCTCATCGTCGCCGGCGCCGGTTCCGGCAAGACCCGGGTGCTGACCCACCGGATCGCCTGGCTGATCGCCGAGCGCAACGTGTCACCGGGTCAGGTGCTCGCCATCACCTTCACCAACAAGGCCGCCGGTGAGATGAAGGAGCGGGTCGCGACCCTCGTCGGGCCGCGCGCCAAGACCATGTGGGTGTCGACGTTCCACTCTGCGTGCGTGCGCATCGTCCGCGCGGAGGGAAAGCGGCTGGGTTTCTCCAGCAGCTTCTCCATCTACGACGCCGACGACTCGCGCCGACTGATGACCCTCGTGTGTCGCGATCTCGACCTCGACCCGAAGCGCTTCGCGCCGCGCTCGATCGCCGCTCAGGTGAGCAACCTCAAGAACGAGCTCATCGACTACGAGACGGCGAAGTCCCAGGCCGGCAACTACATCGAGAAGACCGTCGCCGAGGCCTATGCGCTCTATCAGGACCGGTTGCGTCGCGCGAACGCGCTCGACTTCGACGACCTGATCATGACGACCGTCACCTTGCTGCAGCTGTTCCCTGACGTCGCCGAGCACTATCGCCGTCGGTTCCGGCACGTGCTCGTCGACGAGTACCAGGACACGAACCATGCGCAGTACGTGCTGGTGAAGGAGCTCGTCGGCGGCGGCGAGGGTCGCTCCGAGCTGTGCGTCGTGGGTGACGCCGACCAGAGCATCTATGCGTTCCGGGGCGCGACGATCCGCAACATCCTGCAGTTCGAGGCCGACTACCCCGACGCGACGGTCGTGCTTCTCGAGCAGAACTACCGCTCGACCCAGACGATCCTTTCCGCTGCCAACGCGGTGATCTCGAAGAATCCGGACCGCAAGCCGAAGCGCCTGTGGTCCGACTCCGGCGCCGGCGAGCAGATCGTCGGCTACGTCGCCGAGAACGAGCACGACGAAGCAGCGTGGGTGGCCGGTGAGATCGACCGGCTCGGCGACGAGCACGGCGTTCGCCCCTGCGACGTCGCGATCTTCTACCGGACCAACGCGCAGAGCCGTGTCTTCGAGGACGTGTTCATCCGCGTGGGCATGCCGTACAAGGTCGTGGGCGGTGTCCGCTTCTACGAACGCCGCGAGGTTCGCGACGCCCTTGCCTATCTCCGCGTGCTCGTCAACCCGACCGACACCGTCTCACTGCGCCGGATCGTCAACGTCCCCAAACGCGGCATCGGCGACCGGGCGGAGGCGTGTCTCGACGCCTACGCAGAGCGCGAGCGCACGACGTTCTGGGAGGCCCTTCGCCACTGTGAGGACGTGCCGGGTCTGGCGACGCGGAGCCTCAACGCCGTGCAGGAGTTCGTGACACTGGTCGAGGATCTGATGGCGGTCGCCGCCGCGGACTCCTCGCCCGCGGACGTCCTCGAGGCCGTCCTCGACAAGACGAGGTACGTCGCCGAGCTCCAGTCGTCCGGCGACCCGCAAGACGAAGGTCGCGTGGAGAACCTCGAAGAGCTCGTCTCCGTCGCCCGAGAGTTCGAGGAGGCGCGACCGGACGGCACGCTCGGAGACTTCCTCGAGCAGGTCGCACTCGTCGCCGACGCCGACGAGGTGCCGGACGGCGACGAGAGCGGTGGTGTCGTCACCCTGATGACCCTGCACACCGCGAAGGGCCTGGAGTTCCCGGTCGTGTTCCTGACCGGCGTCGAGGACGGCGTCTTCCCGCACATGCGCACCCTCGGCGACCCGAAGGAGCTCGAGGAGGAGCGGCGGCTCGCCTACGTCGGCATCACGCGCGCCGAGCAGCGGCTCTACCTGTCGCGCGCTCTCGTCCGCTCCGCGTGGGGATCGCCGTCGTACAACCCGGCGTCGAGGTTCCTCGAGGACATTCCGGCTGAGCTCGTCACGTGGGGTGGCTCGACCGAGCGCACGGCCTCACAGGTCGCCGCTGAGAAGGCCATCAGGCGTGGCCGCGTCGCCGGGCCAGGCCTGCGCCCGATCCTCAACCTGTCTCCGGGGGACCGGGTATCTCACGACTCGTTCGGCCTGGGCCGAGTCGTCGCCGTCCGCGGCGCGGCGGAGCAGGCGGAGGCCGAGGTGGACTTCGGTTCGGACGTCGGCACGAAGCGGCTGCTGCTGCGTTACGCGCCGCTCGCGAAGCTCTGACGCGAGGCGGCCGAGCGCATCCGTTAGCGGATATGCGAGCAGCATCAACGCGGCACCGGTGAGCAGGTCGAAGACGTAGTGGTTGCCGGTCGCGAGAACGGTCACGGCGGTGATCACCGGATGCGCGACCGCAAGAGTGCGTACCCACCATGCACCCGACATCGCCCACAGTGCGACGCCGCACCAGATCGCCCACGCCATGTGCAGCGACGGCACGGCTGCATAGAGGTTCGCCTTGGACGCCTCGAGCTGGTACGCCGCGGGCAGCAGGTCGTGCACGGTGTCGTGAAAGCCGGCGAGCATGCGCGGTGGCGCGACGGGATACGCCCAGTAGGCGGCGAGACCCAGAAGACTTGCGACGACGAGCACGTTGCGCTGACGCCGGTAGGCGTCGCTGCGCAGCCACAGCAACAGCAGCAGGAGTGCGGTCATGCCGAGGTGCATCACGAAGTAGTACGACGACAGCACCTGCGCGACGGTGGAATGGCCCGCCAGCCAGGCATTCAGCGGCTCCGCCCACGACACGTGCCAGTCGCGGTCCAGCTGCAGGACGTCATGACCGTGCCGCAGTCCTAGGGCTGCGACGTCTCCGTGCAGTGCACGCACCTCGTCATAACCGGTCGCGAAACCGACCACGAGCAGCACTTGGAACCACCATCGCGGGCGAGGGCGCACCAGTGGTGGAAGTGCCACGAGGGCCATCTTGCCAAGCCGGGTGTCGTGCCGGCCGTTGTTCTAGAAGTGCACGCCTCGCGCGGCCATGAACGGCAGCGGGTCGATCGTCACCCCGTTGACGTGCACCTCGAAGTGCAGATGCGGACCGGTGGAGAAGCCCGTGCTGCCCTCGCGGCCGATGACGGTGCCCGCCTTCACGCAGCCCGACGTGCGGACGAACGCGGCCATGTGGCCGTAGAGCGTCTCGGTGCCGTCCCAGTCGCGGATCAGGATCCGGTTGCCGTAGCCGCCGTCCCAGGCGGCGGACTCGATGCAGCCGTCGGTCGCCGCGAGGATCGGGCTTCCCCACGGACCGGCGAGGTCGTCGCCCGGGTGCAGCGTGCCCCAGCGGTAACCGTACGGAGAGCTGAGCGGCCCGATGTCGGGGCGCACCCAGCGGTGGAGCGCCGTGCGCTTCTCGGATCGCGACGCCCGGCTCGTGCTGCGTGGCGTCTTCACCATCAGGTCGCGCAACGTCGCGGTCATGCCGGGCATCGCCGCCTCGCGGGCGGCGACCACGTCGGCGTCCTCCGTCGTCGGCCACTGGGTGGCTGCCGCGGCGGGCCGGATCGGCGCAGCAACCGTGGCTTGCGCGGTCGCCAGGACGATCGCGAAGACGCCGCCGACCGCGAGCAGTGCGAGCGGCGCGGTCACCGCCGACTGGCCGTTGCGGACGTGATCGTCGCCGTACAGCAGTACGGAGCGGAGGTGGCGACGGAGAAGTGTGAACCGGGACGTACGGGGCAAGGAACGGTGGGACGGCATGCGGGTGGAGAACTCCTCGTCGCGGCAGCGTACGCAGGCCGCGGCGAGCGGCCGTCTTGCGCGGAGGTCCAGCATCTCTGCCGAGCTGGCCCGTCGGACACTGTAACCGGTTCGCCCTTGTCGGCGGAAATCCTCCCGATCCGCGAGATCGGCCGACGCGGCTCAGCCCGTGGATGCCGAGCGACGGTCGCTGCGCGACCGCGGAACTCCTCGTGGAGGGTTCGGGTCGAGGTGCGTGACACCTCTGTGCACGGTCGAACCGTCGCTGTCGAGCTGGGCGAGCGCGCTGGCGATCTCGCGCGTGACGCGGCCGTCGATCGGCAGTGACATGTGGCCGACGCCGCGCACGAACACGTTGCGCACATTGAGATCCGGGTGCTCGATGCGCGCTGCCCGCTTCGGCGAGATCAGGACGTCGAGGTCGCTCCAGAACGACAGGAACCGCGTGCGGCACCCGGGGGCGGGCGTGGTCAGCTCGGCGATGACGTCGCTGTTGGGTCGCAGCTGACCACAGACGCCGCGTGGCATCAGCCGGGCCGCCCGCGTGCCGCTGTGCGGCGATCCGAGCGTCACGAGCGTGTGGACGCGGTGGTCGCCGCCCATCCGCTGCACGTAGTAGCGGGCGATGATCCCGCCCATCGAGTGACCGATGACGTGGATACGCTCGTAACCGGTGTCGGCGCAGATCTGCTCCACGGCCTGGTCGAGCCGGCGGGCCGCAGCGCGCAGGTCCTGGGTGAGCACGTGGTAGTTGAGCGTCCACACCCGGCCGAAGCCGCGGCGGCGCAGCGCGCGTCGCAGCACGGTGAAGATCGAACGGTTGTCCACCAGGCCGTGGACGAGCAGGATCGGGGTGCCGGCCGCCTCGACGTCGCCGATCAGCAGCCCGCGGTGCACCGGCGGCAGGCCGGTGAGCGTGAACCGCTCGGCGGCAGGACGCGACTTCTCCTGCGCGACCCCGAACGGGTACGTCGCCACGTGCGCGGCGATCCAGGCGGCCTCGGTGACCGTGCCGCGCAACCCGCTGGGGCTGAGCAGGCTCCGCGCACCACGCCCGGCGACCGCGCCGGCCCTCTGCACCGCCTTCTTCACCCACAACCTCCGCAGGACCAGGGGAAGCTCCAGGGGTGGTTCCAGCTGCACGCTAGCTGAAGTTTGCGCCCCGTCCTGCGCTTTCGGAGCTGTTGTGTCAGCCGATGTCGGGCGGCTCCGGCGTCGCCGTACGCGGCGCGCCGGGCAGCGGGCTCAGCCAGCGCTCCGTCCGGGCTCGGAGACGCTGCTCCGACGGCTGTTCGTGCAGCGCCTCCAGCCGGGCCGCACACCAGGCGGCGAGCGCGCCGGGATCCGCGGGGGCCAACGCGTCCGCGAAGCCGGAGGCGAGCAGCTCGCGCGGGGTGATGCCCATCGAGTCCGCGACCTCCTCGACCGGCCGTCGCAGCGTCGCCGCCGCCCCTTCGGGCCCCAGGGCGCCGAACCATCCGTGCTCCGTCACGGCGACGACGTCCGCGAGGGCCGCGGCCAGCGCACCCCCTGAGCCGCCGGCTCCGTGCACCACCGAGAGCGTCGGGCCGGAGCAGCGCAGCACCGCGCGGGCCGCATCCGCGATGGCACCGGCGATGCCGCCCTGCTCGCTCGACGGGAGCGGGTCCGCGCCTGCGGTGTCGACGAGGAGCAGGAGCCCGACGGCGAGTCGGTCGGCGACGTCGGCCGCCCGACGCAGCAACAGATAACCCGGAAGGGTCGTGAAGCGGTCGCGGTGCGCCGAGACGGCGCACGTGACGACCCGCCGGCCCGCGAGCCGGCCGACGGCGGCGGCTGAGGAGTCGTCGACGCCGGTCAGCGCGACCGGGTCGCTCAGCAGACCGGTCAGCAGCTCGACCCCGTCCGGGCGTGATGCCTCGCGGGAAGCGGCGACCTGTTGCCAGCCGGACCGGTCCGGTACGCCGATCGGTGTGGGCGTCAGCGACGTGGTCGCGGGATCGTCGGGCTGCAGGACGGCCACGGCCTGCGCGAGCCGGTCGACGATCTCGTCCGTGGGGACGACGGCGTCCAGCAACCCGCTGGCGCCCGCGGACTCCGCGGTGTTGGCGCCCGGGCCGATCGTCACGCCGGTCATCGCCTCGATCACCCGCGGGCCCGAGAAGCCGACGGTTGCGCCCCGCACGCCCAGCCGGATGTCGGCGCGCGACCCGATCGCCACCCAGACTCCTCCGGTCGTCGGATGGTCGACGACAGCGATGTGACCAACCCCGGACGACGCGAGCTGGTCGAGGGCGAGCATCGCCCGCGGGATGCCCACCAGTGCGCGCATTCCCTCCTGCAAGCGCGTCCCGCCGCTCCGCAACAGCGAGACCAGCGGGCGGCCGGACGATGCCGCTTCGGCACAGGCCACCGTGAACAAGGTCGCCTCGTGCTCTCCGAACGTGCCGCCGCGGACGGCGAAGTCCCACGCGGCCACGACGCACTCCGCGTCGCCGATCCGCCCGGCACCGATCTGCACGGCTGCGGGCTCAGCAGAAGCCGGCCGGTCCGCCCCGGGCCGGCTCAGAGGAGTGACGTCGGCGAGGACGGCGTCGCGCCAGTCGGTCACAGGCGGTTACTCTCGCAGCAGCCGCGACCCGATGTGGAGGGAGGTTCGTGATGGCGACGACGCCGGGCACCGCCGCGCGCATCCGCGTGGTCATCGCCAAGCCGGGCCTCGACGGTCACGACCGTGGGGCGAAGGTCGTGGCACGGGCCCTCCGCGACGCGGGCATGGAGGTCATCTACACCGGCCTGCACCAGACGCCGGAGCAGGTCGTGGAGACGGCCCTGCAGGAGGACGCCCACGCGATCGGTCTGTCGATCCTGTCCGGCGCGCACATGACGCTGTTCGGCCGGGTGCTGGAGCTGTTGCGCGAGCGCGACGCCCTCGACATCGTCGTCTTCGGGGGCGGGATCATCCCGGACGCGGACATCGCACCGCTGAAGGAGATGGGTGTCGCGGAAGTCTTCACCCCGGGCACGACCACGGCGAGCATCGTCGAATGGGTCAGCCAGCACGTCAGCCCCGCCGACGCCGCCTGATCATCCGCAAGCCCGGTGATCGCCCCGGCGCAAGCCGCGGATAGCCTCGCCGGTCGTGGACCTGTTCGAGTGGCAAGCGAAAGAGCTCTTCGCCAAGTACGGCGTCCCGACCACGAAGCAGGTGGTCGTGACCTCCGTCGACGAGGTCCGAGCGGCGGCTGAGCAGCTCGGTGCCCCGGTCATGGTCAAGGCCCAGGTCAAGACCGGCGGGCGAGGCAAGGCCGGCGGCGTCAAGTTCGCGCCGAGCGTGGACGACGCCGAGGCGAAGGCGCGCGACATCCTCGGCATGGACATCAAGGGCCACACCGTCCGTACGATCCTCATCTCCGAGGCGGCGGACATCGGTGAGGAGTACTACTTCTCGTTTCTCCTGGACCGCGGCAACCGGAGCTATCTCGCGATGTGCTCGGCCGAGGGCGGCATGGAGATCGAGCAGCTGGCGGTCGAGAAGCCGGAAGCGCTCGCTCGTATCCCCGTCGACCCGGTCGTCGGCGTCGACGAGGCGAAGGCGCGCGAGATCGCGGAGAAGGGCGGCCTGCCGGAGGTCATCCGAGACCAGGCGGTCGAGGTCATCGTCAAGCTCTGGGACGTCTTCACCGGCGAAGAGGCAACGTTGGTCGAGGTCAACCCGCTCGTGCGCACGCCGGACGACAAGGTGCTCGCGCTCGACGGCAAGGTGACCCTCGACGACAACGCCGACTTCCGGCACCGCGACGTGCATGACGCGTATCGCGACAGCGCCGCCGCCGACCCGCTCGAGGCGCGGGCGAAGGAGAAGAACCTCAACTACGTGAAGCTCGACGGCGAGGTCGGCATCATCGGCAACGGCGCGGGGCTGGTCATGTCGACGCTGGACGTCGTCGCCTACGCCGGTGAGCGGCATTCGGGGGTGCGCCCGGCCAACTTCCTCGACATCGGCGGCGGTGCGTCCGCCGAGGTGATGGCGAACGGGCTGGAGATCATCCTGTCCGACCCGTCGGTCCGATCCGTGTTCGTGAACGTCTTCGGCGGCATCACGTCGTGCGATGCGGTGGCCAACGGCATCGTGTCGGCGCTGTCGCTGCTCGAAGGACGCGGCGAGGAGCTGACCAAACCGCTCGTCGTCCGGCTCGACGGGAACAACGCGGAGGAGGGTCGGCGAATCCTCAGCGAAGCCGATCATCGACTCGTCGAGCAGGTCGACACGATGGACGGAGCGGCCGAGCGGGCCGCCGAGCTTGCGTCGAGCGGGAGCGCAGCCTGATGGCGATCTGGTTGAACGACAGCAGCAAGGTGATCGTGCAGGGCATCACGGGCTCCGAAGGCACGAAGCACACCCGGCGGATGGTTGCGTCCGGCACCAACGTGGTCGGCGGCGTCAACCCGCGCAAGGCCGGCACCGACGTCGACGGCATTCCCGTCTTCGCGACAGTCGGTGAGGCGATGAAGGAGACAGGCGCCGACGTGTCGGTCGTCTTCGTTCCGCCTGCGTTCGCGAAGGATGCCGCGATCGAGGCGATCGACGCGCAGATGCCGTTGCTCGTCGTCATCACCGAGGGGATCCCGGTGCAGGACACGGCGTACTTCTTCGCCTACTCGCGGGAGTCCGCAAGCACGCGCATCATCGGGCCCAACTGCCCGGGCATCATCTCTCCGGGCAAGTCCAACGCCGGCATCATTCCGGCTGACATCACCAAGCCCGGTCGGATCGGCCTCGTCAGCAAGAGCGGCACACTGACCTACCAGATGATGTACGAGCTGCGCGATCTCGGCTTCTCGTCGTGTGTCGGCATCGGTGGTGACCCGATCATCGGCACCACACACATCGACTGCCTGCGTGCCTTCGAGGAAGACGACGAGACCGACGCGATCGTGATGATCGGCGAGATCGGTGGCGACGCGGAGGAACGCGCCGCGGACTTCATCAAGTCCAGCGTCACGAAGCCGGTCGTCGGCTACGTCGCCGGGTTCACCGCTCCCGAGGGCAAGACGATGGGTCATGCGGGCGCGATCGTGTCCGGTTCGAGCGGTACGGCGGCGGCGAAGCAGGAAGCACTCGAGGCGGTCGGCGTTCGCGTCGGCAAGACGCCCTCGGAGACCGCGCGGCTCATGCGGGAGCTCGTCTCCGCGTCGTAAGTCTCGCGCGACGTCGGCGTTGCAACCGGCAAAGTCGTTCCGGGTTTGTCACGCTCGTGTCGATGACCGAGCTGCTGACCCGGACGCCGACGACCTCTCGCGTCGCGGAGAGCGATCAGGATGCGCCCGTTCCGTTCATGTCCACTCTGTGGGCGCGTGGAGTGGTCTCGGCGCTCTGGGCGGCAGCGCTCGGCTGCGCCGTCCTCGTCGTCGTCGTCCTGATCGCGTGGGCGGCTGACTCCCGATCCGGTGCCAACGCCGGGCAAGCGATCCGCACGGCGCTGCAGGTGTGGCTGGCCGCCCATCGGGTGCCGCTGCACGTCGAAGGCGGCACCATCGTGCTCGCGCCGCTGGGACTGACGCTCGCCCTCGGCTGGCTCGTCGCCCGCTCCGCAGCGGTCCTCGCGCGCGGTCAGCAGGCCGAGGACCCGCGCGCGGTGGGCATGATCGCGGTGGCGGTCGCCGTGCCGTACGCCGTCCTCGCCGCGTTCGTGGCCGCCGCCGCGAACTCCTCGCACGTTCACCCTGATCCGGTCGTCGCCCTCATCGGTGGCTTGCTGATCGGGCTGGTCTGCGCCGGATGGGGGGCCGCTCGCGGCGTCGGTCTGGTTCGTGCCTGCTGGGAAAGGCTCCCGGCGGCAGTGGCCCGACCGCTCTCGGGCGGACTCGCCGCGACCGGTGCACTGCTGGTCGGCGGGCTGCTGCTGGTCGTGGCGTCGTTGGCAACCCACGCCGCCACGGCGTGGTCCAGCGTGGGAGCGCTCGGCGGCGGCCCCGTCGCCGCCGGGGCTGTCCTGCTGCTCGATCTCGCGCTCGTGCCCAACGCCGCAGCTGCGGCGGTGGGCTACCTCTCGGGTCCGGGCTTCGCGGTCGGCGCCGGGAGCGCAGTGACCATCGGCTCGGCGCATCCGGGGAGCCTGCCTGCGCTGCCGCTCCTTGCGGCCGTTCCGCACTCATCGGCCGGCGTTGTCGTCGAGGCGATCGTGCTGGCCGCGCTCGTCGGTGCCGGCTTGGCCGCGGCTGCGGTCGTTGCGCGGTTCGGCGAGCCGCTGCTGCGCACGATGCTGCTTGCGCTCGGCGCCGGAGCAATCGCCGGGACCTGCACCGCTGTCCTGGTGGCCGTCGCGGGTGGATCGGCGGGTCCGGGACGGATGACCGCCATCGGGGCTTCTCCGTGGCAGACCGGTCTCGCGGTGGCGGCCGAGGTCGCCGCGGTCGCCTGCGGCGCAGCCGGCGCCATGACCTGGCGCCGCGGCCGCTGACGCGCGGCGGCGTACCAGGCCGTCAGTACTGCGGGCTCGTCGTGCTGACCGTCGCGCCGATGATGAAGAAGAGGACGAGCAGGGCGCCGGCTACCGCGGACACGACGATGCCGGCGGTCGCGAGACCACTGCCCTGCTGACCGCTCTGCCGGATCTGGGACTTCGCCACGAACCCGAAGACCAGGCCGAGTGGCCAGCACAGGAATGCGCAGACCAGGGACGCGATCGCGAAGCCGTTGGTGCTCGACGGCTGCGGATAGCCGTACTGGCCGTACTGCGGCTGTCCGTACGGCGGCTGTCCGTACGGCGGCTGGCCGTACGGCGGCTGTCCGTACGGCGGCTGGCCGTACGGCGGCTGGCCGTACGGCGGCTGTCCGTACGGCGGCGGCGGGCCGAAGCCCGGCGGGGGTGGTGGAGGCGGCGGACCGTAGCCGGCCGGAGGTGGTGGGCCGTAGCCCGGCGGTGGTGGTGGGGGAGGTGGCTGCCCGGCACCGCCGTCTTCCGCCGGCGACTGGTAGGGGTCGTCGGTCGTCACGTCAGGCGCTGACGACGACGCTGCTGCACACCTTGTCCGCGAACGTCTGCCGCTTGTTGTCCCACAGCGGCCACAGCCAGCCGATGTAGCAGGCGATGCTGTCGAGGAAGTGCGCGAGGTCGCGCACGAAGGCCATGCCGGTGCCCATCGGCTGCGCGTCGGACTCGCGGATCAGCTTGATGTTCAGCGCCTGCTTGCCGAGCGACTGGCCGGTCGTGCCCGCCCGGATCCAGCGGTTCCACACCACGATGGCGAGTGCACCGAGATAGCCGACGATCACGAGCAGCGTACCGAAGCCGCCGCCGATCGCGTGACCGAGTGCCGCCACGATGTAGCCCGGGAACGCGACCAGCCCGTCGATGATGTACGAGCCCACCCGCTGGATCCAGCTCGCGTACGCGCCGCCCGCTGCCGGTGGTGCGTAGCCGTAACCCTGTGGCGGCTGCCCGTAGGGCGGCGGCTGGCCATAACCGGGTGGCTGACCGTAGGCCGGCGGCTGACCGTAGGCCGGTGGTTGCTCGGGCTGCCCCGCCGCCGGCTGTCCGTACTGCGGCGGCTGTGGTGCGCTCGGCGGTGTCGGGTGCTCCGCCGGTGTGCCGTACGGGTCCTCGGGCGGCTGCGTCATGTGGAGCGCTCCGATGTCGGGGGCGGCGTCGGCGCGGACTCTAGAGCCGGATGAGACCGAACCGCAACAACTGCCACACCTCTGCCGACACGAGCGCGACCGCGATCAAGGACCATCGCGCCGCCCGGACCTGCCACCACCCCGGACCGCGTACGACGCCGACCAGCGGCCAGGTCACGATCAGCAGCAGTGCCAGCGGGGACGCGGCGACGGCACCGCGGAGATCGGCGTGCCCGAGCCGGACGGCGGCCGTCGTACCGCCGCAGAACGGGCACGGGACTCCGGTCGTTGCGCGCAACAGGCAGAGCGTGGCGGGACGGCGTACGTGCAACGCGGCGACGGCCAGCACGACGAGCCCCATCGCGAGATAGCGCGGCAGGACGACCCGACGGACGCCTCGAGACGCAAAGCGCGGCGCCGGGCCGGCTGCTGTCACCGTCACAGCCGCAGCATCGCAGATGCGTCCGGCCCCGCCCAGCGTGCGCGGACCGATATCGTGGCAGCGTCTTCCCCGGACGACCCGAGGAGATCACCCTGCCCGCGCGGCTTGCCGTCCTCGTCTCCGGAGGCGGTTCCATCCTCCAGGCGCTGCTCGATGCATGCGCGGATCCCGCGTACGGCGCCGCGGTGAGCGTCGTCGGAGCGGATCGTGCCGGCATCGAAGGCCTGCTTCGCGCGGAGCGGGCGCAGGTGCCGACCTTCGCGCTGCCCGTGACGGAATTCGCCGACCGCGATGACTGGGACGCGGCACTGACGGACACCGTCGCGGCGTACGCGCCGGACCTCGTGGTCTCCGCCGGATACATGAAGATCCTCGGCAAGCGGTTCCTCGAACGCTTCACCGTCGTCAACACACACCCTGCGCTGCTGCCGTCGTTCCCCGGAGCGCACGCCGTCCGCGACGCGTTGCACTACGGCGTGCACGTGACCGGCTGCACGGTTCATCTGGTCGACGGCGGCGTGGACACCGGCCCGGTGATCGCTCAGCAGGCGGTGACCGTCGAGGACGGCGACGACGAGAGCGCTCTGCACGAGCGGATCAAGGCAGTCGAGCGCAAGCTGTTGATAGAAGTCGTCGGCCGCATGGTGCGCGACGGTTGGAAGGTCGACGGAAGAAAGGTGCGGCTCGGATGAGCAGGCGTCCCATCAGGCGAGCGCTGGTCAGCGTCTACGACAAGACCGGTCTCGACGAGCTCGGCGCTGCGCTGGCAGCGGCGGGAGTGCAGGTGGTGTCGACCGGTTCGACCGCTGCCCGGCTGCGCGACGCCGGTGTGCCCGTCACCGCGGTGGAGGAGCTCACCGGGTTTCCCGAATGTCTCGACGGCCGGGTGAAGACGCTGCACCCGAAGGTGCACGCGGGCATCCTCGCCGACCTGCGCAAGCCCGAACACGCGCAACAGCTCGAAGAGCTCGGCGTCGAGCCGTTCGACCTCGTCGTCGTGAACCTCTATCCCTTCGTCGAGACGGTCTCGAGCGGCGCAACTCCGGACGAGTGCGTGGAGCAGATCGACATCGGTGGTCCGTCGATGGTGCGCGCTGCAGCGAAGAACCATCCGTCGGTCGCCGTTGTCGTGGACCCGGCGTCGTACGGCGACGTGCGCGATGCCCTCCGGGACGGCGGGTTCACACTCGAGCAGCGCCGGCGGCTGGCCGCGAAGGCGTTCCAGCACACCGCGAGCTACGACATCGCGGTCGGGTCATGGATGTCCAGCGTGCTCGCGCCGACGGATGAGGGCACCGGGTTCCCGGACTGGGTGGCCGCCTCCTGGGAACGTGCGGATGTCCTTCGCTACGGCGAGAACCCGCACCAGCGCGCCGCCCTCTACCGGTCGCCGTACGGTCCCGGGGGACTCGCCCAGGCGGAGCAGCTGCACGGCAAGCAGATGTCGTACAACAACTACGTCGACACCGACGCCGCGCTGCGCGCGGCGAACGACTTCCGTGGCACGTGCGTCGCGATCATCAAGCACGCGAACCCGTGCGGCATCGCGACCGGCGCGGACGTCGCGGATGCGCACCGCAAGGCGCACGCCTGCGATCCCGTGTCCGCGTTCGGTGGTGTCATCGCCACCAATGCGACGGTGTCGGTCGCGATGGCCGAGCAGGTCGCCGACGTCTTCACCGAGGTCATCGCGGCGCCCGACTACGAGCCCGGTGCGGTCGAGATCCTCGCGCGGAAGCCATCGATCCGGATCCTTCGGGTGCAGCCGCCCGCCGCACTCGAGGTCGAGACCAGGAGCGTGTCCGGTGGCTTGCTCATGCAGTCCGTCGACAGAGTGACGGCTGACGGCGACGACCCGGGGACCTGGACGCTGCAAGCGGGCGACGCCGCCGACGACGCGACGTTGCGCGACCTCGAGTTCGCCTGGCGCGCGGCCCGTTCGGTCAAGTCCAACGCCATCCTGCTCGCCAACGACGAGGCCACCGTCGGCATCGGCATGGGGCAGGTCAACCGCGTGGACTCGTGCCGGCTGGCGGTGTCGCGGGCCGGCGACCGCGCCAAGGGGTCGGTCGCGGCGAGCGACGCGTTCTTCCCGTTCGCCGACGGGCCCGGCGTCCTTATCGATGCGGGCGTTCGCGCCATCGTGCAACCGGGTGGGTCCGTCCGCGACGACGAAACGATCGAGGCCTGCAAGACGGCGGGCGTGACGCTGTACTTCACCGGCACGCGTCACTTCTTCCACTGAGGAGCTGCATGACCGCACGACTGCTGCCCGGCGCGCCGGTCGCGCAGGCCGTTTTCGACGACCTCGCCCCGCGCATCGAGAAGCTCCGCGAGCTCGGTCATCCGCCGGGTCTGGCGACGATCCTCGTGGGCGACGACGAGCCGAGCGAGCGCTACGTCGCGATGAAGCAGAACAAGGCTGCTGAGCTCGGCTTCAACCCGGGGCACCACGTGCATCTTGCGGCGACCGCCACGCAGGAGGGACTGCACGCGAAGATCCGCGGGTTCAACGACGCCCGTGACGTCGACGCGATCCTGCTGCAGTACCCGATCCCCGCGCACCTCGACTACGAGAAGGCTCTCTACGAGATCGACCCGGACAAGGACGCCGACGCCGCTCATCCGACGAACATGGGCCGCCTTGCTCTCGACATGCCGGGCCCAAAGCCGTGTACGCCGGCGGGGATCGAGGCGATTCTCACGCACTACGAGATCCCTGTCGCGGGCCGCAACGTCTGCGTCGTCGGCCGTGGTTTCACGATCGGCCGTCCGCTGTCGATCCTGCTGTCGCAGAAGCGCCCGACCGCGAACGCAGCGGTGACGCTCGTGCACACGGGTGTCCCGGACTGGAGCGACTACACGCGTCGCGCCGACATCGTCATCGCCGCGGCAGGAGTGCCCGGCATGATCCAGCCCGAGCACATCCGACCGGGAGCGACGGTCATCGGTGCCGGTGTGCGGTACGAAGGCAAGCGACTGCTTCCCGACGTCGACGAGTCCTGCGAGGAGGTCGCCGGCGCGATAACGCCGCGCGTCGGTGGCGTCGGCCCGACCACCATCGCGATGCTCTTCCGCAACTGCGTCGAAGCCGCCGAACGTCGGGTCAGCAGCTAGGGCCTCAGCCCGCGCGTCTTACCTGGTCTTCGCCGTTGGGAACAGGGCGGACGACGCCCAGTGCGATGACCTCGTTCGCCAGCCGTCCGCGTCGGTTGCCGCCCTCGGGGATGCGGAACTTCTGGTAGAGACGCAACAGGTGCTGCTTCACCGCTGCCTCGGTGACGACGAGCTCGTCCGCGACGTCCTTGGCCGTGGCGGGCGCGACGAAGGCTTCGTGGCGGAGCGCCGGCCGGCACAGTGCCTGGAGGACCTCGACCTCGCGACGGGTGAGATCCGGAGCCGCGACCCTGCGCAGCTCGACGGTCTCCTCAGCAGCCGCCTCGGACTTCGCCAGCCCGCCCATGCGAGCCCGTGCCGCACCGAAGCTGAGCACGTCGCCGTCGGCAAGAATGCGTCGCC
Source organism: Mycobacteriales bacterium (assembly GCA_035695045.1). Lineage (GTDB taxonomy): Bacteria > Actinomycetota > Actinomycetes > JAFAQI01 > JAFAQI01 > DASSKP01. Next base: position 64,116 of record DASSEX010000081.1, on the reverse strand, counting down.
CGACCGGCCGTCCGTTGACCCGTGTTCCGTTGGCGGACAGTCCGAGGTCGGCGATGTAGACGTGCGGTCCGCGGCGCACGAGCTCCGCGTGCAGCCGCGAGACGCTGGGATCGTCGAGCGCGATGTCGACGCCCTCGCCGCGACCGACGGTCGTGACCTCGGTGCGCAGCTCGAACACCGATCCGGTGTCCTCGACTCGCAGGTACGGCGTGTCCACGCGCGTTCCCTTCACCTGTTGCGGTCACATTTCTTCCTCACTCGGCCTACCCACCCCACCGGGGGCGACACACCCGTCACCTGCTCGGCTGCGTCGTTAGACTGCCCGTGCGACGGCGGCGGGAGGATTCGGGCGGAATGGCTGCGGCGACCGACCTGCATCCGCGACTCGACCCCACGCACCTCGCCGTCGTGCGGTGCCCGCAGGGGTGGCAGCCCGCTCCGCTTCCGGCGGACGCCTTCACCGCGATCGTGGCGTCCGAGGACGAGACGACGGTGATCCTGCCCGAGGCGATGCTCGACGACCCGGCCTGGTCCGCCGATGCCCTTCAGGTCGACGCCGGGTGGCGGCGGATCACGTTTGCGGGCCCGCTGCCGTGGGAGCTGGTCGGGTTTCTCGCGGACGTGGCCGGACGGCTGGCCGGCGCGCAGATCCCGTTCACGTCCGTGTCGGGGTTCACGACCGACCATGTGCTGGTGCGCGCCGCGCAGGCCGACCTGGCTGTCTCTGTTCTCTCCGGCGACCAGCCGCCACCGCAACAGCCCGGCACCAACCCGTGACCTCGGACCCGGCGCCACATCCGACGGCGCCGCCGCCCGTACGCCGCCGCCCGGACCCGCTGGTGCTCGTCGTCGCCGGCGTCGCGGTCGGCATCGTCGTCGCTGTGCTGCGGCGACCGCAGCTCGGCATGCTCGTCATCTCGGGCGCGCTGATCGTCGGCGCGTTCCTTCGGCTCGTGCTGCGGCCCCGCGACGCAGGCTCGCTGGTCGTGCGCAGCCGGCAGGTCGACGTCGTACTCCTGGCTTCTCTCGGCGCCGCGATCGGAGTGCTCGCTCTCGTCACCCCCTTCCCGGCCCAATGAGCGGCGGCACCGCTCGGATAGCCTCGAATTCGCCCCCTGAACGCCTGGAGACCTGACATGACCACGCATCGCGTGACGCTGATCCCGGGCGACGGGACCGGTCCCGAGCTCGCCGAGGCCACCCGTCGCGTGCTCGAAGCGGCCGCCGGCACGGTCGGCTCGGACTTCGACTGGGACGTCCAGGAAGCCGGCGTCGACATCATGGAGACCGCCGGCACGCCGCTGCCGCAGGAGACGATCGACTCGGTGCGCCGCAACGGCGTCGCCATCAAGGGTCCGATCACGACGCCGATCGGCACCGGCTTCCGTTCGGTCAACGTCGCGCTGCGCTACGAGCTCGACCTCTACGCATGCCTGCGCCCCTGCAAGTCCTATGCCGGTGTGCGCAGCAGGTTCGACAACGTCGACGTCGTGATCGTGCGCGAGAACACCGAGGACCTCTATGCCGGCATCGAGTACCCCGCGCACTCGGAGGACGCCGACAAGGTCATCGAGTTCCTCAACGGGCTGCAGGAGAAGAAGATCCGCGAGGGGTCCGGCATCTCCATCAAGCCGATGAGCGAGTTCGGCTCGGAGCGGATCATCCGTTACGCGTTCGAGTACGCCCGGGACAACGGGCGCAAGCGCGTCCACTGCGTGACGAAGAGCAACATCATGAAGCACACCGACGGTCTGTTCCTGTCGGTGTTCCGCGAGGTGGCCAAGGAGTTCCCCGACATCGACCCGTGGGAGAACCTCGTCGACGCGACCTGCATGGGGCTCATCCAGCGGCCGGACGAGTGGGACGTGCTGGTGCTGCCCAACCTCTACGGCGACATCCTGAGCGACCTGACCGCAGGGATGGTGGGCGGTCTCGGTGTCGCTCCCGGCGCCAACATCGGCAAGAACGCCGCCGTCTTCGAGGCGACGCACGGGTCCGCGCCGAAGTACAAGGGGCAGAACAAGGTCAACCCGACCGCGATGATCCTGTCCGGCATGTTGATGCTCAAGCACCTCGGTGAGGGCAAGGCCGCCGAGAACCTCGAGCACGCTGTCGCCGATGTCATCCGCGAGGGCAAGAACACGACCTATGACATGAAGCCGACCCGTGACGACCCGACCGCGGTGGGCACAAGTGAGTACGCCGACGCGATCATCGCAAAGCTCGAGGAGATGAAATAGCAGTGGCACGGTCTGGAAAGGTCACGGTCGTCGGAGCCGGTTTCTACGGCAGCACGACCGCGCAGCGACTTGCCGAGTACGACGTCTTCGAGACCGTCGTCCTCACCGACATCGTGGAGGGAAAGCCGGAGGGGCTCGCCCTCGACCTCAACCAGTCCCGCCCGATCGAGGGCTTCGAGACGCAGGTCGTCGGTGTCACCACGGGCCAGGACGGTTCCGGCTACGAGAAGACGGCTGACTCCGACATCGTCGTCATCACGGCCGGGCTGCCGCGCAAGCCCGGCATGAGCCGCATGGACCTCATCGAGACCAACGCGAAGATCGTGCGCCAGGTGGCCGAGAACGTCGCGAAGTACTCACCCGAGGCCGTCGTCATCGTCGTCTCCAACCCGCTCGACGAGATGACCGCTCTGGCCCAGATCGCCACCGGCTTCCCGAAGAACCGCGTCATCGGCCAGGCCGGCATGCTCGACACCGCGCGGTTCACCAACAACGTCGCCGAGGCGGCGAACGTCCCGGTGTCGTCCGTGACCACGCTCACGCTGGGCTCGCACGGCGACACGATGGTGCCGGTGCCGAGCGCGTGCAAGGTCGACGGCAAACCGCTGTCCGACGTGCTCGACCAGGCGAAGATCGACGAGCTCGTCGACCGCACTCGAAACGGCGGCGCCGAGGTCGTGGCGTTGCTGAAGACCGGCTCGGCCTACTACGCGCCGTCCGCGGCCGCGGCACGCATGGCGCGGGCCGTTGCCGAGGACAGCGGAGCGGTGATGCCGGTGTGCACGTGGGTCGACGGCGAGTACGGCATCTCCGGCGTCTACCTCGGCGTCGAGGCGGAGCTCGGCAAGGGTGGCGTACGCAAGGTCGTCGAGCGCGACCTCACCGACACGGAGCTCGCCGGCCTCAAGGAGGCCGCCGAGGCGGTCCGCGCCAAACAGGCCGACGTCGCCAATCTCTGACCGCTCCTGTTGAGTGTGACGTTGTGTGTCTTATGGACCCCCTCATAGGACACTTATCGTCGCCCTCAACGGGAAGTGGGGGGTGCTGAGTGCCCGTCTGGGCGAGCGTCGTCGTCGTCATCGTGCTGGTGCTGCTCAGCGGCCTGTTCGTGGCCGCTGAGATCGCCCTGGTCTCGCTGCGCGAGGGTCAGGTCCGCGCCATCGGCGATCAGGGAAGCCGCGGCCGGCACGTCGTCGACCTGGTGCACAACCCCAACCGCTTCCTCGGTGCGATCCAGATCGGCGTGACGACGACCGCGATCCTGGTCAGTGCCTTCGGTGAGGCCACTCTCGGGCATCCGGTGGGTCATGCACTCGAGCGGGCGGGGCTGTCCAAGAGCGTCGCCGACGTGATCGGTTTCGTGGTCGTCGTGCTCGGCATCTCCTACGTCACGATCCTGCTCGGCGAGCTGGTGCCCAAGCGGCTCGGTCTGCAGCGCGCAGAGGGAACGGCGCTCCTGCTCGGCCCCCCACTCGAACGGTTCGCCCGGCTGATGCGGCCGGTGATCTGGTTCCTCTCGAAGAGCACGGACCTGTTCGTGCGTCTCGCGGGCGGCGATCCCTCGGTCTCGCGCGAGAACATCACCGAAGAAGAGCTGCGCGACCTCGTCACGGCGCACGAGGCGCTCAGCGGCGACGAGCGCCGGCTCATCGACGAAGTTTTCGAGGCCGGAGAGCGCCAGCTGCGCGAGGTGATGGTGCCGCGCACCGAGGTCGAGTTCCTCGACGCCGGCTGGAGTCTCGCGCGGGCCGTGCGCACCGTGCAGTCGCTGCCGCACTCGCGCTATCCGGTCGTCCGCGGCTCCCACGACGAGGTCGTCGGCTTCGTGCACGTGCGCGACCTCTACACGCCGACCGGGGCGGCGCGTCGCGGTGCGAAGGTGGGTGATCTCGCGCGTGAGGTGCTGATGCTGCCGGCGACCAAGATGGTGCTGCCGGCGATGTCGGAGATGCGCCGCTCCGGCGACCATCTCGCCGTCGTCGTCGACGAGTACGGCGGGACCGCCGGCATCGTCACCCTCGAGGACCTCATCGAGGAGCTGATCGGGGACATCCGCGACGAGTACGACGTCGTCGACGACGAGACGCGCCGACTGCGTGGCGGCGACATGGAGGTCGACGGCCTGCTCAACCTCGACGACTTCGCCGAGTCGACCGGACACGAGCTGCCCGACGGTCCCTACGAGACCGTTGCCGGCTGCCTGATGTCGCGCCTCGGGCGGCTGCCCCGCAACGGCGACGCCGTGGAGGTCGACTCGGTCCGGCTGAAGGTCACCAAGATGGACGGCCGCCGCATCGCCCGGGTCCGCGTGACTCCTCTCGACGTGCCCGAGGACAACGAGTCGCCGTCGTAGACAATGGGCACATGCCCGCCGACCGCCCACGTGTGCTGTCCGGCATCCAGCCGACGGCCGACTCGTTCCATCTCGGCAACTACCTCGGCGCGGTCCGGCAGTGGGTTGCCCTGCAGGACTCCCACGACGCGTTCTACTGCGTCGTCGACCTGCACGCGATCACCGTTGCCTGGGATCCGGCGGAGCTGCGCCAGCGCACCCGTGTCGCCGCGGCGCAACTGCTTGCTGCCGGGCTCGACCCGGACCGCTGCACGCTGTTCGTGCAGAGTCACATCGAGGAGCACGCGCAGCTCGGCTGGGTGATGAGCTGCCTCACCGGCTACGGCGAGGCCAGCCGGATGACCCAGTTCAAGGACAAGTCGTCGCGCCAGCAGGAGTCCACCGTCGGGCTGTTCACCTACCCGATGCTGATGGCCGCCGACATCCTGCTCTACCGCGCCGCCCAGGTCCCTGTCGGCGAGGACCAGCGTCAACATCTCGAGCTGACCCGCGACCTCGCGCAGCGGTTCAACACCCGGTTCGGTGAGACGTTTGTCGTGCCGGAGCCGTTCATCCTCAAGGAGACCGGCAAGATCTACGACCTGCAGGTGGTCGAGAAGCAGATGTCGAAGAGCATCGGCGGCGCCGGTTGCCTGTGGCTGCTCGACGAGCCCGGGGTGAACGCGAAGAAGATCAAGCGCGCCGTCACCGACACCGAGACGGAGATCCGGTTCGACCCGCAGCAGAAGCCGGGCGTGTCCAACCTCCTGACGATCCTCGCCGCCCTCACCGACCGCAGCGTGGCCGATGTCGTCCCCGACTACGCCGGCAAGGGCTATGGCGCGCTCAAGGGTGACGTCGCCGACGCATTCACCGAGTTCGCGACGCCGTACCGCGAACGCACGCAACGCTGGCTCGACGACAGCGCCGCACTCGACGACGTACTCGCGGCCGGCGCAGCGCGGGCGCGGAAGGTGGCGGCGGAGATGCTGGCACAGGCCTACGAGGCGGTCGGCTTCCTGCCGGCCCGCGGATGACGACGGCAGCAGGCAGCATCGCCGAGGGCGCCCGATCGATCGGTGTGGCCATCGGCCTGCCGGAGCCCTTCAACAGCGAGCTGCAGCGCTGGCGGGAGCGGCTCGGCGATCCCAACGCTGCGCGCATCCCTCCGCACGTGACCCTGCTGCCCCCGACGGAGGTGCCCTCGGACTCCTTGCCCGACATCGAGGAGCACCTGCGCGTCGTCGCGATGGGCGAGCAGGACTTCGACATCAGGCTGCGCGGCTCAGCGACGTTCCGGCCGGTGTCGCCGGTCGTCTTCGTGCCGCTCGTCCAAGGCATCAGCGAGTGCGAACGGCTCGAGGCGAAGGTTCGAGAAGGGCCGCTGCACCGCGACATCCGATTTCCCTACCACCCGCACGTGACGGTGGCCCACGATCTGCCGGCGGATGCGCTCGACGACGCGTTCGCCGCGCTCGGCACCTACGAAGCCGACTTCCGCGTGCACGGCTTCAGCCTCTTCGAGCAGGACACCGACGGCACCTGGCGGCCACAGCGGGACTTCGTCTTCGGCGGCGGCGGCCTGCCCGGCCCCGAGGAGCGGCCGGCCGGAACCGTTCGGCGCGAAGCCGGATGGTGACCGCGCCCGTCCAGTGGGTAGCGATCTGTCCGTGAAGGGTTTCCTCGACCGGCTCGACCGGCTGCAGCAGCGGCGCACGTGGGCGGCGTTCCCGTTCGCCGTGCTGAAGAAGTTCGGCGAAGACCAGGCCGGCAACCTGGCAGCGCTCATCGCCTACTACGCCATCTTCTCGATCTTCCCGCTGATGCTCGCGCTGACGACGGTCATGTCGTTCGTGCTGCACGGGCATCCGGAGCTGCAGCACGGCGTCACCCAGTCGGCGCTGCGCAACCTGCCGCTGATCAACCTCCCGGCGTCGCCGCCGAGCGGCAGCATCGTCGCGCTCGTCGTCGGCCTGGCGCTGTCCCTGTGGAGCGGCCTCGGAGTGGCGAAAGCGGCGCAGACGGCCTTCAACACCGTCTACCTCGTCTCGCACACCGACCGCCCGAACTTCCTCAAGTCGACGCTCCGTGCGCTCGGGATCGTGGTGGTGGGCGGAGGCGGACTCATCGTCACGACGATCATCGCCAGCGCCGTGACGAGCGTGCACTCGATCGGTGGGCTCCACCTCGGCATCGGGATCCGGATCGCGGGCACCGCGCTCGCCATCGTCCTCAACACCGCGCTGTTCATCCTGCTCTTCCGATGGCTGACGGTGCGGCACGTCCGCTGGCGCGACGCGCTGCCGGGCGCGCTGCTGTCGGCGCTCGCGCTTCAGGTGCTCCAGCTCGCCGCGTCGGCGTTCATCTCGCACAAGCTCAGCGGCGCCAGCAAGACCTACGGCAAGGATGTCGCCGGCGTCATCGTCCTGCTCTCGTGGTTCTACCTGCAGGCCCAGGTCGTACTGCTCGCCGCGGAGGTCAACGTCGTACGGCAGTACAAGCTGTGGCCGCGCGCGATGACCGACGCACCTGCGACCGAGGCGGACTTCCGGACCTACGAGGCCTATGCCGAGCGGGAGCGCTACCAGGAAGAGGAAGACGTCGACACGTCGTTCGACGGTCAGGACGACACGGCGACGCAGGACGCGTACCCGGAGGAACAGTCCGGCTTCGAGCAAGAGCGCGGTCGGCGGATCCGCAGCCGCTGACCGCGAACCTCGCGACACGACAGACATCGGCGCGCCTCCGACACGACAGACATCGGCGCGTCTCCGACACGACGAAGGCCCGCGACCATCACGGTCGCGGGCCTTCGTCGAAGCCTAAGGGGACGCGTCAGGAGGAGACGGCGCGCACCGCGTCGGCCTGCGGACCCTTCTGGCCCTGGGTCACCTCGAACTCGACCCGCTGGCCTTCTTCGAGGGACTTGTAGCCGTCCATCTGGATTGCGCTGTAGTGAACGAAGACGTCACTACCTCCGTCCACGGCGATGAAGCCGTAGCCCTTCTCGGAGTTGAACCACTTGACTGTGCCTTGTGCCACAACGACCCCAGTTGCTCGATCCTCGCCCCGAGCCGATCGTCGGAGCGGCCCGCGCCGGGGAGGCGCAGGTTGCGCGGAACGATACACGTCGATGGGCGGTTTCGCCGCCAGTCGGGCAATCTGCCGGGAGTCCCGGTTAGGTCAGAGTGGCGGCAGCGACAGAGCGTGTGTGCGACGCCGCATCCGGCGTGCGGTGACGGTCGCCGCCACGGCCGCTGAACCTGCGAGTGCCAGCAGCTGCCAGCTCGCCACCGGGCTGCTCGGACGATGGGCGGACAAGAACACGGTCGTCGTTCTCGACGCGTGCTGCGGGACCGTGGTCGTCTTCCCCGTCGACGGTTCCACCAGCTGACCGACCGGGACAACCTTGCCGTCCGCCGCAAAGCCCCAGTCGAGCAGACTCTTCGCCTGCGGCCAGAAGTACGGCGGCGCATGCATCAGCGTGACCAGGATGGTGTGACCGTGCCGGCGGGCAGCGCCGACGAACGTCGCGGACGCCGCGACCGTGTAACCGTTCTTGCCGCCGATCATCCCCGGGTACGACGTCAGCAGCTGGTCGTGCGTGTAGATCTCGAAGCGCTTGTGGTGCGGGGCCGGTACGTGGTCCATGACGATGCCGATGTAGTGCCGGAACGCCGGCATCGCCAGTCCGGCCCGGCCGAGCAGGGCCAGGTCGTACGCCGAGGAGGACTCGCCCTTCGCGTCGAGGCCGCTCGGCGTACGGGCGTTCGTGTCGTCCGCCTGCAGGTGTCGCGCCGTGTCGTTCATCAGTCGAACGGTCGGCCCGATTCCGCCGGCGGCCTCCGCGAGCGCACCCGCGGCGTCGTTGGCGGAGACGACGAGCATCGAGGTGAACAGTGTGTCCACGGAGTACTTCATGCCGGGGACGAGACCGACCTTCGTGCCGTCGGTGGCCGCGTCCTGCCAGCTGGCCCGCACCATCTGCGACGGGTCCAGGCGTGGAAGCAACGTGATCGCGGTCAGCACCTTCAGCGTGCTCGCCGGCAGGTGCCGGACATGGGGCGCCTTCGCCGCCAGCACCTCACCCGTGTCGGCGTCGGCGACCAGCCAGGAGGCCGCCGTCAGCCCCTTCGGCAGCGGCGGCGCTCCACGCTGCGAGTCGACCACCACACCGCGGCTGCCGAGCATCGGCCCTCCGACCGGATCGCCGCCGGCGGCGGCCGTCGCCGGGGCGGCGAGGAGCGGGAGGGCGGCAGTCAGGAGAGCCGCAGTGAAACGGGCACGCATATTGCGCGCAGGCTACCGCCGAACGACTCAGTGGCTGGCCAACATCGCCGAGATGACGCCGGTCACGACGAAGACGACGGTGGACAGCGCAGCCAGCGCCAGCACGCGCTGCCGCCTGGTGATCGGCGGCCGCGCGTCGGTCGGCGTGAGGGCCACGGTGTGGCCACCCGTGTCGGTCTCGGCGGCTGAGACGCTGACCGGCGCAGCGACCTGGGCGTCGGGGTCCGCGATGACCGTCTCGAACATCGCGCGCAGCTCGTCGCGGCTGGGCCGAGCCTCCGGGTCCTTGTCGAGCAGGCCGTGGATGGCGTCACACAGCAAACCGGTCGCGCGTCGGCACGGCTCGTGTGGCTCGGTGACGACCGCCGCCAGCGTCGCGACCGCCTCCGGCTTGTCGAAGGGCGGATGCCCCTCAACGGCCGTGTAGAGCGTCGCACCCAGCGACCAGTAGTCGCTGGCGGGCTCGGGACGGCCGCCACGCGCACGTTCCGGCGCGATGTACGCCGGCGAGCCGAGCAGCAGGCCGGTCGAGGTGATCGACGGATCGCCGGCCGTCGAGGCGATGCCGAAGTCGGTGAGGGTCACCCGACCGTCCTCCCCGACGACCACGTTGCCGGGCTTGACGTCGCGGTGCACGATGCCCGCCGCATGCGCGGCTGACAGCGCATCCACGAGGCACATGCCGATCTCGGCTGCCCGCGCAGGGGAGACGGGCCCGTCGTTCTTCACGATGTCCGAGAGCGTCCGGCCGACGAGCCGCTCCATGACGATGAACGGCTGTTCGTTGTCGTCGCACACGTCGAACACCCGGACCGCGCACGGGTGGTCGAGCCGCGCGGCGGTGCGTGCCTCCCGCAGGGTCCGCTCGCGGAGGAGGTCGCGCTCCTCGTCGTCGACCGTCGGCGGGAACCGCACCTCCTTGACCGCCACCGGCCGCTGGAGCAGCTCGTCCTCGGCGGCCCAGACCACGCCCATGCCGCCGCGGCCCAGCGGTGTGTGCAGGCGGTAGCGACCGGCGACCAGGCGCTGCCGGGTCGCCGCCTCTGAGGCGGTCATCTCCTCGTCCCTACCCCGTCACGGGCCGTGACTAGCATCGGATCATGACCCGAGAGTCGGAGTCGGGCTTCCCGATCGAGCCGGTCTACGACGCCGGGGCTCTGGCCGGCTGGGATGCCGACGCTCGGTTGGGTCGTCCGGGGGAGTTTCCTTACACGCGCGGCGTCTACCCGTCGATGTACACGGGCCGGCCCTGGACGATCCGCCAGTACGCCGGATTCGGCACCGCTCGCGAGTCCAACGAGCGCTACCACCAGCTGGTCGCCGCCGGCAGCACCGGCCTGTCCGTCGCGTTCGACCTGCCGACGCAGATGGGCTACGACTCGGACGACGCCGTCGCGCACGGCGAGGTCGGCAAGGTCGGGGTCGCGATCGACTCGATCGACGACATGCGGATGTTGTTCGACGGGATCCCGCTCGACAAGGTCTCGACGTCGATGACGATCAACGCACCGGCGGCGGTGCTGCTGCTGCTCTACCAACTGGTCGCCGAGGAGCAGGGTGTCGCCGCGTCGGCCTTGACCGGCACCATCCAGAACGACGTCCTCAAGGAGTACATCGCTCGCGGCACCTACATCTACCCGCCGAAGCCGTCGCTGCGCCTGATCACCGACATCTTCCGCTACTGCCGGGCGGAGATCCCCAAGTGGAACACCATCTCGATCTCCGGCTACCACATGGCGGAGGCGGGAGCGACACCTGCGCAGGAGATCGCGTTCACGCTCTCGGACGGCATCGAGTACGTCCGCGCGGCCGTCGCGAGCGGGCAGCAGGTGGACGAGTTCGCGCCCCGGCTGGCGTTCTTCTTCGTCGCCCGCACCACCCTGCTCGAGGAGGTCGCGAAGTTCCGCGCCGCCCGGCGGATCTGGGCCGAGGTGATGCGCGACGAGTTCGGTGCCAAGGACCCGAAGTCGCAGATGTTGCGCTTCCACACCCAGACCGCTGGTGTGCAGCTCACCGCGCAGCAGCCGGAGGTCAACCTGATCCGGGTGACCACACAGGCGATCGCCGCGATTCTCGGCGGCACGCAGTCGTTGCACACCAACTCCTTCGACGAGGCGATCGCCCTCCCGACGGAGAAGGCGGCGAGGCTCGCCGTCCGCACCCAGCAGGTCCTCGCCAACGAGACCGACCTGACCGCGACGGTCGACCCGTTCGCGGGCTCGTACGCCGTCGAGAAGCTCACCGACGAGGTCGAGGCAGCTGCTCGCGAGCTGATGGGCCAGGTCGAGGAGATGGGCGGAGCCGTCGCCGCGATCGAGAAGGGCTTCCAGAAGCGGGAGATCGAGCAGGCGGCGTACACGACGGCGCAGCAGATCGAGAACGGCTGGCGCGTCGTGGTCGGCGTCAACAAGCACCAGATGCCGGCCGACGAGCGCTACGAACCGCTGCGGGTCGACCCGGCGATCGAGGAGGAGCAGGCGAAGCGGTTGACGGCGCTGCGCGCCGACCGCTCGGCCGACGACGTCGCGCGCGGACTCGACACGTTACGTCGGGCCGCGAAGGGGAACGACAACGTCCTCTACCCGATGCGCGACGCGCTCCGCGCCCGCGCGACGGTGGGTGAGGTGTGCAACGCGCTTCGTGACATCTGGGGCGTGTACACGCCGGCCGACGCCATGTGAGGACCCGAGGAAGGCACCCCCGTGCAGATCAGTCTCGGCAAGTGTCATTACGGCGACTTCGACGAGGCGGCGACTGCGACCGCCGTGCGCGAGGACGGCACCGGCTGGATTGCGATCTGTGACGAGCATCGCGACAAGGCCGAGCAGGACGGCTACGTGCCGGGCGAACCACTCGACAACCTGGAGCCCGTGACGGGTGAGGGCGCCGACGTCCCCGAAGGGGAGCGCGAGAACGAAGCCGGCGACCGGATCGAGGGGAACGACGGAGAGGGCCAGAGCGATGACGGCGAGGAGAGCAGCCTCGACGACATGATGGTCGACGAGGACGACGAACGCTGATCGGTCACTGCTGAATCGAAGCCGTTTCCTCGATAGCGTCCCCTCGTGCAGATCCCGTTCACGTCCTCGCCGCGGTCGAGCCTGGGCGTGGAATGGGAGCTCGAGCTGGTCGACCTGCAGACTCGCGAGCTGCGTGGCGCCGCGAGCGACATCCTCGCCGAGCTGGGTGCGCCATACGGCGGCGAGCACCCGAAGGCCAAGCATGAGCTGCTCGAGTCGTGCATCGAGGTCATCACGGGTGTCTGCGGCACGGTCGACGAAGCGCTCGACGACCTGCGCACGACCGTCGATCAGGTCGCGACAGCGGCGGCGGCGCGCGGCATTGGAGTGATGTGCTCGGGGACCCACCCGTTCACCGACTGGTCGACGCAGCAGATCAGCCCCAACCCGAGGTACGCACAGCTGGTCGAGGACATGCAGTGGCTGGCCAGGCGGCTGCAGATCTTCGGTGTGCACGTCCATGTCGGTGTGCGTTCACCGGAGAAGGCGATCCCCATCGTCAACGCGTTGACGGCGTACATCCCGCACTTCCTCGCCCTGTCCGCGTCCTCGCCGTACTGGCTCGGCCGCGACACCGGACTCGCCTCCGCACGCTCGAAGGTGTTCGAAGGGCTGCCGACGGCGGGACTGCCCTACCAGCTGTCGGGCTGGGACGACTTCGAGCAGTTCATGGAGACGCTCATCTCCTCGCGAACGATCTCGACGATTCGCGAAGTCTGGTGGGACGTCCGCCCGCATCCGCAGTTCGGCACCGTCGAGCTGCGCATCTGCGACGGGCTGCCGACGTTGACGGAGGTCGGCTGGGCAGCGGCTCTGTCGCAGTGCCTCGTGGAGATGTTCAACAACCAGCTGGACAAGGGATACACGCTGCCGACGCCGAAACGCTGGACGGTGCGCGAGAACAAGTGGCGCGCCGCTCGCTACGGCATCGACGCCGACATCCTCGTCGACGACCAGGGGGGCACCGCGCCGCTGCGCGATCTCATCGACGATCTCGTCGACGACCTCATGCCCTTCGCCGAACGTCTCGGGTGCACCAAGGAGCTCGCGGTAGCGCAGCAGATCCTCGACATCGGACCGTCCGCTCAACGCCAGCGCGCGGTCGCGGCCGCGAACGGCGATGACCTGACCGCGGTCGTCGACTCGTTGCTCAAGGAGATGCGCGACGGCATGCCGGGTGCCGGCCAGGTCGCCCCGTGACCGGGCTCGACCAGTTCCTGGCCGAGGAGGGCGCGTCACTCGTCGAGCTGCGCCGCGACCTGCACGCGCATCCCGAGCTGGGATGGCACGAGCACCGGACGACGGCCCGGATCGTCCACGAGCTGACCGCCGTCGGCCTTTCGCCACGCAAGCTGCCGGGCGGCACCGGGGTGATCTGCGACATCGGGCCGAGCCCCGTTGTCGGCCTGCGCGCGGACATCGACGCCTTGCCGGTGACGGATGGCACCGCGGCGGCGTACCGGTCCACGGTCGACGGTGTCTCCCACGCCTGCGGTCATGACGTGCACGCCACCGTCGTCGTGGGGGTCGGCCGCTACCTGGCCGGGCTCGCTGCCGCCGGTCGGCTTCCGCGCGGTGTGCGGCTGCTGTTCCAGCCGGCCGAGGAGAAGATGCCCGGCGGTGCGCTGGAGCTGATCGAGCACGGTGGGCTGGACGGGCTGGAGCGCGTCTTCGCCGTCCACTGCGACCCGTCGATCGAGGTCGGCCGGGTCGGCCTGCGCGTCGGTGCGGTGACGTCGGCGACGGACCAGATCGAGGTGCGGTTGACCGGACCCGGCGGGCACACCGCCCGACCGCATCGCACGGCGGACCTCGTCTCCGCGATCGGCGAGATGGTCAGCCGGGTGCCGGGTGCGCTGGCTCGCCGGGTCGATCCGCGCGCCGGCGTCAACCTGGTCTGGGGTGAGGTGCACGCCGGCAGTGCGTCCAACGTCATTCCGCGGAGCGGCGTCGCAAGAGGAACGCTGCGCATGCTGGACCGCAACGTGTGGGAGACCATGCCCACGCTGCTCGCCGCGACGGTGCGCGACGTCGTGGCGCCGTACGGCGTCGAGGTGGACATCACGCACACCCGCGGCGTGCCTCCGGTCGTCAACGATGCGCTTCCCGTGGCCGAGCTGCACGCCGCCGCGAAGGCCGGGCTCGGCGACATGGCGGCGTGCGACACGGAGCAGAGCCTGGGTGGCGAGGACTTCGGATGGCTGCTCGAGAAGGTGCCCGGCGCGCTGGCCCGGCTGGGAGTACGACGACCGGGTGACCTCGACGCGGTCGACCTGCACCAGCCGACGTTCGACGTCGACGAGCGGTGCATCGGAGTAGGGGTGCGGCTCCTCGCGGGTGCCTGCCTCGCCGGTTAGCTAGGGCCGGCGGGCCGGATGCGTCACGTGCGCCGGGTCGGACTCGGCGTGGTCCGTGCGCAGCCGCCGGATCTCCTCCGCGCGGCGGGCGTAGGGCTCGTCAGGAAGCGTCTCCTCGGCGCGGCGCCGCTTGCTGGCCGCACGCGTGAAGTAGGCGGCCGCGATGAGGCCGAGGACGAGAAGCGCGACAACCGGCGCGATGAGTGCTGCTCCCATGCCCTCGGCGATACCCGACGGAACGGGCTCCGACACCGCCGGGTCAGGGGCCGATCGTGCGGCAGGCGCGGCGCCGCAGCGCCGTGACGTAGTCGTCGGGTGCTCCGGCCTTCTCGGCTGCGTCGGCCATCAGCCCGAGGTAGCGCGCGGACGGCAGCCCGCCTTCGTAGCCGTCGAGCACGTAGAGCCAGCACAGCTCGTCACCGGCCAGGGTCTGCACGCGGACACGGATCTTGCGGTAGAGGCCGCTGTCGGCGCCCTCCCAGCTGTCCAGCGCCGCCTCGTCCTGCTCCGGGACGTCGTAGACCATCACGAACACCTGGTCGCCGGCGTCCTCGACGACGGTCGCGAGCGCGCCTTCCCAGCCCAGGTCCTCGCCGCCGAACGTCAGCCGCCACCCGACCAGCCAGCCGGCCCCGCGCGAGGGGGAGTGCGGACAGCGCTCGCGCATCTGGTCGGGATCGAGGTTGGTGCCGTAGGCGGCGTAGAGAGCCACCCGGGAAGACTAGGCCGGGGCTGGGCAGAATGCCGTCATGACCCGCGTCGCGATCCTCGGTGGTGGCCCCGGCGGCTATGAGGCCGCGCTTGTCGCCGCTCAGCTCGGCGCCGACGTGGTGGTCGTCGACCGCGACGGCCTCGGCGGCGCGTGTGTGCTCGCCGACTGCGTGCCGTCGAAGACGCTGATCGCGACGAGCGAGTCGATGACGTCGTTCGCGTGCAGTGAACCGCTGGGCGTGCGGCTGCGATCGGGTGCGCAGCCCGAGGACGAGGTCACCGCCGACCTCGCGCGGGTCAACGCACGGGTCAAGGCGTTGGCTCTGGCGCAGTCGCTCGACATCGCGCGCCGGGTCGCCCGCGAAGGCGTGCGTGTGGTGCGCGGGTCCGGCCGCATCGTCGGCGCGCATCAGCTCGTGGCGCAGACCGACGACGGTGAGGAGAAGTACGACGCCGACGTGATCCTCGTCGCGACGGGCGGCTCGCCCCGCACGCTGCCGGGCTCGGAGCCCGACGGCGAGCGCATCCTGTCGTGGCAGCAGCTCTACGACCTGCCACAGCTGCCGGAGCACCTCGTCGTCGTCGGATCCGGCGTGACCGGCGCGGAGTTCGCCTCGGCGTACCTCGCCCTGGGCAGCAGGGTGACCCTCGTCTCGAGCCGCGATCGCGTCCTGCCGAGCGAGGACGCCGACGCGGCGCTGTTGATCGAGGACGTGTTCGGCCGCCGCGGCATGCGCATCGTGAAGAGGTCACGCGCCGCGGGTGTGAGCCGCACCGGTGACGGCGTGGTCGTGAAGCTCGATGACGGCGGCACGGTGGAGGGCAGTCACTGTCTCGTCGCGGTCGGCGCCGTACCCAACACCCGCGGGCTCGGGCTGGAAGACGTCGGTGTAGCGGTCGACGAACGCGGCTACGTGCAGGTCGACGGCGTCTCGCGCACGACGGTCCCCGGCATCTACGCCGCAGGTGACTGCACGGGTGTGCTGCTGCTGGCGTCGGTGGCGGCCATGCAGGGACGCATCGCGATGTGGCATGCACTCGGTGACGCAGTGACCCCGTTGCGACTCGGGCATGTCGCGGCCAACGTGTTCACGGATCCGGAGATTGCGACGGTCGGCCTCGGCCAGACGACGGTGGAGAACGATCGGTCGGGCGGTGTCCGCGAGGTGAAGCTTCCCCTCGGCACCAACGCGCGCGCGAAGATGCAGGGCGTCCTCGACGGGTTCGTGAAGCTCTACTGCCGCCCCGGCACGGGCACCGTGCTCGGCGGCGTCGTCGTCGCACCGCGGGCCAGTGAGCTGATCCTGCCGGTGTCGATGGCCGTGCAGAACTCCCTGTCCGTCGACCAGCTCGCGCAGACCTTCACCATCTATCCGTCGATCAGCGGAAGCATCACCGAGGCTGCGCGTCAGCTGCACCTCGCGACCAAGGACTGACCACCCGACTTCGTCGAGTGCGACGAAAGACCCCCTATCTCATGCGCTGATAGGGGGTCGAACGTCGCACTCAACGCGCGTGGCGTGGACAGCCGGGTCAGGACGTCGTGTGCGCGGCCCGGGTGCCCGGCCGACGGCGCGCCGCCCGGACGAGACCGATGCCCGTGACGACACCTGCGGCGCCGATGAGCGTGAGCAGTGGCGTGTCCCGGCCGCCGGTGAACGGCAGCTGGGTCGACGTCGGTGACACCGAAGCGGCGCCGGACGTCGTGCCGGACGCGAGCGACGCGCTGGACGCGAGCGACGCGGCGGACGCGCCTGACGCAAGGGAGGCGGGGCTCGAAGCCGACGACGTCAATGCGGCGGCATTGAGTGCGCGGCTGACCTGCTCGCCGAGCACCTGTGTCGATGCGCCCGATGCGCCCGATGCCCCGGTGCCGGCGGGTCGGCTGACCGAGCCCGCCTCGTCCGAACCGCCGACCGAGCCGGACTCGTGGGAGTCGGAAGACAGGCCGTGCGGCGTCGCGGAAACAGCGACATCTGCACCGCCACTCGTGCCGGTCACGGTCACCAGGACGGTCACGCCGTTGATGGTGACCGGCGCCACCACGGTCTCACCGCTCGCCGGGGCCGCGACGGTCACCGTTGCGGTGTCACCGTTCGGGCGGGTCACGACGACGGTCAGCGTTCCGGGTGTCGCTTCGCTCGACGTCACATGGACCACACCGAGACCCGCGACGACGTCGCGTGTCCCACCGGAGGAGTGCAGCAGCATGCGCTCAGCGACCCGCGCATGTGCGGTGGCGGCTTGAGACTCTCCGCTCCCGTGCGCCGAGCCTCCGACGTCGTGCTGGTGCCCGGCGAAGCCGGTGCGGCAGTGGCCGGGGGTGCCGACGCCGTTGTTGTCGTCCTCGCAGTCGGCGTCGTTGCCGGAGCCGTTGTTGCCGTCGACGTTGTCGTTGGCCGCGGCGGCGCCCCAGGGCTTGTCCGCGCCGCCGTTGCTGGCGCCGTCCGGGTTCGACGGTGCGGAGCCACGGGTCGCGCCGGACGTGCCGCCGGGCTGGGCGCCGGCCGAGGTCCTGCGCTGGTCATGCGTGGTCACGGAGCTGCCACTGGTGCCGCTGTGCGCGTGCTGGCTGGGGCACGCCCAGGCTGCGGCAGCAGAGGTGCCGGCGACCGCGGTGGTCGCGAGTGCGCCGAACCCGACGACGACGGCGGCGCGCTTCGCGCCGGTCGGGTGCGGCGCCTGACGATGTCGGGCGGTGTATCCAGTCATGCCGTGTCCTCCGAGAAAGCTGTCAGGGGTTGGGTCACATCGAACGGAAAGGGCCCGTCGACGCGGAAAGGCGTGCGCGCACCTCGCGTTCGAGGAAGCGCCGATGGCCGCCGAGCGTGCGTACGGCGGTCAGCCGGCCGGCTCGTGCCCACCGGGTGACGGTTGCGCTGTCGACGCCGAAGAGTCCTGCGACTTCCGCGGGGGTGAGCAGGGGCTCACTGGCGGCCTTCTGCTGAGCCATCCGAATCACCTCCTCCCGATCGCCGTGGGACGTCAGTGACGAACGTCGTCCGCTCGCCCTGCACCTGCCGTAGTGAGTCGATGCCCGCACGTATCGCCACGGTCACGGCGGAACGCGGGCCTACCGCCGGGTAGACGGACAAATGCGGACAAGGCAGCGGGAAAGTGAGTGACGTCTCACCCCGATGCGGCAGGAGCCGCGAGCAGCCTCGCTTAGTCGGCGATGGTGCAGATCGGCGAGCCCGACTGCACCGGGGCGCCGACCTCGGCGGTCAGACCGCTGATCGTTCCGGCCTTGTGCGCGGCGATCGGCTGTTCCATCTTCATCGCCTCGAGGACGACGACGAGATCGCCCTCGCCCACCTGCTGCCCGTCCTCGACGGCGACCTTGACGATGGTTCCCTGCATCGGAGCCGTGAGGGTGTCGCCGGACACCGCGGAGGCGCCGCCGCCCTTGCGTGCGTGCGACGGCGGCTTGCGGCCGGACGACGTACCGCCCGAGCGTGCGAGCCCGTCAGGCAGCACGACCTCGAGCCGGCGCCCGCCGACCTCGACGGTGATCAGCTCGCGCTCGGCCGCAGGGTCGGCGGGGTCCGCAGTAGGCGTGTAGGGCTCGATGCCCCCTTGCCACTCGGTCTCGATCCACCTCGTGTGAATCGAGAACGGCTCGCTGATGAACGCGGGATCGTCCAGTACGGCGCGGTGGAACGGCAGCAGCGTCGGCATGCCGCCGACCTCGAACTCGGCCAGCGCGCGACGCGAGCGCTCGATCGCCTGCTGCCGTGAGGATCCGGTGACGACGAGCTTCGCGAGCAGCGAGTCGAAGCCGCCGGGTACGACGTCGCCCTCGACGTAACCGGCGTCGACGCGCACGCCCGGCCCGTGCGGCAGTCGCAGTGACGTGATCTGCCCCGGAGCGGGCAGGAAGTTACGGCCCGGATCCTCGGCGTTGATACGGAACTCGATCGAGTGGCCACGCGGCGCCGGGTCGACGCCCTTCAGTCGCTGCCCGTCGGCGATGGCGAACTGCGCGCGGACGAGATCGACCCCGCTGGTCTCTTCCGTGACGGGGTGCTCGACCTGCAGCCGTGTGTTGACCTCGAGGAAGGACACGACGCCGTCCTGGCTGACGAGGAACTCGCACGTGCCGGCGCCGACATAGCCCGCGGCCCGGGCGATCGCTTTCGACGACTCGTAGAGCCGCTGGAGCTGCTCGTCGGTGAGGAAGGGCGCAGGTGCTTCCTCCACGACCTTCTGGTGCCGGCGCTGCAGCGAGCAGTCGCGGGTGCCGACAACGACGACGGTGCCGTGCTGGTCGGCGATGATCTGCGTCTCGACGTGACGTGGGCGATCGAGGTAGCGCTCGACGAAGCACTCACCCCGGCCGAACGCAGCGACGGCTTCACGGACCGCGCTGTCGTAGAGCTCGGGAATCTCGTCGCGCTCGCGCGCGACCTTCAGGCCGCGTCCGCCGCCACCGAAGGCGGCTTTGATCGCGACCGGCAGTCCGTGCTCGTCGACGAAGGCGAGCACCTCGTCGACACCGTCGACGGGGTCAGCGGTGCCGGGAGCGAGGGGAGCGCCGACATCCTGCGCGATGTGCCGCGCCTTGACCTTGTCGCCGAGTGCCTCGATCGCCTCGGGCGGGGGTCCGATCCAGATGAGCCCGGCGTCGATGACCGCGCTCGCGAACGCCGCGTTCTCGGCGAGGAAGCCGTAGCCGGGATGGACCGCGTCCGCTCCCGAACGCCGGGCCACGTCGAGGATCTTCGCGATGTCGAGGTAGGTCTCGCCCGGCGTCGCGCCGCCGAGTGCATAGGCCTCGTCGGCGAGGCGGGCGTGGACTGCGTCCAGGTCGGGGTCTGCGTAGATGGCGACGCTGCCGAGGCCGGCGTCGCGGCAGGCGCGGATGACGCGCACCGCGATCTCGCCGCGGTTGGCGATGAGGACCTTGCGCACGCGAGCACTCTACGGGGGCGGCCGATGGCGCCGACGCGCTGCGTACGCGGCGGCGGCCCCCGGGGACATGCGATGCTCCGCCGGTGACTGAGCAGCCGTTCGCGAACTACCAGAACGAGATCTACCTCAACGGCCTCGGCGGCGTCCTTCCGTCGCTGCCGTGCGAGCCGGGGCAGCTGGAGGAGCTCGCGCGCGAGCGTTTCGCGCCGGAGCCCTACGGCTACGTCGCCGGCAGTGCGGGCACCGAGGGGACGGCTCGGGAGAACCGCGCCGCGTTCGACCGATGGCGGATCGTCCCGCGCTTCCTGCGCGACGTCTCGACCCGTGACCTGTCCACGACGGTTCTCGGGACGACCTTCCCTGCGCCGCTCGCTCTCGCGCCGGTCGGTGTGCAGGGAATCGTGCACGACGAGGCCGAGCTCGCCGTCGCCCGAGCCGCGGCGAGCCTGCGGATCCCGATGGTGCTGTCGACGGTGTCGTCGTACCGGATGGAGGAGGTGGCCGAGGCCGGGGGTGACTCGCCCCGATGGTTCCAGCTCTACTGGCCGCGCGACCGCGACGTGGCGTCCTCGTTCATCGGCCGGGCGAAAGGGGCCGGGTTCAGCGCACTCGTCGTCACCCTCGACACCTTCATCCTCGCGTGGCGGCCCCGTGATCTCAGCGCGGCGTACCTGCCGTTCCTGCAGCGGATGGGGCTCGCCAACTACGAGTCGGACCCCGCCTTCCTGGCCGGCCTGGAGAAGTCGCCCGAGGAGGACCCCGGCGCCTCAGTGTTGAGGTGGCTGACGATGTTCGGCGACCCGACGAAGAGCTGGGACGACCTCGTCTGGCTCCGCGAGCAGTGGGACGGCCCGATCGTGCTGAAGGGCGTGCTGCACCCCGACGACGCTCGCCGCGCGGCCGATGCGGGCATGGACGGCGTCATCGTGAGCAACCACGGCGGTCGCCAGATCGACGGCGAGATCGCGTCGCTCGACGCGCTGCCGGGGGTCGTGTCGGCCGTCGGTGACCGGATGGCCGTTCTGCTCGACTCGGGCGTGCGCACCGGCAGCGACGTCGTGAAGGCGCTCGCCCTCGGGGCCCAGGCGGTGCTCATCGGGCGGCCGTACGTCTACGGCCTGGGGCTCGGTGGCGAGGACGGCGTGCGTCACGTCCTGCGCAGCCTGCTCGCAGAGCTCGACCTGACGATGGCTCTGGCGGGCTGCCGCAGCCTCGCGGACCTCGGTCCGGACGTGCTTGCGCTACCGGGGCGGCACGCGGCCGAACGGTAGTCTTTCCGTGCATCCCAGCGGCCTTCTGGCCGCACGCCCATCGTGAGGAACACCCGTTGACGCAGGTCGAGCAGCCGCCCGGGCTCCTCAACGAGTGGCGCGTCTGGTGGGACTACGAACGTGGTCGGCTGCTGGGTGGCAGCCCGGTCGCGCGGATCAACCAGATCCGGCGGCGCTCCAACGTCCTCTATGAGCTCATCGCGCGCGGTCTCAAGGTGCAGTACCGCGAGTCCTTCCTGGGCTACGCCTGGTCGCTTCTCGAGCCGACGCTGCTCGTCGCCGTCTACTGGCTGATCTTCGGGCGGGTCGCTCGGTTCGGCATGCCGCACTACCCGCTGTTCATCGCCTCGGCGATCATGCCGTGGCTGTTCTTCAACGGCACGCTGTCGCAGGCGGCCGGTTCGCTGCGCAGCAACGCCGGCCTGGTGCGCACCGTCACGTTGCCGAGGGAGATCTATCCGCTCGCGTCCGTCGGCGAGCAGGGGGCGGAGTACCTCCTCAGCCTCCCCGTGGTGTTTCTCGTGGGTGTGCTGTACGGCCAGTTTCCCAGTCGCTACATCGTGTGGCTGCCGCTCGCGTTCCTCGTCGAGGTGCTTCTCGTCGTCGGCCTCGGACTGATGCTCGCGTCGCTGAACGCGCTGTTGC
This sequence comes from Mycobacteriales bacterium, assembly GCA_035695045.1. GTDB lineage: Bacteria > Actinomycetota > Actinomycetes > JAFAQI01 > JAFAQI01 > DASSKP01. Next base: position 42,339 of record DASSEX010000081.1, on the reverse strand, counting down.
GCGACGTGTCCAAGATCCTGCGCGTGGTGCTGCGGGTGATGTTCTACCTGTCGCCCGTGCTCTACCCGTCGAGCCGGCTGCACGGAAAGTTGGCGCTGATCTACCAGCTCAACCCGCTCGTCGGCATCCTGCAGCTCAACCGCGCGGTCTGGTACCCGAACATGATCCCGGCGGGGACCCTTCTGACGCAGTTCCTCGTGTCGTGCGTCGGTGCGATCCTGTTCTTCGTCGTCGGCTGGTGGACGTTCATCACGCTCGAGCGGCACGTGCTCAAGGAGCTGTGAGCGTGCCGGACGTCATCAACGTGTCGAACGTCGGGATCAACTTCGCCGTCACCCGGCGGCGGCGGCTCAAGCTGCAGGACTTCGTCGTCCGTAAGGCCACGATCACCGCTCCGAACACGTTCTGGGCGCTGAGGAACGTCTCGTTCAGCGTCCGTCAGGGGGAGGCCGTCGGACTCATCGGCCGCAACGGATCCGGCAAGAGCACGCTCCTCCGGTTGATCGCCGGCGTGTTGATGCCGGACGAGGGCGAGGTGTGGGTCAACGGTGGCGTCGGCGCCATGCTCGAGCTCAACGCGGGTTTCAACGCGGAGCTGACCGGCCGTGACAACGTCTACCTGCTCGGATCCCTGCACGGGTTCTCGCGGCGGCAGATCGACGCGAAGTACAACCGCATCGTCAAGTGGGCGGAGCTGGAAGGCTTCATGAACACGCCGCTCCGACACTATTCGAGCGGCATGAAGTCGCGACTCGGCTTCTCGGTCGTCACCCGGCTGGAGGAGCCGATCCTGCTGGTCGACGAGGTCATGGCCGTCGGTGACCGACGGTTCAAACGCAAGTCCTACCGTGTGATGGAGTACCTCCTCAGCCAAGGTCGCACGGTCGTGATGGTGTCGCACAACGAGAACGACCTGCGGCGGTTCTGTGAACGCGGCATCTACCTCAAGGGCGGGCGCAAGGTCGCGGACGGCCCGATGGACGACGTGCTCGAGCACTATCGCGCGGACACCGACGTGGACGACGACGAGGAAGAGGACAAGCCGTGAGGACCGCCGCACCATCCGAGAGCCGTGAGGTGGAGGCGCCGGTCCGGCCCAAGGCCCCGATCCGGGCGACGTTGCGCAAGGTCCGCCCGCTCTTCGTGCTCGTCGTCGTCGTCGCGGTCCTGTACGCCGTCGTCAACACGGTGGTTTCGCTCTACACCAACTGGCTGTGGTTCGGCTCGTTGCACGAGTCGTCGGTCTACTCACGGCGGCTGCTGACGCAGATCGTGATGTTCGCCGTCTTCGGCGGGGCGACCGCGTTGGCCGTCGCGGTGAACCTCTTCGCGCTGCACCGGCACACACCGTACGGCGGCGACGCCCCGACGACGCGGTTCTCGGTGCGCCTTCGCTACGGGCGGCTGGTCTACCCGCGCCGGCACCTGGTGACGGTCGTCGCAGCCCTGGTCGCCGGCATATGGCTGGGGTCCCGGGCAGCCCGGCAGTGGCCGCTGTGGCTGCAATGGCGCAACGCGACGTCGTTCGGAGTCAAGGACCCGCAGTTCCACCGCGACTACTCCTACTACGTGTTCGTCTACCCGATGCATCGCTTCGCGCTCGGTGCGGTGTTCACCATCGTGCTGCTGTGCCTGGTGCTCCTGGGGGTGATGGGTTACCTCAACGGCGGCTTTCGACCACGTGGTCAACGGCCGCGGCTGCGCGCCGAGATGCGCGTCCACCTGTGCCTGCTGCTCGGCGCTCTCGCACTGCTGAAGGCGTTCGGCTACTGGCTCGACCGCCTGGCGACAGCGGTCTCCAACCGCGGCGTCGTCACCGGCCCGTCGTACACCGACATCCATGCCGTGCTGCCTTCGAAGCTGATCCTGCTGGTCATCGCCGTCATCCTCGCGGTGCTGTTCTTCATCAACGCCGCCTTCCGCAGCTGGAAGGTGACGGCCGCGGGGGTCGTGACGCTGGCGCTCAGCGGCGTGGTGCTCGGTGGGGTCGTGCCCTGGGTCGTGCAGACCTATCACGTCAAGCCGGACGCCCAGGACGCCGAAGCGCTGTCCATCGCCCGCGACCTGGTGGCGACCAGATACGGCTACGGCATCGGGTCGGACACCGTCACCACGGGCGCGGCCGCGTCTCCGCAGCAGATGTCCGGAGCGGCGGTGTCGGCGGCGGTGGCCGCGGCACAGCCGCAGCTGCTCGACCCCAACCAGATGTCGCCGACGTTCACCCAGCTGCAGCAGGTCCGTGCCTTCTACGGGTTCAAGTCGACACTGGACACGGACCGCTACCCGCTGGGTGGTGCCACGCGTGACGTCGCGCTGGCTGTGCGTGAGCTGAACCCGTCCGGACTGCCCAGTGGTCAGCGCACCTGGAGCAACCTGCACCTCGTCTACACGCATGGCTACGGCGTTGTCGCTGCGCCTGTCGATGATCTCCGCGGCGGAACACCCAACTTCGTGGAGTCGGACATCCCCCCCACGGGAGGCCTCGGCAGCTACGAACCGCGCATCTACTTCGGGCAGAGCTCGCCGTCGTACTCCATCGTCGGCGCTCCGCCCGGTGCGCGGCCGCACGAGTTCGACCGGCCGGCCACCGGAAGCGGCCAGGTCACCAACACCTACCACGGACTCGGCGGTGTCCGGATCGGCTCGTTCTGGCGACGCCTCGCCTTCGCCTGGCAGCTCGGCGACAAGAACATCCTGTTCTCCAAGGGCATCAACAAGTATTCGCGCCTGCTCTCTATCCGCGACCCGCGGCAGCGCGTGCAGCAGGTCGCCCCCTGGCTCACCGTCGACGGGGCGGCGTACCCCGTCGTAGCCGGCGGGCGGGTGCTGTGGGTGGTCGACGGTTACACCACGGCCAACTCGGTGCCCTACTCGCAGCAGCAGAACCTTGCCGCGGCGGCGTCGGACACCTATGTCACGAACGGCTCGTCGTCGGCGCAGTCGAACCAGAGCATCAACTACATCCGCAACTCGGTGAAGGCGACGGTCGACGCGTACGACGGCACCGTGCACCTCTACCGGTGGGACACCGAGACCGGCCTCGGGCGCGACCCCGTTCTTGCGACGTGGATGAAGGCGTTCCCGGGACTGGTCCGGCCGGCGGCTGCCCTCCCCTCCGACGTACGTGCGCATCTGCGCTACCCGCGCGACCTGTTCAACGTGCAGCGCACGATGCTTGCGCGCTACCACGTCACCGACCCGCGCTCGTTCTACAACGGCAGTGACTTCTGGCTGGTGCCGTCCGACCCGACGATGAAGGGGTCGGCCGCGCAGCCGTCCTACTACCTACGCCTTCCCGGCGCCGGCGGCACGCAGCTGGCACTCACGACGTCGTTCGTTTCTCTGAACGGACGCACCATGACGGCCTACCTCTCGGTCGGCTCGGATCCGGGGCCTGGCTACGGCCGGATGCAGCTGCAGACCCTTCCGGCGGGCGTCGAGGGACCGGGCCAGATCCGCAACGACATCGAGTCGGATCCCGGCGTGGCCCAGCAGCTGACACTGTTGCGAGGCGGCGGCTCCCGAGTCGTCCTGGGCAACCTGCAGCCGATCCCGGTCGACGGTGACGTCATCTGGGTCGAACCGATCTACTCCCGCGCCGCGGGCGGCACGTCCTTCCCGATCCTGCGTCGCGTCGTCGTGGCGCGCGGTGGCACGATCGCGTTCGAGCCGACACTCGACCTCGCCCTGGCCGACGCCGTCGGCAACGGGTCGACGCCGTCCGCCCGACTGGCCCAGGCTGTCGCCGCCGCTCAGCAGGCCCAGGCGCGCGCCCAGGCTGCGCTGGCCGCGAACAACCGGGCGGAGTACGAGCGGCAGGAGCGGCTGCTGGAGGCGGCGCTCGCGACGATCGCCGCCTCCCAGCCGAACGGTTAGTCCGCCTACTTGCCCGTCGAGACGAGCTGGTCGATCCGGGCGATCGACCACTTGCCGGCGTAGGTGATCGCGGACGAGTGCAGTGCTGTCCTGGCTGCGTTGATCACCGAGGGACTTGGCGCCGAATCGAGCCGCCAGTTGTACTCCGCGCTCTCGTCAAACCAGAGCATGGCCTTCGCGCCGACCGACTGGGCGGCCGTTACGGAGCGGGAGATCCAGGTCGGCTTCTGGCTCTCGGGCCTTGTGCCAACTTCGGCGATGACGAGCGGCTTGTACGGGGCGATGCTGCGGATCGCCTTGACGGTGGGCGAGAACAGTGCGTACGGCCACGCGAAGGCATGGTGTGAGTCGTCGTAGTTGTAGGCGTCGAATCCGACCCAGTTGACATACGAAGCACCGGGCCACACCGACTTCAGTGGCGTCGAGGTCGAGTAGACGCGGTACGGGCACCAGATGAAGGCAATGTTGTGAGCGCCGGCGTTGCGCATCAGTGTGACCACGTGACGCCACGCCGTCCGGAACTGTGCGGCGGTGTTGCTTCCGTAGCCGGGCGAGTAGCTGTGCGACTTCTGATTCATCTCCGGGAACAGCCGCACGAACATCGGGTGGCCCCAGGACGCAATCGTGTGCGCCCACGCGCGCAGTTGCGCGTCGTAGTGCCCGGCATTGATCGAGCTCAAAGAGGCGGACGTGGGTGGCTGAAGGGTCAGCATGGGAGCGCCACCGGGCGCGCCGCTGGCGCCCCGGACCCAGCTCATCCAGTTCTTCACCGTCGTGCGCTTCGTGCTGGTGGCGACCCACTGCTGGAACAGGTCGACCACGCCGGCGGTCAGATGCAGTTGCGAGTTGTCGGCGCTGATCTGGTCCTTCCACTTGTCTGTCAGACCGAAGAGCACGGGCGATGTCGCCGCGCCGGCAGAGGGAGCAGTGGTGGCCACGAGGCCCATGGTCGGAAGCGCCACGGCGATCGCGGCGGCCACAAGTCGGAGTCGCATATCTTTTCCTTCGGCGGGGGCAGGGGCCTGCTTCAGTCCCAACGGAGCAACGAGACTGTCACCCGAAGAACCTAAGGAGCGCCCGAATTCTTCCTGTCCGTGTCCGATCGTCCCGTTCCTCGAGGGCGACCGAGCCGCTCCTGAGCGTGGTCGTGATCGTCTACAACGACGCGGACCGTCTCGACACGGCCGTCCGGTCGGTCCGCCGCCAGACGATGACCGACCTCGAGATCGTGATCATCGACGACGCCAGCACTGACGCCACGCCGACCGTAACTGCGAAGCTGGCCGCGGCCGACCCCCGCATTCGGGTCGAGCGGCTCGCCGAGAACAGCGGTGGCTGCAGCCGTCCCCGCAACGCCGGGATCGACATCGCTCGCGGACGCTACGTCATGTTCCTGGACAGTGACGACGAGCTTCCCCGAACTGCCTGCGCGACTCTCGTCGCCGCCGCGGAGGCAGACGAGGCGGACTTCTCGTCTGGGCTCTGCCACAGGGTCCACCTGAGCAAGGGCGGCGCAGTGTCGCCGTGGTACCGGTGGCTCTACACGAGACGGACGACGTACGAGTCGATCCTCGAGAACCCCGACCTGCTGTACGACACCTTGTCCACCAACAAGTGCTACCGACGTGACTTCCTCCAACGCAATGCGCTGCGCTTCCCGGAAGGCGTCCACTACGAAGACCTGCTCTTCTCGGGGGAGGTCTACCTCCTCGCACGCCGGTTCACCTTGGTGCCGGACGTCGTCTACCGATGGAACGTGGTCGAGTCGCTCGACACCCCCTCGATCTCCAACCGGAGATCCGAGCTGCGCAACTTCGAGGACCGCGTCCGCGTGCATCGCCTGCTCGATGAGCAGTTCCGGGCGCATGGTGCAACGCAGCTGAAGCTCCACAAGGACCTGAAGTTCTTGCGTCACGACCTCGTGCTCTACCTGCCGGATCTGCCGTTCCGAGACTCGGCGTTCCGCGAGGAGTTCGGCCGAGTCGCAAGGAGCTATCTGGAAACGCTGGATGCCGCCGCGTTCGCCCGCGTCCATCCTCTCCAGGCACTCGTCGGGTGGTACCTCCTGCATGACGACGAGGCCGGCCTGTTCGGCGCCATCGACTACGTGGCGCACGGACGCAAGCTCTCGACGAGGCTCCTGGAGCGGTCCGGTCGGGTGTTCTGGGACGAACGTGGACTGGAAGCCGCCGCGGATGCGCCGTTCTTCGACGTCACAGAGCTCGGGTTCCAGGAGCTGGCCCTGCCCTCCCTCGACCTCTATGACGAGGTGACGCAGCTGCAGGTGCACGGTCATCGGCTAGAGCTGCGTGGGCGACTGCTCAACCAGCTCGGCCGGATCCCGTCGGAGGCTCCTGTCGCCGCCCGCCTCATCGCCCGCCCCCGGCGCGGCCGTCGCTCGGGCTCTGTGCCGGTCCTCGACCTGCGACGTGAACCGGACACCGGCGACATCGAGTGGACTGCAACCGTCGACACCAGACAGACCATCAGGGCGCTCGGCTTCGTCGATCGGGTCTGGGACCTGCGGCTGCAGCTGTCCGTCGGCAGCGAGGTGAACGAGTCCCGGTTGACCGTCCGGAATGCCGACTGGGACGGGCTGCATCTGTCCGGTCGACCCCTCGCCGGCCGGTTCGCTGCCGACCGCCTCCAGACCCTCGTCACGCCCCAGGGGGACCTCGCTCTCGAGTGGGTTCCGGGCACACGCAGTGCACAGGCGGTACACAAGGCGGGTCAGCGGGTTCTCCGGTCGCCCGGTCTGCGACGCGCCCGGCAGACCGCCCGGCGGGCGGCGACGTTGGCCCGGCACCCCGCGCACCCGCGGGTGCGTGAGGAGGTGTTGGCTCGCGCCCTTCGGCCGGCCCGCACCCGGCCGCGGTCGGTGGTGTTCCAGAGCGAGGACGGTGCAGCGTTCGGCGGAAGCCCGCGTGCCGTCTTCGACGAGCTCCGCCGAAGGCGTTTGCCCATCGAGCCGATCTGGGTGCACGCCGGCGACACCACCGTGTTCCCCACGGACGTGCGCCTCGTCAGGCATGGCTCCTGGGCCTACTACTCTGCTCTCGCTCGAGCGGAGGCATGGGTCGACGACAGCGGATTCCCGCGCGAGACGGTGAAGTCGCCGAGCACCGTGTACGTGCACATCCCGAGGTTCACCCCGTTGCGGTGGGTCGGCTTCGACGCCCCGCAGATGCGCCGGGCGAGCAACGACGACCGGCTTGCGCTGCGCCGCAGTGTCGATCGGTGGGACGCGGTGTGCGTGCGGGCGCCGTACGACGAGGACGTGCTGGCGCGCGCGTTCCGGCACACGGCGCAGACGTTGCCGGTAGGACTCCCGCGTAACGACGCTCTGGTCCACGACGACGCGGCGTCGGTCCACGCCGCCCGGGCGGCGGTCGGGGTGCGCCCCGAGGACCTCGCCGTGCTTCACCTGCGGGACTGCGACCGGCCGGCCGAGGTCGGCTCCGCGGTCGCGTTCGGAGGCGCGCGCGTTCTCCGTCTCGGCGACGGGCCGCTCGAGCAGTTGCTGCTTGCCGCCGACGTCCTCGTCACCGACCATCACCCGGCGATGTTCGACATCGTGCTCCGCGACCGGCCGGTCATCCTCGTCGGCTGCCGCTGCGAGATCGGGCGCACGGTGCACGGAACGGCGCCGCCGGCGTACGTCGACATCGCCGAGGCCGCCCCCGGCCCGGTCGTGCACGACGACGAGGCGCTGGCGGCCTTGCTCGCCGATCTCGAGCGAACGCGGCACGACAGCGCATCGTTGCGGGCCGCTGCTCGGGTGCGGTTCGCGGAGTACGACCAAGGACGCGCAGCGGCCGCCGTCGCCGACTTCCTCGTCGAGCGGTGCGCAGGTCTGAGGGCCGCGTGTGATGAGGTTGGCGCATGATCGGAGTCGTTCTCGCCGCGGGCGCGGGTCGCCGGCTCTCCCCGTTGACGGACGACCTTCCGAAGACGCTCCTGTCGGTCGCCGACGACACGTCGATCCTCGACATCGCGTTGCACAACCTCGCGCAGGTGGGCCTGACCGATGTGGTCGTGGTCACCGGCTTCGCGGCGCACCAGATCGACAACCGCGTCGAGGCGCTGCAGCGACGGCACGGTGTCCGGCTGCGGACCGTCTTCAACGACAGGGCGACGGTGTGGAACAACGCCTACTCGCTGTGGCTGGCGCGTGAGTTCTTCGCCGAGGGTGTGCTGTTGTGCAACGGCGACACCGTGCATCCCGATTCCGTGGAGAAGACTCTGCTCGCCACGGAGCCACGGGAGATCCTCCTCGCGATGGACGACGTGAAGCCGCTCGCCGAGGAGGAGATGAAGATCATCCTCGGTCCGGCCGGGACGATGACCCGCATCAACAAAGAGCTCGACCCGGCGGAGGTTGCGGGGGAGTACATCGGCGTGACCCGGATCGCCCCTGCCGCAGCCGACGGGCTCGCGGAGGCGCTCGAGGCGACCTGGCGCCGGGACACCGGCCTCTACTACGAGGACGGCTACCAGGAGTACGCCGACCGCGGCGGCCTGGTCGATGTCGCGCCGATCGGGACGGTCGCGTGGGTCGAGGTCGACAACCACGACGACCTCGCGAAGGCGCGGGAGATCGCGTGCCACTACTAGCCCGGATGATCGCGTCGCCGCTCACGGTCGACGTGCGGCGCGGCGCGATCACGGGACTTCGCCGGCTGCTCGCCGAGGGTGGCATCTCCGCCGGGGGGAGGGTCGCCGTCCTCGTCGGTCCCGGCCAGGGCGAGGCCATCGCGGAGGTGCTCGCGCCGACCCTCACCGACGCCGATGTCCTGCCGGTGGAGGAAGCATCCGTCGACTCCGCCCGTGAGCTCGCGGTGCGCCTGCGTCAGTCGTCGTACGACGCCGTCGTCGGCATCGGCGGCGGGCGGACGCTCGACGTCGCGAAGTACACCGCGAGCCTGACCGGCCTGCCGATGGTCGCGGTCGCGACCAACCTGTCGCACGACGGCATCGCGTCACCGGTCGCGTCGCTGGAGCACGAAGGACGGAAGGGCTCGTACGGCGTGCACATCCCGCTCGCCGTGTTCGTCGACCTCGACTACGTGCAGCGCGCGCCCGAGCGGATGGTGCGGTCCGGCATCGGCGACGTGGTCAGCAACCTGTCCGCTCTGTCCGACTGGCAGCTCGCGGCCGACGAGCGCGGCGAGCAGATCGACGGGCTCGCCGCGGCCATGGCGCGCGCGGCAGCGGACGCCGTCGTCTTCAGGCCCGACTCGATCGAGTCGGCCGACTTCCTGGTGACCCTCGCCGAGGCGCTGATCCTGTCCGGCCTGGCAATGGCGGTCGCCGGCAGCAGCCGGCCCTGCAGCGGCGGCGACCACGAGATCCTCCATGCCATCGACCAGCTCTTCCCGGGCGTGAGCAACCACGGCGAGCTCGCCGGTGTCGGCGCGCTCTTCTGTGCGTTCCTACGCGGCGACCAGAGGCAGCAGCAGCTGATCGACGAGTGCCTGCGGCGGCACCAGCTGCCGAGGCTGCCGGGAGACATCACGCTCACCAGCGAGCAGTTCACCGCCGCTGTGGTGCACGCCCCGACGACGCGGCCCGAACGGTTCACGATCCTCGAGCACCTCGACCTGCCGGAGGCGGACGTCCGCAAGCGGGTCGACGACTATGTCGCCGCCTTCGGCTGAGCGCACGCGGCCCTCGCTCGAGGAGCTGCGCGCGATCGTTCATCCGCCGGCGCTCGTCGAGGACGTGAGTCGCGAGCACTGGATGGGCCGGCTCTACATGCGCCGGGTGTCGCTGCACTTCACCCGGGCGCTGATCCCCACCAGGGCAACGCCGGACGGCCTCACCTGGCTGATGGTGGTCAGCGGGCTGGCCGCGGCGCTGGTGCTCACCGTGCCGTCGGCGTGGTCCGACTTCGTCGCGGTCGCACTCATCCAGCTGCAGCTGCTCTGCGACTGTTCGGACGGAGAACTCGCGCGCTGGCGTCAGTGGAGCAGTCCGCGCGGGATCTACCTCGACCGCTTCGGCCACTACACGACCGACGCAGCCGTCGTGTGCGCGGTCGGGGTGCATGCCGACGGTGGCCTCGGGTCGATCGGCGGCTGGACGACACTCGGGCTGCTCGGCGCCGTGCTCGTCCTGGTCAGCAGGGCGGAGACCGACCTCGTGCACGTGGCGCGTGCCTATGTCGGGCTGCCTCGTTTCGAGCCGACGGCTGTCGCGCCGCAGGTCTCCGGGATCCGCCGGCTACGCCGTCTCGCGTACGCCGTCCCGATCAACCGTCTCTTGCTCGCCTGGGACCTGTCGGTGGTCCTCGTGGCGGTCGCCGTCGTCGACCTGGTCGCGGGTTCGACCGTCGGTCATCAGGTGCTTGCCGTCGTCCTCGCCGTCGTCGGCGTCCTCGTCTGCCTGCTGCATCTGCTGACGATCCTGACGTCAGCGCGACTGCGATGACCGGCATCGGTTGCGTCGTCCTCACCATGGGCAACCGACCGGAGCTGTTGGAGCGGGCGCTGCGCTCGATCCTGTCCCAACGTGGCGTCTCTCTCGACGTCGTCGTCGTCGGCAACGGTTGGCAGCCCAGTGGCCTGCCTCCGGACGTGCGCGGTGTCGGGCTTCCCCAGAACGTCGGCATCCCGGCCGGCCGCAACGCGGGTGTGCCACATGTCAGTGGCGAGCTGTTGTTCTTCCTCGATGACGACGCTGCCCTGGCCGACGACGACGTGCTCGCGAGGGCCGCGGAGCTCTTGGACGCGAACCCGGACATCGGAGTGGTGCAGCTGCGTCCGGTCGACCCGGTGACGGGGGAGACGCCGCGCTCCTTCGTACCGCGGCTGCGCGTCGGCGACGCGGGCCGGGACAGTGACCTCGCGGCGCTGTGGGAGGGAGCGGTCGTCGCGCGGCGCGACGTGCTCGCGGCGGCCGGTGGCTGGCCGGAGGTGTACTTCTACCAGCACGAAGGCGTCGAGCTCGCGTGGCGCGTCATCGACGGAGGGCATCGGGTGCGTTACGCCGGTGCGCTGGTGTGCTGGCACGATGCGAAGCAGCCGGGGCGTGACCCGGCGTACTTCCGGATGCAGGGGCGCAACCGGGTGTGGCTCGCCCGCCGCAACCTGCCCGCGCCGGTCGCCGCCGTCTACCTCGCGGTCTGGTTCGTGCTGACGCTCGCCCGCGTGCCGCAGGGCGCCGCGCGCCGGGAGGCGCTGCGCGGGTGGCGGGACGGCCTCCGTCAGCCCTGCGGCGAACGCCGTCCGATCGGCTGGAGAGCGGCCTGGCGGATGACCCGAGCCGGCCGGCCTCCTGTTATCTGAAGACGCCGGTGTGCCCGAGCGAGTAACGCCCCGGCTGCGGGTACACGCAGAGGCCGTGCGGGCTGGACCCGACGGGAATCTTCGCCAGCAGGCGCCCTGTCCGCGCGTCGAGGGCGTAGACGACGCTGTTGTAGCGGCCGGACAACCACAGCACCTTGCCGTCGGCCGACAGACCGCCCATGTCCGGGCTGCCGCCGCCGGGGATGTGCCACGTGTGGATCACCTTGCGCGTGCGCAGGTCGATCACGCTCACGCTGCCCTCGCGCCGGTTGGTGACGAAGAGCCACGTCGACGAGCGGTTGACGTAGAGGCCGTGCGCCCCGACGCCCGTGTGCAGGAAGCCGATCTCCTTGAAGCGCTTCGGATCGATGATCTGCACGCCGTTGGCGTACTGGTCGGCGACGTACATCACCTTGCCGTCCGGCGAGGTCTTCACGTCCTGCGGCGAGCCGCCTTCCTTGACGTGAATCATGCCGACGACCTTCTGCTTCGCGACGTCGAGCTTCAGCAGCTTGCCGGAGAACTCGCACGAGAAGACGGCGTATCGACCGTCCGCGGTGAAGTCCGCGTGGTCGATGCCCAAGCAGTCGACAGGAAGGCTGTGCACCAGCTGCATCGTGCGGGCGTTGAGGAAGTCGAGACGCTGCAACGCCTCCGCGACGACGATGGCGTACTTGCCGTCGGGGGTGAAGTACATGTTGTAGGGGTCGGTGACCGGGATCGTCCGGCCCGGCTTGCCGGTGCGCGGGTCGATGACCGTGACGCTGTTGCCCTGGTCGTTCAGCACGTAGAGCCGGCGCATGTCGTACGACGGCGTGACGTGCTGCGGCAGCCGGCCGACCTGGTAGTGCCCCACGATCTGGAACGTCTTCTGGCTGATGACGTCGAGCGTCCCGGACTCGCTGTTGGGCACGTAGACGAGCGCGGGGTCGTGCCGGACGACGGCGGAGAGGCGGCCAGGTCGGTCCGCGGCATAGATGTCCGTCGGCGACAACGGCGCCGGCATGCCCGGCAGCAGACCGCGCAGCGACGCGGCGGCGCGGGTCGGACGCGGCGTGAGGCTCGGTGAGGAGGTCGCCGTTGCCGAGGCGGACGGGGAGGCCCCGGTCGTCACCCGCTCGGCCTGTCCGCTCGTCGCACTGCAGGCCGTGAGGATCAGGGCGGCAACGGCGAGACCGGCTGGGAAGCGACGCATCGTGACCAGCCTACGCGGGGGGCATTAAGTTCTCGTTCACCGCCAGCGCCGGCCGCTCGCGACCCAGCGGCCGGGACCGTGCTCGAGCGGCCGCCGCAGCATCGCGCCGCGATCGGCCCAGCCGGACCGTCGCCGGGGCGGCTCGGCTGTGGATACGGCCCTGGCGCTCACCGCGACCACGAGCGCGGCGAGGGCCTCCGGGCCCGGGTCGCCGCCGTGCACGACCCGCAGCATCGGCGCGTCGCGCTGCGCCTCACCGTTCTCGCTCACAGCGGGATGTTCCCGTGCTTCTTCGGCGGGAGCGACTCACGCTTCGTCCGCAGCAGGCGGAGAGCACGCACCAGCTCGCGTCTGGTCGTCGAGGGCCGGATGACGGCGTCGACGTAGCCGCGTTCGGCGGCGATGTAGGGGTTGGCGAAGTGGTCCTCGTAGTCGGCGACCAGCTCCTTGCGGCGCGCGTCCGGATCCTCGGCGTCGGCCAGCTCGCGGCGGTAGAGGATGTTGGCGGCACCCTGCGCCCCCATCACGGCGATCTCCGCGGTCGGCCACGCGAGGTTCACGTCGGCGCGCAGGTGCTTCGAGCCCATGACGTCGTAGGCGCCGCCGTAGGCCTTGCGCGTGATGACGGTCACCTTCGGCACCGTCGCCTCGGCGTAGGCATAGAGCAGCTTGGCCCCGCGCCGGATGATGCCGCCCCACTCCTGTGCCGTGCCCGGCAGGAACCCTGGTACGTCGACGAACGTCACGATCGGGATGTTGAAGGCGTCGCACGTGCGCACGAAGCGTGCGGCCTTCTCCGAGGCGTCGATATCGAGGGTTCCGGCGAACGACATCGGCTGGTTGGCGACCACGCCGACGCTGTGTCCGTCGATGCGGGCGAAACCGCAGACGATGTTCGGCGCGAACAGGGCGTGCACCTCGAGGAACTCGCCCTCGTCGACGACGTGCTCGACGACCGTCTTGATGTCGTAGGGCTGGTTGGAGGAGTCAGGGATGAAGGTGTCGAGGAACGCATCGTCGGTCATCGCCTCGAGGTCCTCGTCGTCGTAGGACGGCGGGTCCTCCAGGTTGTTGCTCGGTAGGTACGACAGCAGCGCCCTGGTGAGCTCGAGGCAGTCGGCCTCGTCGTTCGCGACGAAGTGCGCGACCCCGGACTTGGTGTTGTGCGTTCGCGCACCACCGAGCTCCTCGAAGGTCACGTCCTCGCCCGTGACGGTCTTGATGACGTCGGGCCCGGTGATGAACATGTGGGACGACTCGTCGACCATCAGGATGAAGTCGGTGATCGCCGGTGAGTAGACCGCTCCGCCCGCACACGGGCCCATGACCAGGGAGATCTGCGGAACCACGCCGCTCGCCATGACGTTGCGGTAGAAGATCTCGGCGTAGAGACCCAGCGCGACGACACCTTCCTGGATGCGGGCACCGCCTGAGTCGTTGATGCCGACCAGCGGGCAGCCGGTCTTCATCGCGAGATCCATGACCTTGACGATCTTCTCGCCGAAGACCTCGCCGAGACTGCCGCCGAAGACGGTGAAGTCCTGGCTGAACACGCATACCGGACGACCGTCGACGGTCCCGTGCCCGGTGATCACGCCGTCGCCGTACGGCCGCTTGTCCTCGACGCCGAACCCGTGAGCGCGGTGCCGGGCCAGGGCATCGAGCTCGACGAACGAACCGGGGTCGAGCAGCGCCTCGATCCGCTCGCGTGCGGTCATGCGCCCGGCCTCGTGCCGCTTGTCGACCGCCGCCTGCGAACCGGCATGCAGCGCCTCGTCGAGCTTGTGGTCGAGCTGCGCCAGCCGTCCTGCGGTCGTGTGCAGGTCGGGGTGTGCAGGCGTCTCCTGCGGCTCCGCTGTCATGGCCGTAGCGTACGAGCATGCCCGCGGTGTCGGTCGTCGTGATCTGCTTCAACGACGCGCAGCACCTGGGCACAGCTGTCCGGTCGGCGACGACGCAGACCCTTCGCGACCTCGAGGTCGTCATCGTCGACGACGGATCGGACGACGAGACGCCGACGGTCGCGGCGGCCCTCGCGGCCGCGGATGAACGCGTCCGTTACCACCGGCTGGAGACCAACAGCGGGGGCTGCAGCCGCCCACGAAACGTCGGCATGTCACTCGTGACGGGCGACTACGTCACGTTTCTCGACAGCGACGACGCGCTGCCCCGGCCGGCGTGCAGCCGGCTGCTGCGCGCGGCGCGGCGCACCGACGCCGACATCGTGTGCGGCCGGTGGGTGCGGCGCCACCACCGGCCGACGCGCTACATCGAGGCGCACCGCCGGCTCTATGCCCGCGCGGCGGTCGTCGACGGCATCGCCGAGCGTCCGGAGCAGCTGTTCGACACGCCTGCCCCCGCGAAGCTCTACCGGCGCCGCTTCCTCACGGACAACGACCTGTCGTTCCCGGAGGGGCTCCTCTACGAGGATCTGCTCTTCACGACCGCGGCTTACGTGAGCGCCCGGCGCATCGCCGTCGTGCCCGACCTGGTCTACGTCTGGAACGTCCGGCGTGACGCGGACATCCCCTCCATCACCAACCGCACGGAGCTCCGCAACTGGCAGGACCGGTTCGAGGTGCATCGCCGCATCGACGCGCATCTCGCTCGCGTCGATGTGCCGGCCGCGGTCGTTCGCGCCAAGCAGGTGAAGTTCTTGTCGGCGGACTTCACCGTGTTCCTGCGTGACCTCCGTGGTCGTCGTACCGATGACCGGCAGGCACTGCTGGACCTGGCGCAGAAGTACCTGACCGGCATCGACGAGCGGAGCTGGCCGGTCGAGCCGGTCGGCCCCAGGGTCGCGGCAGTCCTCGCGGCCCGCGGAGACCTGCCCGGCGTGCTGGCGGCGGCCGACTTCGCGGTGACCGGAGGCCTGGCGTCCGACCTGACCGTCGAAGGCGGCGACCGGCTGCGTTGGACGTCTGCTCATCCCGACGCGGGCGACGCTCTCGACGTGACCGCGACGGGCGTGCTCTCCGCCGCCTTCGCGGCGACACCGTTCCTCGCCACGGTCGACCACGCTCGCTGGGAGGGCGACAGCCTGTTCTGCGACGGACGCGTGTACGACGTCCTCGGCCGGCTCGGGCCGGCTCAGTCCCTGGCCGGCCGGATCCTCGTGCGCGGGCGGCTCGGCGGTGTGCTGTGGTCCGGCCCGCTCCTGCTGACCGACGCGGGGGCCGACGTCCGGTTCAGCGGACGCCTCGATCTCGTTGCTCTGGGCAAGGCGCTCGGCCGCCCGACGGTGGGTCACGAGCTGCGGCTGCTCGTCGAGCTGCAGCGTGACGGCGAGCGCGTGGTCCGGCCACTGACGGGGCGCGACGCGGACCTGCCGCCGGGCGACCACCCGCTTCCGACGCCGTGGCGGCGCCTCGTCGGCGATCGCGTGCGCATCGCGGAGGTCAACGGCCGCCTCGTCCTCCAGCTGACCGCTCTGCCACAGATCACCGACCGTGCCATCGCGGCCGGCTCGTGGGCGCGCTATGCCGCGCAACAGACGGCAGCTCGCCTGCATCGGCCTTAGCGTTGGCCCGTGTCGCAGTGGTCGGACCTCGAGCGGCCGCCGTTGTCGGCGGCCCGGCTTCGTGCGGTCCTGAGGGACGACCCGTTGTGGACCGCGCTCGAGGTGCGCGCATCGACGACCTCGACCAATGCTGACGTCGCGACCGCGGCGCGCGACGGCGCCGCCGAGGGTCTGGTGGTGATCGCGGAGGAGCAACGCGGCGGACGCGGCCGGCTGGGGCGGTCGTGGGAGGCGCCGGCGCGCTCCTCGGTCTTGATGTCACTGCTCCTGCGGCCCGAGCTGCCGGTCACCTCGTTGCCGCTCATCCCGTTGTTGACGGGCGTCGCGGTCGTCGAGTCGACGCGCGGAGTCGGCGAGGTCAACAGTGCCTTGAAGTGGCCCAACGACGTGCTGGTCTCCGGCCGCAAGCTGGGCGGGATCCTGGTCGAGCGTCTCGACGACGCCGTTGTCGTCGGCATCGGAGTCAACGTCACAGTCCGGGCGGAGGAGCGACCCGTCGACACCGCGACCAGCCTGGCGATCGAGGGGGGCAGCACCGACCGGGAGCCGCTCGTGAAGGAGCTGCTGCGGTCGTTCTCCCGGCGTTACCGCACATTTCGTGATGCCGGCGGAGTGGCGGATGCCGTGATGCCGGCGTACCGCTCGGTGTGCGAGACGATCGGCGTGCAGGTGCGGGTCGAGCTGCCTGGGGGGCGCACGGTGACCGGTCGAGCGATCGACGTCGACGACAGCGGGCAGCTGGTCGTCGAGGACAGCGACGGCGCGACGGCGCGCTGGTCGGCGGGCGACGTCACGCACGTCAGGAGCACCGGCTGATGTCACCGTTCCCCAGCCGGCTGCTCGGCGACGACGAGCACATCGTCCTGGACCTGCATCCGCACTGGAAGCGGATCGTCCTGCCTGCCCTGCTGCTGCCGGTCGTCGTGGGTCTCGCGTCGTACCTCGTCTTCCTCGTCCCGGACGGCTCACTGCACGCCGCGCTGCGCTGGCTGATCCTCGTGGTCGCGGTGCTCGTCCTGCTGCGCTGGTCGTTGTGGCCGTTCCTCAGGTGGTCGACGACGCGCTACGTGCTGACCAACAGGCGGGTCGTCATCCGCACGGGTGTGCTCTCCCGGTCCGGCCGTGACATCCCGCTCACACGGGTCAACGACGTCTCCTTCCGGCACTCCGTCATCGACCGCATGCTCCGTTGCGGGACGTTGACGATCGAGTCGGCGGGCGAGCACGGGCAGGTGGTCCTGCCGGAGGTGCCGACCGTCGAGATGGTGCAACGTCAGGTGCTGCGCCATGCCGAGGACGAGTCGATGCGAGTGGCACGCGCCGCGGACGCGCAGACGTCCTGAGGCAGGATCGAGGGGTGACTTCCGAGGACGTGCCGGCGGCGCTCGAGCGCGAGCTGCTCGGCGGCGACCGTCGATACACACGGGTCGAGGTGGCGGAGCAGGCGGGCGTGCCCGTGGAGCAGGCCCGGATCCTGTGGCGGGCTCTCGGCTTCGCGGACGTCGGCGACGACAACGTCGCGTTCACCAACCAGGACGTGCAAGCGCTCCGTGCGGTCGACGGACTGGTCCGGCGTGGGGTCATCGACGCCGGCACGCAGCTGGCGATGACCCGCGCGATGGGCCAGTCGCTGGCGCGGTTGGCGGACTGGCACGTGTCGGCAATCACGTCCGCATTCGATGTCGACCATCCGGCAGCCGGTGAGGACGCGGCAGCGGTCGCCCACGAGCTGGTGCCGGTGGTCGAGGGTCTGATCGGTTATGTCTGGCGTCGTCATCTCGCCGCCACCGCGGGGCGCGCGCTCGCCGACGGTACGTCGCCATCCGCGTCGCTCGTCGTGGGTTTCGCCGACCTGGTCGGGTTCACGTCGCTGACCCGCGACGTCGGCGAGGCGGAGCTCGCCGGCGTCGTCGACACGTTCGAGGCACTTGCCGCCGACGTCATCGCCGAGCACGGCGGACGCGTCGTCAAGACTCTGGGCGACGAGGTGATGTTCACCTCCGACGAAGCGGGTCAGGGAGCGCTGATCGCTCTCGACCTGGCAGACAGGGTGGAAGCTGCTGACGACGTGCCCGACCTGCGAATCGGGCTCGCCTGCGGACCCGTGCTCGCCCGGCTCGGTGACGTCTACGGAGAGCCGGTCAACATCGCGAGCAGGCTGACGTCGATCGCCCGGCCGGCGAGCATCCTCGTCGACCGTGAGCTCGCGTCCGAGCTGGACGAGGACCCGCGGTTCCGGTTGCGCCGCGTGCCACCGCGGCCGGTGCGGGGCTACGCGTTGCTGCACGCGAGTCGTCTGCGTCGCGCTGAGCCCGACGCCGCCGCTGGCTAGCCTGGACCCGTGAGCGACCTCCCGGAGCGGATCAGCCTGCGCGAGGTCGGCCCGCGCGACGGACTACAGAACGAAGCGCCGGTCCCGACCGAGGCCAAGGTCGAGCTGATCGACGCGCTGTCCAAGACGGGCGTCGGGCGGATCGAAGCGGTCAGCTTCGTGCACCCCAAGGCGATCCCGCAGATGGCCGACGCCGCCGAGGTGTGGCAGCACGTGACCCGCAACGACGACGTGCGTTACTCCGCGCTGGTGCCCAACCTCAAAGGGGCGCAGCGCGCACTCGACGCGGGGTTCCGTGAGCTCGAGATCGTGGTGAGTGCGAGCGACACGCACAACCGCAAGAACATCAACCGCTCGACCGACGAGTCGCTCGACGAGATCGCCGAGGTCATCGACCTGGTGCACGGTCGCGGCGCGACCTTGCAGGTCATCGTGTCGACCGCCTGGGGCTGCCCCTACGAGGGAGACGTGCCGGTCGAGCGGGTCGTCGCGGTCGCCTCCCGTGCCGTGCGGGACGGTGCCGACGGCATCTCGTTCGGGGACACCACCGGCATGGCGACGCCCACCCGGGTCACCCGGCTGGTCGGTGAGCTCCGCTCGGCGCATCCGGACGCGCCGCTGAACCTGCACTTCCACAACACGCGGGGCACGGGTCTCGCCAACGTCCTCGCCGCGCTCGAGCTCGGTGTCTCGGACTTCGACGCGAGTGTCGGCGGGCTCGGCGGCTGTCCCTACGCGCCGGGGGCCACCGGCAACGTCGCGACCGAGGAGCTCGTGCACATGGTCGAGGACATGGGCGTCGCGACCGGCGTCGACCTCGACGCGATGATCGACGTCGCGGCGACGGCCGAGCGCATCGTCGGTCGCACGCTGCCGTCACAGGTGCTGCGCGCGGGTCCCCGGACCCGGACCGTTCCGGTCGGCTGACCGGAACGCGGCCTCAGGCCTGCTGGACGGCCGTCTCCGTTGCGGCAGCGCGCTGCGCCGGCACCGACCCGTCGCTCGTCGAGGTGAGACGCACGAGCTGAAGCCGCGCCAGCGCGACGCCGATCGCAGCGCCGGCCGCCGGGAACAGCCATGCCCACTCACCCGCGGGCTTGGTGGCCATGACGAATACGATGCCGAGGAAGCCGAACGTCGCGATGTGCCCGGGGTACCAGATCTTCGGATCGCGGGCGGCGACGCGGAGCTCGGCGCTCGGCGGGCCGTCCGCCGCCTCGTGGATCGAGGCGACGAGCCGCTTGGCGGTCGGCGCGAGCAGTGCGCCCGCGATCCCCTCGATCACGACCAGCGTGACGATGGAGGTGATCACCCAGCCGTCCTTGAACGAGAACCCGTCGCCGGTGTGCGCGCCGAGATGCACGAGCCAGGAGCCGAGCCCGAGCAGGAAGAGTGCAACCACGGGGAACAGCGGGTCGAGGCGGTGCAGCAGCTCGGCCCACGGGCGCATCTGCGAGACGTCGCGCGCCCGCGCCATCGCCGGCATGCCGGCATGCACGATGCCTGCCATCGCGAAGGCGACGACCACCAGCGAGATGTGCAGGAACAGGACGAAGTTGAACAGCGAGATACCCATCGAGACCCCCTCTTCCGGCTGAGGGTAGGGGCAGTCGTCACCTCGCGCAGGCGAATCGCCCGGGCGTCAGGTCTCTTCGATGTTGTCGACTGCCTGCTGGGCGGAGGGGGCCGCTGCTGCCGCGCGAGGAGGCCGTTCGAGACGGACCATTGTGCGCCACAACCGTCGGGTTCGGCGGACGACCGGCCGGGCGGACCGCCGCAGCTTGCTTGCCAACGGACGCCTCATCGGTTCGGCGGCGGCCTTGCGCTGCCCTTCGGTCAGTACGGCGGCAACGGGGCGGTCGGCATCGACGCGTTTGCGCCGATCCGAACGACGCCGGGACTGCAGGCTCTGGCGGAGGCGGCGGTGCTCGGAGAGCAGCTCGTGGACCTTGTCCTTGGGGGGTTCCTGGTCGATGCCGGACGGGGCATAGCCGTAGAGCGCCAGCCGCGAACCCGCCGCCTTCTCGAAAGTTGCGATCTCCCACGGTGTCAGCTCGTCGCGCCAGGCCTCCATCGACTTGGTGTAGATGCCCTCGCTGATCTGACGGCGTTGCTGGTAATGCGCAGGGTTTACCTGCTCGGCGATCTTCTCGGGATGACACATCTCGGGGACGAAGGCTTCGCCGAGGAACTCGCAGACCCGTCGCATCTCTTTCTCCGGGTCTGTGACGAGGTCCTCGTAACGGACCTCGCAGAAGCGGTTCCGGCCGAGCTTCGCGCCGGACTCGCGGCTGCAGTCGATCGCCATCATCCAGGTCGCCATGCACGGAATCGGCTCGTGGTCGAGCCAGGGTGTCCGTTTCAGCGACGCCACGCATGCCCGCCCGTCCCGGACGACGTGGATGAACTGCGCGTCCGGGAAGAGGGCGTCGAGCTCCTCGATGAACGAGTAGTAGGCCGGGCGCTTGTCGCCCCAGCGCGCCTTGCCATGGCTGTCGGAGTACTCGCGGAAGACGGCGCCGAACGCTGATCCCAAGGTCGGCGGCCCGTCGATGATGGCCTGTCGAACCTTCTCCGCATCGACCTCGAGAACGCTGAACCGGGTCTCTGCCCGATCCACGATCCACCTGGCGAGTCGCTGTCGGTTCGCGGTCAGCTGGAGGTCACCGAACGCGTAGCGGCGGCGATACGCCGGCATGACGAACCGGGTCTCCGGCGGCACGGCGATGCGTGGATGCGCATGCAGCATCGTCCGGAACAACGTCGTACCCGATCGCGGGCAGCCGACGATGAAGATGGGCCGATCTGGTTGCGACATAGGGCCTGCGACCCTAGCGCAGCGGTGTGCACGGTCGGGCACGCCTGGGCCGCTACGCTTCCGCTTGATGAGCGCCGACTCCGAGGCTGTCAGGGCCGAGCACGACGATCCAGGTCACCCCCATCTCGCCCAGCTCCGGGAGCGGATCCTCGCGGGCGGCGCCGAGAAGTACCACAGTGCGAACGCCGAGAAGGGCAAGCTGTTCGCGCGAGAGCGGATCCGTCTGCTCGTCGACGCGGGCTCGTTCGTCGAGGACGGGCTCTACGCGAACGCCGGCGCGGCCGATCTGCCGGCAGACGGCGTCGTGACCGGGACCGCCACCGTCGACGGTCGGCCGGTGTGTCTGATGGCCAACGACTCGACGGTGAAGGCCGGATCGTGGGGTGCCCGGACGGTCGAGAAGATCGTGCGCATCATCGAGCAGGCTTACCGCACCGGTGTGCCAATGGTGTGGTTGGTCGACTCCGCAGGCGCGCGCATCACCGACCAGGTCGAGATGTTCCCCGGTCGGCGGGGAGCGGGGAAGATCTTCCACACCCAGGTTCGGGCCAGTGGCTCGATTCCTCAGGTGTGTGCCTTGTTCGGTCCCAGCGCCGCGGGCGGCGCCTACATCCCGGCGTTCTGTGACGTCGTCGTCATGGTGGACGGCAACGCCTCGATGTACCTCGGATCGGCTCGCATGGTGGAGATGGTCGTCGGGGAGAAGACGACGCTGGAGGAGATGGGCGGTGCCAAGATGCACTGCACCGTCTCAGGCGTCGGCCACTTCCTCGCCAAGGACGAGCCCACCGCGCTCGACATCGTGCAGTGCTATCTGTCCTATCTGCCCTCGAACTGGACCCAGCTCCCCCCGCGCTCCGAGCCGAGGGCGGCCGGCACCGGCGATCTGCGCTCCCTCGTGCCCGTCAGCGAGCGGCAGGCATTCGACATGCGGCGCTACGTGAAGGCGCTGGTCGACGAAGACTCGTTCTTCGAGATCCATGCGCTGTGGGCGCGAGAGCTGCTGGTGGGCTTCGCGCGTCTCGACGGCGAGGTTGTCGGAATCGTCGCCAACAACCCGATGTTCAAAGGCGGCGTCCTGTTCGTCGACTCCGCGGACAAGGCCGCACGCTTCATCCAGCTCTGCGACGCGTTCAACGTCCCCCTGGTGTTTCTCGCCGACGTTCCGGGCTTCATGGTGGGCACGGCCGTCGAGCGGGAGGGCATCATCCGGCACGGCGCGAAGATGATCACCGCGGTGTCCGAGGCGACCGTGCCGAAGATCTCGGTGATCGTTCGCAAGGCCTACGGCGCCGGTCTCTACGCGATGGCCGGGCCGGGCTTCGAGCCGGACGCGACGCTGGCGCTTCCCACCGCGATGATCGCGGTGATGGGTGCGGAGGCGGCGGTCAATGCCGTCCACTACAACCGCATTCAGTCGATCGAGGATGAGACCGAGCGTGCGGTCTACGTGCAGAAGCTGCGCGACGAGTACAACGCCGACATCGACATCGTGCGGCTGGCGAGTGAGCTCGTCGTCGACGCGATCGTCGAGCCCGAAGAGCTGCGCTCAGAGCTCATCCGCCGGCTGGCGGCGTACCGGAACAAGGACCGGGCATTCTCGCGCCGGCGCCACGGGGTCGCGCCCGTGTGATCTTCCGTCGTCAGACGAGCGCCGCATGAGCCGCGTCGTCGTCCGCGTCGGCGGCCGGACCGGCCGGCAGGAACACCCATCGCTTGAACGACCAGAAGCGCCACACCATGCCGAGGCCGACGCCGACGACGTTGCCCCACACGTTGCGGGCGAGCCACGAGTGTTGGTTGAGCACGTACTCGCCGAACCCGAGACATCCCAGGGTGATGGCCAGCCCGACGGCGCTGAGCACGATGAACAGGCCGTACTCCCGGCCAAGACCGGTCCTCGCCCTGTTGCGCCAGGTCCAGTGGCGGTTCATGAAGTACGACGAGGTCGCCGCGACCACGGTGGAGATCGCCTTGGACGTGAGCGGGCGGTCGTGCAGCGGGCCGACGATCAGCGCGTTGAACAAGGAGACGTCGAGCACGTAGTTGACCGCACCGACGAGCCCGAACTTGGCGATCTCGTGCCAGATCTGCTGCAGGCGGTTCATCGGTCCACCTGCTCGAAAAGCTGCTCCCACCGGTCGAGGATCCGGTCCAGGCGGAAACGCTCGATGTTGTGCCGCCCGCGTGATCCGAAGGACCGGCGCAGCTGCTCGTCCTCGATAAGTCGGCAGATCCCGTCCGCGAGGGCGTCGACGTCCCTGTTGCGCACGACCAGGCCGTCCTCGCCGTCGCGGATGATTTCGCGGATCCCTGGCACGCAGTCGAATGCCACGCAGGGAACGCCGGTTGCCATGGCTTCCGCCAGCACGAGCGGCAGTCCTTCCTGCTCCGAGGACAACGCGAGGACCGAAGCGCGCTGAAGAACGCTGAACGGATCCTTGGTGGGTCCTTGCAACACTGCGCTGTCCACGAGTCCGGCCTCTTCGATCTGGTCATGCAGTGACATGGCGAGGCTACCGGCGCCGTAAATGTCCAGTCGCCAGCCGGGGTGGCGTGTGGCGACAATCTTCCATGCGTCCAGCAGACGGTCGTATCGCTTCTCCGGCTCGAGCCGGCCGATGGCGACCACCCGCTTGTCGGTGAGAGGTGACACCTGGTCGGGCCACTGAGGAAGGGGGTTGTGCATCACCTGGACGTTGCACAGCCCGCGTTGTTCGAACTTGCGCGCATCCACTTCCGTGAGCAGCAGGACGGCGTCGATCGGCGGGTAGAGCTGCATGATCCGCCGATATCGCGTCGACCCGATGGCCGTGGGCAGCAGCCCGCGGGAGGCCTCGTAGGACTCGTGGCTCATCCCGATGACGCGCAGGTGTCGGGTGTCTGCGTCGGCGACCCACTGCATCGCCCAGATCTGACCGACGATGACGACTCCGTCTTCGACGCGGTCGAACCGTGCCTGCAACCGACCGACGTTTCGCGCATGGACGCGTCGGCGGAAGCGTTCCTTCGCCTGTTTGACCGGCCGGAGCTTTGCGCGTATCCCGCGGGGCACCCACTCAGCGGGCTCCGCGGGCCCGAGCGTCATGGTCTGGTAACCGCGCCCGGGCTCGATGCGCGCTCCGGGCGGGCCGGGGGAGATGCCGATCAGCTCGACGGCGTGCCCTCGTTCGGCAAAGCCTTCGGCGAGCGTGTGCACGACGCGTTGCAGCCCGCCGACTTCCTCGATGTTGTTGGCGACGATGAAGATGTTGCGCCGGTGACGCGACTCTGGCGCCGACCGTTCTTCGGCAGCTGCGGTCATGTGCCGACGCCGAAGAACTCGCGCACGACATCTTCCGACGCGTGGCCCGTCTCGTAGGTGCAGAACTTGTCGACGAACCGCTCGAGGCGTTCCGCGTATGCGAGGTGCGGCGTACGGAAGTCGCTCAGCCATTCGGCGACCCCGTCCTCGGTCTTGACGACGGGGCCCGGCGCCTCGGTTTCGAGGTCGAAATAGGAGCCACGGGTCTGGTTGTAGAGCTCTAGGTCGTAGGCGTAGAAGAGCATCGGCCGGCGCAGGAGGGCGTAGTCGAACATCACCGACGAGTAGTCCGTGATCAGGCCGTCTGCCAGCAGCAACAGCTCGGTCGTGTCCGGATAGTCCGAGACGTCGCGCGCGAAGCTCGAGTAGCGCGTCGGGACGCTGCCCCGGTCGAGGTAGTGCGCGCGGACGAGCAAGTAGCAGCGGTCCCCGACCAGCTCGCTCAGCCGTGCGAGGTTCAACCGCAGACCCGACCGCGTGCGTGTGACCCGATCGGAGTCGCGGAACGTCGGTGCGTAGAGCACGATCTGCCGGTCGTCCGGAAGTTCCAGCTGGGCGCGAAGGTCCTTGACGGCCGCCGCGTCGTACCGCAGCAGCGGGTCGTTGCGCGGGTACCCACTGGGCAGGGACTTGGCCGAGTGCCGGAACGCCCGACGGAACGTGTCGTCCGCGAACGGGCTCTGCACGCAGAAGTGCGTCCATCGACCGACGCCGGCGGCGAACTCCGCGCGCTTGTCCGCCGGACCGAACTGCAGCTGTGGCTGGTCGAAGCCCATGGCCTTGTACGGCGACCCGTGCCACGTCTGGAGGTACTTGGTGCCGCGCCGCTTCGGCGCTCCTGGCGGGAACCCTTGGTTGTCGACCCACAGCTCTGCGCGGGCGAGCTCGTAGAAGTACCGCCAGCTCGCTCGCTTCACCAGCACCGCGTCCTGCGGCCATCCAGAAGTGCTCTCGGTGTACGACCACACGACCCGGCGGTTGTCGCCGGCGGATCGCAACGCCCGGTAGACGTACTTCGGGTTGTCGGCGTACACGCGACCGAGCTGGCTCTCGAACACGGCAGTTCCGCGACGGACAGGGAGCCGGACGAGTACCGATCGATAGACGAGCGACTTGAGGCCACGGCTGCGCGCCGACAAGAACAGCCGTCGAAGGTCGCCGTACACACCGGAGCGGCGCACGCGAGACCACACCCGGTCAGCCAGGCGCCAGGCCTTCGAGGCACGTTCGACCCGGAGCCACACTCCGTCGCCAGGACCTCGCTCGACCCAGAGCAGGCTCTGGCCCGTCCACGGGGACCTTTTCCACGGGAGTCTGCGTCCGGCGGTCACGTCCGTCGTCGAGATGACCTGGGAGACGTTGACGCTGTCGCCGTGGTGCAGGGTCATCCACAGTCCCCACGACTTCACGTTCGGCGGCATCCGCGGCGGTCGCCGGCGTGCCGCGAGTGAAGCCCGCCAGGTCAGGGTGCCTTGGGCCGTCAGCTCGACCTGCGGGCGGGCGATGTCGACCCGATGCCTGCCGTCGGCCGTCCGCAGCTCGAGCGTCGCGGACAGCTCGTCGTCTGCGTCGATGGCACGGAGGGGGTCGTTGATCTCGCCCCGCAGCTCGGCGGTCCGGTCACCGGCGATCGACACCAGGCGGTTGCGCATGTTGCGACGGCTGAACGGTGCATCGTGCAGGTGCAGAGCGGTGACGTCCAACAGCTCCCGGCCGAGGTCGTCCTCGAGGTAGCGCCCGGTGAGGTAGGCGCGGCCGCTGTCGAGGCACAGGCCGCCGGACAGGCGCCCGTGGATCCACAGTTCGGCAGCGTGCAGAGTCTCGTCGAGGTCCCGCCGGCGGACGAGGTACGCGGTGGCCGCCGCCAGCGGGCCGGCGCTCACGACCGCTTCGTCGGAGACCGTTTCGAGGTAGTCGGCGGCCATGTTCAACCAGGCTTCTTGGTACGTCGCGTCGCGCCGTGCCAGGTCGGTCAGGTAGAGCTTGAGGTCCTGCAGGATGAACTTCCGGTCCTTGATCGGTCGCAGGTCGTCGAATCCGCGCGCGACCAGGTAGGCATCGATCCGCTGGTGAATCTGCAGCCGGTCACGAAAGTTGGCGATGTTGTTGCGCCGGTTGCTGATCGACGCGGTCGCGGCGTCCTCGACGACGTGCCACCGGTAGACCTCGACGGGCAGGATGGCGATCGGCTGCGCCGTGCAATAGGCCTCGGTGCTGAACAGCAGGTCCTCGTAATGGAGACCGTCCGGAAACCGGATGCCGTTGCGGTCGAGGAACTCGCGTCGGTAGAGCTTGTTGGTCGACAGCGTGTCGAACAGAAGCTCGGGCGCGTCCCGGATGCTGTCGTAGGTCGCGTGCTCGGCATACAGCCGCGCGTACCACCTGGTTCGCTTGTTCTCGTTCGTCACGTTGACCCGAACGCACAGGCCGGAGACGAGGTCTGCACCCGTCCGCTCCGCGGTCAGCAGCAGGTTCTTCGCGGCGTGCCGCTCGAGACTGTCGTCACTGTCGAGAAACATGACGTAGTCGCCTTGCGCGGCATCGATCCCCGTGTTGCGGGGTCGGGAGCAGCCGCCGGAGTTCTCCGGCAACCTGATCGCGCGCACGCGGTCGGGATGCGCTTCGGCCAATGCTTGCGCGACGTCCCAGGTGCCGTCCGTCGACGCGTCGTCGACCACGATGACCTCGAGCGCACGCAAGGTCTGGTCGAGGACGGACGCCACGGCTTCGGGCAGTCGTGCAGCGTCGTTGTAGGCGATGACGACGACGCTGACGTCCGGTCTGAGCCCGCCGACGGTCGAACTCTCGCTCGGCGTCGGCACCGCTCGATGCTATCGCGGAGCGACAGTCGCTCAGCCCGCCTGCGCGTGCACGTGGCACGATCACGTCATGGATTTTCGGCTCGACGACGAGCATGAAGCGCTGCGGTCCGTAGTCGGGAAGTTCGCCCGCGACGTGGTCGCTCCGCAAGCCGAGTCAGCCGACCGCGAGCACCGGTTTCCGTACGACGTCATCCGTCAGATGGGCGAGATGGGCCTGTTCGGCCTTCCGTTCCCGGAGCAGTACGGCGGCATGGGCGGCGACTTCTTCGCGCTCTGTCTTGCCATCGAGGAGCTCGCCCGGGCCGACTCGTCCGTGGCCATCACCCTGGAAGCCGCGGTCGGGCTCGGGTCAATGCCCATCTACACCTTCGGGACGGAGGAGCAGAAGAAGGAGTGGCTCCCCGCGCTCTGCCGAGGAGAGGCGCTGGCCGCCTTCGGGCTGACCGAGCCGGGAGGCGGGTCTGACGCCGGCAACCCGACGACGCGCGCCGTCCTGGTCGACGACAGCTGGGTCATCAACGGCACGAAGGCGTTCATCACCAACTCGGGCACGGACATCACTCGTCTCGTGACGGTGCTGTGCCGCACCGGCGAGCGGCCGGACGGACGCCCCGAGCTCACAAGCGTGATGGTGCCGGTGCCGCGCGAGGGCTTCTCGGCATCGAAGAGCTACCGCAAGGTCGGTTGGCATGCCTCTGACACCCGTGAGCTCGCCTTCCAGGACTGCCAGGTTCCGGCGGACCACGTCCTGGGTGAGCGCGGTCGCGGCTACGCGCAGTTCCTGTCCACCCTCGACGAGGGTCGCATCGCCATCAGCGCACTGGCCGTCGGTCTTGCCCAGGCCTGCGTGGATGAGTCGGTGAAGTACGCCAAGGAGCGCGAGGCCTTCGGGCGGCCGATCGGTCAGAACCAGGCGGTGGCGTTCCGGATCGCCGACATGGACATGCGGACTCACGTCGCTCGACTCGCCTACTACGACGCCGCGGCCCGCATGGCCGGCGGTCAGCCGTTCAAGCGTGAAGCCGCCATCGCCAAGCTCTACTCCTCGACGATCGCCGTCGACAACGCGCGCGACGCCACGCAGGTCTTCGGCGGCTACGGCTTCATGGACGAGTTCCCCGTCGCACGTCACTGGCGCGACGCGAAGATCCTGGAGATCGGTGAAGGCACGAGCGAGGTGCAGCGGCTGCTGATCGCCCGTCAGCTCGGCCTTCCGGTCAGCTGACGAGGCGCTCGCCGCCTCGACTATGATCACCGCGCGATGACGGCTGCGGAGGAGGATCCACGCGAGCTCGTGCTCGTGATCGGAGCCGGACGAAGCGGCACCAGCCTGACGGCCGGCGTGTTCAATCGGCTCGGCTTCTACGTCCCGCAGCCCGAGGTCGAGGCGAACAAGACCAATCCGCGTGGCTTCGGTGAGCCTCGCTGGGTGGTCAACTTCCACGCGAAGCTGATGCTCAGGTACGGCGTTGACCTGTTGGATGCCCGACCGGCCGCCTGGTCGGCCGCGGCCCGTGTCCTCGACGAGCCGGTCGAGCTCGGCTACTGCCGGACCTGGACAGGGTGGCAGTTCGACGAGGCGGACCGTGTCGTCGTCAAGGATCCGCGCACGGCATGGTTTCTTCCGATGTGGCTGACGTGCATGGGCGAGCTGGGTGTGCAGCCGTTGCTCGTGACGCCCCTTCGTCATCCGACGGAGGTGATGTCGAGCGTCCGCACTACTGACCGCGACAAGCACAGCGATGCCACCCGGCTCGGCTGGTGGCTGAACATGATGTTGCACGCCGAGTACCAGACCCGCGGCGCCCGCCGCGCCTACATCCTGTACGACGACGTACTGCGCGACTGGCGCGGTGCGCTCAAGACGGCCGAGCAGTCGCTGAACGTCGACCTGCTGGCGGCGGCGGGCCCGGATGCGCAGGCCGAGGTGGATGACCTCGTCGACCCCTCGCTGCGTCGGGCGCCCGCGGGCTGGGACGCCGTCGACGTGCCGGCGTGGTTGCGCGACCTGGCCGAGGCCACCTGGCAGGAGCTGCTGGGCCTGACCCAGGAGGCCGGCGACACGGCTGACCGGAGAAGCGCGCTCGACGACCTTCGGCAGCACTACGTCGCAACCTACGGTCACGCGGAGGCGCTCGCCCAGTCATCCATCAAGACGGCCGCTCGGGAGGCCCGCGAGTCGGTCGAGGCAGCCCCTGAGGCGGCGCTCCCCGCTGCGACCCCGTCTCTCGCGCTGCGCGTGCGTCGGACTGCGTCGCGTTGGGTGCGCCGGGTCAGGAAGCGGCGGACCTAGCCTCGCCTGCGAGAATGGTCGGGTGACACGCGCCGACGTCCCCGCCGTGGGCATGGTCGGGGGCGGTCAGCTCGCGCGGATGACGCACCAGGCGGCCATCGCACTCGGTCTCTCGCTGCGGGTGCTGGCGGAGAACCCCGACGACTCCGCGGCGCTGGTCGCCCATGACGTCGACCTCGGAGCACCGGACGACCTCGACGCGTTGCGCTCCTTCGCCAAGGCGTGTGACGTCGTCACGTTCGACCACGAGCATGTGCCCACCGCACATCTGCGGGCCCTCGAGTCGGACGGCGTGGTCGTGCGACCGGGTGCCGACGCGTTGGCGCACGCCCAGGACAAGCTCTACATGCGCGAGCGCCTGAGTGCTCTGGGCTTCCCGGTGCCGGGCTTTGCCTCGGTGCATGACATCCCCGACGTCGCCGTCTTCGCCGAGGACCATGGCTGGCCGGTCGTGCTCAAGGCCGTCCGCGGGGGTTACGACGGTCGCGGCGTCTGGCATTTGCCAGGGCCGCCCGCCGAGCTGCCCGGTCCGAACGTCTACGTCGAGCAGCGGGTGCCGATCGTGCACGAGCTCGCCGTGCAGGTCGCTCGGCGTCCCAGCGGCGAGATGCGCACCTGGCCGGTGGTCGAGACCGTCCAGCGCGACGGCATCTGCCACGAGGTGATTGCGCCGGCGCCGCGGCTGAGCCCGGGACTTGCAGCGGAAGCCGATCGAATCGCCACGTCGCTCGCCGAAGCCCTCGGTGTGGTCGGCCTGCTGGCGGTCGAGCTCTTCGAGGCGCCGGGTGGGCTGCTCATCAACGAGCTGGCGATGCGACCGCACAACTCCGGGCACTGGTCGATCGAGGGTGCGACGACCAGCCAGTTCGAGCAGCACCTGCGAGCCGTTCTCGACTGGCCGCTCGGTGACACGGCTCCGCGCGCGCCGGTCACGGTCATGGTCAACCTGCTCGGTGGGCCGACCACCGACTTCGCCCGAACCCTGCCGCGCGCGCTCGGCGAGGTGCCCGACGCCGCCGTGCATCTCTATGGCAAGGCCCCCCGTCCCGGCCGCAAGCTCGGGCACGTAACAGTGCTGGGCGACGACGTCGTCGAGACGCGCGAGCGCGCCCGCCGGGCTGTCGAGCTGCTGCGGGGCGATGCATGAGCGCGGTCGTCGGCATCGTCATGGGCAGTGACTCCGACTGGCCCACGATGGAGGCAGCCGCGGAGACGCTCGAGGAGTTCGGCGTCCCGCACGAGCTGCGGGTCGTCTCTGCGCACCGGATGCCGCGCGAGATGCTCGAGTACGGCGCCACCGCGGCCGATCGCGGGTTGCGGATCATCATCGCCGGCGCCGGTGGGGCCGCCCACCTGCCGGGAATGCTGGCGTCCGTGACACCTCTGCCGGTCATCGGTGTCCCGGTCCCGCTCCAGCGGCTGGACGGTCTCGACTCGTTGCTGTCGATCGTGCAGATGCCCTCAGGTGTTCCCGTCGCCACCGTGTCGATCGGCGGCGCGCGCAACGCCGGGCTGCTCGCCGTGCGCATCCTCGCCAGCGCCGACGGGGACCTGCTGGCCCGCATGACGACGTTCCAGGAGCAGCTGCGCCAGCTGGCGCACGGCAAGAACGCCGAGCTGCAGGGTAGAAGGGCCGATGGCCGCCCAACGGGACGATCCTCATGACCCAGGCAGTCGCACCGGTCGAGGAGTTGGTCGCCTGGAGTGTCGAGGTCGAAGATCCCGGTGACCTGCTGTCCTGGTTGCCGGATGGCGAGGCGTTCGCCTTTCTTCGAGGCAACGACGGCATCGTCGGCTGGGGCGTCGCCGCGCGGCTGCCGACGTCGCGGAGTGCTCGCTCCGGCGACCAGATCGCCGCCGAGGTCGAGACACTCCTCGGCGCGATGACGGTTCGCGACGACGTGATGATGCCCGGCACCGGGGCGGTAGCGATCGCGAGTCTGGTCTTCGACCCGGCCGACAGCGGCTCCGTCGTCGTCGTCCCCAAAGTGGTACTGGGCCGGCGAGAGGGCCGCAGCTGGCTGACGCTGGTCACGCCGCCGGGCACCGTCGCGGTGCCGCAGCTCCGTCGCCGTCCTGCCGCCGCCGCGGTGCCGGTCGACGCACACGTCACGACGCGACTGCCCGCCGAGGCCGCCTGGGCCGACGCCGTCGCAGCGGCAGTCGACGAGCTGCGTGCCGGTCATCTCGACAAGGTCGTGCTCGCCCGCGCGCTCGATGTCACGGCAGCGGGCGACGTCGACCCGCGAGTCATCGCCACCAGGCTCGCCCAGCGGTTCCCGTCGTGCTTCACCTATGTCTGCGACGGACTCGTCGGCGCGTCACCGGAGCTGCTCGTCCGCCGAACCGGCCGACAGGCCGAGTCGCTCGTGCTGGCCGGGTCGGTGCGACGGGGCAGTTCGCCGGAGGAGGACGCCGAGCTCGAGCGTCAGCTCCTCGGATCCGTCAAGGACCGGCACGAGCACCGGCTGGCGCTCGAGTCCGTCCGCGAGGTGCTCGCGCCGGTCGCCGTCGACCTGGCCTGCGACGCCGAGCCGCAGCTGGTGAGACTCGCGAACATCTCCCATCTGGGCAGCCATGTGCAGGCCTGGCTGCCTGATCCGCCGCCGTCCGCCATCCGGCTGGCAGCTGCACTGCATCCGACGGCTGCGGTCGGCGGGGTTCCTGCGCCGGCAGCACTCGAGATGATCCGTCAGCTCGAGTCTGCTCCACGCGGCCGCTATGCGGGTCCGATCGGCTGGGTCGACGCGCGCGGCGACGGCGAATTCGCGATCGCGTTGCGCTGTGCCCAGCTCGACGGCAGCCGGGCCCGGGTGTGGGCGGGCGCGGGCATCGTCGCGGAGTCCGACCCCGAGGCAGAGGTGGCGGAGACCACCGCGAAGCTCGAGGCCGCACTCGGCGCCCTTCTCGGCTGATCGCCGAGAAGGGTGGGCCGACCTGATCCTGCCGCAGCGCGGCTACAGATCGGGGGTCCCGTCAGCCGACACGAGGAGGATGACGCGCATCCTGATCGGCGGGCTGGCCCTGTGCTGGCTCGCGGTCGGCTTCTCCGCGTGGCGGCACCGTCGGCGCGACGGTGCGCGGCTCATGCCGGTGCGGTGGCACAAGGCGGTGGGGACGTTGCGGGGTTGGTCGGAGACCCGAGATGTCGACCCGCCGGTGGCGGCCACCTGGTGCCGGCCGATCGTGCGGCCCGTCGAGGTGCACTCACTTCCGCTGCCGCAGCAGCGCCGCTCGGACAGGGAGACTTCGGCCGTGTGACGGGCCAGGCCATCGTCTGACGTACGCTGCGCCGGCGGCCGATCCTGCATCGGCCGGGCGCTATTCTGGATCATCGTGACCTCCAGAGATGAAGCTGCCGACACGTCACATGCCGCGGCGCCCCGCATCGGTGTCCTCGTGGTGGCCTACAACGCCGTGACGACCCTGGCGAGCGTGCTCGACCGGATTCCGGCCGACTTCCGCGCTCGGATCGCCGAGATCTTGATCTGCGACGACGCCAGCCATGACGCAACGCATCTGGTCGCTCTCGGCTACAAGCAGGCATCGCCGGACCTGCCCATCACGGTCATCCGCCACGAGAAGAACCTGGGCTACGGCGGCAACCAGAAGGCCGGTTACCAGCTCGCCATCGAGCATGGCCTGGACATCATCGTCATGCTGCACGGCGACGGCCAGTACGCACCTGAGTGCATCGGTGACATCGTCGAGCCGCTGGTTCGCGGAGAAGCCGACGCCGTCATGGGTTCGAGGATGATGCTGCCAAAGGCTGCGCGGCGCGGAGGCATGCCCCTCTACAAGTACGTCGGCAACAAGGTCCTCACGAGGTTCGAGAACGCCGTCGCGGGAGCCGAGCTTACGGAATGGCACTCCGGCTATCGCGCCTACTCGGTCGCGGCGCTCAAGTCGATCCCGTTCCAGCGCAATGCGGATGGATTCAACTTCGACACTCAGATCATCATTCAGCTTCTCGACCGGGGGAAGCGCATCGCCGAGGTCCCCATTCCGACCTACTACGGCGACGAGATCTGTTACGTCGATGGTCTGAAGTACGCGAGGGACGTCTCCAAGGACGTCGTGAAGTACCGCCTCGGCAAGCTGGGATTCTCCACGGGCGATCTCGGCAGCGTCGGCGACGAGTACGCCTACAAGGACGACGAGGACAGCTCTCACGGCCAGATCCTGGAGCTGCTTGACGGCCAGCCGCCCTCGAAGGTGCTCGATGTGGGCTGCGGCAGTGGGGTGCTCGCCGAACGCGTTCGCGGAATGGGTCATCGGGTGACGGGGGTCGATTACGCCGCGTCTCCCGAGACCGCGTCCCGGGTCGACGAGTTCGCTCGCGCCGACCTCGAGCAGGGCATTCCCGCGGAGGTGGGCACCGGCTTCGACGTCGTGATCGCCGCTGATGTGCTCGAGCACATGCGCCGCCCCGAGATGCTGCTCGAGGAGATCCGGCGAGTTCTCCAGCCGGGTGGTGTGCTCATCGCATCCGTGCCGAACTTCGGGCATTGGTACCCACGACTGCGAACAATGCTGGGGATCTTCGACTACGACCAGCGCGGCATCCTCGACCGCACGCACTACCGGTTCTTCACTCGCAAGAGTGTCGAGCGCCTCATTCGCGACGCAGGGTTCGAGGTGCGCCGCCGTGCCTACACGGGGCTCCCTTTCGCGGCGCTTTCCGCGGACAAGAACTCAGCCCTGCGTCGCGCCGTACATGTCATTGACCGGCTACTGGTCTCGCTGCGTCCCACCGTGTTCGCGTACCAGTTCGTGCTGCACTTGGAGCTGCCGACGACATCGGCTGTGTCCACGGCGTCAGGCGGCAAAAGCTTCGTTGCGTGAGGTCGGGGGTGTGACCTCGGGCTCGTCAGGAGCCCCGCTTCCCCCCCACACGATGTAGCGGTAGGCGAGATAGCGGACTGCAGTCCCCAGCACGATGCCGACAATGTTGGCCACGTTGAGCCCGAGCACGCTGGTGACTCCGGCCAGGTGCCGTGCCACATAGAGCGGCAGCAGGCTCAGCAGGACCGTCGCAACGGTCGCGACGAGAAAGCGCCAGATCTCGCGATGAATCCGGATCCGTCGCCGCCGGTGGCGGAAGGTGATGTGTCGATGACCGAAGAAGGCCATCGCCCCGGTGATCACGAGCCCGAGGCCTTTGCCTGCGACGGGGCTCATGCCGGCGCCGAAGACGAATGCGTTGAACAACGCAATGTCCGCGATGAGGCACACGACGCCGACCATGCCGAAGACGGCGAGCTCAGCGAGAAGAGCGTGCCTCAGCCACTGGGTCACCCGGGTCACATCGCTCAGGGTACCCACTTCTCCCGTGGGCACCGCCCGTGCTGCGGCCGTGCGCCGCGCGGAAACCATCGCGCCGCGACCATGCTCCGAGGGGTCGCTCTCAGCTCAGCGCCTGTGCGGCAGCCACTCGCAGCCGGGCATGCAGTTCTGCGTTGGCGACCCTCGTCGTGCGCACCTCCACGACGCTGATGCCTCTGGGCCGGCTGCTGACCGCGTCGCAGAGGTCCGCCGCTGTGGCGACCAGGGAGTGCCGCACGCCGTACGCCGCCGCGAGCCGGCCGATGTCGACGCCGTGCGGTGTGCCGAAGAGCCGCTCGAACGTCGCCGGGTCGCCCCCGGACTGCGGCAGCAGCGAGAAGATGCCGCCGCCGTTGTTGTTGACGACGATGAGCGTGAGGTCCGCGGCCGGATCGGCGATCAACCCGTTGGCGTCGTGCAGCAGCGAGAGGTCACCGGCCAGCGCAACGGTCGGGCCGTCGTGCGCGAGCGCGACGCCCACGGCGGTGGAGACGAAGCCGTCGATGCCCGAGACCCCTCGGTTGGCGACGATGCGCAGGTCGTCGCGTGGTCGCATCGTCAGGTCGAGGTCACGGATCGGCATGCTCGACGCGACGACGAGAGCTCCTCCGGAAGCCGTGGCAGCAGCGACATCACGCGCCACCCTCGGCTCGGTGAGCCCGGACGCGTCGAGGATCTCGTCGATGGCGGCTGCGGCCGCGGCCGACGCGTCCCGCCACGCCTCCGCCCACCCCGCCTCCGCCTTCGCCGAGCACGCCGCCAGCGCCCCTGGCGACGTACGGAAGACGGCACGTGCGGACCGGGTCGGGTCAGCCCACTCGCCGTCCCGGTCGACGACGACGCTGGACTGTTCGGCGAGCCAGCCGAGGACCGGGCGGGTGAGTCCCGCGCGGCCCGCCACCACGACCAGGTCGGGTCGATAAGCATCGACGAACCGCTTGTCGGACAGCAGTGGATCCACGGCGCGCAACGCGTCACCACGACGCGCATTGCTGTGCGGCTCGGCGATGATCGGCCAGCCGCAGTCGGCGGCGAAGCGCAGCAGGCCGGCCACGTCGTCGCCGGTCAGACCGTCGCCCGCGACGAGGACGCCGCGTTCACTGCCCTCTACCAGCCCGGCGAGCTCACGCGGGACGTCCGTGGCTCCGCTCGCCGATGCCGACCACGGAGCCTCGTCCGGACGGCCGTCGAGCGGCCACGGGAACCCGACTCCGTCGTCGGCCGGAGTGAGCGGTTCACGCAGCGGCAGGTTCAGGTGCACAGGGCCGGCCGGTCCACCGGAGCGTCCGAGGGTGACGGCGACCGCACGGCTCACCAGCGACCGCCAGTAGCGCACGGACTCCGGCCGCGCCTCGGGCACGCCGACGTCGGTCGACCAGCGAGTGGCGCTGCTGTAGAGGCCGACCTGGTCGACGGTCTGGTTGGCGCCGACGCCACGCAGCTCCGGCGGCCGGTCCGCGGTGAGCACCAGCAGCGGAATGCGTGACTGGTCCGCCTCCAGGACGGCCGCGTGGAAATGAGCGGTTGCCGTGCCCGACGTGCAGAGCAGCGGCACCGGGCGTCCGGTCGTGCGCGCGATGCCGAGGGCGACGTACGACGCCGAGCGCTCATCGATGCGGACGTGCAGGCGGATCCGTTCGTCAGCTGCGAGAGCGAGAGCGATCGGCGTCGAGCGGGACCCTGGTGCGAGGACGGCGTCCGTC
Organism: Mycobacteriales bacterium; assembly: GCA_035695045.1. Lineage (GTDB taxonomy): Bacteria > Actinomycetota > Actinomycetes > JAFAQI01 > JAFAQI01 > DASSKP01. The sequence goes on along the minus strand of DASSEX010000081.1, from coordinate 5,865 downwards.
ACGCCGTGTCGGGTCAGCTCGTCGACGAGCACCAACGCGAAGGCATGCCCGGCGTTGCGAGCGCGCGTCTCAGCCATCTGCGGCTGCCTGCATGCGGGCCATCCACCAGCTCGTCGTGTCCTCGTCCGCATGGACGAGAGCGGGATCGGGGTCGACCCGGCGCACGGGAAGGTGCCCGTCGACCGGGACGAGCGAGTCACGCGTGACGTCGCCGTCGAGCAGCGACACCGTTCCGAGCCCGCACGCGAACGGCAGCTCGGGCAGAGCCGCCGCCAGTGCGACGCCCGCGGCGATCCCGACCGACGTCTCGACCGCGCTCGACACCACGACCGGAAGACCGCAGGCCTCCGCCACCTCGAGACATCGGCGGACGCCACCGAACGGCTGCACCTTCAGCACGACCACGTCGGCCGCGTCGAGACCTGCGATGCGCAGCGGGTCGTCAGCGGTCCGCACCGACTCGTCAGCGGCGAGTCGCACGTCGACGCGGCGCCGGAGCTCTGCCATCTCATCGAGGCCGGCGACCGGTTGCTCGGCGTACTCGAGGTCGAAGACGTCGAGGGCCTTCAACGCGGTCACCGCCTCGTCGACGGACCAGGCGGCATTCGCGTCGACCCGAACCCTGCCTCCCGGCCCGAGCGCGTCGCGGACCGCCTCCACGCGAGCGACGTCATCGGCCAGCGTCTGGCCGGCTTCGGCCACCTTGACCTTCGCGGTCGTACAGCCGGAGGCGCTGACAAGCTCATGCGCCTGCTCCGGCCCGACCGCGGGCACCGTCGTGTTGACCGGCACCCGGTCCCGTCGCGCCGCGGGCCAACCGTCGTCGGCCGCCTCCCGCGCCGCGGCCAGCCAGCGGCGACACGTCGCCGCGTCGTAGTCGGGGAAGGGAGAGAACTCTCCCCACCCTGCCGGGCCGTGCAGCAGCACCCCTGATCGACGGGTCTGCCGGCGGAATCGCACCCGCATCGGCAGATCGAAGACCAGGACGTCGCTCATGCGAGAAGCAGTCCGGCGGCGAGGAGCACCGCAACCGCGAGCTCGAGCCGTCCGGTGCCGCCGAGCGCCGGGATGAGCGCGCGGCCGACACCGCCCTGGCGGACGACCGTCACCGGCTCACGGGCGAGCGGCACCGCGAGCAACACGACGAGTGGCCAGGCAGAGCGCGCGGCGAGCGGGACGCCGACAGCGGCCAGCACCAATGCGAGTGCGATGAGCCCGACGAACAGGGTGCGGGTGCGTGCCTCGCCGATCCGCACGGCAACCGTCCGCTTCCCGGCGACCGCGTCGGTCGGGACGTCGCGCAGGTTGTTGACCACGAGGATCGCGACGGCGAGCAGACCGGTGGCCACCGCGCCGACCCAGGCGCTGGCGGGCACCTGGCGGTGCTGGACGTAGGCCGAGCCCGCAGTGGCGACGAGCCCGAAGAAGACGAACACGAACACCTCGCCGAGACCCTCGGACGCATACGGGCGGGGACCCCCGCTGTAACCGAGCAGCGCGATGAACGATCCCAGCCCGATCAGCAACAGCCACCATGACACCGACGCGGCGAGGACGACACCGGCCGCTGCTGCGACGGCGATCGCGACGAAGACTGCGGCGAGCATCTTCGGTGGCGACACCAGGCCGCTCGCGACCGCCCGTCTGGGGCCTGCGCGCTGGACGGTGTCGACGCCGCGTACGCCGTCGAAGTAGTCGTTGGCGTAGTTGACGGCGACCTGGACGGCGACGGCGACGAGCAGCGCAAGCAGGAAGCGCCAGGCGACCAGTCCGCCGTGCGTCGCACCGGCCGCGGTTCCGACGAGAACCGGAGCCGCAGACGCGGGAAGTGTGCGCGGGCGTGCCGCCTCGACCCAGACGTTCACGGTCCGGCGCCGCCTCCCTCGCTGTGCAGGTTCGCAATGTTCCTACTGTCGTAAGCGTGCCAGTCGGGTCCGCTCGCCGCCTCGTCGCCCTGTCGTTGCCGCCGGGCGAGGACTTCGTCGACGCCGCCGAAGCGGTCTGGGCGGACGGCGGCGCGATCCTGCCGCTGGACCCGGGCGCGCCGCAGGACGTCGTACGACGTCTGGTCGACGCGCTTCGCCCGCACGCGATCGTCGACGCCGACGGGGAGCACGCGCTGGCGGCGGCCGAGGCGGTCGAGGACGACGTGGCGGTCGTCATCGCCACGTCCGGCTCCACGGGCGAGCCGAAGGGTGCGGAGCTGTCGTGGGATGCGCTCCACGCGTCGGGATCCGCAACCGCGCAGAGACTCGGGAGCGACCCGGCGGACGCCTGGCTGTCCTGCCTTCCGTGGCAGCACATCGGCGGACTTCAGGTCTGGCTGCGGGCTCGTGCGGCCGGCGTTCCGCTGGAGGTGCACCCGAGGTTCGACCTCGGCGCGGCGGCGAGGTCAGGGGCGACGCTCGTGTCGCTCGTCCCGACGCAGCTGGCGCGGCTGCTTGCCGCAGGTGTCGACCTGAGCCGGTTCCGGGCCATCCTGCTGGGTGGCGCCGCGGCCCCGGCGGGTCTGCTCGAGCGGGCGCGGGCGGCGGGGGCACGCGTCGTGACGACGTACGGCATGAGCGAGACGTGCGGCGGCTGCGTCTACGACGGTGTGCCGCTGGCGGGCGTGGAGGTGGCGACCGGCGACGACGGCCGTATCCGCATCCGCGGACCGGTCCTGATGAGCGGCTACCGCCTTCGTCCTGACCTGACCGCGTCGGCGCTCGTCGACGGTTGGCTCGTCACGCAGGACATCGGGACGTTCGCGGATGGCCGCCTGCGCGTGTTCGGCCGCGTGGATGACATCGTCGTGAGCGGCGGCGAGAACATCGCCACGACCGCGGTCGCCGAGGTGCTGAGCGCCCACCCGGACGTCCGCGACGTCGCCGTCACCGGCGTGCCCGACGAAGAGTGGGGCGAGCGGCTCGTCGCCGTCGTCGTGGCCGGCACGCGGCCGCCCACACTCGACGAGCTGCGCCGGTGGGTGACGGCGCGGGTCGGCGGCAAGGCAGCACCGCGCACCTTGGTGCTGGTGCCGCGGATCCCGCGCCTGACTTCAGGAAAACCGGACCGGCTGGCGGTCCGGGCCCTTGCTCAGGAGTCCTCTGCCGGCTCCGCGGGGTACGGCAGCCAGTCGGCCTCGCCACCCTCGATCTCGTAGACCTGCTCCGCGTCCGGCGGCTCGGCGATGTCCACCAGCAGGGTGACCGGCACGCGGCCACGCAGCAGCCTCATCACGGGTACTTGCTGACCCATCACAACCTCCGACCATCCCCCCGCACTATTTGGTTCGGTCTGTGCCGACGAGTGCTGGATGCGCCGAAGTGGTGAACCTTCCCGTCGTCCTTGTCAGCCGACGGGACGCCCGAGAGCGCGGTAGTGCCAGCCCGCGGCCCGCCAACGGCTCGGGTCGAGAGCGTTGCGGCCGTCGACGATGTACCGCCGGCGCACGACTTCGCCGAGCGCTTCCGGATCCATGTCGCGGAACTCCCTCCACTCCGTGAGGTGGAGCACGACGTCCGCATCGCGGGCGGCGTCGAGCGCGGAGTCGGCGTACTGCAGGTCGGGATAGTCGCGTCGTGCATTGTCCAGTGCGGCCGGGTCGTAGACCGTGACGGTCGCACCGGCCAGCGCGATGCGGGAGGCGACGTCGAGCGCGGGGGAGTCGCGGATGTCGTCGCTGTTGGGCTTGAACGCAGCACCGAGAACGCCGACCCGTCGACCCATCAGGGAGTCGTCGAGAGCCTCGCGGGCGAGGTCCACCATGCGGCTGCGCCGCCGCTGGTTGATGGCGTCGACCTCGCGCAGGAACGACAGCGCCTGGTCCACACCGAGCTCGCCGGCACGCGCCATGAACGCGCGGATGTCCTTCGGCAGGCAGCCGCCGCCGAAGCCCAGGCCGGCATGCAGGAACCGGCCGCCGATGCGAGTGTCGTAGGACAGGGCTTCCGAGAGCTTCTTGACGTCGCCGTGCACGGCCTCGCAGACCTCTGCCATCGCGTTGATGAACGAGATCTTCGTGGCGAGAAAGGCGTTGGCGGCGACCTTCACGAGCTGAGCGGTCGCGAAGTCCGTCACGACCAAAGGGACACCTTCGTCGATAAGTGGCGCGTAGACCTCGCGCATCGCCGTCTCGCCGCGCTCGGACTCGACCCCCACCACGAGGCGGTCCGGATGCAAGGTGTCCTCGATCGCCCAGCCTTCGCGAAGGAACTCCGGGTTCCACACCAGCTCGACGTCACGGGCTGCGGGTGCGTTGGCGTCGAGGTGAGCCCGGATGCGTTCGGCGCTGCCCACCGGCACGGTCGACTTCCCGACGACGACCGACGGCCGATCGAGACGCGGCGCCAACGTCGCAACGGCCGCGTCGACGTAGGTCATGTCCGCCGCGAACTCGCCCTTCTTCTGTGGTGTCCCGACACAGAGGAAGTGCACGTCGGCATGTGCCGCCGGCTCGTCGTAGGACGTCGTGAAGCGGACTCGGCCGGCGTCGAGGTTCTTGCGCAGCATCTCCTCGAGACCCGGCTCGAAGAACGGCACCTCACCCGCGTTGAGGCGGGAGACCTTGGACTCGTCGACGTCGAGCCCGATGACGTCGTACCCGATCTCCGCCATGCAGACGGCGTGCGTCGCACCGAGGTAGCCGGTGCCGATGACGGACAGCCGAGGCTTGGTCATCCGGCAATGCTAGGCACCGCCTAGAATTCCGTTGTGAACCCGACGTTCGACACCTTCGTCCTGCCTGAGGAGCACCAGCTTCTCCGCAAGACCGTCCGCGAGCTCGCGGACGACAAGATCGCACCGCGTGCTGCCGAGATCGACGAGACCGGGGAGTTTCCCTGGGACGTCCACGACGCTCTTGTCGCCGCGGACCTGCACGCCGTGCACGTACCCGAGCAGTACGGCGGCATCGGCGCAGACGCGATCGCGTCCGCCATCGTCATCGAGGAGATCGCGCGCGCCTGCTGCGCGTCATCGCTCATCCCGGCGGTGAACAAGCTCGGCACGATGGGCCTCATGCTCGCCGGCGGCGAGGAGCTGAAGCAGAACTACCTCGGCAAGCTGGCTCGCGGCGAGGGCATGTTCAGCTACTGCCTGTCCGAGCCGGAGGCCGGCTCGGACGCGGCGAACATGAAGACCAAGGCCGTCCGCGACGGTGATGCGTTCGTGCTCAACGGCACCAAGCGCTGGATCACCAACGCGGGCGTCTCGGAGTTCTACACGGTCATGGCGGTGACCGATCCGGAGGCAGGCGCGCGCGGCATCTCGGCGTTCGTCGTCGAGAAGTCGGACGAGGGAGTGTCGTTCGGCGCGCCCGAGAAGAAGATGGGCATCAAGGGCTCGCCGACGCGCGAGGTCTACTTCGACAACGTGCGCATCCCCGCCGACCGGATGATCGGCGAGGAGGGCACCGGCTTCAAGACCGCCCTGCGCACGCTCGACCACACCCGGTTGACGATCGGCGCGCAGGCACTCGGTGTCGCCCAGGGAGCGGTCGACTACTGCATCCGTTACGTCCAGGAGCGCAAGCAGTTCGGCAAGCCGATCGCTGAGTTCCAGGGCGTCTCCTTCCTGTTGGCCGACATGGCGATGAAGACCGAGGCTGCGCGTGCGCTGATCTACACGGCTGCGGCGATGGCGGAGCGGATGGACCCGCGGCTGACCTTCATGTCAGCGGCGGCGAAGTGCTTCGCCAGTGACGTCGCGATGGAGGTCACGACCAACGGCGTGCAGCTGCTCGGTGGCTACGGCTACACCCGCGACTACCCGCTCGAGCGGATGATGCGCGACGCGAAGATCACCCAGATCTACGAAGGCACCAACCAGATCCAGCGTCTGGTCATGTCCCGCAACCTGCTCAAGGCCAACCCCGTCCGCTGA
>DASSEX010000080.1:0-83117 GCA_035695045.1 Mycobacteriales bacterium | reverse complement strand
TGCACCTCGACGTGGTACGCCGCCCCGAGCGCAGCGAAGGGGATGTAGATGGTCGTGAACGGTGACCGCAGCGGTCCGCCGGCGCCGCGAGTGCTGTAGCTGAACGAGAACCGGTGCGCGGCGCGGTCGTAGGACCATGACCACGGCGTACCGGCGACGACCTGCGGATAGGGCTCCTCGAGGATCGCGAGCTTGGCCCACTTCACGTTGCTCCCGGTCGGCGGCTTGTGCAGGTCGCGCAGGATGCCCTCCGCCGGCCGCGGCGCCGACGGGTCGCCGCCGACGTAGGTCCACTCCTGCCACGAGTCCATGTGCTTGTCGGCGGCAGCCATCACCGACGTCAGCTCGGCCGCGTCGTCGGTGGCGCCCCACTCCGTCAGCAGCAGCGCATCACCGCTCGTCGTGGACTGCTGGTCGGCGTTGGACAGGGTGCGGTTCTCGACCTGGTCGCACGCCGCGCGCGTCGGCGGTGTCTCCGGCGCACCGACGGCGGCGGCGCAGTAGGCGTGGAAGGCGAAGCCCGACAAGACGTCGCCGGGGTCGCCGATCGACGTGCCCGCCGAGAAGTCGAACGACAGCTGCGGCTCGTAGAACACGAGGTGCCTGCGGTCGACGGTGCGGATCGCCTTCAGCACCTTCGTCACGAACGGTGCGAGGAACTGGGTGTCGAAGACCGGGCAGCCCGCGGGAGTCAGGCAGGAGTACCACTGGCTGCCCGGGAACGGCTCGTTGAACAGGTCGTAGCCCAGAACGCCCTCCGCTCCGCGGAAGTACGACGCCACGTGCCGCCAGGCGGCTGCATACGCGTCCTGCAGGCGGAGGCCCGACGCGGTCGGGTCGTTGTTCCAGAAGTGGTCGTAGTTGCGCCACAGGGCCGGCATCGCGAAGTAGTTGCCGGGGAAGCCGGAGGGCGGGTCGGCAGGGAGGCCGTCGTCGTTCGTGGCCCAGTCAGGGGCGCCCTCGCCCTGGTACTTCTCGTTCCACATGTCCTGGTGGAAGTCGATGAGCGAGTAGATGCCGTGCTGCGCGAGCATCGCCACGGTCGAGCCCAACGACCTGAGGTAGCCGTCGTCGAACCTCCCCGGCGCGGGCTCGAGCCGCTTCCAGATCACCCCCAGCCGGATCGTGTTGAACCCGTGGGCCTGCAGGAACGCAGCGTCGTCGGTGCCGAAGCCGGCCTGCGCGACGTCGTACGGCGGCAGTTTCGCCACCATGTTGAAGCCGTGGAGCACGACCACGCGGCCCCTGTCGTCGGTCAGCCACCGGCCGGCATGACCGAGTGCTGAGACCTGTCCGCGCCGGGCGCGTCCACGCTCCTTCGCCGAGGACGGCGCTGCAGCGGCGACCGCGCCGGCTGCCACGGCGAAGGCGGCCAGGGCGGCGAGCAGGCGGCGGGAGGGCACGGGAAGGACTTCGACGTACCCGGTAGCGTTCCCTCCAGAAATCTGAGGAGGCGTCAGATGTCCGCTGCGGCCGCCGGCGTGCCGGCCTCGCGCAGTCCGCAACGCCCGTGGTGGGCGGAGCTGGGCAGCGTGGTGCCGCGCACGGTCGCAACCGCGGTTCGTGCCACTCGCGGGGCGCCCGACTCCGCGACGCCGCCGCTCGCGGCCAACCCGTTGACCTGGGCCACGCTCGCCGTCGACGAGCTGACGGTGTCGGCGGCGTACCTGCTGACCCGGCGGAGCGCGGAGCAGGTGAACGAGGAGGCCGTCGCCGACACCAGTGCGGCTGTCGCGGCGCTCCGGGCGATCGGGGCGATCGACGACCCGCGGCTCGTGCACACGGTGCCGGGCCCGCCGACGGAGGTCCGCGTCACCCGGCGTCGCCGGGCGGGGATCGACTTCGAGCACCTCTCGTTCGTCAGCCAGTACCAACCGCCGGTCGAGCTTCCCGGTTCGCAGCGATGGGCCGACGGTGAGGCCAACCGGCGCACGCACGCCTACCTGCTGCGTCACGGTGACCGGCCGCGACCGTGGGCCGTCGTCGTGCACGGTCACCGGATGGGAGAGCCACGCGACCTGCGGTTCCTCGGCAGCCGCCGGTTGCAGCACGAGCTCGGCGTCGACGTCGCGCATCTCGTCCTGCCGATGCACGGCCCGCGCGGCCGGGGCGGCGGACATCCGTTCCCCGGCGTCGATCCGGTCACCAACCTGCTCGGCATGGCGCAGGCCGTGTTGGACGCGCGCACGTTGATCGACTGGCTGCGCCTCGGTGACCGTTCTCCGGTCGGCGTGTACGGCGTCTCTCTCGGCGGGCACGTCGCCGGACTGCTTGCCGGGCTCGACAGCGACCTCGCGTGCGTCATCGCCGGTGTGCCGACCTCCGACATCTCGACGATGCTCGCCGACACGATGCGTGCGCGCTGGGGTGAGGAGACGGTCGAGGCCAGCCACGTGCTCGATGCGGATGCGCGCCTGCTGAGTCGCGTCGTCTCACCGCTCGCCTTCCCGCCTCTGGTCGATCGCGAGCGGCTCTTCATCTACGCGGCGATCGGCGACCGGCTGGTCACGCCACAGCAGGCCGTCGCCCTGTGGGAGCACTGGGACCGGCCGGACATCCAATGGCTGCAAGGCGGTCACATCATCAACAACCTCCGGGCCAGCAGGCGCTTCGTCGTCGATGCGTTCGCGGCCTCCGGGGTTCGCGGGACATAAGGAGGTCGACGTTGCGTCAGCTCAGCGGTGTCGACGCTCTTCACGTGCTGGAGGAGACGGGCGACCAGCACATGCACACGATCAAGATCGCGATCGTGGCTCCGCATGCGCCCGGACGACCGGTGTCGGTCGACGAGGTGCGTTCGTGGGCACGGGAGCGGCTGATCCTGGTGCCGCCGTTGCGCTGGACCGTGCACAAGATCCCACTCGGTCTGGGGCGGCCGGTGTTTCGCGACGCCGGACCGATCGACGTCGACCGGCATGTGCGGAGCGAGCGGCTGGCCAGCGGCACGGAGGAGGAGCTCGACGACGTCGTGTCGCGCATCGCGAGCACCCAGCTGCCGCGCGACCGGCCGCTGTGGGACCTCACGGTCGTCGAGGGCCTGCCGGACGAGCGCGTGGCGCTCGTCTTCAAGATCCACCACTCGATCATGGACGGGCAGGCCAGCGTCCGGTTCTTCGAAGTCGCTTTCGACGGGGGAGACCTCGCTGCCTACGGGCCGGTGCCGTCGTCGCCGGAGCCGGAGCCGACGGGCACCGAGCTGGTCGGGTTCGCGCTGAAGTCCCAGGCGTCGTTGTGGGCGCAGCTGCCGAAGGTCACCGCCCGCACCGTGCGGTCGATCCGCGACAACCGCGCGCGCAAGAAGGCCGGGGCCCCTCCGGTCGTCAACCCGATGTCGGGGCCGGCGACACGGTTCAACCGGCTGCCGCTCGCGGAGCGGGTCTACGTCGACGTGACGATCCCGTTCGCCGAGATCAAGGCGGTCAAGGATGCGACGGGCCGCACCGTCAACGAGGTCTTCGTGACGCTGTGCGGCGGGGCGATCCGGCGCTACCTCGAGGAGAAGGGCGAGTCGCCGGACCGCTGCCTCAACTGCGCGCACCCGATCTCGCTGCGGGCCGACCATGAGCGTGATGACTGGGGCAACAGGACGTCGTACTGGTACGTGTCGTTGGCAACCGACATCGCCGATCCGATGGAGCGGCTGGCGGCCGTGAAGGAGAGCATCGACGCCGCCCGCGAGTGGGCGAAGGGCGACGTCGAGCTGTTCGCGGTCTGGCAGGACTACTACCTGCTGTTCGGCAAGATGACGCTCGGCATGCTCTCGCTCGCCGAGAAGATGAGCGGCCGGCCGGCGTTCAACGCCGTGGTGTCGAACGTGAAGGGTCCGCCGCCGCTGTCGTTCAACGGCGCCGATGTCGTCGCGGTCCGGTCGATGGGGCCGATCACGCGGGTCCTGGGGCTGAACCTCACCGCCTGGAGCTATCGCGACGACTTCTCGATCGGCTTGCAGTCGTGCTCGGAGTTCATGCCCGACCTGCGCAGGCTCGGAGACCACCTGCGCGACGAGCTCGCCGCGATGAAGGCCGCCGCGACCGCCGGCTCGGCGGCAACCGCCTAGGTCACCCGCCGAAGCGCTGCAGCAACCGGCGCATGGCGACGAGCTCGGCGTCGAGCGCACGCCGCCCCTTGGGGGTGAGCTTCGCCCAGGTCCGCGGCCGGCGACCCTCGAAGCCCTTGGAGAGCTCGACGAGGCCGGCCTCCTCGAGCGACGACAGGTGCCGGCCGAGGTTCCCGTCGGTGAGGCCGAGGGTCTGCTTCAGGTAGCCGAAGTCCGCCCGTCCCGCCTCGCGCAGGACGACGAGGATCGCGAGCCGGTTGGGCTGGTGCACCGACTCGTCGAAGTCCGCCGTCGGATGGTCGAACGAGTCGGTCATGCCAGGGCGCGCTCGCGACGGTAGAGCCCGAGGCCGGTGAGGCCGAGCGCGGCACCGACGCCGGCCAGCAGCCACAGCGTCCACGCCCGGGTGATGCTGTCCGCCCCGCCCATCGGGAAGAAGATGTCCGCCGGGCCGAAGATGAAGATCGCCGCACCGGCGACCCCCACGGCGACGCCCGCCAGAAGCAGCACGTGGTCACGGGTGGGAACGGAGAGCGCGGCGAGGGCTGCCCCGACGATGACCACCCAGGCGCCGAACATCTCGTGCAACCGGGTGCCCTCGCGAAGTGACGTGTCGAGCAGCAGCAGGTTGGTAGCGATGAAGACGATCGCGGCCGCGATGAGGTAGTCGCCGCGTGCCGGCCCTACGCCGACGTTGGTCTCGTTGAGCTTGCCGAGCGCCCAGACCAACACGAAGGCGAGCGGGGCGCCGTACCGCCAGGCCACCGGCTGCGAGGCGAAGCTGACAACGCTGTAGTTGACGAGCAGCGCCCCGATGACGAGCAGCGGCAGGGAGCGCGCGTGTTGGGTCGCGCGCACCCGGTTGCGGAGGGCGTCGAAGTCCGGCGCGCTCTCGAGAGCCGTCATGGGTCCTCCTCGATTTGCTCTGCCTCGCAGAGTGGAATGCTCTGCGAGGCAGAGTACTCGCCGCAGCAGAGGTGTCAAGGCGGCTCTTTGGTGCCAGGATCCGCACGTGATCGAGGAATCGGAACGTCGACGGGTCATCGTCGTGCTGGTCGCCGGCGCCGTGCTGATGGTCGCCTACTGGACTGCCTGGTACGCCGACCGCTCGCTGGTCGCCAGCAACCACCGGCCGGCGTACTACGAGTTCGAGAACGCCTTTCCCCTCGCCGACGGATGGCTGACAGTCGCGCTCCTCGGCGCAGCGTGGACCTTGTCGCGTCGGTCACCGTTCGCGCTGTTCTGGCTGCTCGCCGGCGGCGGGGCCGGTCTCTACCTGTTCGGGATGGACGTGCTCTACGACCTCGAGAACGGCATCTGGTGGAACTTCGGTGCCGGAGGCGTCATCGAGCTGTGCATCAACCTCGTCACCCTGGTCGTCAGCGTCTGGCTGCTGCGCTGGTCCTGGCAGCGGCGGAAGGCCCTGCTCGCCGACGGTTGACGCGCTCGAGGATGCGGGGCCACGCAGTGCTCAGGAGCACTCGTTCGCGGCGATGGCCGCCGAGCTGCACTCGGCGACCGACACGCTCGTCGTGAGTGATCGGGCCACCTTCACGGCGTCTGCTTCCTGGGCCCAGTCGGCTCCGGCGCCGATGCCGAAGTTGGTGCCGCGGCTGTCGCCGACAACGAAGAAGAGCGACAGTGCCTGACCGTCGATCACCACGTCGTAGAATTTGCCTGCGTGGTCCGGGCGTTGAAGCTTGCGCCCTCCGGAGCAGTCATCTCGATGAGCCAGTGGCCTGTCACGGGGCGCACTCGCGCGTATCGGATGTGCAGTCTCATCACCGGCTTCGAGCCCAGGACGGTGGAGTGTCCGGGTCGGCCCATGTCGGGCACGAGTTGCTGTCCCGCGGCGGGGCGCGCCGCTTGTGGGATCACGACGGGGTAGACGGCCAGCGGTGTCAGCGACTGCCCGAGGACCGGTCGTGGTGGTCCGGGGTGATCCCCGCCGCTCGAGACGACCAGTCCCGCGGCCGTGCCGCCGGCTGCCAGTGCCGCGACTGCTGCAGCTGAGATCCGGCGCCGGCGACGGGAAGCGGACCCGTGCGAGATCGGCACACGGCCGGTCGGCCGGTCGGCTTGCACCGTCATGTGCCGCACCCCCAGCGCGAGCTGACCTCGCTGCATCGGCAAGAAGGCTCAGCCAACTTGAGCGGCGATGGCAGCTTCACCTGCAGCGCTGACCGGTTGGTCACGTACGCGCAGATCTCGTGCACCGTCCGCCGCTCTCGTGCCCGCCGCGAGAATCACCTCATGAGGGTGACGGTCCGCGTGCATCCCGCATCGAAACGTTCGAGCGTGGGTGGGCGGTACGGCGACAGCGATCCCCCGGTGCTCGTGGTCCGCGTGGCGGCACCTGCGGCTGACGGCAGAGCCAACGATGCGGTCCTGGATGCGATGGCGGCTGCCTTCCGCGTCCCACGACGGGCTGTGCGACTAGTCAGCGGAATGCGCAGCCGAACCAAGGTCGTCGAGGTCCAAGGCGCGGACCCAGCGGTGCTGGCCGCGTTGGTCGAGGTGCCCGGGAGCTAGAAGGGCGGTGCATCTTCGTCCGGCCCGGGATCCGCAGGGCTCTCAGCCACGTCTGTCGCGGCCACGTGCATTCCGTAGTCGTGCGGCATCACCGTGCGTGACTGCCCCAACACGCTGGTCCACTTCACGGCACCACTGTCATCGACGGTCACGGACAGTTGCCCGCGGGTGTGGCCGTTGTGCCAGGTCCGGTCGTTGGGCAGAAGGTTGCCGATCTGTGTCGGCCCCTCCGGGTAAGGCACGACGTGGTCGGTGTCGGTGCGCCCGGCGAGGACGTGGCTGCCGGGGCCGGTGCTGAACACGTACTGCGCGCGCACCTGCGCAATCTGGTCCGCAGTCGGCCGGTAGGCCTTCGTCGCGCGATGAACCAGACGGCCGGTCTGCTCGTCGACCACGAGCAAGCGCAGTCGCGCCCCCTCCTCGTGCACCATGCGGGCGACGACCTCGCGCGGCACGACGCCGAGGCCCGGGACCTCGGCGGACAGCTCCCGCTGACCGAGTGCTGTCTCGACTCCGACCACGATGCCGATCTCGACCGGCAGCCCGCCGGCGCGCGGCGCCGCCCCGTCGAGCGTCAGCTCGCCGGTGAGGTAGCTGCCGCACATCCGCGCGACACCCTCGCACCGCAGCACCCCGATGCGGCGCGGGTCGCCCGCTGCCTTACGCGATGCGGCGTACGCATCCGCCGCGGTCTTCACGATGAGCGTTTCCTCGACCGGACCTTCGACCACGGCGGCGGCGACTCCGTCGTCGCCCGGATGGAAGACCACGTCGGCTTCCGCTCGCGCGGTCCGCGAACGTTCCTGCTGGCCCTCCGGATCGAGTCGGGTCAGTGCCTGGCGTGCCGCCCGAGCGAGTTCTCGCGCCGTCTTCCACAGTGCGCCCTGCGACGTCAGCACCTTGTCCTCGACGCCAACCGCGAGGTCGCCGTCCATCACGCCGCTCGTCGCCTCGACGATCGCGTCGACCTGCTTCTCACTCAACACCCCCCGTCGGAACAGCCGTCGGGTCGTCGGCAGCATCTGGCGCAGCCGCCTCGCGTGATGGATGCGACGTTGCGCCGCGCCGACCGGCTCGCGCAGCGCGAGGGCTACCTCCTTGTCCGCCCCGAATGCGCCGGGGCGCGAAGCGAGCTCTGCCACGCCCTCCGACACGCGCGCCGCCGCCCACGCCTGCAGCCGGGCAGAGGAGCGGAGGTACGCCGGCAGGTCCCACTCCGACAGGGACCGAGGGTCGATGCTGTCGAGCACTGCCGCGAGCCAGGGGCCGGCCGGCACGTCCTCCACGGCTTCCAGCCGGACGCCCGCTCCGGTCATCGCGACCGGGACGACCGCGTTCGTGAACAGTTCATCGGGACAATCGACCATGAGGTACATGCCGCGGACGCTAACCGTCGCGTACGACAGTTCTCCTTACGTAGCAACGAATCCACAGGCCGGAAACAGGCTTGCTCAGGAGAGCACGAGGGCGTCGCCGGCGTCGGCACGGTCCGCCAGGGCGTCGCCCAGCAACGCCAGCAGTCGCGAGCCGCCACCGAGCAGCAGCTCGGTCTGCGTGCCCCACAGGAAGTAGCGGTGAACCGGATAGGTGACGTCGGCGCCCATGCCGCCGTGCAGGTGCTGCGTGATGTGCACGCAGTGCTGCCCGCCCTCGGCCGCCCACCACGCCGCGGTGAGCACCGGCAGCATCTCGTCGATGCCGTTGTCGATCGCCCATGCCGCCTGCAGTGCGGCGGCCGCGATCACCCGTGCGTCGACATAGGCATCCGCCGCCTTCAGCGCCACGCCCTGGAAGGAGGACAGCGGCTTCCCGAACTGCTCGCGTCCTGACGTGTAGTCGGCCGTCAACCGCAGTGCCGCGTCGGTCACGCCGGCCTGTACGGCGGCCCACGCCGTGAACCACCGCGGCTTCAGCCACGCGGCCGCGCCGGCGTCGCCGAGAGGCTCCGCGGTGACACCATCGAGTCGGAGGTCGAGCGCGATCTGCCGTGCGGTCGTCTCTCCCCGCGCCGCGGTCACGCCCTCGGCACCGGGATCGACGAGCCACAACCGGCCGGCGATGGGCAGCAACACCCGGTCGGCGACGTGCGCCCACGGCACGCCCACGACCTCGCCGGTGAGCGATCCGTCGCCCACCTGTACGTCGACCACCGACGCCGCGGGTGCGACGGCGATCACGGCATCACCGGCAGCGATCCGCGGCAACCAGGCCCGCTGCTGTGCATCAGTGCCGAGAGCAGCGAACGCGAGACCGGCGCACGTCGTGGCGACGTACGGCACCGGCGCGACCGTCCGGCCGAGCTGCTCGCAGACCAGGCTCAGCTCGACCATGCCGAGCCCGAGACCTTCGTAGCGCTCGGGCACCGCGACGCCGAGCAGACCACTGCGCGCGAGCTCCGCCCACAGCTCGCGGTCGAACCGGTCCGGCGAGGACTCGACGGACTCGATCCGCGTAGCGGTCGCAAGGCGCGAGAACACGTCGGACGCGAGTGACCGGATCTCCTGCTGGGTGTCCTCGAGGTCGAAGTTCATCGCGCCCGCCGCTTCATCCCGAGACCCGCGGCCGCGACGATCTCGCGCTGGATCTCGTTGACCCCGCCACCGAAGGTGTTGATCTGCGCCGATCGCGCGAGCCGCTCGACCTCTCCGCGCAACGCAGCGCCGGGCGACCCGGCGCGCAACCAGCCGCGCGCCCCGAGGATCCCGAGCAGCTTCCGGCAGACGAACACATGCGTCTCGGTGCCGTAGAACTTCGCCGCCGAGGCGTCCGCCGGCTGCAGCCGGTCAGCCGCGATGGCCTCGACCATCTGCCAGTTGAGGAGCTTCATCGCCTCGAGCCGTGCGTAACACTCCGCCAGGTCTCGACGCACCCACGGCGCGTCGGCCACGCCGTTCTCCCGCGCCCAGGAACGCGTCTCGCCCCACAGTCGCCACACCGGCCCGCCCAGCGCGGCCAGGCCCACTCGCTCGTGGTTCAGCTGCGTCGTGATCATGCGCCAGCCGCCACCGCGTTCACCGACGAGGTTGGCCGCCGGCACCCGCACGTCGTCGTAGTAGGTCGCCGTGGTCACGATGTCCCCGACGGTGACGATCGGCGTCCACCGGAAACCGGGGGAGTCCGTCGGCACCATCAACATCGACAGGCCCTGGTGCTTCGGCAGGTCGGGGTCGGTGCGGCACGCGAGCCACACCAGGTCGGCCTGGTTGGCGCCGGACGTGAAGACCTTGCTGCCGTTGACGACCCACTCGTCGCCGTCGAGTCGCGCGGACGTGCGCAGCGACGCGAGGTCGGTGCCGGCCGCGGGCTCGGTGTAGCCGATCGCGACGTTCAGCTCCCCGGCGAGGATGCGAGGCAGGTACGTCGCCTTCTGCTCCTCTGTGCCGAAGCGCATCAGCGACGGCGCGACCGTGTTGACGGTGACGAACGGGAACGGAATCCCGGCCCGCTGCACCTCGTCGAACATGATGTATTGCTCGCGCGCCGAGCGGGCCTGGCCGCCGTACTCCTTCGGCCACCCGAGACCGAGCCAGCCGTCCGCGCCCAGCCGCCGGACGATCGACCGGAACACCGGTGCGTTCTCACCAGCGGCACCGAGCTTCTCGCGCTCTTCCGGTGGCAACAACGTCGTGAAGTACTCGCGCAGCTCGCGACGTAGCGACTGCTCCTCGGGCGTTTCCTGAAACCTCATCAGATATGTTTCTAGCGTGTCGGCGCAAGACCTCCCCGAGGGGGATCTCTACGACCGCCTGCGCGCCCAGGTAGGAGCTCAAGGGCCGGCGCAGGCGGCACGTCATCCGGTGGGCATCGCGGCCATCGCCGACTGGTGTGACGCCATCGGTGACGGCAATCCCGTCTATCTCGACGAGGAAGCCGCGGCGAAAAGCCGACACGGCGGCATCGTCGCCCCACCCGCGACTCTCGACATCTGGGATCGCCCCGGACTGCCCGCGCAGCCGCGCTGGCGACCGGCGGACAAGCCGCCGGCCGAGGACCCGCGCAGCAAGGTGCTGCGAATGCTCGACGACGCCGGCTACGTCGGCGTGGTCGCGGTCAACAGCGAGCTCGAGATCGCGCGCTACCTCCGTCCCGGCGACCTCCTGCAGAACGTGCAGATCCTCGAGGACGTCTCGCCCGAGAAGCAGACCGCACTCGGCACCGGCTACTTCGTCACCACCCGGCAGCGCTACGAGACCGTCGACGGTGAACACGTCGGCGACCTCCTGTTCCGCATCCTCAAGTTCAAGCCCGGAACGGGCACGTCGCCCACCGCCACCGCACCCGAAGGGCAGCGCCCGGCAGCCGATCAGTCGCGGCGGGCCGCGCCCGATCCGCAGCCGCACCTGCGTCCGCGGCCCGGCATCAACCGCGACAACCAGTCGCTCTTCGACGGCTACCGCGCGCACGAGCTGCGCATCCCGCGCTGCAACGGCTGCGGCCGGCTGTTCTTCCCGCCGTCGCCGCGGTGCTCGGAGTGCGGCGCGTTCGACATGGGCTACGCCGTCGCGTCCGGTCGCGCGACCCTCTACTCCTTCGCCGTCGTGCACCA
This sequence comes from Mycobacteriales bacterium, assembly GCA_035695045.1. Classification (GTDB taxonomy): domain Bacteria; phylum Actinomycetota; class Actinomycetes; order JAFAQI01; family JAFAQI01; genus DASSKP01. Next base: position 71,982 of record DASSEX010000080.1, on the reverse strand, counting down.
CCCGCAGGTGCCCGGCTTCCGCTACCCGCTCGTCGTGGCTCTCGCCGAGCTCGAAGAAGGCCCGAGGTTCGTCGCCGACCTCGTCGGCGTCCGCCCGGACCAGGTCGCGATCGGCATGCCGCTCGAGATCGAGTGGCTGGACAGCCACCCGGCACAGGTCGAAGGCGCGACCGACTCACGCGGGCCGATCTCGATCCCGCAGTTCCGTCCCGCGACGCCGCAGCGGCGCAACGAGACGCTCGCCGCGGCCGACGTGAGCGAAGGCGACCGGCTGCCGCTGTGGTGCCTGCCGGTCACACCGACACACATCGTCGCGGGGGCGCTCGCGACCCGCGACTTCCAGGATGTGCACCACGACCGCGATCTCGCGCACAAGAAGGGGTCGAAGGACATCTTCTTCAACATCAACACGTCGGTCGGTCTGATGGAGCGCTACGTCACCGACTGGACGGGACCTGAAGCCGTCGTCACCGCACTCCGGGTCCGGCTCGGCGCCCCCGCCTACCCCTACCTGCCGCTGACCTTCTCGGGTTCCGTCCAGAGTGTCGACGCCGAGACCGGCCGGCTCGTGGTCGGCGTACAAGCACTCAACGAGCTCGGCCCGCACGTCACCGGCACGGTCGAGCTGGAGCTGCCCCGGTGAGCAGGCACACCTACGCCGGTAAGGCGGCGATCGTCGGCATCGGCGCGACCGAGTTCTCCAAGAACAGCGGTCGCAGCGAGCTTCAGCTCGCCCTGGAGGCGTGTGCCGCTGCGTGCGACGACGCGGGCGTCGACCCGAAGCAGGTCAACGGGCTGTCGACGTTCACGATGGAGACCAACCCTGAGAGCGAGATCATGCGCGGGCTCGGCATCCCCGAGCTCACGCACTTCAGCCGGATCCACTTCGGCGGCGGCGCCCCCTGCGCGACGGTGCAGTACGCCGCCATGGCCGTTGCCAGTGGCGTCGCGGACTACGTGCTCTGCTACCGCGCCTTCAACGAGCGCAGCGGCCGCCGGTTCGGCACCGGAGTGCAGGACCGGCCGGCCGGCGCGACCGCAGAGGAAGCGCAGTTCGCCTGGACGTCGCCGCACGGGCTGCTGACACCGGCGTCGTGGGTGGCGATGTTCGCGACGCGGATGATGCACGAGTACGGCGTCACCAGCGAGGACTTCGGCCGGGTCGCGGTGGCCGACCGCAGGCATGCCGCGAACAACCCGGCGGCGCACTTCTACCAGCAGCCGATCACTCTCGAGGACCACCAGGCCAGCCGCTGGATCGTCGAGCCGCTGCACCTGCTCGACTGCTGCCAGGAGACCGACGGCGGCCAGGCGATGCTCGTCACCACCGTCGAGCGGGCGCGTGACCTCAGGCAGCCGGCCGTCGTCGTCGAGGCGGCCGCGCAGGGGATGGCGGACGACCAGCACATGATGCGGTCGTTCTTCCGCGACTCCCTGACCGGGCTGCCGGAGATGGGCACGTGCGCCCGGCAGATCTGGGAGACCAGCGGGCTGGGTCCGGACGACGTGAAGACCGCCGTCCTCTACGACCACTTCACGCCGTTCGTGCTCGCCCAGCTCGAGGAGTTCGGCTTCTGCGGGCCGGGCGAGGCGAAGGACTTCATCGCCGACGGTGGCATCGAGATCGGCGGCCGGCTGCCGGTCAACACCCACGGGGGCCAGCTCGGCGAGGCCTACCTGCACGGCATGAACGGCATCGCCGAAGGCGTCCGCCAGGTTCGCGGCACATCGGTCAACCAGGTGGCCGGCGCCGAGCACGTCCTCGTCACCGGCGGCACCGGCGTCCCGACCAGCGCCCTGATGCTCGGCACCGACCGCTGATTCGAGCGAACGTGATCAACAACGTGGTGGGAGAGCACTGATGTCCGGATCGAAGGTCGAAGTCGATCACGTTTGCTCTGGGAGAGGGATCGTCGCGTGGTGAAGGAACTGCGGCCGGAGTTCACGGGTAGCGAGCTCGAGGGCGCCGTCGCCGTCGTGACCGGGGCCGGCGTCGGCCTCGGCCGGTCCGAGGCGCTCGCGCTCGCGGCCGCCGGCGCAAAGGTCGTCGTCAACGACATCGGCGAGGCGGCCGAGGCCGTTGCCGAGGAGATCACCGCAGCCGGCGGCGAGGCGATCGGCGCCCCGGGTGACATCGGCGACTGGGACTTCGCCACCGGCCTCGTGCGGAAAGCCATCGAGACCTACGGGGACCTGAACGTCCTCGTCAACAACGCCGGTGTTCTCCGCGACCGCATGATCTTCTCGATCAGCGCGGACGAATGGGACACCGTCTTGCGCGTCCACCTGCGCGGTCATGCCGCGACCTGCCAGGCCGCGACCGCCTACTGGCGCGAGCGCAACAAGGCCACGGGCGAGCAGCAGTGGGCACGCATCGTCAACACGGCGTCCGAGGCCTTTCTCTTCGGCTCGCCGGGGCAGCCCAACTACTCCGCCGCCAAGGCCGGTATCGCTGCCCTCACTCTCGCGATCAGCAACGGCTGCAGCCGCTACGGCGTGCGGGCCAACGCCCTCGCGCCCAGGGCGCGGACCGCGATGACGGAGGCGACGTTCCCAGCGCCGCCGGAGGGTGACGAGGTCGACCCCTGGGCGATCGAGCACGTGGCGCCGGTCGTCGTCTGGCTCGGCACCCGTGCCGCCGACCACGTCACCGGCAACGTGTTCGTCGTCTACGGCGGCAAGGTCGGCGTGATGAAGGCGCCGACCCTCGACGGCGCGTTCACGAGCACGGGCGAGACCTGGACGGTCGACGAACTGGACAAAACGGTCGGATCGTTCCTCGGCGACGGCAACCGGCACGGCTTCGCCGTGGGTACGGATCTCAAACTCTGAGCCGATAGTGATCTTGCGGGTTCCGCGCGGGAGCGCGGGGTACGTCCCCCGCAGGAGGTAAGACGTGCACGGCGTGATTCCCAGCATCCGCCGGCTGCGCAGCCTCGTCCCGCCGGGTTGGCGGGGCGCGGCGGCGGCGGCCCTGGCGCTGACCCTGCCCCTTGCCGCGATCGGCCTCACCGCCGCCGCGTCGACCAATCACGCCGCCGCACGCCCGGTGGCGAAGCCGTCGCCCACCGCGGCGCCGTTCGGCATGACGCCCGCGGACATCGCCGCGTCGCTGGGCGACCTGCGCAACCTGCACGCCTTCGACCAGGTGGCGAAGAAGCCGCAGGCCGCCGCGCCGATCCGCAGGCTTCCGCACGTCGACCTGCTGAAGATCAATGTCGGCGGCATCCCGCCGGTTGCCGCCGGCGCCTACGTCCGGGCAGCGCGGCACGTCGCCGCGACTGACCCCGGCTGCGGGCTGAAGTGGTGGCTCATCGCGGGCATCGGCTTCGTCGAGTCCGGTCACGCAGCCAGCGGCGGCTCCCACACACCCGGCTGGGACGGGATCGCGCGTCCGCCGATCCTCGGCCCGGTGCTCGACGGCAGCGGCGGCTTCGCCGCGATCCGCGACACCGACCATGGCGTGTACGACGGCAACACCCGGTGGGATCGCGCCGTCGGCCCGATGCAGTTCCTTCCGTCCACGTGGCGCACGTGGGGCGCCGGTTCTTCGGGCCGCCCCGGCAACCCGCAGAACATCGTCGCGGCAGCCGACGCCACCGCCCGCTACCTCTGTGCCAGCGGCGGCGACCTCAGCACGCCGCACGGCATGGCGCTCGCCGTCTTCAGCTACAACCACTCGTTCGACTACGTGCGCCTCGTGATGTCGGTAGGTGCCCGGTACGCCGGCATCGACCCCGCCTCCCTCGGTGTCAACCAGCTGCCGACCGACAAGCAGTACCGCAAGCACAAGCGGCAGCAGGCCCGCAAGCATCACGCCAAGACGACGACCACCACCAAGTCGTCGACGACGACGTCGAGTCCGAAGCCGGCCGCGAGCACGGCCCCATCGCCGAGCCCGTCGCCGAGCAGTGGCGGCGGTGGCGGCGGCAGTGTGCCGCTGCCGTCCCCGAGCCCGTCGCAGACGCTGCTGCCGACTCTGCAGCCCCTCCCGTAGCCACGGAGGACAGCGCTCGAGATCGTCGAAGTCCTTCGGCATGCATCGCTTTCGCTCGTTGCTCGCCGTCGGCTTCGCCGCGGCCGCGCTCGTCGGCGGCAGCGCGACCGCCGGGCAAGGGGGTGGCTCGTCGGCGCTGACCGGCTCGATCCCGGCCAACCCGTACATGTCACGCTCCGGCGCCAACTCGATGCACTCGGACAGCTACGCCAGCGACACCCACCCCTGGTCGGGGCCGACCGGCCGCAACGCGACGGTCACCTTCGCCGGCAAGGGGCCGTGCGCAGGGATGGGTGTCACCCACGAGCACCTGCTGCTCCTGCAGTGCGGTGGGGCGCAGAACTTCACGTTGCGGCTGGTCGACCCGGTGACGCTGAAGGATCTGGCGACGTACAACCTGCCGCCGCGCCCCTCGACCTTGCAGGCAGCCGAGAGCGCCAACCTCGACAAGGTCTACAGCGACAGCTCCGGCGCGTACTTCTACCTCGACAACGTCGACCGTGCCGTCGTCGCCGACGCGGCGCAGCACATCCAGCGCATCCGTCACGTGCAGGCCCAGGACGGCACCTGGTCCTTCGTGAAGACCGACGACTGGGACCTGTCGCGCTACCTGCCGCACGACTGCACGACCTACACCAACCCACTGCCGCAGGGGTCGTGTGACCCCATCACCGGCGTCCTTCCGGACTGGCACGGCCTGCTGTGGTGGGTCACCCGCTACGGCCGGGTCGGCACGCTGGACCCGCACACCGGCAAGGTGCACATCCGCTGGCTGCGCGGCGAACAGATCGAGAACTCACACGCCGTCAGCGAGGACGGCGTCGCGATCGTCTCCGACCACGCGATGTACATGTTCCGCGCCGACGCATCCGGCCGGCCGACGATCGAGTGGCGGGCGCCGTACGACAGAGGAAGCGCCCGCAAGGTCGGTCAGATCAACCAGGGGTCCGGCACGACGCCCACCTTCATCGGCAGCCAGTACGTCGCCATCACCGACAACGCCGACTCGCGCATGCATGTGCTGGTCTACCGCCGGGCGGCGCGGCTGGCTCCCGGCCAGCGCCGGCTGTTCTGCTCGGTGCCCGTCTTCTCGCCGGGGGAGAGCGCGACGGAGAACTCGCTCGTCGGGTGGGGCAACGGTCTCGTCGTCGAGAACAACTTCGGCTACCTCAACCCGACCACGCGGGCCGAGGGCAACACCCAACCCGGCGGCGTGACGAAGGTCGTCGTCGGCGCGAAGGGCTGCCACGTCGCCTGGCACAGCGACGTCGTGTCCCCGTCCGTCGTGCCCAAGCTCGCGCGCGGCAACGGTCTGCTCTACCTCTACTCACCGCATCCCGTGGCACCCGGCGTCGACGAATGGCGACTGACGATCGTCGACTGGCGGACCGGCAAGACCGTCGGTGAGGTGGCCACCGGACGGGGTGCGCCGTACGACAACGCGTGGGCTCCGATCACCCTCGGACCGAGGGGCTATGCCTACATCGCCTGCTTCGGTGGACTGCTCTCGGTGCACGACGGATAACCTCTCCCATCAACCGTTCGATCGGGAGAGGAAACGTCGTGGCCAGGACCTCGAAGAAGTCGGCGCCTGCCCGGCGGACGACGCGGAAGACAACCGCATCGTCCCGCCGTACATCGCCGTCTACCAGGAGCAGCAGCCGCTCGTCAGGAGGAAGCACCGTGAGCACGTCCACCAACAGCACCGCCGCCGCGGTCGCCCCCGCCCCCGGCAGCATCGACCTTGCCGGCGGCCTCACCTCGCTGCTCGCTTCCGTCGAGGCCGAGGTGCGCGCGGTCAGCGAGCTGAGCCAGCGGATCGACGAGCTGGTCAGCGAGCTCAACACCCGTCGTGACGAGCAGACCCGCCGTCTGCTGGTGCTCGACGCACTGCGCGGCGCCGTCGACGACCCGACGTTGGGCGCGTTCCTCGACAAGGCGATCCGGCCGCGCCGTCCGCGCGTCGCCGAGGTCATCCCGGACCGGCTCAGCGACTTCCAGGGTTAGTAGCCAGCACGCCGACGTGGCGCGCCTCGAGCGCGCCACCGGCGTGCAGGGCGCGTAGCGACGCCTCGATCGTCTCGACGGGGTCGCGATAGGCAACGCCCAGCTCTTCGTGCACCGCGCTGTCGTCGGTCGGCCGGGCCAGGGTCAGCGTCTCCATCGCCTCGGCGGTGAACACGGTGTCGAACGGCACGACGCGGCGCAGGCCGTCGGTCACGTGCCCGAGCCCGCGGAACACCGCACCGGGAATCGGCAGCACGGGGAATCGCCGTCCGGTCACCTGCCGGATGACGGCCGCCACTTCCGGCAGTCGCATCGGGACCCCGCCCGCCATGAACCGCCGTGGTCCGCGACCGGGCTCGAGGATTGCCACGAAGACCGCCGCGAGGTCGCGGACGTCGATGACGCCGAACCCGCCGTCGCCCGTGACGAGCGCGCCCGCCTTCAGCATCGACACGAAACCCTGTGCCAGCTCGCCGTACGATCCCGCGACGCCCGGCCCCGTGACGCCACCGGGGTAGACGATGACGACCGGGTCGCCGGCCGCCTGCCGCTCCCGCGCGAACTGCTCGGCCAGTGCTTTCGACCGGCCGTACGGGTTGTCGCTGGCGGTGGCCGGCTCCAGGTCCGCGGTGACGACCGGCGCGGCCGGACGGGTGCCGAACACGGCGACGCTGGAGACGTGCACCACGGGGTCGCAGCCCGCAGCGAGGGCGGCCTCGACGACGTTGCGGGTCCCGCCGACGTTGGTGTCGATCGTGCGCCTCGCGTCGTTGCGGTTGAGCACCTCGACGGAGGCGGCGGCGTGAATGGCGGCATCGCAGCCTGCGACGAGCTGCTCGACCGCCGCGCGGTCGGTCATGTCGCCGACGACGACATCGAGTGGGGCCGCGTCGACTCCGAGCGCGCCGAGCTTGGTCGCGAGCTTCGCCCGGTCGCGCACCAGCAGTCGCGGCTGGTGCCCGGCCTCGAGCAGCGCCTGGATCGCGAACGCTCCGACGTAGCCGGTGCCGCCGGTCAGGGCGACGCGCATGGGCTACTTCGGGTCGAGCCGGAAGACGCGGAGGTCGCGGCCGCTGCGCTCGACGTAGACGTCGTAGTTGGGCCAGAACTTCACCAGTCTCGGCCAGACCTCGGCCTTCTCCTCCGCGGTCAGCAGGTGCGCCGTGACGGCGGTGTTCTTGCCCTTGAACGACACCTCGGCGTCGGGATTCGCCATGAGGTTGGCGGTCCAGGCGGGGTGCTTCTCCCGGCCGAAGTTGCTGCCGACGACGTACCAGCCGTCACCCTCCGGCTTGGTCGCGAGAGGGGTGGTGCGCTTCTGGCCGGTCTTCGCGCCGGTGGTGGTCAGCACCAGCGAGGGCAGCAGCCCGCCGCTGGAGATGAACTTCCCGCCGCTCACCTTGTGCAGGAAGCGGTCGACGTGGGGGACCACTTTGGGGCCCACCCGCATGAACGACTTGCTGCCCGCCATCTTGACGACGGCCTTGCCGAGACGACTGTCGAGTCCTACGCGCACCGGCAGAGGATAGCGTCAGATCTGACGCCCCGTCAGGTACGGTCACGACATGGCCGTGGACCCCTTCGCCCCCGCGCGGCTCGGGCCGCTGACACTGCGCAACCGGGTGGTCAAGGCCGCGACGTTCGAGGGATCGACACCCAACGGGCAGGTCACGGACCGGCTGGTCGACTTCCACGCCGCTGTCGCTCGTGGCGGCGCAGCCTTGACGACAGTCGCCTACTGCGCGGTCTCGCCGAACGGCCGGGTGCACCGGCACTGCATGGTGCTCGACGACCGTACGGCGTCCGACCTCCGCCGACTCACCGACGTGGTGCATGCCGAGGGCGCTGCCGCGTCCGCGCAGCTCGGCCATGCCGGGCTCGTCGCCGACGCGAAGTCCAACGGGATGCGCTCGCTGGCGCCGTCGCGGCGGTTCAGCCCTCCGGCGAAGGGCGTCGTACCGGCAGCGACGCCGGCCGACCTCGAGAGGGTGCGCGGTGACTTCGCGCGCGCAGCGCGATGCGCGGTCGACGCCGGGTTCGACGCGGTCGAAGTGCATCTCGGGCACGGCTACCTCCTGAGCTCGTTCCTCAGCCCGAAGCTCAACAAGCGCAGTGACGGCTACGGCGGCGAGCTCGCCAACCGGGCACGATTCGCGCGCGAGGTGTTGCGCGACGTCCGGGCCGCGGTCGGGCGCGACCGCGCGGTGACCGTCAAGCTGAACATGACCGACGGCGTCGCCGGCGGCTTCTGGGTCGAGGAGAGCGTCCGCGTCGCGAGGATGCTGCAGGACGACGGCGACATCGACGCGATCGAGCTGACCGGCGGATCGTCGCTCGAGAACGCGATGTACTTCTTCCGCGGCGAGGTGCCGCTCGCGGAGATGCTGCAGACGCAGCCGGCGTACGTCCGGCCGATGATGCGGCTGCTCGCACCGAAGCTGTTCCCGCGCTACCCCTTCGAAGAGGCGTTCTTCCTTCCCTACTCGCGACAGTTCCGCGAGGCACTCGACCTACCGCTCATCTACCTCGGTGGCGTCAACCGGCTCGACACGATCGAGACCGTGCTCGAGGAGGGCTTCGACTTCGTCGCGGTGGGCCGGGCGCTCCTGCGCGAACCCGACCTCATCCGCACCTTCGAGACTGCGAAGCGCACCGAGGGCTTGTGCGTGCACTGCAACAAGTGCATGCCGACGATCTACTCAGGCACCCGCTGCGTGCTCAACGACTGATGCAGGTCTCGCTCGGGCTGCCGGTCCACCGGGTGGACGCGGCGACGGAGTTCGTCACGGGCGAGGCGGTCGCGGACATCTCGCGCGCCGCGGAGGTGGCCGGCTTCGCCGCAGTCTTCGTGACCGACCACCCGGCGCCTCCGGCACGTTGGGTGCGTGGCGGCGGCCATGTCACCACCGATCCGCTGGTCACTCTCGGGTTCGCGGCCGCGGCGACGTCGAGCCTCCGGCTGCAGACCAACCTGTTCGTGCCGGCGTACCGCCATCCGCTGCTGGCCGCGAAGGCGGTCGCGACCCTGGACCTGCTCTCCGCCGGGCGGGTCATCCTCGGTGTCGGTGCGGGTTACCTCGAGCAGGAGTTCACTGCCCTCGGCGCGGACTTCGAGCGCCGCAACGACGTGCTCGACGACGCCGTGCGGACGATGCGAGCGGCCTGGACGGCGGATGACGTCGACGGCGTCGCGACCACACCTCGTCCCGCACAGCCGGCGGGCCCACAGATCTGGGTCGGCGGCAACAGCAAGCGCGCGATCCGCCGGGCGGTCGAGATGGGCAACGGCTGGGTGCCGATGCCGAGCCCGGCCGCCGCTGCGTCGCATCTGCGGACCCCGGGCTTGGAGTCGGCCGACGACCTGCGGGCGCGCATCGACTACCTGCACGAACAGTGCGACGCAGCGGGGCGCGACCGCGACGAGTTGGACATCTGCTTCATGCCGAGCGGTCTCGACATGTTCGCGAAGGCGGCGCCGGACGCGGCCAAGGTGGTGGACGACATCGCCGTCCTCGCCGAGATCGGCGTCACCTGGCTGACCGTCGCGCTCCCGGCCGACACCCGCCGTGACCTTCTCGCCGCCATCGACGCCTTCGGCCGCGACGTTCTCCCGCACTGTTGAGTGCGACGTAATCCCCCCTTGCGGGCCGGTCTCAAGGGGGATTACGTCGCACTCAACTCGTGGGAGGCCGTAACCCAACCTGCCTTGTGTCCGTTATGCCTGGCGAGGGACGATACGCATCGTGACAAATCGGTCACGGTGTGTTGCTGCTGGCAGGTGCCCAGCCTGCCTCGACACGAGGACGCCACATGTTCACGCCTGAAGAGATCGAAGCCCGCGCATTCGTCATGGTCCGCCGCGGCTACGACGCCGACGAGGTCGGCGCCTTCCTGCGCGCAGTGGCCGAGGACGTCCGCCGCCTGCAGGAGGACCTCGCCGTCGCAGGCCGCAAGGCCGACCCGCTGGACGGTGCGATGGCCGACGCCGTCGCCGTCGTGCAGTCCGCTCGCGAGAGCGCGGCTCGGATCGAGTCCGGTGCCGAGCAGCGCGCCGCCGACCGGCTCCGCGACCTGGAGGACGAGGTCGCCCGGCGGCTGGAGCGGGCGCGCAGCGAGGCCCGCACGATTCTCGAAGAGGCTCGGGACCAGGCCGCCGCGATCATCGCCGAGGTCAACGCACGCAAGACCCTCACCGAGGCGGACATCGCTGCGGCGCGCAACACCTGGCTGCGGGAGTCGGCGGAGCTCGATGTGCTGAGCCGCCGCCGCCGCTCAGTCCTCGAAGAGGCGCAGGACTCGCTCGAACAGTGGATGGCCGCACTGCGCGACATCGTGGTCGAGGCGCGGACGTCGGCAGGCGACCTGGTGACGCCCGAGCAGTCGACGGGCGAACCGTCCGCAGAGGAGTCAGCCTCCGCTGAGTCGACGTACCCGGAGGAGCCGGTGCGCATCGAGGCCGAGGTTCCCGTGCAGGAGTCGGCCGAGCAGCACGAGCACGTCGAGGACCACGAGCACGAGCAGCACGACCACGGCCAGCACGAGCACGGCCACCACGAGCACCAGGTCTACGAAGGCGCCTGAGTCGCCTGGACCGCTGCGGCGGTGTCGGCGGTGCGCGCGGTCTTGGCCCAGCCGCGCCGCCGCCGGGCGATGTTGAACACGGCCCACCAGCCGGCGAACAGCCACTGGTAGGAGTACACGGTGAACAGGTGGGCGTAGCCGAGCGCGCGCAGGAAGCTCATGCCGGGGGAGCGCAGCCAGTAGACGTAGGCGTACGCCGGCGCCATGCCGAAGGCCAGCAGGTACCAGATCGCGATCAGCAGGCCGTTGTGTGCCAGCAGGCTGTGACCGAGAGCGCTGGGATCCGTGACGAGCAACGTCACGAGTGCAACGGCGAACGCCGCCATCGGGAACGTCATCAACAGCAGCAGGAGCGGGCTGAGCAGATGTTGGACGAGGTCGGCGCGGACCCCCAGCGGCCGTCTCGCGCGCAGCACCATCGGGATGCGCTGCCAGCACTGCAGGTGTCCCTGGAACCAGCGCGCTCGCTGGCGGATCAGACGGCGCAGGCTGGTCACCGCCTGCTGGTTGACGTGTGTGGCGGGACAGAAGGCGTTGGTGAACCCCCGGGCCCACAGCCGAAGCCCGAGGTCGAGGTCCTCGGTCAGGCAGTCGGTCCACGGCGCCTCGCCGAGAGTCGCGAGTGCGGACAGTCGCGCGAACTGTCCGTTGCCGCCGAGACCGACGCTGCCCAGTCGCTGGCGGCCGCGCTGGAAGATCTCGGTGAACGTGACGAACTCGAGGTCCTGCATGCGCGCGAGCAGCGACACGCCGGCGTTGTACATGCGGACGCCGATCTGCACGGCGGCAACCTGGGGGTCGCGGAAGTACGGCGCCACCTGCACGAAGGCGTTCGGCTCGATCCGGCCGTCGGCGTCGAGAATGACGATGGCGACGTCCTCGGGGCGCCGGTCGTCGAGCAGGTCCGACGACAGCACGTGGCGGTAGGCGGCGTTGAGCGCCTCGCCCTTGCCCTGGCGTGCTTCCGGTGGGTCACGACGAAGCAGCCGCACCCGATCCCCGGCATGCGCGCGGACGATGTCCGACGTGGCGTCGTCGGACCCGTCGTCGATGACGAAGGCGATGACATTGCTGTTCGGAATGGCGGCGAGTCGCTCCAGGCTCTTGCCGATGACCAGCTCTTCGTTGAGACAGGGGATCAGGACGACGAAGAGCAGACCGTCGGGAGTGTCGAGAACCGTGGGCGGCCGTCGTCGCGACCGTGCGTAGAGCACGATCATGTAGGCGAGCGACGCGGCGACCACAATGGTCGTGACCGAGTCCACGTGTGTCCCCGCTCCCGCTAGGAGTCGTCGTGTCGCCGCGCAAGAAGGTCATGATCGTCTTCGGCACGAGACCGGAGGCGGTGAAGCTCGCTCCGATCATCCTCGCACTTGCCGAGTCGGAGCACTTCATCCCGTTCGTGGCGGTCACGGCGCAGCATCGGGAGATGCTCGACCAGGTCAATGACCTGTTCGGCATCGCGCCGGATGCGGATCTGGACATCATGAAGCCGCGGCAGACCCTCGCGGAGATCACGACGCGTGCGTTGTCCGGGCTCGACGAGCTGGTCGCACGGGTGCGGCCGGACGCGATGATGGTGCAGGGCGACACGACGACGACGTTCGTCGGCGCGCTCGCCGCGCACTACCACCAGGTGCCGGTCGTGCACGTCGAGGCAGGGTTGCGGACGTTCGACCGCTACTCGCCGTTTCCCGAGGAGATGAGCCGCCGGCTGACCTCGCAGCTGACGTCGCTGCACCTGGCGCCGACTCCGGCGTCGTGCGCGAACCTTCTCGCGGAGGGGATCGACCGGTCGAGCGTCGTCGTCACCGGCAACTCGGTGATCGACGCGCTGCTGTGGACCGTCGACAAACGGGTCGCCTACGACGACCCGGCGCTCGGGGTGTTGGACACCGATCCGCGCCGCGTGCTGCTGGTGACCGCGCACCGGCGCGAGTCGTGGGGGGAGCGGATGGCCGGCGTCGGTCGGGCCCTGGGCCGGCTGGCCCGCGCCGAGCCGGACCTGCTGGTCGTGCTGCCGGTGCACCGCAACCCGACGGTGCGAGAGGCGTTGCTCCCGGCGCTGGAGGGGTTGGCGAACGTGATCGTGACCGAGCCGGTGGGCTACGGCGGCTTCGCGCGGCTGATCGACCGCTCGCACCTCGTGCTCACCGACAGTGGCGGCGTGCAGGAGGAGGCGCCGAGCCTGGGCAAGCCGGTGCTGGTCATGCGGGAGAACACCGAGCGCCCGGAGGCGGTCACCGCCGGGACCGCGCGGCTCGTCGGCACTGATGAGGACCGCATCGTCGCCGAGGTCTCCACGCTGCTGCACGACGGGACGGCGTACGCCGCCATGGCCAACGCCGTGAACCCCTACGGCGACGGCTTCGCGGCGCCACGCTCCGTCGCGGCGATGGCCCACCTGTTCGGGCTGGGCCCGGCTGCCCCCGAATTTCACGGTGAAAACTTGTGACGGACCCCAAAACGGCCGGTCTAAAGTTCGGAGCGTATTCACCCGATACCCCTCTGTTACGGGACAAGCCCGCCGTGTCACAATATGTCCATCACCCCGCTACAGCGAGTAGCGGGGATGGCCAGCGAGCGAGCGGTCGGGGGGCGAAACGCCCAGGCCACTCCTCGCCTGCACGAGGAGTGGGCATGTCGGGGCTGACGCACACCGGCGGTGTCGTGGGGGCAACCGTACTGGGGACCAAGATCGTCAAGGGCACGCTGCCGTTCACCGGCGCGGCCGTCGGGCTCTACCTCGTGGTGGCGCTCGCGCTGCTGATCGCGGGCGTGGTGTTCACGTTCGCCGGCCGCGACCGTTCGCAGGCATGAGGCCCGGCCGCCTCGCAGCGGCCACCTGCGCGGCGTCGCTGGCGCTGTCGCTGGCCGCTGCGCCCGTCTACGCGGGTAAGACCTCCGGCGGCACCACCACGACGACCGGTGGTGCGCTCGTCCTCTACGACACGACCAACACCTACGGGTGGCTGGGCGAGCTCTACGCCATCCAGGCCGACAACCTCGCGTCGCACTTCGGCCCGGTGACCGCGGAGCCGGTCGCCAGCTACACGGCCGGTCAGGTCAACTCCTACAACGGCGTCATCTACATCGGGTCGACCTACGACGAGCCGATCCCGTCGGCATTCCTCGACGACGTGCTGTCGACGAGCAAGCCGGTCATCTGGGCCAGCGACAACATCTGGGAGCTGTCGGCGCACGCCACCGACTTCAACGCGCAGTACGGCTGGACGCCCGGCTACTTCGACCAGGGCACTGTCACCGGCGTGCAGTACAAGGGCATCACGCTCACCCGTGACGCGCGCAACGGCGCCGGCACGGTGCTCGACGTCAACGTCAACGACACCTCGCGCGTGCAGGTCCTCGCGACCGCCGTGCGCGACGACGGCACGACGTTCCCCTACGCCGTCCGCTCCGGCAACCTGACCTACATCGCGGACAACCCGTTCCCCTACTCGACGCCGACCGACCGCGTGCTGTTCTTCGAGGATGTTCTCTTCGACGCGTTCGCACCCGCGACGGCCACGCAGCACCGCGCGATGGTGCGACTCGAGGACATCGACCCGACGGCCGACACGACGAAGCTGAAGCAGGTCGCCGACTGGCTCTACAGCCAGCACATCCCGTTCGGCTTCGGCGTCATCCCGACCTACACGGACCCCACGGGCTACTACAACAACGGCACCCCGGAGTCCTACAAGCTCAGCAAGTCGCCGGCCTTCATCGACGCGATCAAGTACCTCCTGTCGCATGGCGGCACGATGGTCGACCACGGCTACTCCCACCAGTACTCCAACGTCCCCAACCCCTACACCGCGGTGACGGGCGACGACTACGAGTTCTTCCGGGTGACCGAGAACTCCGACCACTCGCTCGACTACGTCGGGCCGCTGCCCGGGGACTCGCAGTCCTGGGCCGCCGGTCGCGTGAAGTCGGCGTTGAACGAGTTCAACGCTGCGAAGCTGCCGGCGCCGAAGATCTTCGAGCCGCCGCACTACGCCGCTACCGCGGCCGACTACGCCGGGTTCAAGCAGTACTTCGGCACTCGTTGGGACCGCGGCCTCTACTTCGGTGGCGTGCTGCGCGGGACGACGCCGGACTACACGCACCAGGTCGGGCAGTTCTTCCCGTACGTCGTCCACGACGTCTACGGCTACAAGGTGCTCCCGGAGAACTGCGGCGACATCTCGCCGGACCCGTGGTTCAACTACCCGGCGACGCTGCCCGCCGACATCATCAACTGCGCGCAGAAGAACCTCGCGGTCCGCGACGGTTTCGCGTCGTTCTTCTTCCACCCCTACCTCGACATCAGCTACCTCCAGCAGACCGTCCAGGGCTTGCAGGCCGCCGGCTACACGTTCGTCGCCCCGTCCTCCCTGTAGGGCGTCACTACTCCGATCGGGGGAACTTCCGCCCGGTCGGCTGTAGGCGGAGCCAGGCAATACCGACATCTGGTGCGTGCCACGGTTCCGGTCGTTCTTCGTTGCCCTGCTCGCTTTCGGTGTCTGGTTCACCCAGTCGCCGGCCTTCGCGAGCACGCTGCAGCTGCGCACGACCTGGGACCTGCAGGCCCTGTCGCTGACGGGCTGGGCCGACGGCAGCCACCACGGCCGCTGGACGTCGACCTACAACGGGTACGGCTACAACGGGATCGGTCTCGACGGCACGCACGTCCTCGTCGAGCGACCGAAGCAGTCCCTGCGGCCGAGCGTCACGCACGCGAGCCTGGTCACGTCCAGGGCGTCGTACGGCGACACCGACCTCACTGTCCGGGTGCGAACGGTCAGGCAGCTGCGGCTTCCCGCTCCCAACCCCTGGGAGGTCGGCTGGACGCTGTGGCACTACACGAATGACACGCACTTCTACTACCTGGTCCTCAAGCCCAACGGCTGGGAGCTGGGCAAGGAAGACCCCGCGTATCCGGGGGCGCAGCGCTATCTGCGCACCGGCAGCTCGCCGACGTTCGCGGTCGGCAAGTGGCACACGATGCACATCCGGCAGGTCGGCAACGTGATCACGGCATGGGCGGATGGCGTCCGGCTGGCGTCTTTCACTGACAGGCAGCGGCCGTACTCGACCGGTCATGTCGGCCTCTACGACGAGGACTCCCTGGTCCACTTCGACACCGTGACGGTCCGCGCGCCGTAGACCAGATCGGTTAGTCCGAACGTGTCATCCAGTTACGCCATTTGGACGTCGAGACCGGATATGTGCATCGTTCAGCGATTCTCCTGACCGTCCCGGCCGCCCTCGGCGCGGCTGCCGTCGTCCAGCTCGCCGCGCCCACGTCGGCAGCGGCTGCGCACAAGAAGCCGCAGCCGAAGACCACGGTGTCGCCGAGCCCGTCACCGACGGCAACCGCGACGGTGTCACCGAGCCCGTCACCGACGGCAACCGCGACGGTGTCGCCGAGTCCCTCACCGACGTCCACCGCGACGCCCACGACGTTGTTCGCCGATGACTTCAGCTCACTGCCGCTGACGACGACCAGCTGGGTCGACGGCTCGACGCACGGCGGCTGGGTGTCGACGTACAACGGCTACGGCACCAACGGCATCGCCGTCGACGGCACGCAGGTGCTGACGGAGTCGCCGGCGGTCTCGACGTCGAGCGGGGTCACGCACGCGTCTCTGGTCAACACGACGGCATCGTTCGGCGACATGGACACGACCGTGCGCCTGCGCACCGTGCAGCAGCTGCGCACGCCGACGCCGAACCCGTGGGAAGTCGCGTGGGTGCTGTGGCACTACACGGATGACACGCACTTCTACTACCTGGCGCTCAAGCCCAACGGCTGGGAGCTGGGCAAGGAGGACCCGGCGTACCCAGGGGCGCAGCGTTATCTCGTGACGAGCGGCTCACCGACGTACGCCGTCGGCACCTGGCACACCGTGCGGGTGCGCCAGATCGGCAACGTCATGACCGTGTGGGCGGACGGCACGCAGCTCGCGTCGTTCACCGACAACGAGCGGCCTTACCCGAGCGGAACCCTCGGTCTCTACAACGAGGACTCGCTCGTGCACTTCGACGACGTGAAGGTGACGACTCCCTAGCGTTGACCGGACCCGCGGCGCCGGAGTCCGATTCGCGCCCTATCCTGCCTGGATGTCGTACTCGAGGCGGACCTCGGCCAACCGGCTTGCCGCGTGAAGCGTGTTCTGGGAGTGAACCGGATGGTGGCCCGCGGGGCTGCGCTCGGGGTAGCTGGTCTCGTCGTCCTCCTCACGGGTCCGGTCGGGATCCCGTCCGCCGCGGCGCGGCCCATCGTGGGCGACACGTCGGGGGCACTGGTCGCGACCTCGACGAGTGACACCGCTGCGACCACGGCGAAGGCGGCCTATGCGCGGATGTCGCGCGCACAGCGGATCGGCCAGCTGCTGATGGCCGCGGTTCCGTCCACGGGTTCGTCGAGCGCGCTGCGCACATTGCTGGCGCGGTACCACGTCGGCAACGTGGTCCTCATCGGCCAGACGATGGCGGGGACGAGCGGCGTTGCCGCGGTGGTGGGTCCGGTTCGCAAGGTGACCACCGAGGCAGGAGTGCTGCCGTACGTCGCTGTCGACCAGGAGGGCGGCTACGTCCAGCACCTCAAGGGAACGGGCTTCTCCACGATCCCGACGGCGTTACGCCAGGGCGGCATCGCGCCGACCACCCTGCGCGATGACTGGACGCGGTGGGCGCGACAGCTCAAGCGCGCGGCCGTCAACGTCGATCTCGCGACCGTTGCCGACGTCGTCCCGGCCTCGATCGGCACGGCGAACCAGCCGATCGGCCGTTACTACCGGGAGTACGGCCACACCGTCTCCGTCGTCGCCCCGCACGTCGCCGCTGTCGTTCACGGCATCCGCGCTGCCGGCATCGGCGCGACGGTGAAGCACTTCCCGGGCCTCGGCCGGGCGACCGGCAACACCGACACGACGGCGGGTGTCACCGATCCGACCCGTGTCGGTGATCCGTACCTTGCGCCATTCCAGCGCGCCGTCAACGCGGGCGTGCCGATGGTCATGGTCTCGACGGCGATCTACCCGAACATCTGTCCGCACATCATCGCCGCGTTCTCGCACTTCATCGTCACGCGGATGCTCCGTCACGACATGGGCTTCACCGGCCTCGTCGTCACGGACGATCTGACGGCTGTCTCGGTCCGTTCGCGCACTTACGCCTACCGTGCGGTGCGAGCCCTCACTGCCGGCGTCGATGTTCTCCTCGTCGCCGACGACGCGGCTGTCGGGCCGATGAGATCCGCCATCTCGGCGCGCATGAGCACCGACGCGACGTTCGCCGCGGTCGTGAAGAACGCAGTCATGCGGGTGCTCACCGCGAAAGCCCGCGCCGGCCTCATCCCCTAGGGCACGGCAAGCGTCGCGAGCGGCGCCGTGTCGATCGGCCCACCGACGGGTTCCAGCTTGCCGCCGTGGATGACCGAGATCTGCGTCGAGGCGTTGCACAGGGATCGCAACATCGGGATCTGTTTGCCGTCGCATGTGAACGGTGCGCTCATGAAGTTGGCATGGTCGTGGGTCGCGAACAGGGCGGCCGACAGCGACTTCGGAGTCAGCGTCCCGGTCACCTCCGACATGACCTGGCGCAGGTTCATGACCACGCTGAAACCGGCCTGGGAGAGCAGCGAGGGCTCGAGCGTGCGGTCGTAGCGGTGCAACGCCGACAGGTAGACGGCCACGTCCTTGTCACCCGTGTCCGTGTAGGGCCGGTAGCCCGACGCGATGACACTGCCGTCGCCGGCGCTTCCGGCAGCGGCGAGCGCCTGCTGCCCCGCGCACAGGCTCGGATACATCATCCGGGCGCCACCGCCGAGAGCTGCGACTCCCTCGATCACCCGCGTGCACGTCTGGCCGGGAAACACCGCGAGGATCGCCTGCGGGTGGATGGACGCCGCGGCAGCCAGCGCGGGGGCGATGTCAGGGGTGTCCGGCTGCACGGGCACGGTCTTGAACTGCGTCACGCCGAGCTTGTGCGCGATGGACGACAACAGGCCGACGGCGGTGGACAGCAACCCCGGTACGTCGACATAGACCGCCGACAGCCGGGTGACGTGCAGCGTCTTGGCGGCGTAGGAGACCTCACC
Organism: Mycobacteriales bacterium; assembly: GCA_035695045.1. Taxonomy (GTDB): domain Bacteria; phylum Actinomycetota; class Actinomycetes; order JAFAQI01; family JAFAQI01; genus DASSKP01. Next base: position 53,308 of record DASSEX010000080.1, on the reverse strand, counting down.
GAGCACTTCCGTCGCCGTCCCGCCGGTGAACATGAAAGACCCGCTCGAGGTCAGCGCCTCGGTCGCTGCCGGCGTGCCTCCCACGTAGGGCACCCCCGCCACCTGCAGGGGCGGCAACGACGACGCGGCGCCGAGGTCGACCCCGCCGATCACCGCGACCACGTGCCGGTTGAGCAGGGTGTTCGCGCAGCCCTGTGACGACTCCGGCGTTCCGTCGGTCGCGCAGGGAACGATCTCTATCGGCCGGCCCCCGACTCCGCCGAACCTGTCATTGACGTATCGCTCGGCGGCGATCACCCCGCGCCGCAGGTCGGGGAAGGAGCCGACCGGCGCGTCCTCGGTGTTGATGAGGCCGACGACGATCGGGTTCGGTCCGGTGCCGGACGACGCAGCTGGTGACGACGGCTTCGACGACGAGGACCCGTGACTGCAACCCGCGGCGAGAACGACGGCACACAGCGACACGACAGCAGCGGCCGTTACGCGGCAGGAACGCACCCCGCCATTGTCGCGACCAGGTCGCCGTTTCGCGGCGATGTCGTGAATCCCGCCCGGCGGTGGCGCGACACGCGATGCTGTGGCGATCGAGACCTATCTGCAGTTCCTGCTGCTCGGCATCGGCGCCGGGGCGATCTACGCCGCGATCGCGCTGGGGCTGCTGCTGACCTACCGCTCGTCCGGTGTCGTCAACTTCGCTCATGGCGCCGCCGCGATGTACGGCGCCTACGTCTTCGTCGGGCTCGCTGTCGACGGCGACCTGTTGCTCCCGCTCCCCGGCGCGGGTGGCCGGGTGCACCTGCACGTGCTGCCGACCGCTGCGGCGGCAGCCGTCGCGGTGGTCGCGACCACCCTGCTCGAACTGCTGCTCTACGTCCTGGTGTTCCGCCCGCTGCGCGCCGCACCGGCGCTTTCCCGGCTGGTCGCCTCCGTCGGCGTGATGATCGCGCTGCAGGCCATCGTCACCTTGCAGTACGGCGCCGACGCGCTGTCGGTGCCGCGACTGCTTCCGTCGAGACCCGTCAACGTCCTCGGTGCGCGCATCCCGAGCGACCGGCTGTGGCTGGCCGGCCTCGTCATCGTGGTGACGGCCGCGCTCTCGGTCCTGTACCGCCGCACCCGGTTCGGCCTGGCCAGCCGGGCGGCGGCGCAGAGCGAGACGGCCCTCGCGCTCGCCGGCTGGAGCCCGGACCGCGTCGCCGCGGCCAACTGGGTTCTCGCCGGCGTACTCGCGGGTGCGGCCGGTGTCGTCATCGGGCCGATCACGACGGCCGATCCGGTGACGTTCGCGCTGCTGGTCGTCCCCGCGCTAGCGGCCGTGCTGGTCGCCGGGTTCTCGTCGTTCGCCGTGACGACGGTCGCCGCCTTGGCGCTCGGGATGGTGCAGTCGCTGCTGCTCGACGTGCAGACGCACGCGTCCTGGCTGCCCGCGACCGGTGTCGGCAAGGCGCTGCCCCTGCTCCTCATCATCGGCGCAGCCGTGGCTCGCGGTTCGCTCGTCCCGCCGCGGGGCGAGGAGCTGGCACTTCGTACGCCGGTCGTCGCCGGCCCGGTCCGACCGGCGGCACCGACCATCGCGGCGGCGACTGCCGGCGTCGTCCTGCTGTTGCTGGTGCACGGCGACTACCGCGTCGCCCTGCTGAACAGCCTGATCGGCATCGTCGTCTGCCTGTCGGTCGTCGTCGTGACGGGTTACCTCGGGCAGCTGTCTCTGGCGCAGATGGCGTTCGCCGGCGTCGCCGGCTTCACACTGTCCCGGTTGCAGGTGTCGCTGGGCGTGCCCTTCCCCGTCGACGCCCTCGTCGCCGCGACCCTCGCGGCTGTCGTGGGGCTGGCGATCGGGTTCCCGGCGCTGCGGGTGCGGGGGCCGTCGCTGGCGGTCGCCACTCTTGCGGCTGCGCTGGCGGTAGAGGCTCTGCTGTTCCAGAGCCCGACACTCACGGGTGGCTTCGCCGGTTCTGTGGTCCGGCCGCCGTCCATCGCTGGCCACGCGATCGGCCCCGGAGCGGGCGGTGCGGGTTATCCGCGGATCGGCTTCGCGCTGTTCGTCCTCGCGGTGGTCGTGGCTGCCGGTGCCGCGGTGGCGGCCCTGCGCGGAGCACCGATGGGTCGCAGACTGCTTGCGGTTCGTGCCAATGAACGCGCCGCGCAGTCGCTGGGGGTGTCCGTCGTCTCGACCAAGCTGGTCGGCTTCACCCTTTCCGCGTTCCTCGCCGGGCTCGCCGGGGCACTGATCGGCTGGGAGCAGGGCCGGCTGTCGTTCGGCTCGTTCGACATCGTCGTCTCGCTCGGCGTCGTCGCGGTTGCCTACGTGGGCGGGATCGGACGGATCAGCGGAGCAGTCGTCGGCGGAGCTCTGGTGAGCGGTGGCATCGTGTTCACGCTGCTCGACAACGTCGCGGGGCTCGGCCGCTACCAGCTGTTCGCGAGCGGTGTCGCGGTGGTCATCGCGATCGTCCTGGCGCCGGACGGGATCACGGGAGCAGTCAGACGCGGGCTCCGCCTGGCCGGGAGTGTGCGTCGATGACGTCGGTGCTCTCCGTCGACGGCGTCTCCGTCTCCTTCGGTGAGCTGCACGCTCTGAGCGACGTGTCCTTCGACGTGCGCGAAGGCTCCGTCACCGGCCTCATCGGACCGAACGGCGCCGGCAAGACGACGTTGCTCGACGTAGTCGGCGGCTACGTGCGCACCTCGTGCGGGAGCGTGCGCATCGCAGGCACGTGCGTCGACGACCTGACCCCGCACCGGCGAGCGGCAATGGGGATCGGCAGGACGTTCCAGTCCATCGAGCTGTTCGACGAGCTGAGCGTGGCCGAGAACCTGCTGGTGGCCACCGAGTCTGCCGGCAGGGGCGCCGCGGACGGTCGAGCGGCGGCTGCAACTGTCGGGCTGTCCGGGGACGACTCCCGGCTGGCCGGCGCGTTGCCGCACGGTGAGCGCAAACGTCTCGCCATGGCCCGGGCGCTCGCCGCTCGTCCACGGTTGCTGCTCCTCGACGAACCAGCCGCCGGTCTCGACACGGCCGAGCGCCGCGAGCTCATGTCCGTCCTGCCGCAGATCGCTGCGGCAGGCACGGCCGTGCTGCTCGTCGACCATGATCTCGCTCTCGTCCTGCAGACCTGCGAACGCGTGCTCGTTCTCGACTTCGGTCGGCTGATCGCTGACGGAGACCCCGATGCGATCCGCAAGGACTCGGCTGTCGCGGCCGCATATGTCGGTGGCAGCCGGGCGCCGGCCGTGAGCGAGGGCCGACAGCGGGCCGCTGAAGGGAGGGCACCGGCGCTCGCCGTGAGTGGTCTGAGCGCGGGTTACGGGGCCGCGCCGGTCGTGCGCGACGTCGACCTGGAGGTGGGGCAGGGCGAGATCGTGGCGTTGCTGGGTCCCAACGGCGCGGGAAAGACCACGACCCTGCTCGCGGTGTCCGGCGCGGTGCCGCACGTCCACGGCCGGATCGAGGTGCTCGGCGAGCCGTTGCGCGGCGGTGGCTTCCGGCAGGCCCGCCGCGGTGTCGCGCACGTCCTGCAGGAGCACCGGGTCTTCGGCGGCCTCACCGTCGAGGAGAACCTGCGGTTGATGACCTCGGACCGGGCGGCGGTCGCAGACACGCTCGACCTGCTGCCGGGGCTCCAGCCGGTGCTGCGGCGGGCGGCCGGTCGGCTGTCCGGGGGCGAGCAGCAGCTGCTCGCACTCGCCCGCGCGCTGGCCCGGCGACCGAGGTTGCTCATCGTGGACGAGCTGAGCCTCGGGCTCGCGCCCGTCGTCGTCGCGGAGCTGATGCCGGCGTTGTCCCGTCTCGCCGAGAGGGGGACGGCGATCCTGCTCGCCGAGCAGCACGCAGATCTTGCGCTCTCGGTCGCTGACCGCGCTTACGTGCTCGTCGCCGGGCGCATCGTCCTCAGTGACACCGGCGCCGCGCTTGCCGCAGACCCGGCGCGGATCGCGGCGGCGTACCTCGGCAGTGACAAACGTCAGTGACGCACGGCGTCACGGAGGACGCGGCGGAGCAGCTTGCCGGTCGGGTCGCGGGGGAGCTCGGCGTCGACGACGATCTCGCGAGGCCGCTTGTACGGCGCCAGCCGTTGCTCGGCGGCGGCCTCGAGTGCGTCGACCACGTCGGGAAGCAGCGTGCCCTCGCCCAGCACGACGTGCAGCACGACGATCTCCCCCCGCTCGTCGTCCGGCGCGCCGACAGCACACAGGTCAACGACTCCGGCCACGTCGCTCAGTGCGGCTTCGATCTCGGCCGGGTAGATGTTGACCCCGGCCGAGATCACGACGTCTGCCGCGCGGCCGGAGAGATAAAGGAAGCCGTCGTCGTCGACCCGGCCGATGTCGCCGACGGTGAACGCGTCGCCGACGTGTGCCGACTCCGTCTTCGCGTCGTCACCGCCGTAGCGGAACCGTCGCCCGCCGTCGGTGCGGAAGTAGACCGTTCCCTCTGTCCCGGCAGGCACGACGGACCCGTCGTCCGCGCGGATCTCGACGTGCAGGCCGGGCAGCGGTCGCCCGACCGTGCCGGGGCGCGACTGCCACTCGTCCGCGCGGACGAGCGTCATGCCGCCTTCGGTGAAGCCGTAGTACTCCACCAGCACGTCGCCGAACCAGTCCGCGATCGCCTGCTTCACCGGGAGCGGGCACGGTTCGCCGCCGTGCAGCAACGTGCGCAGGCCCGGAGCCGGTGAGGACGAGCGGTCGACGTCGGGCAGCGCGAGCAGCTGGCGGAACATCGTCGGCACCATGATGGTGGACGTCACGTCGCGATCCGCGAACGCCGACAGTGCGGCACGCGCGTCCCATCGCGGCAGGATGCGCAGGGTCGCGCCACGTGCCAGCGCACCGAACCCGAACGTCTGCGGTGCGCCGTTGAACAGGCGGGAGACGAACAGGTGCACGCCGTCGCCGGGCAGGCCCAAGAGCTCGGCATAGCGTGCGATGCCCTGCCAGCCGGCGGAGAACGGCGTCGTCCCCGATCCGCTCATGACGACGGGCTTCGGACGGCCGGTCGTCCCCGACGTGAACGGCAGCTTGTAGCCACAGCGGTCCTCGAGCGGGGCATCGGGCTGCGCGGCGAGCCACTCCTCGTAGCCGCTGTCCACGTCGATGACCACAACCCCGCGCGAAGCAGCTGCGGAACGCGCTCCGTCGCGGTCGGTCACGACCACCTTGGTCGACGCGTCGTCGAGGACGACGCCGACCTCGTCCGCGGTCCAGCTCGTCTTCAGCGGCGTGTAGGCGCAGCCTGCCCGCCAGGCGCCGATGACGGCTTCGACGAACTCGACCCGGTTGCCCACGGATATCGCGACGTGCGACCCGGATGCAGCCCCGGCGGTCCCGAGGCCGTGGGCCACCGCGAGCGAGCGGGCGTCGAGCTCCGCCCACGTCAGCCGTCGTACGCCGTCCTCGACCGCGATGTCGTTCGGTGATCGGCCGGACAGTGAGGCAAGAGAGCTCACAGCAGCTCGGCGAGCGCCTCGGCGTGGTCGTCCGCCGTGCCGAACTCCGTCGCGTGCAGCCAGGCGCGCTTGAGGAAGAAGTGCACCGGCACCTCCCACGTGAAGCCCATGCCGCCGTGGACCTGCACGCACGAACGGCTGTTGACTGTGGCCGCCTCGTCGGCGAGCAGCTTGGCGCCGGCCACTGCACGCGAGGCGGCACCGACGGACTCGTCGTCACAGCTGACCGCTGCGGCGTGGAGGGCGACCCGGGCGATCTCGGTGCGGACGAACATGTCCGCGCAGATGTGCTTCACCGCCTGGAACGAGCCGATCGTCCGGCCGAACTGCTCACGTTGCTTCGCGTAGTCGACCGCGAGATCGGTCAACCGCGCCGCGATGCCGACCTGGAGTGCGGCGGTCAGCAGCGCGCCGTCACGCCGCAGGACCTCCACCTTGTCGCCACGGGCAACGACCTCGCCGGCCGGCAGGGCGACGACTTCGTGCAGCGGCGTCAGCGGATCGACCGGCTCGGCGACGACCGGGCCGGACAGCGCCGATGCAGCGCACAGCCGCGCGACATCGCCGTCGAACAGCAGCACGGACGAGGAGACGTCGAGGTGCGGAACCAGCAGCGGTTGCTCGGCCGCATCGGCCACGGTCACCGGCCCGTCGGCTCGGCCGGCCATGAGCAGCGTGCCGACGAGTGGACCCGGCACACAGGCGCGACCGAGCTCCTCGAACACGAGGACGGTATCGGCGAGACCGAGCTCGAGGTCGGTGCGCAACGAGAAGACGCCGGTCTCGGCGAGAGAGCGCCACACGTCGGCGGCGAAGCCGCCTGGCAGCTTCTCCAGCGGGAAGCGCGCGTCGAGCAGCTCGCGCACCCCCTGCTGCAGATCGAGCTGCTCCGAGGTCGGAAGGAAGTTCACGTCAACGCTCCCTCGGCAGACCGAGGATGCGTTCGCCGATGATGTTGCGCTGGATCTGCGACGTGCCCGCCGCGATCGTGTAGGAGAGCGAGTTGACCCGCTCCTCGATGAACTCGCCCCCCGGCAGGCCGCCGATGTCGGCGCGCGACAACGACGCCCGGCCGAGCGCGCGCGCCGCGAGGTCCATCAGCCGCTGTCGGGCCTCCGTGTAGCGCAGCTTCAGCACCGAAGCACCGACGCCGGGCACCCCGGTCGGTGACGCGGACGCCTCCGAGACACCGCGTTTGGTCAGCGCCCACAGGGCGTCGAACTCCGCCGCCAGATGGGCGATGTCACGGCGCAGGCCGACGTCGTCCCACGCCGTCGCCGACCGTCGGGTCACCTTCTTCGCGATCGTCGCCAGGTCGCCGACGAGCCGCACCGAGTCGACGATCTGGTCGACCCAGGCTGTCCCGCGCTCGAACGACAGCGTGACCATCGTGACCCGCCAGCCGTCGTTCTCCTCGCCCACGCGGTTGGCGACGGGGATGCGCACCTCGTCGAGGTACATCTCGCTGAACTCGCTCGAGCCCAGCACCGTCTTGAGCGGCCGGATCTCGATGCCGGGGGAGTCCATCGGCATGACCAGCCACGTGATGCCCTTGTGCTTCGGTGCGTCCGGATCGGTCCGCACCAGCAGCTCGCAGTAGTCCGCGACGGTCGCGTACGACGTCCAGAGCTTGTGGCCGGTGACGACGTAGTGGTCACCGTCGCGGACCGCACGCGTCCGCAGGGAGGCGAGGTCGGAGCCCGCCGTCGGTTCGCTGAAGCCCTGGCACCACACCTCGTCGCCGCGAAGGATCGCGGGCAGATGCGCCGACCGCTGCTCGTCCGACGCCTCGGCGATCAGCGTGGGACCGGCATGGAGCAGGCCGACGAAGTTGACGCCGACGTACGGCGCCCCCGCGCGCTCGGTCTCCTCGAGAAAGATCAGGTGCTCCGTCGGCGTGGCCCCGCGGCCGCCGTGCTCCTTCGGCCAGTTGATGCCGGCGTAGCCGGCGTCGTGGAGCTTGCGCTGCCACGCGGTGTCGTAGGCACGCCGCGCCGGCCAGTCGTCGGCAGCCGGCTTGGCCGGCAGCGTCGGCAGCGTCGCCGACAGCCACTGGCGCAGCTCGTCGCGGAACGCCAGCTCCGCCGACGAGTAGCGCAGGTCCACCAGATGACGATAACGGGTAATCTGACGCCGCGTCAGAAACGGGAGGTCGCCGTGGGCAGGCTCGACGGCAAGGTGGTGCTCGTCACGGGTGCCGGGCAGGGCATCGGTCAGGGCATCGCGTTCGCCTGTGCGGCCGAGGGCGCGCACATCGTCGCGGCCGGCCGGACTCTCGACAAGGTCGAGAAGACCGCGGAAGAGGTCCGCGCGCGAGGAGTCGAGGCGCTCGCCGTGCAGTGCGACGTCCGCCACCGCGACCAGGTCGACGCGTGCATCGCGCAGACGACCGGGCGCTTCGGGCGAATCGACGGCCTGGTCAACAACGCGCAGATGGTCGCGCTGGGACCTGTCCTCGACATCACGGAGAAAGACGCGCGCCGCACCTGGGAGTCGGGGTTCCTCGGCTCGCTGTGGTTCATGCAGGCGGCCTATCCCGCCCTCAAGGAGTCCAGAGGGTCGGTCGTCAACCTCGGCACCGGGTCCGCCCTGCGCAACGACCTTCCCGGCTTCACGCTCTACGCCGGCACGAAGGAGATGATCCGCACGCTGACGCGGATGGCGGCGCTGGAGTGGGGCAAGGACGGCATCCGCGTCAACAACGTGATCCCCAACGGGATGTCGCCGGGACTGCAGATGTGGAGCGAGTTCGCGCCGAAGGAGTTCGACGACTTCGTCTCGACGATCCCGCTGGGCCGCGTGGGCGACCTCGAGAAGGACGTCGGGCGCGCCGTCGCCTTCCTGCTCAGCGAGGACGCGAGCTATGTCACCGGTTCGACGCTGATGGCCGACGGCGGACAGGCGTACCTGCGATGAAGGTCGTGCCGGAGGCGCGCAAATGAGTCTGTGTGATGGTCGGGTCGTCATCGTGACGGGCGCCGGCAACGGTCTCGGCCGCGCCCACGCGCTGGCGTTCGCGGGCGAAGGTGCGCGGGTGGTCGTCAACGACATCGGCACGTCCCGCGAGGGCGAGGGGTCGTCGGCCGGCCCGGCGCAGCAGGTCGTCGACGAGATCCGCGCCGCCGGTGGCGAGGCTGTCGCCAACACCGACAACGTCGCCGACTGGGAAGGCGCCGGCCGGCTCGTGCAGACGGCGATCGACGAGTTCGGAACGCTCGACGTGCTCGTCAACAACGCCGGTTTCCTGCGCGACCGGATGCTGGCGAACATGTCGGTCGAGGAGTGGGACGCCGTCATCCGCGTGCACCTGCGCGGCCACTTCTGCACGATGCGACATGCGGCCGGCTACTGGCGCGAGCAGGCCAAGGCCGGCAACGCCGTCGACGCGCGGGTCATCAACACCTCCTCCGGTGCCGGGCTCATGGGCAGCGTCGGACAGGGCAACTACAGCGCGGCGAAGGCCGGCATCGTCGGGCTGACTCTCGTCGCGGCTGCCGAGATGGGGCGTTACGGCGTGACCGTCAACGCGATCGCACCGGCGGCCCGCACCCGGATGACCGAAGTCGCGATGCCGGACATGATGAAGGCGCCCCAGAGCGGATTCGACGCGATGGCTCCGGACAACGTCTCACCCCTGGTCGTCTGGCTCGGCAGCAACGAGTCCCGCGACGTCACCGGCCGCGTGTTCGAGGTCGAGGGCGGCATCGTCAGCGTCGCGGACGGCTGGCAGCACGGTCCGCGTGTCGACAAGGGCGCGCGCTGGAACCCCGACGAGCTCGGGCCGGTCGTGGCCGACCTGCTCGACAAGGCGCCGTCACCCGCCCCGGTCTACGGCGCCTCATGACCGCGGCCGAGGCGGCGGGCCGCCCAGCCGCCAGGAGTCATGCCATCCACCCGCACCTCCCGGCGCGAGAAGAGCCAACGCCCGCCGGCGCGGACCAGGATGTCGCGGTACGTGCCCCAGTGGTCGAGGCCCTCACCGGTGAGCACCTGGAAGTAGGCGCGCACCGAGGCGCGATCGGCGGCCGTCCGGTCGATGACGAGCGTGCTGGTGAAGTGTCGGATGCGCTCCGGCTGCAGGTCGGCGCCGGCGCTGTTGATGAACAACTGCCTGATGGCCGCGCGACCGACGTAGGTCGCCTCGTCGGTCACCAGCGTCGCATCCTCGGCGAACAGCTCGAGCAGCTCGTCGAACCGGCCCCGGTCGCCGTACAAGTTGTAGCGAGCGACGACGTCGCGGATCGCCTCCTCGTCCGTCACGAACCTAGGTTGTCACCATGAGCGAGAAGCTGCTCGAAGCACCGACCATCTGGGAGCTGGTACGCCGCCGCGCGGAGCTCTCCGGCGACGCCCCGATGCTGCTCGACCCAGCGGGGCGACGAGTGTCGTGGACCGAGTGCGCGGAGCTCGTCGAGCGCACCGCGGCCGGACTCCAGGTGCAGGGCATCGGGCCGGGCACGAAGGTGACCTGGCAGCTTCCGACCCGCATCGACAGCGTCCTCGTCTCGCTCGCGCTGGCGCGGCTCGGCGCCGTCCAGAACCCGGTCCTGCATCTCTACCGGGAGCGCGAGGTCGGTGCGGTCCTGCGGCAGAGCCGACCCGACTACTTCCTCGTCCCCGGCGTCTGGAAGGACCGCGACTTCGGGGCGATGGCGAAGGCCCTGTCGGCGGAGCTCGACTCGCCGCCCACCGTCATCGAGCTCGGCGACGAGCTGCCAACCGCAGACCCGGCGACGCTGCCTCCGGCACCGGCGGACGGTGACGCCATTCGCTGGGTCTACTACACGTCGGGCACGACCAGCGAGCCCAAGGGCGTGCAGCACAGCGACCAGACGCTGATGGCCGGCGGCCGCGGTCTGGCGGCCGCACTCGACATGTCGGCTGACGACCTCGGCTCGATCGCCTTCCCCTACTCGCACATCGGCGGCCCGGACTACCTGCTGATGATGTTGTCCGCGGGTTTCGGCGCCGTGCTGGTCGAGTCGTTCCTGCCGGCGGACGCCGTGGCGACCTATCGCGACCTCGGCGTGACGATGTGCGGCGGCAGCACGGCGTTCTACCAGATGTTCCTCGGCGAGCAACGCAAGTCGCCGGATGCGAAGGTCATCCCGTCGCTGCGCATCATGTCCGGCGGCGGCGCACCCAAGCCGCCTGAGCTGTTCTACGACGTCGAGCGCGAGATGGGTGTGAAGCTCGTCCACGGATACGGCATGACCGAGATCCCGATGATCGCGATGGGCTCACCGCACGACACCGACGAGCAGCTCGCCAACACCGAGGGCAGACCGGTGCTCGGTGCGGAGGTGCGCATCGTCAAGGAGGACGAGACCGTCGCCGGGCCGGACGAGGAGGGAGAGGTCCGCGTCCGCGGGCCGGTCGTGTGCCGCGGCTACACGGACGCGGCGACCACGAAGGAGGCGTACGACGCCGACGGATGGTTCCGCACGGGTGACCTCGGCGTCCTGCGTGCCGACGGCCACCTGAGGCTCACCGGTCGGCTCAAGGACGTCATCATCCGCAAGGGCGAGAACATCTCGGCGCGCGAGCTCGAGGACGTCTTGTTCAACCACCCGAAGGTCGGCGACGTCGCGGTGATCGGTCTTCCCGACCGGGAGCGCGGCGAGATGGTGTGCGCTGTCGTCGAACCACCGGAGGGCGGCGAGCCCTTGACGTTCGACGAGATGGTGTCGGCGTGCACGGCGGCCGGGCTGATGCGGCAGAAGATCCCCGAGCGGCTCGAGGTCGTCGACAAGCTGCCACGTAACGAGACCCTCAACAAGGTGCTGAAGTACAAGCTCAGGGAGCAGTTCGGCTCCGCCGACGGAAGGCAGAGATCGTGACCGAGGGCCTGCGGACGCATCGCGACGGCGCGGTCCTGACGCTGACCCTCGACCGGCCGGACGTGCACAACGCGCTCGACTGGAAGACGCGTGAGGCGCTGGTCGCCGCCCTGGAAGAGGCGAGTGCGGACCTTGCGGTCAGAGCGGTCGTCATCACCGGCGTGGGTGACCGCGCGTTCTGCACCGGCGCCGATCTGCGGGTGCCGATCCCGACACCGGAGAAGCCGGAGGGCGCTCCGAAGCGTGCCCAGGGTGACGTCGCCCGCGGCATCGCGACCGGTTGGCAGCGCGTCATCACGGCAGTCCTCGACTGCGAGAAGCCGGTCATCGCGGCCGTCAACGGCACCGCCGCGGGCGCCGGCATGCACCTTGCCCTTGCCTGCGACCTCGTCGTCATGGCCGACACGGCGAAGCTCGTGCCGGTCTTCGTCCGCCGCGGCATCGCGCCGGATGCTGCCGGCGCCTACCTCCTCACCCGCCTCGTCGGCCCGCAGCGCGCGAAGCAGATCTACCTGTTCGGCGAAGATCTCCCCGCGAAGGAGGCGGTGGACCTCGGGCTGGTCAACCAGGTCGTCCCTGCGGGCGAGCTGCTGGAGGTCGCAGAGGCGCTCGCTGCCCGGTTGGCCGGAGGGCCGACCCGCACCCACGCCGTGACCAAGCGGCTCGTCAACCGCGCGCTCGACCTCGACCGGGACTCCGCTCTGGCGGAAGAGGCGTGGGCACAGGAGCTGGTCATGACGACCGAGGACGCACAGGAAGGGGTGCAGGCGTTCGTCGAGCGCCGTGACCCGACCTTCCGCGGATGGTGAGCGGAGACGTGGCGTCGTACGACGTGACGGCGCAGTCGACCGCGCCACCGGCGAAGGTGTTCGCGCTGCTCGCCGACGCTCCGGGCTGGTCGCGCTGGGCCGGGCCGATGGTCGTGCGCTCGTGGTGGGAGCGCGAGGGCGAACCGCCGCCGGGTGGTGTCGGCGCGATCCGCCGCCTCGGCATCGGCGCGTTGTCCAGCCGGGAGGAGATCGTCGAGTACGACGCCCCCCGGCGGCTCGCCTACACCTGGTTGACGAGCTTCCCGGTCCGTGACTACCGCGCGGACGTGCGACTCGAGCCGGATGGCACCGGCACCCGGATCGTCTGGAGCGGGACGTTCACGCCCGCGTTCCCGGGTGGCGCAGCCGTGATGCGACGGTTCTTCCTCTCAACCGTCGGCGGGTTCGCCAGGCGGCTCGCCGCGGAGGCCGAGCGAACGTCCTGAGCCGTCGTCCGCCCGGCTGGCGTTACGCTCCGGCGCATGCAGATGCGGGTGACGCACCACCTCAACGGCGACGTGGACCGGGTCTTCACGCTCATGACGGATCCCGCGTTCCTCGAGCGCAAGTTCTCGGCGGCGGGCGCGAAGGACATCAGTGTCGATCAGGAGACCCTGGCCGACGGCGCCACGCGGATCACCATCCGGCGGCACGTGACCGTCGACCTGCCGGGCTTCGCGAAGAAGTTCATCCAGCCGACCAACGCGCTGCTCCAGACGGAGACGTGGGAGACGTCGGCTGATGGCGGGCCGCGCACCTGTCACTACCGCGTCGACGTCCAAGGTGTCCCGTCGCACATCGACGGGACGGTGACACTGACGCCGGACGGCACGGGGACGCGGCAGGACATCGAGGCGAAGGTCAAGGTCTCGATCCCGATCGTCGGCGGGAAGCTGGAGAAGCTCGCCGTCGACAGCGGAGAGAAGCTGCTCGCCGACGAGGCGGAGTTCACCAACAAGGAGCTCGCGGGGTGACGTGGACCTTCCGACCAGCCTGAGCCAGGACGACGCCAGGCGACGTTCGCAGCTGCTGACGGTCACGTCCTACGACATCGAGGTCGACCTCACCGGCCTGCTCGAAGGTGACGAGCTCCGGTCGCGCTCCGCGATCAGCTTCACCGCGGTTGAGCCGGGAGCCTCGACGTTCGTCGACTGCGTCGCCGACGTCGTGCGCGCGGAGCTGAACGGGTCCGAGATCGCGACACCCGCGACGGGCGGTCGGCTGACGCTGCCGGGGCTCGCTGCGGACAACACACTCGTCGTCGAGGCGGTGCAGCGTGAGACCGGCATCCGGACCGGGGTGCACCGGTCGGTCGACCCGGCGGACGGCCGCGTCTATGTCTGGACGTCGTTCGAGCCGGACGAGGCGCGACGGGTCTGGGCCTGCTTCGACCAACCGGACCTGAAGGCGCCGCACCGGTTCACGGTGACCGCGCCGAGCGCATGGCACGTCACGGGCAACACCGCGCCGGAGTCGGTCGCCGACCTGGCCGGCGATGCGCGGGTGTGGCGGTTCCCTGCCACGCCGCCGCTGTCGACGTACGTGCCGGTCGTGAACGCCGGACCGTTCCACGAGCTGCGTCGCGAGATGGGCGGGTTCGACCTCGGCCTGCTGTGTCGTCAGTCACTCCGCGCCTTTCTCGACCGCGATGCGGACGAGCTGTTCGACCTCACGCTCGCCGGACTGCAGTTCTACGGCGAGCGCTTCGCGATGCCCTTCCCCCAGGCGCGTTACGACCAGATCTTCGTGCCGGACCTCGGCGGCGCGATGGAGAACTACGGGTGCGTCACGTGGTCGGACCAGTTCGTCTTCCGGCACGAGCCGTCGTACAACGAGCGGGCCCTCCGCGCCGACGTGCTGCTGCACGAGATGGCGCACATGTGGTTCGGCGACATCGTGACGATGCGCTGGTGGGACGACCTCTGGCTCAACGAGGCGTTCGCCGACTGGGCGTCGACGTGGGCGTCCGCAGCCGCGACCGACTACACCGATGCGTGGGCGACGTTCCTCGCCGGCCGGAAGCTGACGGGCTATGCCGCGGACCGCGCGCCGACGACGCACCCGATCCGGCAGGCGACACCGGACGTCGCCACGGCGGCCGCTGGCTTCGACATGATCACCTACGCCAAGGGCGCGAGCGTGCTCAAGCAGCTGGTCGCGGCGCTCGGTGAGCAGACGTTCGTCGCCGGTCTGCGCGCGTACTTCGCGAAGCATGCGTGGAGCAACGCCAGTCTCGACGACCTGATGGGCGCCCTGTCCGGCGCCTCCGGCCGTGACCTCGGCGAGTGGGTGGCCGGCTGGCTCGACCGTGCGGGGACGGACGTCGTGACGGCCCGGTCGAGCGCCGGGTCGCTCCGGCTCGAGCTCGCAGGGCCGGATGGCGACAGGCCGCGGCCCCATCACCTCGGTGTCGGTGTCTACGCCGCCACAGATGGCCCGACGATGAAGCGCCGCGAACACGTGCTCGTCGACATCAGCGACGACCCGGTCGAGCTTCCGCTCTCGCTCGACGGCGAGGACATCGTCCTGCTCAACGACGAGGACCTGACCTTCGCGACCGTTCTGCCGGATGAGGCCGCGGCGTCGGCACTCCTCGAGAGTGCCGCCCGACTTCCCACCGCACTCGCGCGGACCCTCGCCGTCACGACGGCCTGGGGCATGCTCGTCGAGGGACGCCTCGCGACCGAGCGCTTCGTGCACTGCGCGACGTCGGTGCTCGCGCGGGAGACCGCGTCCTCCGTCGTCGAGCCGCTTCTCGACCTGGCCGTGGAAGCCGCCCGGCTCTGGACGCCGGAGGCGGAGCGGGACGCGGCGATGGCGCTGGTCGCCGACACCTGTGTCTCCATCGCGCGGCGCGAGCCTGCGCTCGAGGTCGCGGCGGTGCGCGCACTGGCGTCGACGGCGATGACGGACGTGCAGCTCGCGGCACTCGACGAGCTCGCGGTCGACATCGATCTCCGGTGGCGTGCACTGCGGCGCCGGGCCGCTCTCGGCATGCTCGACCTCGCCGAGATCGAGGAGACGTTGAGTGCCGACCCCGACCCGGACGCCTGGGTGCAGGCGCTGCTGGTGCGCGCGTCGGCCCCGACGCCGGAGGCGAAGGCCGAGGGCTGGCAGGCGGCGATGGACGGCCGCATTCCGCTCGGCATGGTCGGATCGCTGGGCCGCGCTCTGTGGCAGCCGGGGCAGGAGGCGGTCCTGGCGTCGTACGGCGATCGCTACCTCGATGCCCTCCGGCCGTTCAGCCGTTACGGGATGGTGCAGGCCTACGCGATCGTGGCGTCATTGCTGCCCGTCATCGGCGTCGGGAGGGACTTCCTCGACCGGATCGACGCCGCGGCGGCCGATGACCGCCTCAGTCCGATCGTCCGGCGGACGATGCGTTCCCGGGCCGACGAGCTCCGGCGGATGCTGGTCGCCCGCGGTTTCTGACGGGGCGTCAGAAATGGACGGTAGGCTGGGCGTATGCACGGCATCCTCGGCTGGGGCGTTCACCTGCCGCACCGTCGGCTCGACCGGACCCAGATAGCGCCGATCGCCGGTGCCGGGGGCGGCAAGGGCACCCGCGCCGCAGCGTCGTACGACGAAGACACGACGACGATGGCGGTGCAGGCGGCACGCGACGCGTTGCGTGGCAGCGCCGCGACGCCGACTGCGGTCTGGCTGGCGACCGCTGCGCCGGCCTACCTCGACAAGACCAACGCGACAGCGGTGCACGCCGCGCTGCGGCTCGACCGCGACGCCGCGGCCTACGACGCGCTGGGTTCGACGCGCTCGGTGCTCGGCGCTCTTCGTGCCGCGCTCGATGCACCGGGCCCGACGCTCGTGATCGGGAGCGACATTCGCACCGGCCGGCCCGGCGGTCCCGAAGAAGTTGCCGGCGGTGACGCGGCTGCCGCTGTCGTCGTCGGCGACGACAGCGGAGGTGGACCGGTGCTCGCCGAGGTCATCGGCCGGGCCGGCGTCACCGAGGAGTTCCTCGACCGCTGGCGGGTGCCCGGCGATGTCGCCTCCCGAACGTGGGAGGAGCGCTTCGGCGAGACGAAGTACGTGCCGATCGCCCAGGAGGCGTTGAAAGCTGCGCTCGGTGCGGCGCGCATCGACATCGAGGCTGTCGACCTGCTTGCCATCGCCGGGTTGCACGAGCGGGCCTGCGCATCGGTGGCGAAGAAGTCCGGCGTCGCACCGGAACGGATCGTCGACCGGATGGCGACCACGATCGGCAACCCCGGTGTCGCGCAACCGTTGCTGCTGCTGGCCAGTGCGCTCGAACAGGCTGGACCCGGGCAGGTCCTCGTCCTCCTGACCCTCGCCGACGGAGCCGAGGCGCTCGTCCTGCGCACCACCGAGGCGATCGCGTCCTACCTTCCCGCGCGACCTGTCGCCGGACAACTGACCGCCGGCGCGCCGGTGAGCTACGGCCGTTACCTCGCCTGGCGAGGGCTTCTGCCGGTCGAGCCGCCGCGGCGACCGGAGCCGGCGCGACCCTCGGCGAGCGCTGCCGGTCGCACGAGCGAGTGGAAGTTCGGTCTGAGCACCGCGCAGGGCGTCCTCGCCGAGCAGCGCGGGACCGTGACGACCTTCACGATCGACAAGCTCGCGTACTCACCGTCGCCGCCGGTCGTCTTCGCGGTCGTCGACTTCGACGACGGTGAGCGGCTGCCGGTGGAGCTGACCGACGTCGACGCCGACGAGGTGGCGATCGGCATGCGGGTCGAGATGACGTTCCGCCGGTTGTTCACCGCAGACGGCATCGCCAACTACTTCTGGAAGGCCCGGCCGCTCCGTGAACGGGGCAGCTCGGGCGCCGGGGGAGAGGACGCCTGATGGCGAGCCATGGGATCCGCGACCGGGTCGCGATCGTGGGCATGGGGTGCACGCGGTTCGCCGAGCACTTCGACAAAAGTGCTGACGACCTCATGCGCGAGGCGACGACCGAGGCGTTCACCGGTGCAGGCGTGACGAAGGACGACGTCGACGCCTACTGGCTCGGCACCGCGCAGTCCGGCATGAGCGGCATCACGCTGGCCCGACCGCTTCAGCTCGAGGGCAAGCCGGTCACCCGCGTCGAGAACTTCTGCGCGACCGGATCCGAGGCGCTGCGCCAGGCCGCGTACGCCGTCGCGTCCGGCGCCTACGACGTCGCCATGGCGGTCGGTGTCGAGAAGGTGAAGGACTCCGGCTATCAGGGGCTGAACGCGTTCCCGATTCCCAACGACGGGACGCAGCGGTCGCTCACCGCGGCGGCGATGTTCTCGATGGTGGCACCGGCATATGCGAAGCGGTACGGCGTCCCTGAGGACGAGATGCGCATTGTGCTGGCGCGGATCGCCTCGAAGAACCACGCCAATGGTGCGCGCAACCCGAAGGCGCAGTTCCGGCGCGAGATGTCGGTCGAGCAGATCTGCGGCATGCCTGCCGTTGCCGGTGGACTGTCGGTGTTCGACTGCGCAGGCGTCGCCGACGGTTCGGCCGCCGCTGTCGTCGTACGGGCGGAGGACGCGCACCGCTATACGGACAAGCCGTTGTTCATCAAGGCGTTGTCGTTCGTGGCGGGCAACGGCAGCGGGCTCGAGGATCCCGGCTACGACTACACGCATTTCCCCGAGGTCGCCGCATCCGCCGCGGACGCTTACGCCCAGGCCGGCATCACCGATCCGCGCGCGGAGCTCGCGATGGCGGAGGTGCACGACTGCTTCACCCCGACCGAGCTCGTGCTGATGGAGGATCTCGGTTTCAGCGAGCGCGGGACGGCGTGGAAGGAAGTGCTCGCCGGGACGTTCGACCGCGACGGCGAGCTGCCGGTCAACCCCGACGGCGGCTTGAAGTCGTTCGGCCACCCGGTCGGTGCGTCTGGCCTGCGGATGCTCTACGAGGCGTGGCTGCAGCTGCGCGGCGAGGCGCCGGAGGAGCGACGGATCTCGACGCTCGGGCAGCGCTCGCTCGCGTTGACGCACAACCTCGGTGGCTACCCCGGCGAGATGGTGAGCTTCGTCGGCATCGTCGGCACGGACTGATCGTTCACCAACGGGTCGGAGCTTGCCGGGTCGCGATCGGCGAGTCCGACGTCGGTGGCTCTTCTGCGCGCCGCATCGCGTCCGCCTGCGCCCGGATCACATCCTGCTCGGTGGGCGGCAGCCGGACCGGTTGCCAGATGTCCCTGAGTGCGGTCGGCAGCACCTGGGAGGCGTAGATCGCGAGGAACACCATGCCGAAGATTCCGAGGACGTTGTTGATCCAGCAGACGACGCCGAGCACCACGGCGGTCGCGATGATTCGGCCGACCGGCCCGAACGTCACCTCAGACGCGACCCAGCGCGACCGCTGCCCGCGCGGGAGCACGGGCGCGACCTGGCGGCGTACGGGCGGCGGGTCGGGTTCCACACCGATGGTGTCGGCGTCATCAGGGTGCGCCATGAGCGCGGGGGGCCGGCCGAACGGCGTTCGGCACAGTGAAGTTGCTCCGGACGGCAGACCCCACCCGATGTGCGGAGTGATCACACTCGGGCCATGCACCTGATAGCTACGCTCGAGGCGGGCGTCGTGACAACCCCTGGTGACCTTCGCATCCACGCCATTCGCAAGACGCTGCACGGTCACCGCGCCATCTGTGGCGCAGGTCCGGTGCTGGGCCTGGTGCCCGGTCGCTTCGACGACGTGGACGACGAGCTCTGTCCGAGCTGCCTCGCCCTCGCCGTGCCGACTCAGTCCAGAAGCGAGGACAGCCGTTCGACCGCTTCGGCGTAGTCGCGCATGAACTCCTGCACGACCTGCTCGGCGCTCTTGACCCTGTCGACGAGCCCGACCCCTTGGCCGACCCAGTAGCTGACCAGCTCGCGCGCTCTCGCATTGCCCGCGTCGGCGGCCTTGTCGATGCTCGCGAATGCCGGCGTGCTGAGGATCGACATCAGCGGCAGTGGCAGTGAGCCGGGACTGTCCGGGCCTTCCCAGGCGTCGTGCCACGCACTGCGCAGCTGTCGGCTCGGCTTGCCCGTGCGCGCTTTCGAGCGAATGGTGTCGCGCGATCCGGCGGCCACCATCTTCTGCCGGAACGACTCGGAGACCTCGGACTCGGTCGTCGCGAGCCAGACCGAACCGGTCCACGCTCCGGCCGCGCCCATCGCCATGCAACCGGCCATCTGCTCGCCCGTCATGATGCCGCCCGCGGCCAGCACCGGGACGTTGCGGGTGTCCTTGATGGCGCGGATCACCTCGGGTACGACGACGAGGGTGCTGACCTCGCCGCAGTGACCGCCGGCCTCGGTGCCCTGCGCGACCAGAATGTCGACGCCCGCATCGACCTGCCGGATCGCGTGCTCCTTCGCGCCGACGAGAGCGGCGACGGCGACACCCTCCGCCTTGCCCCGCTCGATCATCCAGGGAGGTGCGATGCCGAGCGCGTTGGCGATGAGGCGGATCGGATGCCGGAACGCGACGTCCATGAGCTCCTGGCCCATCTCCGGCGACGTCGCAGGCGGCAGATCGGCATCACCGCTCCGTGAGCTGTCCAGGTCGACGTCGTACTGCGCGAGGAGGTCCTTGACGAAGATGCGGTGTTCCTCGGGCAGGTGCTCGGCGAGCTGCGCGATCGTCGCCCCGCCGGTGGCGAACTGGTGCTCCGGGACGAGGATGTCGACGCCGTACGGCCTCCCGTCGACATGGTCGTCGATCCACTTCAGCTCGGTCTCGAGTGACTCCGGGGTGAAGCTCGCGCCGCCGAGGACGCCGAAGCCGCCGGCCCGGCTGACCGCTGCGACGACGTCACGGCAGTGGCTGAAGGCGAACAGCGGGAAGTCGACGCCGACAAGGTCACGCATCACGTTCATGGCAAGCAGTATCCACAGAGCTCGGCCGAACTTCTTGGCCATGTAACTAGCGGCCGAACACCGGTCCTCGTTCTTCGCGGTAGAGGCGCGGGTCGAAGAGCTCGTCGTCGGACCAAGCATCCGGTGCCGACACGAGCCAGGCCAGTGGGCATCCGCGTGCGGCGGACGAGACCGTGAAGTGCCAACAGTCGTCGGGGGCTGTTCGCACGAGCAGCTCGGCGCCGGCACACAGCGGCTCTACCGGCGGCGGGGCGGCGGCGGAGCACCCGCCCGCATCGTCGGGACCGGAGCACGATGCGACCCGGGCGTGGCCCCGCCAGATCTCGACGGTGACTCCGTCGCACGCAGCCATGGCAAGAGAGTCCAGGCTGACAGCCGGAC
Source organism: Mycobacteriales bacterium (assembly GCA_035695045.1). GTDB lineage: Bacteria > Actinomycetota > Actinomycetes > JAFAQI01 > JAFAQI01 > DASSKP01. Next base: position 33,002 of record DASSEX010000080.1, on the reverse strand, counting down.
TGAGTAGGGGCTAAGGACCTCCGGTCAGCCCGTTTTCAGCTCCTGCGCGAACATCACGAGGATTCCGCTCGGACCGCGGACGTAGGTGAGCTTGTAGACATCCCCATACGTCGCCACGCCGCGCAACGGGTGACAGCCATGTTTCGCCGCTGCCGACAGGGCCTCGTCGATGTCGTCCACCGAGAACGCAACCCGGTGCATTCCGATCTCGTGGGGAAGTGTCGGGTTCGTCTCGATCGCGTCGGGGTGGATGTACTCGAACAGCTCGAGGCAGCCGTTCCCGTCCGGCGTCTGGAGCACGGCGATCTTGGCGTGGTTGCCGTCGAGGCCGACAGCGGTGTCGGCCCACTCTCCACTGACCGTGTCCCGGCCGAGAACGCTCAGCCCGAGGTCGGCGAAGAAGGCGATCGCCTCTTCGATGTCACGCACGGCAATGCCGACGTTCTCGAACCTGATCGACATGTGTTACCTCCTGTCGGCCGCCCACAATCTAGGCGTCAGCCAGGAATGGGGATTTGTGACCATTGCGTCCTGGCCGGGCGCGCGTAGGGTCTGAACCAAGCCCAGCAGGGGGCTGCCAGCGCTCCGGCGCGGTTACCCCCGTGGCCGCGTCGGAGCCACACTCCGCCGAACGCGGCAACGACCACTCAACCCGTCCTGCGTAGCGGATACGTTGCGGTCGATGCAGGAGGTTCGGTGGATCTGGCAACTGTCGACCTCGCCATCGAGGGCAGCAGCGTCACGCTGCGTCTCCGGGGCGAGTTCGACCTGCCGTCCGCGCCGATCCTTCGCGTCGCACTCGTCGATGCCCTGAGGCGCGGCACCGAGGTGGTCCTGGACTGCACGGACGTCACCTTCATCGATGTGGTCGCACTGAACGTCATCCTGTCGGCGCGGCAGCGGGCTGCCGCTCACGGCCAGGTCTTCGTCATCTCGAATCCGCCGGCCGGCATGCGGCGCATCGCCAGCGCACTCGCGCTGAACCTCGACGGCTGAGTGCCTTGCGAGCAGTTTCTGACGGGGCGTCAGGTACGCTCCCGGCCGTGGGTCTTCTGGACGGAAAAGTCATTGCTGTCACGGGTGCCGGCCGCGGAATCGGGCGCGCCGTAGCACTCGCCTGCGCCGCCGAGGGAGCCAGCGTCATCGTCAACGACTACGGCGTCGGCATCGACGGCGCCGAGCCGTCGAGCGAGGTCGCGGACGCGGTCGCTGCCGAGATCGAGAAGGCGGGCGGCACCGCGATCGCGATCGCTGACGACATCTCGACGATGGAGGCCGGTGAGCGCCTCGTGCAGACAGCGGTCGACAAGTTCGGCCGCATCGACGGTGCCGTCTGCGTCGCGGGCATCCTGCGCGAGCGGATGCTGTTCAACATGTCCGAGGAGGAGTGGGACGGCGTCATCGACACCCACCTCAAGGGCACGTTCACCGTCTTCCGTGCCGCCAGCGCCGTGATGCGCAAGCAGGAGGGCGGCGGCTCGCTCGTCGCCTTCACCTCCGGCGTCGGCATGTGGGGAAGCGTGTCGCAGGCCAACTACGCCGCCGCGAAGGGTGGCATCGTCGCGCTGATGCGCAGTGCCGCCGTGGGGCTCCAGAGGTACGGCGTCAACGCCAACTGCATTGCGCCGGTGGCGCAGACGCGGATGGCGGCCAACGTCCCGGGGGGCACCGCGGAGACCGGCGAGCCCGAGGACGTCGCGCCGATGGTCGTCTACCTGCTGTCAGACGCGGCGAAGGACGTGACCGGCCAGACCTACACCGTTGTCGGCGGCAAGGTCGCGCTGTGGAGCCAGCCGCGGGAGATCCGGACGATCGTCAAGGACGGCCGCTGGACGCCCGCCGAGCTCGCGGAGAAGCTGCCCTCGGCCGTCGGCGTCGACCGGATGCCGATGTTCGAGTACATCGAGATGATGCAGAAGAAGGCGGCCAAGGCCGAGGGACAGTGACGCAGCCGCCGCCGTACCCCGTCGGGCGCCAGCTGCTCGCCGGCAAGCGCGTTCTCGTCACCGCTGCTGCCGGCACCGGCATCGGCTTCGCGACGGCCAGACGTTGCGCCGAGGAAGGTGCGGTCGTAGCGATCAGCGACCGGCACGAGCGCCGTCTGGGGGAGTCGGCGGAGCGCCTGGCGGAGGTCATGGGCTCGGCGCCCGTCGCGGTGCCCTGCGACGTCACGGTCGAGACCGACGTGCAGCGGATGTTCGACACCGTCGGCGACTTCGACGTGCTGGTCAACAACGCCGGTCTGGGAGGCACGGCGGCGCTCGCCGACATGACCGACGAGCAGTGGGACGCAGTCGTCGGCGTGACCCTGACCGGGACGATGCGCTGCACCCGCGAGGCCCTGCGCCGGTTCAAGCAGAACAGCCACGGCGGCGCGATCGTCAACAATGCCTCGGTCATCGGCTGGCGGGCGCAGCAGGGTCAGTCGCACTACGCCGCGGCCAAAGCCGGCGTGATGGCGCTGACCCGCTGCGCAGCGGTCGAAGCGGCGGCGGACGGCGTACGGGTGAACGCGGTGGCACCGTCGCTCGCGATGCACGAGAACCTCGCCAAGGTCACCACCGACGAGCTGCTCGCCGAGCTCACCTCTCGTGAGGCCTTCGGTCGCGCCGCCGAGCCGTGGGAGGTCGCCAACGTGATCGTCTTTCTGGCGAGCGACTACGCGTCCTACCTCACCGGCGAGGTGCTGAGCGTGAGCAGCCAGCACCCCTGACGGTCACTGCAGTCCGACGCCTGCGCCGTCGATCTCCACGAGCTTGCCGGACGTCGTCGCCCGCACGCGCAGCGTTCCCCTCAGCGTCGACGACTGCAGCGGAAGTCTCAGCACGACCCGGTGCCGGATGGTCGAGGAGTGCAGCGACAGCGACCCGATCCAGTGGCTGCCGACGAGCACCTCGACCGAGCCACAGGTCGGGCAGGTCGTCGCGACGACGACGAAGCGCCTGCCGCGCATGCCGCCTCGGGAGACCCAGGCTCCCTTCGTCGTCGTTCGCGTGACGGTTCGGAAGTAGTAGGCGGACCCCTTCGCGCGGAGCGTTCCCGCGGAGGCGGCCATGACGGAGTCGTCCATCGGCCGGATGGTGCACTGCATGGGTGACCAGCCGGACTGGTTGCCGGCGCGGTCGCGGGCGCGCACTTCCACGCACGTCTGGGTGTCAGCGGACAGCGAGACGACGGCCGACGTACCCGAGGTCGCGGTGACCACGGTCTGCCAGCCGAAGTCGGTGCCGTCCGACGCCACGCGCCGGACCTGGACGTCGTACGACGTCACCGGGTTGAGCACGTCGGTGCCGCTCCACGAGACGTTCACCTGGCCGGCGAGTTTCGCAGGGGCCAGCCGCGCGGTCGTGACCGTCGGTGCCGTGGTGTCGATCGTGTCCGTCGTGACCCAGCCCTCGTCGACGAGGTCGTTGCCGGTGATCATCGTCGGCCAGCCCTGGCCGTCGGCGTGCAGCTTCCAGAGGTCGGAGGAGCCGTTGGCATTGGTCGCGGAGGCGTAGATCCATTTGCCGTCTGTCGACCAGCTGGTGTTCATCGCCCCCGGAGGCGTCGGCACCGTCGTCGGTGTCCCGCCTGCGACCGGGATCACCTGGACGACGCCGCTGGCGTTGACGAAGGACAGTCGCCGGCCGTCCGGGCTCACCGATGGGTCGGACGCATAGGCCGTGCCCGGGATAGAGGTCTTGGCGTACGTCCCGTCACGCAGGGCGATGCGCGCCAGTGGCGCGGCTGCTGACGAGCCATCGGTCGCAATGAGCGCCGAACCGTCCGGCGTGATCGTCGGGTCGAACAGCTGGTTGCTGTTGGGCAACGTCGTCTCGCCGCCCCCGGCCGCCAGGACGGAGTGGATGCTCGGGGTGCCGTTGGTCCAGCGGACGAAGTAGATGCGCGCGCCGTCCGGCGTGAACACGGGGCTGTCGTCGTGGTAGCTCGAGCTGGTGAGCTGGACCGCGGCGCTGCTGCCGTCGACCGGCCGGATCGTGATGTGGCCGGGCAGGTAGATGCTCGACCCAGCGGTGTAGGCGAGCAGCTCGCCGTTCGGCGACACGGCGGGCGTGTCGTGCACTGCGAAGCCGTCGCTCAGGGCGATGCCCGGGCCGCCGTCCGTCGAGTGCACGCGGAGTACGCCGTCCAGGTCGGCTTCCACCAGCTGGGAGTTTCCGGCCGTGACGGACACGACGTCACTGCGCGGGCCTTCGGTCGTGCCGTCGTACAGAGCCGCGACCGCGAGGTAGAAGGTCGTGCCGGGCGCAACCCCGGGAACGACGTAGCTCGTCCCCGCTGTCGTGCCGGCAGGCGTGAGGCTGTCCGCGGTGGGTCCGGCGTAGACGCGGTAGGTCACCGCACGGCTGTCCATGGTCGCGGGCGGGTGCCAGCTCACCCCGACAGCGCGGGCGAGGGAGACCGGTGTGGTCGCCACCGGCGCACCCGGCCCGTAGGTGAGGGCGACGGAGGTGATGGGGCCGGCCCCGGCGACGTTGACGGCGCGGACGGCGTACATCCGGAAGCCCGGCGTGGTGTCCGGGTCGGTCCATGACGGGCCCGAGGTCGCCCGGTCGACGGTGTGCACCACCACGAGGTCGTCCGCCGTGGTGCCGCGCAGGACCTCCCAGCTCGTGATCGGCGCGCGGTAGTCCTGGTCGATGCTCCACTGCAGCTGGACGCCGCCACCGCTGGCGGTCGTCGGGTTCAGGTAGCTCGGTGCCGGCGGCGGAACGGCGCCCATGACGCTGAGGTAGCGGTCGATGCCGCCGAGTGGGGTGTCGGCCGGAACCAGCAGCCCGACCTCGCGCGGCCCGGTCGCGGACGCGGTGACGCTGAGCGTCACGTCGCAGGACTCACCGCTGTTCAGGGTCACGCCGTTGCAGCCGTCGGACACCAGTGACCAGTCAGCACTCGTGTCCGGGTCGTAGCTCGGACCGGCGTGCAGGGCTGCGGCACCGAGCGTCACCGGCTGGGTGCCGACGTTGCGGACGTGCTCGACCTCCTGCGTCGCCGCCCCGACCGGCGCCGGCGTGGTCGGCACGTCGACCCGGACGCCGGTCCAGCCCACGTCACTGCCGAAGCGGACGCTGCCGACGACGCGCGGCGTTGTCATGTCGTAGCAGTGGAACTCGTAGTCGATGGCGACGCGCACCGGTGCGCCGCTCGCGCTGTAGACCGCCTCGAGAACCGTGAACTGGCCGACTCCCGAGCAGCCCGACCCGTCGCTGGCCACGCTGATCATCGGTTGGCCCGCCTGCGGCGCGCTTTGCGCGCCGGTGTAGGTCGTGCCGGGCACGAGGGTCTGGCCGGACGGGGCGGCGAAGGACGCGGAGGAGAAGTGCGTCATGGTCTGGTCCTGGCCGGTGATCGAGACACGGCCGGGATCGGCGATCAGCGTGACCTTGTCGCCGCTGACCCCGCCGACGAACGCCAGCGAGCGACCGCCGGCGACGTACGAGCCGAGCGCACCGTCGAGGGTCAGGACGCTCGGCGCGGTGGACGACGTGGTGACGGCGTCGGGGGTGCGTGCCGACGCCGGGTCGGACTGCGGTCCGGTGCCGGCGATGTTGACGGCGCTGACCGCGTAGACGTAGTCGTGCGCGGACAGCGTCGTGGGGGAGATGGTGTCGGCGTACGACGCCGAGCTGGTGTCGGCGAGCCAGGTCAGGCTGGCGGCAGTGTCGCCGCGGAAGACGGAGAACTTCGTCACCGGCGCACCGCCGGTGTCGGTCGGCCAGGTCCACGACAGCGCGATGCCATCGGCGGCCTGCCTGGCGGTGAGACCGCCGGGGGCTCCCGGCGGCACGACCCCGCTTGCGGTCAGGTTGACGAGGCGGTGGCCGCGAGCGGTTCCGTCCGGCACCCACAGCACGGCCGTGCGCGTGCCCGGTGCGGTCGGTGAGGCCGTGACCGACACCGTGCACGAGACACCCGGCGTGACCGCGTCAGGCGCCTCCGCCGCGCAGTTGTCGGCGCTCACGGCGAAGTTGTCTGCGTTGGTGCCGTGGACGCTCGCCGCGGCCGTCACCAGTGGGTCGCCGGGGAGCGCTGTCATCGTCACCGTCTGCGGCGAGGACGCCCCGCCGACCGGCACGTTGCCGAAGGAGAGCCCGAGGGGAGCGACCTTCGCGGCGCGGTATCCCTCGGGGGCGTGCATCCGGATGTCGCCGAACAGGGTGCCGGTGCGGCCCGTGCAGGTCTGGTCGAACGTCGCCGCGAACGCCGTCACCTGCCCAGTCGTGCCGTCGACGTCCAGGCGGTTGATCACGAGGTGGCCGGTGGACGCCGTGCACTGGGTTGCGCCGATGCGCGCGTCCAGCTCCGCCGTCCCCGCGCCGGGAGTCTTGGTCGTGTCGTAGGCGGTGCCGACCGTGAACGAGGTCTGGCCGCTCGGCGGCGCCAGCAGGACCCGCTGGCCGATGGTGGAGCCGGTGCTGGCCTGGACGTCGGTCACGGTGAGCGCACCGGTCGCCGGGTCGAGAGCCACGGAGGGCTGGTAGTCGGGCGCGGTCAGGTCGTAGACGGCGCCGTTGGCGATGCCGTCGTTGATCGCGCCGTCGAAGAGCAGGGCGTCGTACAACGGCGGGGTGCTGGCCGAGGCCGGAAGGGAGAACAGCGCGCCCACCAAGGTCATGGCGAGGGCGGACGCTGCGCGACGCAGGCATGCGGACGACACGGGCAACTCCTCGAACGAGCGCCCGACTCGTGTTTGGCGCAGGGGGATGCTAGGTGCCATCTCGGCATTTCGCCGGGCTTTCTGGACTTACCCGGCGGTGATCCCCATCTGCAGTGCCGTGTCGGCTAGCAGGTCTTGCGGGTGGCGCCGTAGGAGTAGCTGTACGACGACGACGTCTTCCCGACGAAGTCGAGAACGTTCCAGCGGAAGTAGGTCGTCCGCTTCGTGTGGATCCCGATGTACTTGTAGCCGGGGTCGAGGATGTTGGCCCGGTGCGGCGCGCTGTTCATGTACGCCCGGAACAAGGCGTCGGCGCCGGAGCTGGAGGACTCCATGCCGACGTTCTCGCCGTACGTCGTCCAGTAGTAGGAGCCGTGCGACTGGAGCTGGCTTCCGAGGTTCGGGTTGTGCATCAGGTAGTTCAGCGACGCGAGCTTGCAGGACCAGCCGTGCGCGACGTCCGTCGTTCCCGCGACGACGGTGAGCGTGCGGATGCCGCGAGAGGAGCGTGCGTGGTTGATGTCGGCGAGCAGGCGCGCGTCGAACGTGGACAGGGTCACGTAGGTGCCGGCGGACGCGGTCTCGGACATCGGACCGACCGTCGTCGCGAAACTGCAGAGGCCGGCAGCGGCGGTGATGACGCCGACCGCGCGGGCGAATCGCAGGAGCAGACCAGGCATGGGAACTTCCTCCGACTGGGCTTCGGGGGGGTACTAGTCACATCGGGCTAGTGGACTGGTCCCTTGACTAGTCCGTTGGAGTGACGGGCGAGACAGTTGGCCCGCAGATGCCCCGGTTTGCCCTGGGCCCGAAGGAATCTGACGCAGCGTCAGATACGCTCTGGCCGTGACCGAGCAGACGTTCCGCCTGTTCATCGGCGGTGAATGGGTGGCCCCGACCGGCGGCGCCTACGCGATCGTCAATCCCGCCACCGAGCAGCCGATCGCGGAGGCGCCGGAAGCCGGCGTCGACCAGGTGGCCGACGCCGTGGCGGCCGCGCGGGCGGCGTTCCCGGCGTGGTCCCGACGTCCTGCGGCCGAGCGGGCCGAGCTGTTGACGAAGCTCGCGGATGCGTTCGAACGGCGCATCCCGGATCTCGCGCCGCTCGTGCAGGCCGAGACGGGCGCGACGATGCGGGTCGCCAAGACCTTGCAGGTCACGCAGTGCGCGATCCGCTTCCGCACCTACGCCAAGCTGGCGATGCAGGACCACGACATCCCGCTGCCGCCGTCCGTGATGCCCAACACGGCTCTCGCCAAGGGCGGCCTGATCGGCGCACTCGCCGCCCGGCAGCCGGTCGGCGTCGTCGCCTGCATCACGCCCTACAACTTCCCGTTGACCAACATGGCGGGCAAGGTCGCACCGGCGCTCGCGATGGGCAACACCGTCGTCGTCAAGCCGGCGCCGCAGGACCCGCTCGCGATCCTCCGCTTCGCGGAGGCCGTCGAGGAGGCCGGCTTCCCGCCCGGCGTCTTCAACGTCATCACCGGGTCGGGCGCCGCGGCCGGGCAGGCGCTCGTCGAGGCCGACATCGACATGGTGTCGTTCACCGGCAGCACCCCGGTTGGTCAGAAGATCGCGGAGACCGCCGGTCGCGGCATGAAGCGGCTGCTGCTCGAGCTCGGCGGCAAGGGCGCTGCGGTCGTCTTCGACGACGGTGACGTCAAGGGCGCGGTGGCCGGCATCGGCAGCACCTGGTCGTTCCACTCCGGTCAGATCTGTACGGCGCCGACGCGGGTCATCGCGCATCGGGCTGTCCACGACCAGCTGGTCGAAGCCCTTGCGGGTTACGCGAAGGTCCTCAAGGTCGGTGACCCGCTGGCTGACGACACGGTCGTCGGGCCGGTCATCTCGTCGGTGCAGCGTGACCGCGTGGAGGCGCTGCTGGAGGCCGGACGGGCCGACGGCGCGGAGTTCGTCGTCGGAGGCGAGCGACCTGGCATCGACACCGGCTACTACGTCGCCCCGACGCTGCTCACCGGCGTCAAGAACGACATGCGTGTCGCGCAGGAGGAGTTCTTCGGCCCCGTCGTCGTCGTCGAGACATTCGACGACGAGGACGAAGCCGTCGCGCTCGCCAACGGCACGTCGTTCGGCCTCTACGACTACGTCTGGACGGCGGACGCCACTCGGGGCTATCGGGTCGCGCGCCAGCTGCGCAGCGGCAACGTCGGCATCAACACTGTGCAGCGCAACCACGAGGCGCCGTTCGGTGGCTTCAAGCAGTCCGGGGTCGGCCGCGACGGCGGAGTCTTCGGCCTGCACGCTTACAGCGAGCTGCAGAGCATCGTCTGGCCCAGCTGACCGCATCGACCGAAGGGCAACAGCCATGCGCGGCGTCGTCTACGACGGCAACGACTACCAGGTCGTCGACGACCTCTCTGTCCGCGACCCCGGTCCGGGCGACGTCGCCGTACGAATCGAGGCGGCCGGCGTCTGCCACAGCGACGTCTCGGTCATCACCGGCACGATCCCGTTCCCGACACCCGTCGTCCTCGGCCATGAGGGCGCGGGCGTCGTGGAGGCGGTGGGCGACCTCGTGACGAGCGTCAAGGTCGGCGACCACGTCGTGCTGTCGACTCTCGGCAACTGCGGGGCCTGCCAATACTGTGACGCCGGACGGCCGACGATGTGCCGCTCCACGTTCGGCGGCCGGACGACCCCGTTCACGTGGCGCGACCAGCCGACCTACTCCTTCGCCAACGCGTCGGTCTTCTCGGAGCGCACGGTCGTGAAGGCCAACCAGGCGGTGCCGATCCCGCAGGACGTGCCGCTCTCCTCCGCTGCACTGGTCGGCTGCGGCGTCCTCACCGGTGTGGGCGCGGTGCTGCATCGCGCCCGCGTGCCGGAGGGCGCATCCGTCGCCGTCATCGGCGTCGGCGGCATCGGTCTCAACGTCATCCAGGGTGCAGTCCTGGCGGGAGCGAGCACGATCATCGCCGTCGACACCAACCCGAAGAAGCAGCAGATCGCGCTGGAGTTCGGCGCGACCCACTTCGTCGAGTCGACGGAGGCGGTGCGTGGCGTGCGCAAGGCGGGCGTCGACTTCGCCTTCGAGTGCGTCGGACACGTGAAGCTGATCCGCGCCGCGATCGACCTGCTCGACTGGGGCGGCACGTGCGTCATGCTCGGCGTGCCTGAAGCGACGGCGGAGGCGTCCTACAACGTCGCGTCGATGTACCTCGACAAGGGGATCCTCGGCTGCCGCTACGGCTCGTCGCAGCCGCAGCGTGACGTCCGCGCCTACGTCGACCTCTACCGGCGCGGGCGGCTCAAGCTCGACGAGCTGGTGTCGGCGACCTACCCGCTGGCCGACATGAAGTCCGCCGTGCACGACCTCGAGGCCGGCGAGCTCGCGGCGCGCGGTGTGCTCACGCTGACGTGACCCGCCCGCTCGACCTGGCGACCGCTGCGGTCGTCACCAGCGAGTGCCAGAACGGCGTGATCGGGCCGGCCGGCGTGCTGCCCGAGCTCGCGGCCGCTGCCGCCGCGACAGTGATCCCCAACGGGGCGAAGCTCTGCGCGGCTGCCCGCGCGGCGGGCGTCCCCGTGATCCACTGCGTCGCCGGGCGACGTGCGGACGACCGCGGGTCGAACCGCAACGCGAGGCTCTTCGGCGCGATGCTGAAGTCGCCCGTCCGGCTGGACCTCGGGTCACCGGCCGCGGCGGTCGTGCCGGAGTTCGACGTGCAGCCGTCGGACCTCGTGCTGTCGCGCATTCACGGGCTGAGCCCGATGGCCGGCACCGACCTCGACCCGGTGCTGCGCAACCTCGGAGTCACGACGCTCGTGGTGGTCGGAGTGTCCGTGAATGTCGCGGTCACCAACCTCGTGATGGACGCGGTCAACCGTGGCTACCAGGTCGTGCTTGCTCGCGATGCCGTATGCGGCGTGCCCGCTTCGTATGCCGATGCCGTCATCGACAACACCTTGTCCCTGCTCGCGACGGTGTGCTCGACCGAAGACGTGATCGGGGCGCTCGGGGCGCGCTAGCGTCGAGTTGTGCACGAGGCGACGGCGCTCGCGGCCGCCGTCGAGCGGCTGCGCGCGGCGGGCTGTGTCTTCGCCGAGGACGAGGTGGCCCTGTTGGCTTCCGTCGCGCAGTCGGACGGCGAGCTCGACGCGATGGTCGCGCGTCGGGCGGACGGCGTACCGGTGGAGCAGATCGTCGGCTGGGCCGAGTTCTGCGGGCTGCGGGTAGCGGTGGAGCCGGGGGTCTTCGTGCCGCGGCGCCGCACGGAGCGGCTCGCGAAGGCCGCTGCTGCGCGCGCATCGTCCGGCTCGGTGGTCGTCGACATGTGCTGCGGGTCCGGAGCCGTCGGGCTCGCTGTCGCGACGTTGGTTCCCGGCGTGCACCTGCATGCGGTCGACATCGACGCTGCTGCGGTGCGCTGCGCGCGGCGCAACCTCGCGACGGTCGGCGGCCAGGTCTACGAGGGTGATCTCTTCCGGCCGCTGTCCGTCGGGCTGCTCGGCGCCGTCGACGTTCTCACCGTCAACGCTCCTTACGTGCCGACCGACCGGATCCCCCTGCTCCCGCCGGAGGCCCGGCTGCACGAGCCGATGGTGGCGCTGGATGGCGGAGCCGACGGGCTCGACGTGCATCGCCGGGTGGCGGCGGCGGTGCCGCTGTGGCTCGCACCCGGCGGCACGTTGCTCGCCGAATGCAACCGGGAGCAGGCGCCGACGTTGAGCGAGGTCTACGCGACGACCGGCGGGACGGTCGAGATCGAGGTCGACGACGAGACGCAGACCGCCATCGTCACGCTGGTCAACCCGTCGTGAGCCAGTCGACGACCTGACGGTTGATCTCGTCCGGACGCTCGAGGTGAAGGAAGTGTCCGACTCCGGGCACGACGCGGACCTCGGACTCGGCGGACAGGTGAGCCTTCGAGTCCGGTACGCGGTCGGCGAGAAACGCGCCGTCGTCCTCGCCGTGCAGATAGAGGGTCGGGTGCGGTGGTGAGTCGCCGAGCACGCCGCCGCCGAACATCGCGCGGTAGTAGCCGATCGCAGCGCGCAGGTTGTCGGGCTCGCGCAAGGCGTCCTTCACGTGCGCGAGGTCGACGCCGCCGTCGTACGACGGGGACCAGTCGCGCCACAAGTTGTCGATGAAGGCGAGGTCGTCGCCGCCGGCAACCAGCTCGGCGAGATCGGTCTGGAAGAGGTAGACGTAGAAGCTCTTCTTCAGCTGTGCATAGTCGAAGAAGGCCGCCGACGCGACCGCCGGCGGCGGCACGGCCATCGTGACCACGCGGCGCCACCGATCGGGTTCGAGCGCCGCGGCGCCGTACGCCGTGATCGCCCCCCAGTCGTGCCCGACCAGTACGGCGTCCGGGCCGCCGCCGAGCGCGTCGTGCAGCGCATTGGCGTCCGCGGCGAGCGTCGAGACGCGGTAGTCGCCGTCTGCGGGCACCGCTGTCGGCGCATAGCCGCGGGTCCACGGCGCGACCGCGCGGAAGCCTGCCTCCGCGAGCGCAGGCAACAAGTGGCGCCAGGTCTGCGCCGAGTCGGGGAAACCGTGCAGCAGCAGCGCAAGCGGGCCGTCGCCGGCCGACAGGTAGCGGAACTCCAGGCCGTTGGCCGCCACGGCCGACACCGTTTCTGACACGGCGTCAGGTTACGGTAGCCGGGTGGATCTGCGCTTCTCGGCCGAGGACGAGGCGTTCCGTGCGGAGGTGCGCGACTGGCTCGACGAGCATCTCGTCGGTGACTTCGCCGCGCTGGGCGACGCGGGCGGACCGGGACGCGAGCACGAGGGGTTCGAGACCCGGCGGGAGTGGGAGCGACTGCTCGGCGCCCACCGATGGATCGGGCTGGGTTGGCCACGCGAGCACGGCGGTCGCGGCGCGAGCCTGATGCAGCAGGTCGTCTTCCACGAGGAGTACGCGAAGGCGCGCGCGCCGCACCGCGTCAACCACATCGGTGAGCAGCTGCTCGCGCCGACCCTGCTCGCCTGCGGCAGCGACGAGCAACGCCGGCGGTTCCTGCCGGGCATCCTCTCCGGCGAGGAGCTGTGGTGTCAGGGCTACTCCGAGCCGGGCGCGGGGTCGGACCTGGCCGGCGTACGGACGACGGCGGTGCGCGACGGTGAGGAGTGGGTCGTCACCGGACAGAAGGTCTGGACGTCATTGGCTCACGTCGCCGACTGGTGCTTCGTCCTCGCCCGCACCGACCCGGAGGCGACGAAGCACGCAGGTCTGTCCTACCTCCTGGTGCCGATGAAGCAGCCGGGCATCGACATCCGGCCGATCGTGCAGATCACCGGCACGTCGGAGTTCAACGAGGTGTTCTTCGACGGTGCGCGGACGGCTGTCGACAACGTGGTCGGAGCGCCCGGCGACGGCTGGCGGGTCGCGATGGCGACGCTCGGGTTCGAACGCGGCGTGGCGACCCTCGGGCAGCAGATCGGCTTCGCCCGTGAGCTCGACCACGTGATCGAGGTCGCCCGACACACCGGCCTCGCCGAGGACCCGGTCATCGCGGACCAGCTGACGCAGGCGTGGATCGACCTGCGGGTGCTGCGCTACACGGCGCTGCGGATGCTGTCCCACGACGAGCCGGGCGTCGAGTCGTCGATCGCCAAGCTGCTGTGGTCGCGCTGGCACCGGCGGCTCGGCGAGCTGGCGATGACTGTGCAGGGTGCCGCTGCCACCGTCACCGGCGAGGACGGCTTCGACGAGCTGCAGCGGCTGTTCCTCTTCACCCGCGCGGACACGATCTACGGCGGGTCCGACGAGATCCAGCGCAACATCCTCGCGACCCGGATGCTCGGCCTGCCCCGCAGCTGAACCGGGGTGTGGGGAGCACCCCAGGGCACTCCCCACACCGGTTGCTCAGCGGGCGTCGTCGTGGTGGCGCCTGCGCCGGTCTCGTTCGAGGACGAGGAACGGTAGGGCGAAGAACACCACGAAGACCCCGATGAGCGTCAGCCAGACCTTGAGATCGAGGCCTTCGTCCATCGGTCGTCTCCTCGGGTGAAAGGGACGGACAGGGCGATGGCGTCAGGCCGGCGGCCCGCGGATCGCGGCGGGAGGCGTGACGACGGCGGGGACGGCAATGCCGACCGTCGCAGAGATGGCCGGCCGGAGGTGATCCGCCGGCAGGACGGGCACGCGCGTACCGACCGCGGAAGGCAGCTGCGCGAGGGTCCGCGGGTGGGCAACCGCGAGGACGGCTTCGTCGAGATGGCCGGCCGTGAGGACCGCGTGCGATCCATCGACAGCCGGGGCGGCCACTGACCCCGCCGGCACGACCGCGACGACCAGGCCGAATGCGGCGCCGAGGAACGCAAGCGCCAGCCGGCGCGTGGTCATCGGCGGTTGCCTCACCCTTTACGAGGCTAGCGCGGCAGCCAGCCCGTCGACGTCCGCCACGGTGACGGTCAGCCCGGGGTGGCGGAGCCGGCCGGTCGGATCCATCGCCCGCACCGGCTGGTGGAACCGGATGCACAAGCCTCGCTCGCCGTTGGTCGCGAACGTGACGCCGCGGTCGGTGAACGACAGATGGGCCGGCCCGGCCGTCTTCACGAAGGAGTAGGGGCCGGACACCTCGCTGCCGGCGACATTGCTCAACGGGGTGCGCACCCGCCACGGTCCGAACCTCGCCCGGAGCTCGCCGCTCTCGACGGTGACGGAGGTCGTCGCGGGCATGACGCCGAACGGTAGGCCGGCAACGCGATACGCGGGTTCGAAGCGGAAGTCGAAGGTCGCCATCACCAGCCCCTACCCAGGTTGAGTGCGACGAACTACCCCTTGGCGGGCCCCCAGTTAGGGGGAAAGCGTCACACTCAACCCTCACAACGCCGCGAGCTGGGAGACCTTCCACGTGTCGCCGACCTTGGTCATCGTCATCTGGACGCGGCTCTGGTCGATCCTCGTCGCGGGCGTCTTCGCCCCAGCCGGTTGCTTGACCGACGCCTGGTCGACGAACACGAGTACGACGACCTCGTCGCTGGTCGCACTGACGACGGCGGGCGGCGACGCCGGTGTCGCCTGCACGATCGCGCGGAGCTCGGCGGCCTGCGCGAGCAGAGTGCCCGCGGTGCCGGCGTACTGCTTTGCGAAGAGGCCGGTCGTCTCCGACTTCGCCTTCGCGATGTCCGTCTTCAGGCTGCGGTAGTCGTAGGACAGGATGTCGCGGGCAGCCTCCCGCGCAGCGGCAACCGCCTGGCTGCGGGCCCGCTCGACGGCGGCTCCGTGCCGGTTGTGGAGCCACAGGACGACATCGGCTGCGAGCAACGCGACGCACAACGCGGCCACCACAGCGGTCAGCAGCCCGCGGCGTGCGGCGGTCACTGCGGCTCTCCCGCGAACGCGATGTCGCTCACCAGCCAGTGACCGTGCGCCTTCACGAGGCGCATCACCATCCGGTAGTGCTTGAGCACCGACTCCGGTTGCTTGCCCGCCGGCGTCGTCGTGACGGTGGCGTCGACAGCGACCACGACCTGCGCGGCGGACGTGGAGGCGCTGACGACTCCGACCGAGAGCACCTCACCCTTCGACACGGACTTGTCCGGCGCGAGGATGTCGGCGAAGTGCGGTTGCTGCTCCGCGAACTGCGAGCGCAGCTTCCCCGTCGCGCCGGCGAGGATGCGATCGAGGTCGGCGTTCGCCGTCCGGTAGCTGATCGTCGTGACCGCCAGCGCCTCCGACCGTGCGGCGGCCGCGACAGCCTGCCGCCGGTCGTCGCGCGCGTTCCGTCCGGACGCCTGGAGCAGCATCACGACCAGGAACGCCAGCAGGCCGGCGAACACGACGATGAGTGCGGGGAGCACGAAGCCGCCCCGGCCCCGGTCGTCCACTAGCTCATCGGGCCGAACAGCAGCCACATCCACGAACGATCTCCCAGCACGCGTTGCTGTCCGCCTGTCGAACCGAGAAGGTAGCTGGTGCCGTCCGCGGTCGAGAACCAGCGGTCGACCGCGAGCGGTGCCGCAGCGGCCGAGCCGGACGTGGCGGAGCCCGACGCGGCGGTGCCCGACGCGGCGCCTGCTGATCCGCTGCCCCCCGGCAGGCCGCTGTTGTGCCGGTAGCTCGGCTCGTCGCCGAGCCGCTTGCCGTCCGGCTCCGGCGCCTCGCGGGAGCCGCGGACGTTGATGTCGGCGTTCGTCGGCGCCTTGCAGAACGCGTTCCAGCGGATGGGCGGGTAGTGAAGGGCGTTCGGCAGCCGCCACTTCTTCGGCGGCACGTAGCCCTGCAGGCACGGCTGGTGGTCCTCGGTCGGCGGGAACGGGAAGCCGAACCTCGTCGAGTGGTTGCCCGGGAACAAGCCGTACGACGTCGCGACGACGTACGGGTAGATGATCAGCACCTGCCGCAGCGCGGGGATGCGCACGGCGGTGACCTGGCCGAGCGACGTGAGGTTGCCGAGCAGCACCGGCAGGGTCGCGTCGACGCTGTGGTCGAGCGCCGTGAGCTCCTGCGACGCCGGCACGCCGTTGTCGATGACCGCACGCAGGTCGTGGTCACTCGAGCGCAGGGCATCGGTGAACGTCGCCAGGTTGCGCGAGAACGTGACGATGTCCGAGGAGAGCACGTTCTGGGTGTCGAGGACGCGGCCGCCGTCGTCCAGCAGCTGCACGGTCTGCGGCAGGTCGGCGCGCGCCGTCTGCAGCAGTGCGTGCGTCGAGTCGAGCAGGTGCTGCAGCTCCGGCCCGGTGTCGGCGAATGTCGTGCCGAGCTCGGTGACCAGCGTGTGCAGGTCTTCCTTGGGGACGGACTTCATGAGCCGGTCGAGGTTCACTAGCAGGTCCTGGGCGCTGTAGGGCAGCCTTGTGCGGCTCTGCGGGATGACGCTGCCGCTGTGCAGGTAAGGGCCGCCCGGATGCAGAGGCTGAAGGTCGATGAACTGCTCGCCGATGGGTGAGCCGTTGCCCACGACGGCTTGCAGGTCCGCGGGGATCTGCTGCTTGCCGTCGAGGTCGAGGGCGACCCGGATGCCGTTCGGGCGCAGCGCGATCTTGCCGACGCGCCCGACCTCGACACCCCTGTAGGTGACGCTCGCGCTGCTGAACAGTCCGCCAGAGTCCGGGAGGTCGACGTACGCGGTGTAGGCGTTACCGAACAACGACTGGCCGACGCCGACGTAGTGGACGAGCACGTATCCGATGCCCAGCGCCGCGATCGCGACGAAGACACCGGTCTTGATCCAGACCGCGCGGCGGATCACCGCAGGCCGCCCAGGAGAAGCGCGCCGATGTCGTTGCCGACCAGCCAGGACGGGGTGGGCAGGGGGACCGGCAGCGTCGGCGTCGTCGGTGTCGTCACGCCGGGCTTGCTCTGCGCGCCGCGCTTCGACTTCGGCACGGCGTTGGGGAACAGCGACGCGAGCTGAGGCCCGAACGTGGTCAACAGTGACTTCGCGGACGCGTCGAGGGTCAGGGCCAGGTTGCCGTAGTCGCCGAAGTACTCCTGCTCGACGGTGTCGGCGGTCGGATAGGTGATCAGCACCTGGAGGACTTGCGGGATCAGCTGTCCGACCCGGGCGAGCTTGTCGAGCGTGGGCTGCAGGTTGCGGAGGTTGGCGACGAGGTCGGCGTGCGATGCGTTGAGCACGTGTGAGGCGACAGTGCCGAGGTGGTCGACGGACACCAGCATCGTCGTCAGCCGATGACGGTCATCGACCAGCACCTTGAGCGCAGAGGGCATCGTGTCGATCGCCGTCGTGAGTGTGCGCTCCTGCCCGCGGACGATCGTGGTCAGCCGGTCGATGCCGTCCATTGCCGAGATGATCTGGTTCTTCTGCGCGTCCAGCCCGCCGACGAAGCCACGCAGCTGTCCGAGCAGGTCACGCGCCACAGTCGTGCGGCCCTGCAGGGCGACCGACAGCTCGTGGGTGATCGTGTGCAGCTGGTCGACGCCGCCGCCGTTGAGCAGCATCGACAGCGCACCGAGCACCTCCTCGACGGAGGCGTCCGTGTCGGTGTGCGCCAGCGGGATGACGTCGCCGTCCGCCAGTCGGCCGATCGGCGCGATGTCCTTCGGGGGCTCGATCTCGACGAACTTCTCGCCGAGCACGCTGGTCTGCTCGACCCGGGCGATGGCGTTGGCCGGCAGCCGGACCGAGTCGGGGAGCTGGCAGTCCACCAGCGCGTGCCGACCCTCGACGCCGATGCTCTTGACGTGTCCCACCGTCGCGCCGTTGACCTTGACGGCCGAGTAGGGCACGAGGTCGAGCACGTCGGCCAGCTGCACGTGCACCGTGTAGGTGTGGACGCCCTTTGCCGCCGCACCCGGCAGGGGCAGTGAGTAGACGCCGTGGAATCCGCAGCCGGTCAGTACGGCAGCGGAAGCCACCGCGGCCGCGAGTGCACGCAGTCGGATCATCGGCGGCCGCCCTGGCTCGGCAAGGGGACCTGGTTGAGCGGCTTGAGCATGTCGAGGCACTGCTGTGGGTCGCCGCCGACAGAGTCGTAGAGCTGGCAGAAGAACAGGGTCGGGTTGTTGGTGTCGAAGTTGTCGAACCGCGCGTTGTAGGTCCGTGCCGACGGGGTGTACATGTGCGGGTAGTTGCTGATGCCGACCGCGCCGATGTCCGCCATGTGCGCCAGCAGCACCCGTTCCCTGGCGAGGATGTTGGTCACCGTCCCGAGCTGTTGTACGTCGCCGGCGAGCGCATCGCGGTTGGCGTGGATGAACCGCGCGACGTCGTTCAGTGCGATGCCGAGGTTGTGCAGTGCGGTGGAGAACTCGTTGCTCTCCTGAGCCAGCTGTTGAGACACGTCGGCGAGGTCGGTGGTGAACGACCGGGTCTCCGCGTCGTGCTGGGCGAGCGTCGTCGTGAAGGCCTGCAGGTTGCGGATCGTCGAGAACAGCGCGTCCCGGTTGTCACCGATGGTCGCCATCATCTGGGACAGGCGGGACACGGTCGTGTGGGCTTGCGCGCCCTCGCCGCGCATGTTCGCCGCGCCGACCTCGATCGCCCGGCCGAGCGCCCCGGTCTTGTTGGCCCCTTCGGGGCCGAGGGCCTGCGACAGCTGCACGAGGTTGGCCGTGAGCTGGTCGAGCTCGAGCGGGATGCCGGTGCGCTGGATCGGGATCGTCGCGCCATCGGCGAGCACCGGACCGCCGCCGTAGGCCGGCGACAGCTCGATCACGCGGTCGGCGACGAGGGTGGGCTCGTCGACCGTCGCCGTCGCACCCGCGGGGATGCGGCGAGAGGCGTCGTACTCCATGACGACCTTGACCCGAGTCGCCTGCGGTGTGACCGAGGTGACGGTGCCGACCTTCACCCCGAGCACGTCGACGTCCGAGCCGGGATACAGGTGCACGGCGAGCGGGAAGTAGGCGATGGCCTTCTTCGTGTCGCCACTGAACAGCTTCGGCACCAGCACCACGGCCAGCGCCAGCGCGATGACGACGCCGATGATGACTTTGACCCGGCTCACTTGCGCACCACCTTCTGCGCAAGGGGAACGCCGAGCAGGTCGCCCAACGTGCGGGGATGGTCGGTCGGGGCGAGGTTCTGGCCGGGGTTGACCTGGAACGGGTTCGTCGCGTTGATCGCGGCGCCGTCGAACCATGGACCGGACCCGGTCGCGTCCACCTCGCCCCGAACGAAGACGTAGAGCTCCTTGACGATCGTGTCCAGCTGGTCCTGGTGCTGGTTCAGCAGGCTGAGGACACCATGGATCTGGCGGAGCGCTGGCCCGATCGACGCCTGGTTGTCATGCACGAGCCCGGACAGCTGCTCGGCCATGTCGGTCGTGTTGGAGAGCAGCTGGTCGACGACCTGACGGCGCGCCTGCAGCATCTGGAGCAGACGGTCGCCGTCACCGAAGATCTGCACGAACTGCTCCCGCCGCTGGGCGAGAACGCCGGTGAGCGTGTCGGTGTGCTGCAGCAGCGACGTCAGCTCGGCGTCGCGGGAGGCGATCGTCTCCGAAAGCCTGGACAGTCCGGCGAGCATCGAGCGGGTCGAGGCCGGTGAGTCCTTGAACGCCGCCGAGATCGCATCGAGTGCGTTCGCAAGCCGTGTGGTGTCGATCCGGCCGGTCGTCCGGCCGAGTGCCTGCAGTGCGGGCGAGACGTCGAAAGCCGCCCGGGTCTGACTGAGCGGCAGCTCCTTGTCGTGCGGCCACTCGCCCGTCCCGCGCGGCTCGAGCGAGAGGTACTTGTTGCCCAGGAGCGTCGCGATCTGCACCGACGCGACGGTGTCGCGGCCGAGATGCACACCGCCGTGGGTGATGGAGAAGCCCACCCGGACGTGCGTGCCCTCGATCGACACGCTCGTGACCTTGCCGACGACGACGCCGCCGATCATCACCCGGTCGCCGCTTCGGAGACCTTCGGCGAGGGGGAGCGCTGCGCTGTAGCCGGTGCCGCCCGTGAACGGGAGGTTGCCGATGTTGAAGGCGAGGACCAGCAGCACGGCCAGCGTCGCGAGGAAGGCGATGCCGATCGGCTTCGGGTTCATCTCCCGGAACGGCTTGAGGTTGGTGAGGCTCATCCGGAGCCTCCCGGCGGAGGCGTTCCCGGCGCGGGTTCGACGGGGTTGGTGTGGCAGCGGTGCGCGGAGTTGATCTGCCAGGGCGTCTCGGTGCCGTCCGGCCGGATGAAGTTGACCGCGCACACGTAGAAGTTGAGGAACGCGCCGTACGACGCCTCGGGGGTGCTGACCTTCAGCTTGTATGGCGTGTAGGTGAGGAAGTGCTCGAGCCACTGCCGGCTCGCCTTCGTGTTGAGCTTCTCGGCGAGCACGCCGAGCCGCTGGATGTCGGAGGCGAGCGACGGGCGCACGTCGTGGAGGAGCGAGGCGGTTGCGCCGGTGAGCCGGTCGATGCTCACCAGCGAGGACGAGATCGCGCCGCGGTCCTGTGACAGCCCGCTGATGAACTGCTGGAGGTTGCTGATGAGCCCGGACAGCTGCTGGTCGCGCTCGGCGACCGGCCCGAGAGCGGCGTCGAGGTTGTCGATGACGTCGCCGATGAGCTTGTCGCGGTCGGCGAGGCTGTTGGTGAGCGACCCGACCTGCCGGAACAGCGTGTCGATCGTGCCGCCCTCGCCCTGCAGCACCTGCACGAGCTCGTAAGAGAGCCGGTTGACGTCATCGGGGTTGAGGCCGGACAGCAGCGGCTTGAAGCCGTTGAAGAGCGTCGTGAGGTTGAGCGCGGGTTGTGTCCGGCTCGCGGGAATCAGCGCGTCCTGGCGCAGCGGTGCGCCGTCCGGGCCGTCATCCACGATCGCGAGGTAACGCTGGCCGATGAGGTTGCGGTAGCGGATGACGACCTTCGTGTTGGTCGTCATCGCGACGTCGTCGGCCACGGTGAACGAGACCTTGGCCTCGTGTCCCTGGTAGAGCGAGATGCCGTTGACCGTCCCGACCCGTACGCCGGCGAAGCGCACCTCATCTCCCGAGATGACGTTCGCGGCGTCGGTGAAGACGGCGGAGTAGCTGCGGGTCTTCTGGGTGTCGACGTTCATGATCGTCATCGCGAGGAGGGCCGTCGCGAGCAGCGTGACGACGGCGAAGATCGCGAAGCGCACGCCCGCGCCCATGACGGTCATGCCGTTCTGGGTCCGGCTCACTGGAGGTTCACCGCCGCTCCGCGGGCGAGCGGACCCCACAGCAGGTCGGCGATGTCAGGGACGGCGCCGGCCCGGATGCCCAGCATCGGGCCGAGCAGGCTGTCGAACACCGACCGTTCCTGGGCGGTCCCTGCCTGACCCATCGACGGGCTGAACCCGCCGGCCGCGCCCGTTCTCCCGGCCTTGCCGGGTGTGCCGCCCTGCGCGTCGAAGCGCGGGTCGTCCTCGGTGCCGTCCTTGTAGCGGATGACCGGAAGCGACATCGGCGGGTGCGGCAGCCCGTAGCAGTTGGGGCCTCGCTTGTCGTTGAACTGCGGCAGGTCGATCGGCCGTGAGTACGTGGGGAACGACGGCACGATCTCGACGACGACGTGCGCCGAGTGGCTGATGCCGACCGGCGACTTGGCGACCGCGTCGTGGATGCGCGGGATGAGGCCGGCGTAGCCACGGAAGAAGCACGGGAACTCGGGGGAGTAGCGCGCCAGCAACGAGATGACCGGCCGGTTGACCTTGTTGACGGCGATGATGTTCGCCGCGTTGCGGGCGAGCAGGTCGTGGGTAGCGTTCGCCGCACCGGTGACGTCGTCGAGGAACGCGGAGATCTGCCGCTGCTCCTGCACCACGGTCTGGGACGTGACGGTGAGGTTGCCGAGCATCCGCAGGAGCGCGGGCGCGGCGTCGGAGTAGGTGCGGCTGACGGTCGCGAGCGCCGCCAGGTCGTGCTGAAGTCGCGGGAGATGCGGATTGAACTGCCGGAGCCAGGCATCGGACTGAGCGACGGTTTGCCCCAGCTCCTCTCCTCGTCCCGTGAGCGCGGTGGCGAGGGCGGTCAGCGTGCGGTTGAGGTCGACCGGTGGCACGGCGCGCAGTGTCGGCAGCAGGTCGTCGAGCGCCTGGTCGATCTCGAGCGTCGGCCGGGTCTGGTCCTCGTGGATGACCGAGCCGTCCGCGAGGTGTGCACCGGACGGCTGCGCCGGCGGGACGAGGTCGACGTACTTCTCGCCGAACAATGTCTTCGGCAGCAGCCGCACCGTGACGTTGTCAGGAATCTGCCGGGCTTCCGAGGGGCTCAGCCGCAACCGGATGTCCGCGCCGTTGCCCGTCGAGGAGATCGTGTCGACGCTGCCGACAATGAGCCCGCGCTCCTTGACGTCGGAGCCCGGCAGCAGCTGGAGCCCCGCGCGGTCGATGTGCACCGTGACGTAGTCAGCGGGCGTGAAGTCCTGGTTGAACGCCATGATGCTCAGCGCGACCAGCGCGAAGGCGACGAGCAGCAGCAAGACGCCGTACAGCTTGTAGGGATGGTGTCGCATCGCTCAGCCCGCGATCCGCACCGTGATCTGGCTGCCGTAGAGCGCCAGGTCGAGCAGCAGGTCGATGACGACGATGGTGGTGATGACGAGTCGTACGGCGCGGCCGACGCTGATGCCGACGCCGGCCGGCCCGCCGCTGGACTTGTAGCCGTAGTAGCAGTGCACGAGGATGATGACGAGCGCGAAGACCAGCACCTTGCCGAACGAGATGTAGATGTCGCTCTTCGGCAGGAACTGGAAGAAGTAGTGGTGGTAGGTGCCGGACGACTGGCCGAACAGCTTGGTCGTGATGAGCTGCGTCGACAGGTACGACGACAGCAGGCCTAGGACGTAGAGCGGGATCACCGCGAGCATTCCGGCGATCAGCCGCGTGGTGACGAGGAACGGGATCGACGGGATGCCGAGCGTCTCGAGCGCGTCGATCTCCTCGCTCGCCCGCATCGCCCCGAGCTGCGCGGTGAACCCGGCGCCGACGGTCGCCGAGAGGGCGATGCCGGCGATGATCGGAGCGATCTCCCTGGTGTTGAAATACGCCGAGATGAAGCCCGTGTAGACGGCGGCGCCGAGCTGGTTGAGCGAGTTGTAACCCTGCTGGCCCACCTCGAGGCCGGTGAAGAACGTCATGAAGACGACGATCACGACGGTGCCGCCGATGACCGCGAGCGCGCCGGTGCCGAACGCGACCTCGCTCAGCAGCCGGATGACCTCCTTCTTGTAGCGAAAGAGGACGCGGTAGGTCCAGCCGATCGTTCGCGCGTAGAACGTCGCCTGCTGCCCGAGGTCGTCGAGCTCGGACGCGACGGCCTGCCAGGCGCGGTTCGCCGGGCGCAGCGCACGCGGCAGCGTGTAGCTCACAGCGCCTTCTGCGGGATGATCTGCGTGTAGATCGCAGTCGCGACGAAGTTGATGACGAACAGCAACATGAAGGTGAACACGACCGACTGGTTCACCGCGTCGCCGACGCCCTTCGGTCCACCCTTCGCCCGTAGACCCTGGTACGACGCCACGAGCCCCGCGACGAAGCCGAACACGACCGCCTTGATCTCGGCCTGCACGAGGTCGGGCAGCTGGGCGAGCTCGGTGAAGCTGGCGAAATACGGCCCCGGCGTGCCGTGCTCGACGACGACGCTGAAGAAGTAGCCGCCGGCGACGCCGACGACCGAGACCAGCCCGTTGAGGAGCAACGCGACCACCATCACGGCGGCGACCCGCGGGACCACCAGCCGGTGCAGCGGGCTGATGCCGAGCGTCTCCATCGCGTCGATCTCGTCGCGGATCTTGCGGGCGCCGAGGTCGGCGCAGATCGCCGAGCCCGCCGCTCCCGCGATGATGAGTGCGGTCACGATCGGGCTCGCCTCGCGGACGACCGCGACGACGCTGGCGCCGCCGTTGAGCGAGACGGCGCCGAGCTGGCGGATCAGCGCGCCGGTCTGGAGCGCGATGATCGCGCCGAAGGGGATGGCGACGAGGCAGGTCGGCAGGATCGACACACTCGCGACGAACCACAGCTGGTGGACGAACTCACGCCACTGGACCGGGCGGCGGAAGGCCGCTCGCACGGTGTCGAGCGACATCGCCGCGAAGCTGCCGGCTTCGCGAAAGACCCATCCGGCCGGAGTGGTGGTCATGGGGCGGCGGATCCCCCTGCTTGGGATCGTGAGAGCAGCGAAAACCCGGCTCCCACGGGGGCAAAGGTGGTCGCCTGGATGCCGGGTTCATGCGCTCCTGCGCCGGTTCTGAAACCCCGTCAACCCATCGTGATGATCTTTTCCTCGCGGCCTGCTGCCTAACAGCGGAAGGCGGTGCCGTCCGGGAGGCGCAAGGCGCTGAGCGGCAGCGCGACCTCCGTTCCGGACACCGGCGCGGTGTCCAGCACCACCCCGTCGCCGACTCCGCCGGTGCCGTGGCAGCCGGTGCCGTCATAGCTGACGCTGGTGTCGGCCGAGGTGCCGGTGTACTCGCTGGCGAACGTGTCCGGTCCGTCGCCCTCGAGCGTGCCGCCACCGACCGTGTAGCCGCCGTTCGCAGCCGGCTTCCAGCTGATCGAGAGCGGGCGTCCGTCGAGCGTCGTGGTGAGGGTGGCCTGCGGGTCGGACGCGGAGATCGACAGCGCGCCTGCGGGGAGGTCGCCGGCGTACGGCTGGGTGGTGCAGTTGTTGTCCGGGTCGCATCGGACGACGTCGACGACCAGCCGGGGGCCCGAGCTCAGCTGCGAGCCGCTGAAGTCCAGCTGGAGGGTGTCGCCGCCGGGCAGCGTCGTCACGACGCGCATCCCGGCGGTCCGGCCTTCGTCGACCGGTGCGGGTGCGGCGAGCACGGGGGCAGCTGCTGCGGCGACGCCCGCGAGACCGAGCGTGGTGATGAGGGCTCTGCGCATCGTCACTCCTGAATCGAGCCTTCGGGCAGGGACGTGTCGTGGACGGGGACTCGCGGCGGAAGGTTCAGCCGAACCTTGTGCCGAACTTCTCCGTCTACGACCCGGAATGGCAGCGAGTGGAGGCGTGATGGTCGCGGAGGTGGGCCCGCTGGAGCTGGCCGGCGCCCCGCGTCGCGACGCGCCTGCGGACGCCCTGGGCGGGGAGGCCTTCGCCGATCTCTACCGCCAGCACTTCGGCCCGCTCTCGGGTTACGCCCTCGCGCTGACCGGCGACGCCGGCGCCGCCGTCGACATCGCCCAGGAGGCGTTCACGCGGCTGCTCGCCCGCTGGCTCAAGGTGCGCGACGCGCGCGCCTGGCTGTTCTTCGTCGCGACCAATCTCAGCCGCGACCATTGGCGCTCGGTCACGCGTGAGCGTGACCTGTCGGAGCGCGCCGCGTCGCACCTGGCCCGTACGGCGCCGGCGCACGACCCTTGGCTGCGGGACCTGGTCGAGCGGCTGCCCGACCGGCAGCGGCAGGCGATCCTGCTGCACTACTACGCAGACGTCGCGGTCGAGGAGATCGCGCGACTGCTGCATGTGCCGGTGGGCACCGTGAAGCGTCGTCTGCACGACGGTCGCCAGCGGTTGGCGGGGGAGCTCGGAAAGGCGACACGATGAGCGACATCCGGCTGCCGCAGCGACCCGTGGTCGAACTGGCACCTCCCGTCGACGGCCTCGAGCAGGTGCGTGGCGAGGCCGGCCGCCGGCGGCGGCGCCGCGCCGGTGTGACGGCGGCCGGGCTGACCACAGCTGCCGGGCTCGCCGTCGTTGTCGCTGTGTCCGGCGGAGCGGCCGGGATCGACGTGCTCAAGCCGGCGCCACCGGCCGGGCAGGACTTCAGCTCGCCGGCGCCGACGGCCACGGCGCCTCGGATGGTCGCCCTCGACCCGGTCTCCCCGCGCCACCGCCATGCCGCCCCCCGGCCGGCCGGGCGTCAGCAGCAGGCCGGAGGCGCACAGGCGCTGCCGTCGCAGGGCACCACCGGCACCGGACCGAGCGGGACCGCGACGAGTCCGACACGCAGTGGCCAGGTCTCACGCTCGCAGGGCCCGACGCTGACGCGGTGGCAGTCGACGTACACGGGTGGGCCGCGCGAGTGCACGGGAAGCACCTACGGCGACAGCGGCGGCACCCTGCAGAGCGCGGTCGGTTGGTGCGCCGCTGTGACCGCCACGCCGTTGTCCCGGGGCGTGCGGCTGCAGTTCCAGCTGTGCCGCGACAGCACCGGCCGGGGCACGCTGACGTTCCCCGGCACCCGTGAGGTCGACTTCGCGGTCGATCAGGGCAGCCGGACGATCTGGGACTGGGCGAAGCTGCACCCCGGTGGTGCGGGCACGCACCAGCTGTCCGCCAACGCCAACGGTTGCTGGAACTGGAGCCTGCTCTGGCCGGACGTGACGCAGACCGGCGCATCCGCGGGGCACGGAACTTTCACGTTCGTCGGCACGTCGACGGCGAACGAGATGAAAGGCGCGCCGGAGTACTCGGCGACGTTCGGCTACTGACCCCCGCTCACCTGGCGCTAGCCGAGGCGCTCGATGATCGTCGCGTTGGCCTGGCCGCCGCCCTCGCACATCGTCTGCAGGCCGTAGCGGCCACCGGTGCGCTCCAGCTCGTTGAGCAGTGTCGTCATGAGCCGCGCTCCGGTCGCGCCGAGCGGGTGGCCGAGCGCGATCGCGCCACCGTTGACGTTGACCTTGGCCAGGTCGGCGCCGGTCTCCTTCTGCCACGCGAGCACGACCGGGGCGAACGCCTCGTTGATCTCGACCAGGTCGATGTCGTCGAGTGACAGTCCGGTCTTCTCCAACGCGTACGACGTCGCGGGGATCGGCGCGGTCAGCATGTAGATCGGGTCGGCGCCGCGGACGCTGAGGTGATGGACCCGGGCGCGCGGGGTGAGGTTGTGCTCCTTCAGCGCCCGCTCGGAGACGACGAGGATCGCTGCCGCACCGTCGGAGATCTGCGAGCTCACGGCGGCGGTGATGCGGCCGTTCTCCGCGAGCGGCTTCAGGCTCTGCATCTTCTCGAGGGTGGTGTCGCGGCGCGGGCCCTCGTCGGTCGTGACGCCTTCGTAGGGGCTGATCTCCCGGTCGAACCGGCCCTCGTCGATGGCCTGGATCGCGCGGCGGTGCGACTCGAGGGCGAAGGCCTCCATGTCGTCGCGGGTGATGTTCCACTTCTCGGCGATCAGCTCGGCGCCGTAGAACTGGTTGACCGGCTGGTTGCCGTAGCGAGCCACCCAGCCCTTCGACCCGCTGAACGGGTCGGGCTGCTCGAGGCCGATGGCGGCCGCGGCGCGGAACGCCGAGCCGATCGGGATCTGGCTCATGTTCTGCACGCCGCCGGCGATGACGACGTCCTGCGTTCCGCTCATGACGCCCTGCGCGGCGAAGTGCAGCGCCTGCTGGCTGGAGCCGCACTGACGGTCGATCGTCGTACCGGGAACTTCCTCCGGAAGGCCCGCAGCCAGCCACGCCGTCCGGGCGATGTCGCCCGCCTGCGGCCCGAGGGTGTCCAGGCAGCCGAAGACGACGTCCTCCACGGCCGACGGGTCGATGCCGGTGCGCTCGACGACCTGCTTGAGCACGTGCGCGCCCAGGTCGGCCGGGTGGGCGGTCGACAGGCCGCCGTTCTTCTTCCCGACAGGAGTGCGGACAGCGTCGACGATGTAGGCCTCAGGCATGGGTCTAGATTAGCCGGATCTGACGGGTCGTCAGAAACCGGCAGGCAATCGCCACATGTCGGCCATCTATGGCCGCGATATGGCGATTGTCCGGGAGAGGAGTGGCGTGGACCTGAGCGTCGAGCCGGCGCGTGCGGCGTGGCGGGCCGAGGTGCGGTCGTGGCTTGCGGCCAACGTGCCGTCCGCTCCGCTGCCGTCGCTCGACACCGCCGACGGTTTCGCCGCGCATCGCGAGTGGGAGCGGCGGCTCGCCGAGGCAGGGCTTGCGGTCGTGACCTGGCCGTCGGAGTACGGCGGACGCGGCGTCGACCTCATCGACTGGCTGATCTTCGAGGAGGAGTACTGGGCATCCGGTGCTCCGGCCCGGGTCAGCCAGAACGGCATCTTCCTGCTCGCGCCCACGATGTTCGAGTTCGGGACGGAGGCGCAGAAGCAGCGCTTCCTTCCGCCGATGGCGCGTGCCGACGAGGTGTGGGCGCAGGGCTGGTCCGAACCGGGCGCGGGCTCGGACCTCGCCGCGCTGCGTTCCCGGGCCGACCGGGTCGACGGCGGCTGGCGGGTCAACGGCCAGAAGACCTGGTCGTCACGGGCGGCGTTTGCCGACTGGCTGTTCGGCCTCTTCCGCACCGACCCGGAGTCCTCGCGGCACCGGGGGCTGACCTACCTGCTGATGCCGTTGTCCGCCGAGGGCGTCACCGTGCGGCCCATTCGCCAGCTCGACGGCGAGCCCGGCTTCGCCGAGGTCTTCTTCGACGACGTCTTCGTGCCGGACGAGCACGTACTCGGCGGCGTCGGTGACGGGTGGAAGGTCGCGATGTCGACGACGACATCGGAACGCGGCCTGACCTTGCGGTCGCCGGGACGCTTCATGGCCGCGGCGGATCGGCTGCTGGCGCTGCGCGCGGAGTCGGGATCGACGTCGTACGACGCCGACGTGGCCCAGGCGTGGATGGACGCCGATGCGTATCGGCTGTACGTGCTCGACACCGCACTGCAGGCGCTCTACGGCAAGCCGATCGGCGCGGAGTCGAGCGCCAACAAGCTGTTCTGGTCGGAGATGGACGTGCGGATCCACGAGACGGCGCTGGGCCTGCTGGGGGAGCGGGCGACGGTCGACTCGTCCTGGCTCGACGGCTACGAGTTCTCGCTCGCCGGACCGATCTACGCGGGCACCAACGAGGTGCAGCGCAACGTGATCGCCGAGCGTGTGCTCGGCCTGCCGAGGGCGTGAGTGCCGATGCGTCTTCGACCTGACCCCGATGCGCTGGAGTTCGCGGCATCGGTGCGCGAGCTGCTCGACCGCTCCTGTGATGCGGAGGCGCTGCGCGCGGCGTGGGACTCCGCGGACGGACGGGTGCCGGGCCTGTGGAAGCGGCTCGCGGAGATGGGGGTCACCGGGCTGACGGTCGGCGAGTCGTTCGGTGGTTCCGGCATGGACCTCACGGATGCGCTGCCGGTGCTGGTCGCCTCCGGCCGTGCCGCGATGCCGGAGCCCCTGGTGGAGACGCTTGCCGCTGCGCAGCTGTTGGAGCGCGCCGGTGGTGGGGCCGCGGCGTCGTGGCTGCCGCGAGTCGTCGAGGGGTCGGCGGTGCTGGCTCTCGGCCCGGGGCCGACGGGTGTCGTCTCCGGCGCCGAGCACGCCGACCTGCTGCTGCTGGCCGATGACGCGGGCGGCGTGTTCGCGCTGGAGCGGGACGCCGTGCGCGTCACTCCTCTGCCGTCGGTGGACACGGGTGTGCGGCCGGCGACCGTGGAGTGGTCCGCCTCTGAAGCGGTGGCACGGTTGGACGGCGTCGACGGGCTCGCGGTCTTCGACTGGGCGGTCGTGGCGGTCGCCGCGCAGCTGGTCGGGCTCGCCGAGGCCATGCTCGACATGGCCGTTGGCTATGCGAAGACACGCGAACAGTTCGGCGTCGCCATCGGCGCGTTCCAGGCGGTGAAGCACCAGCTCGCCGATGCCTATGTCGCGACGTCGTTCGCCCGACCGGTCGTGAACCGCGCCGCCTGGTCGGTCGCACAGGATCTGCCGTCCCGGTCTCGCGACGCGTCCCACGCAAAGCACGCCGCCTCTGTCGCGGCCGGCCGGGTGGCGCGCACGGCGCTGCAGGTGCACGGCGGCATCGGCTACACCTTCGAGCACGACCTGCACATGTGGCTGAAGCGCACCTGGACGCTGTCCGCCCTTTGGGGCAACCCGCAGTGGCACAAGGAGCGGGTGACCTCGTCAGTGATCCAAGGCGCCACACCGCGCGTGCCGTAGCCGACCGCGGGTCGGCGCGACGCAGTACCTTCAGTGCATGGAGGGGGGCGCCGCCGACGACGCGTTGCTGGTGAGCCTGCGCTCGGCGGTCGACGCCGCGCCGGACGATGTCCCGTTGCGGCTGCACCTCGCCGCACTACTCCTCGAGCGCGACCGACGCGACGAGGCGGTGACGCACATCGCGGCCGCGCTGCAGCGCGAGCCGACGAGTGTGCAGGCCCTTGCACTCATGCGCCAGGCGATGAGCGTCGAGCCCCCGCCGGTGACATCGCCGCCACCCAGGACCGCTGCCGACGACGATGTGCTTGCCGGACTCGATGAGCAGCTGCGGGACGTCGTACCTCCCATGTTCGTGGAGGGTGAGGACGAGCCGGAGGGCGACGCGCACGACGTCGAGGTGTCGAACGTGCGGCTCGGCGATGTCGGTGGCATGGAGCAGGTGAAGGAGCGGCTCGAGGCGGCCTTCCTCGCACCGATGCGCAATCCGGAGCTTCGAAGGCTCTACGGCAAGAGCCTCCGTGGTGGCCTGCTTCTCTATGGGCCGCCCGGATGCGGGAAGACGTTTCTCGCTCGCGCGACGGCGGGGGAGCTCGGCGCTCGTTTCCTCGCCGTCTCGTTGGCCGACATCCTCGACATGTACATCGGCCAGAGCGAACGCAACGTGCACGAGCTGTTCGAGACCGCGCGTCGCAACAGTCCGTGCTTGCTGTTCCTCGACGAGGTCGATGCACTCGGACAGCGGCGGACCAACCTCCGCAACAGCGCGATGCGCGGCACCGTCAACCAGCTGCTGACCGAGCTGGACAGCGTCAAGTCGGACAACGAGGGCGTCTTCGTCCTCGCCGCAACCAACCAGCCGTGGGACGTGGACACCGCGTTGCGTCGGCCGGGACGCTTCGACCGGATGCTGCTCGTCGCGCCGCCCGACCAGACCGCGCGCGAAGCGATATTCCGCTATCACCTGAGCGAGCGACCGGTCGCCAACGTCGACCTGCGCAAGCTCGCGAAGCTCACGGACGGGTTCTCCGGTGCCGATGTTGCTCACGTGTGTGACTCAGCGGCTGAACGCGCGTTGATCGAGGCGTCGCGGTCGGGCTCGGTGCGGATGATCGAGATGCGCGACCTCGAGGCCGCGGCGAAAGAGGTGAAGCCCTCCACGGGGCCGTGGTTCGAAACCGCGCGCAACTTCGTGATGTTCGCCAACGAGAGCGGCACGTACGACGACCTGCTCGCCTACATGCGGTCGCGGCGGTTGATGTGACGGTCGACCCGGCCGCGGTCGCCGTCTCCCGGGCCGAGGCGGCTCTCGACGTCGGCCGGCCGCAGGAGGCGCTACGCCTGCTGGCGCCGGCTTTCGCGAGTGGCGACTCGCCGAGCCGGGCGTGGTGCATCGCGGCGCTCGCGCATCTCAACCTCGGCGACGCGCACCGCGCTTTCGAAGCGGCGGGCGCAGCGACGACGGCGAACCCTGAAGGCGAGTGGGGGCATCGCCTGATCGCCGTCTCGCTCGGCCGGCTCGGCCGGTGGCAAGAGGCGATGCACGCCGCGCTGCGCGCGCGAGACCTCGCGCCGCACGTGTGGCAGACGCACCTTCAGGTGTCGCGGGTGGCTCGTGCGCTCGACGACCACCAGACCGCCTGGCAGGCCGCGCTCGAGGCCGTCCGGCTCGGCCCCGACTCCGCCGACACGCATCTCAACGTCGGCGCATGCGCGCTGAAGTCCGGCGACCGCGCGCAGGCCGAGCGCGCCTTTCGAGAAGCGCTCCGGATCGACCCGAACAACGTCGGCGCGCGCAACGAGCTGGCCCGGCTGGACCTGTCGGGCAAACAGCTCGGAGCCGCGGCGACGGGCTTCTTCGAGGCGGCGCGGATGGACCCGCGCGAGGAGGCCGCGAGGTACAACCTCGACCTCACGCTGCGACTCTTCCTCGCCCGGATCGCCTATGTGGTCATGATCGGCGGCTGGATCGGGCTGCAGGTAGGACGCGGCGTCGGATCCGGCGAGCTCAACCCGTCAGGCGCCCGCGTCGGTGCGCTCATCGCGCTCGTCGCGGCGCCGACTCTCGGCTACTACCGCTACCGGAAGTCCGTCGTCGGCATGAGCCCGCAGGTGCGGCGCTATCTCATGGACCGGCTGCGTTCGCTTCGGCTCGGCATCTGCATCGCTCCGCTCGTCGTTGCGCTGATCCTGCTCGTGGCAGTGCTTCCGGCGCCGGCATCGGCGGCGGTGGGTCTGCTGGGCGCGGCGTTCTTCTGCGCGCTCGTCGCCCGCCTCATGTTGTGGGCCGAGCGACGTTGGCATCGCCGCTCGGGCAAGAAGCTCCGGAGCTGACGTCAGGTACCGAGGCGCTGGTCGTAGGCGTGGACGGTGTAGGTCTGGCCGAGTGCCGGTCGCACACGCGTCCCGGCTGCTTACGGAATCCCGATGATCGAAGCCGGCGTGAAGAAGACGGTTGACGACGTGGACGCGATCTACACACGTGGTGGGCGCGCATGATCGCCAACGTCACCAACTCACAGGTGCCGTTCCACGGCATCGGATAGGCCCGCTCGGCGGCCAGCGTCGATACTCATGACGCCTAAGCACCTGGAAGTGGCCCCAGACGCCCGCCGCGTCTGGGCCTTTCCCAGCTCAAGGACGGCTCGCCGCCCACGGGGGTAAGCGACGAGCCGCCACTTGACACGCTACGCGTTGGTGTAAAGCGCCATTTCTGGTGAGGCCCCTACTCAGGACGCGGCTGTCCTGCGCATGCAGAGTCCCCTCGGCAATGCCGGTGAGCGCCGATACCGGCTGAGCTAGCGCGGGTAATCCGGCGAGCATGTCCCTGGGAACCGGCGCGGATGCCTTGCGTGAGGCCGCTTCAGGACTCCGCGATGGGCAGCTGTAACGCTCAGGCATACGCCAAACGATGTAACGAATGAGGTTCCGCCGCTTACCCCCCGTGGGCGGCGGAACCTCCCGGCGTACGGCTCACAGGTGCCGATAGCGGACCGCCTTGTGCGCTGTCAGTCGACCGACGGTTGGTAGGCGTGGTGGTCGGCACTCTCCGGGAGCGCCGGGTAGGCAGGCTCTCCGGCCTGTCGTCGGTTGCGGCGACGCCGAATGATGATGCGCCCGACGATTGCGACGACGGCGGC